>QCHI01000004.1 GCA_003279655.1 Prochlorococcus sp. AG-402-A21 | reverse complement strand
GATGTATTGAGAGATATACTTGTAAAACTTGTTCCGGAATATCAAATTCTTCGTATAAAAGGTAGATGCTGGATAGAAGGTAAAGCTTTGCCTCTTCAGATTCAAATGGTTGGATCTAGATTTAATTCATGGTTTGAGGACGTGAATGATGATGATTCTTGGAAACCTGCAAAGGCGGGGCTCGATTTAGTCTCTTTGAGCCTGAAATGCGGAGTTGAAAAAGCTTTTGAATGCTCTTTTTAATTTATTTGTTCAAATTATTATATTTATATTAAAAATAGGTTGTTTTTTTGTTTTTATCCGCGATTCTTTGTGAGTTAAGAGATAATTCTCTTACGTCTTTTACTAATAGTTTCTAATCGGACTTTTTGTCGTGAGTCACGCAGTTTCAACTACAGATGAAAATAAAGTTCAGAGTATTTCTAAAACTTTGAATATGAAGACCTGTAGTAAATGTGGAGGTAATGGTTATATGAAATCTAGCCCAAACTGTTATCACACTTGTCTCACATGCTTAGGTAAAGGACTAATAAGTGAAAAAAGAGAAAATATCATTTAGAAATTTGTTAAATATTATCTAGAATAATTTTGTAACCTTCTTACTTGGGTTAACCAAGGAAAAGGAAAATTCCATTGATTTTTAAAAGTGTCTTTATTTAAAGCAAGAGTTTTTGTTCATTTAAGGCCTTCTGTTTTGGATCCTGCGGGAGAGGCTACTAGGTCAGCTACTAAGAGATTAGGAATAGATGGAGTTACACATTTAAGAATTGGTAAATCTATTGAACTTGAGATTGAAGCTGCAAATAAGGAGGATGCTCGATCGAAGATTGAGTTAATGAGTGATCGATTGCTTGCAAACCCCGTAATTGAGGATTGGACTTTGGAATTTAAGGACGAACAGAAAGCACTTACAAACTAAAAAAATGACTATCGGAATTATTGTTTTCCCTGGATCGAACTGCGATAGGGATGTCAGGTGGGCTACTGAAGGATGCCTAGGAATTCCTACAAGTTTTCTATGGCATGAAACTACTGATTTAAATGGTTATGATGCAATTGTCATACCAGGGGGATTTAGTTATGGCGATTATTTACGTTGTGGAGCAATAGCAAGATTTGCACCTGTTTTAAATTCTTTAATATCTTTTGTTGATAAAGGTGGAAAAGTTCTCGGTATTTGTAATGGGTTTCAAATACTTACTGAACTTGGTCTTTTGAAAGGAGCTTTGACAAGAAATAAGAATCTTCATTTTATTTGCGATAGAGCAAATTTATCTATTGAAAGTACAAAATCATCTTGGATGAAAAATTATAAAAAAAATGATTCAATTTCACTACCTATCGCTCATGGAGAAGGAAGATATCAATGTAGCACTGACGTTTTAAAAGAATTGCAGGATGATGATTCGGTTGCTCTTAGATACTCAGATAATCCAAATGGATCAGTACACGATATTGCTGGAATCACAAATAAAAACGGAAATGTTTTGGGGATGATGCCACATCCTGAAAGAGCTTGTGATGATGCTTTAGGGGATATTGATGGTAAATCAATTCTTAGTTCACTTCTTTCTTGAATTTACAAATCAAGGCATTAAAAAAGCTGCTATCAAAACTAGAGATAGCAGCTTTTATTTAGCTTTTTTAGTTTAGTACTTGTATCCAGCTACAAATAGTTGCTCATCAGAAGAAGGCTGAGAACCAGCGACATACAATCCTTTTGATGCCTCAGAGTTTGCTTGAGCTCTGGCGATAAGTGCTTTTTGTCCATCAGCAGTGTTTGAGCCTTTCCATGCTTTTAAACATGAATGCTGTAAAGCGCGACCATATGAGAATGAAACATTCCACTTAGCCTTTCTGTCGATCTTATTCATCAGATTTAAATAAACTGATGCAGCCTCTTCGCTCAAGCCACCTGAAAGGAAAGTAATACCAGGGACACTCGCTGGTACACAGCGTTCCATTGTACGGATTGTCATTTCAGCAACTTGCTGTGGATCAGCTTTTGTTGAGCTGTCAGCACCTTGTACTGTCATGGATGGCTTTAGAAGAGTTCCTTCTAGAAGTACACCGTTTACCTGGCAAGCTAAATAAACTTCTTTAATTACTTCTTCTTGAACAGCTGCTGTCTTTTCAATTGAATGTGAACCATCCATGAGGATTTCTGGTTCAATAATTGGAACCAAGCCAGATTCTTGTACTGATCTAGCGTATCTTGCTAAACCCCATGCATTTTCTCTTATAGAAAGTTTAGAAGGACAACCATCATCGGTTATTTGAAGCACTGCTCTCCACTTTGCAAATCTTGCACCTTGCTCGTAATAATCAGCAGCTCTTTCAACAAGACCGTCTAAGCCTGAACAAAAAGTTTCTACATCATGTCCACCAGCTAATGGTCTTAAACCTTTATCAACTTTGATTCCTGGGATTATTCCTAGCTTCTCTAGCTTTTTAACCATTGGCTCACCATCTGGATGGTTCTGGAAAAGAGTTTCTTCAAAAAGAATTGCTCCACTTATGAAGTTCCCAAGACCTTCTGTTGTGAAAAGCATACCTCTATATGCTTTTCTGTTGTCTTCAGTGTTCTCAACACCTATTGAAGCAAGCCTTTTACCTACTGTTTTCGTTGATTCATCAACAGCAAGAATCCCTTTGCCTGGCTGGGCTATGGCACTTGCTGTTTTCTTTAGTTCTTCTGCGTAGTACGAGAGTGCCATTTATGCAACAAAAATTTCCTTAAGATTATTCCATATCAAAGGCCCTTTTTGTGGCTTATTACACCTAAAAACTTTTTTTTATTTTTATATTGAATTTTTTTAATTGATTTCAAGCTTCATTCCTATTGAATTTGATTCCTTTACCTTTTCGCACACTATTTGGCTGGCTAATCCCTCAGCTAAGCCAGGGATTAAAGGAGTGCCATCTTTTATGCTTTGAGCCCACCAGTTTTGGATTCTTGCTACTGGTGCAATTCGTCCATCTGTCCAAATCTTTGAAAAAGAAAGATCTGAATCTAGTTGAATATTTTTAAGAACACCATTTTTTTCAGAGAACCATAAACTAAATCCATGGACATAATCCTTTTGGTTGTCGCTACTAAGAATTAGCGTTCCATTTTTGCCATAGATTTCCAGACTAAACCCTTTGCTTTGTTTGGTGACCGCAGAAAGATTTACTTGACATGGAATTAAATTGTTGTGAATACTTTTTATTTGTATTTGAGAAATACTTACATCTTCACTTGTAACTGTTTTAGTGGTTTTTGATTGTTGACAATATCTTTCTTTAATTGAAGTTGCATTTATTGCGCTCAAAGAATGCATTGGACCAATCAGCCAATGAATCATGTCAAAAGCATGAGTTCCTAAAGCTCCCAAGACCCCTCCACCTAAATTTTCATCTGAATACCAATTCCATGGCCTATCTGGATTAGCTCTGCTACTCATTAGCCAATCAAGTTTTACAAAATATGGTTCATCTAGTTTTTTCTCATTGATTATCTTCTTTGCTTGCATGAATAGCGGAACTGCTCGATATTCATAATCGACTGCTATTTTTAAATTTCTTTGAAGGGCATTTCTTTGAAGCTCTTTTACCTCTTCAGAATTTAAGCTAGTTGGCTTTTCTAGTAAAAGATGTTTGCCTGCTTTAATTGCCTTCAATGCCAGTTCATATCTGGGTGCTGGCGGAGTAGCTATGATTATTCCATCTATTTTAGAATCATTGATTAAATCTTCCCACGTCTCGTAAGCACGAAGATTGTACTTATTGCAGGCATCTTTTAGCCTCGCAGGCCGAGGATGCCACAGTCCCACAAGCTTAATATTCTCATTAGACAATGATGCCGGAATATGTACACTTTCACCGAAACCTAGTCCTGCAATTGCTATGCGGAGCGGTTGATCTGCATTGAACATTATTTTAAATAATTAATGATTTTAAGCATTTTCGCAGCTATCTGAAATCACATCATCTAATAGTTTATCCCCATTTGGGTCTTCCCATTTTGCGGTTAAATTCTTTTTACCATTAACTGAAATATCTTTGAATTTATTAGTTAAACAATTGATTTTCATTGTATAAATATTCTCCTCGATTTCCTTTGAAGTTTTAGTATCGACTTTTATGTATTTTGTTGTTACTTCTATTATTCCTTTCTCTTTCCTATATAAACTATCTCTGTCTAAATATTGAATTCCTGAAGGTGTTTTGCTAACTTCAATCCAATTTATATTGGCTCCATATACTATATTAGTTCTATTGAATAAAATTATTATTATTAGTACCAATATGTTAAATAGGTGATCAAATTTATTTTTTATATTATGATTTATTTTAAGCATTGGCTTGTAACTTTACTCCTTGTTTTTTGTGCAATCGGAGTATCTTTGACAAAGTTTCTTTAAGTTCGGTTCTAGGTACGATGGTATCTACGAAGCCATGATCTTGAAGATATTCTGCTGTTTGGAAATTATCAGGTAGTTTTTCTCTCAGTGTTTGTTCAATTACTCTTCTCCCTGCAAATCCAATGAGTGCTTTGGGTTCTGCAAGAATCAAATCTCCAAGCATGGCAAAACTTGCAGTCACTCCTCCAGTCGTGGGATGCGTAAGTAAAGGCATATAGAGCAATTGAGCATCTCTATGTCGTTCAAGCGCTCCAGAAATTTTTGCCATTTGCATAAGGCTTAACATACCTTCTTGCATTCGTGCGCCGCCCGATGCGCAAACAATTAGTAATGGCAACTTTTCTTTGGTTGAGTGTTCGATAAGCCGTGTGATCTTCTCTCCTACAACAGATCCCATTGAGCCACCCATGAATCTGAAATCCATTACGGCTAATGCCATAGGAATAGAATTTACTTGGCATGTACCTGTTAATACTCCATCTTTAAGCCCAGTGCTGGCTTGACTTTCTCTTAGCCTATCTGCGTAAGCTCGTCGATCTTTAAACCCCAAAGGATCAACTGGGGTTATATGATTATTGATTGATTTGAATGTATTTGGATCAGTAATTAGTCTTATTCTCTCTTTGCTATCTATTCGATTGTGATGCCCACAATTACTACAAACACTACAGTTGTCTATTAAATCTTTTCTATAAACCACTTGTCCACATTCGGGGCATTTTTCCCATAGTCCATCACTTTCTTCAGATTCCTGGGTGACTTTGCCAACGAATTGGCCTTTCCTTCTGTCAGCAAACCAGTCGAATAATGACACTGCTATTTTGTGATTGAATTTAATTTAATACCTTGAGTCCCTATAAAGGGATTAGAAAGTTTGAATCTTATCTATAATCCATGAACAAAATATCCCAATTGATAGAAATGGTGCAAATGGATATTGTTGGAATGGTGTAAATTTTTTAGTAAGTTTTCCATTTAAACTATATATAGCTGATAGTAGAAATGAAATGCATAATGATAAAAAGCTCAGTTCAATACCAAGCCATATTGTGCTAATAGAAGAGAGTTTTATGTCACCCATCCCTAATGAATTTATTCCAAAAATCTTATAACTTATATAACTTATTGAATACATTAATACAAAGATAATAATCATTGAAAAAGAATTATTTATTATTAAATTTTTAATGTCTATTTTTTCGTTTGATGAACCTAGTAATATCAAATAAAGAATACCTAAAATAGCTAATAATATTAATTTATTTTCACTTATTAGCATTGTGTTTATATCTTCTTTGGATATAATAGTTAAGATGTATAAAAGTATAAAACTAAAGGATATGATAATCGCCATTAGTTATTAATTCCTTCTATTATTAATATATTTAATTGTCTTTTATTTATTTTATTATCCTGCAGCTTTTTTCTCTTCTATCATTTTATGAATAATAGGAGTAAGAATAAGTTCCATAGCAAATCCCATTTTCCCTCCGTTGACACAAATACTTGTAGGACTTGACATGAATGAATCGTGTATCATTCCTAATAAGTACTGGAAGTCTATTCCCCATTTTTCTCTTGAACCTTTTCTAAAATGGATAATTACAAAGCTTTCATCAGGTGTTGGAATGTTTCTGCAAATAAACGGGTTTGAAGTATCAATTGTCGGTACTCTCTGGAAGTTAATATCTGTTCGACTAAATTGGGGACATATGTGATTAATGTAATCAGGCATTCTTCTAAGAATAGTATCAACGATCGTTTCGGCTGAATATCCTCGTTCTGCGTTATCTCGATGGATTTTTTGTATCCACTCTAAATTCGTTATTGGTACTACACCTACAAGTAAATCAGCAAATGAAGCTACGTCATAATTTTGTCCGACTACTCCACCGTGAAGTCCCTCATAAAACAAAAGGTCTGTTCCTGTTGGAATATCTTCCCAGGGAGTGAATTGTCCTGGATCTAATTTTGTTCCTAAGCGAGTGTTGTGTTCCTCTGCTTCTTCAGTGCTATGCAAGTAATATCTTTTCTGGCCCCCACCAGTTTTGCCATATTGACTAAAAAGGTCTTCTAATTTATCGAATAAATTTGCCTCTGGTCCAAAATGAGAAAAGTTTTCGCCTCTTGAAAGTGCCTCAGACATTGCCTTTTTCATAGGCATTCTCTCAAAACGGTGATAACTATCTCCTTCCACAACTGCAGGAACTATATTTTCACGAGCAAATATATGCTCAAAAGCTCTTTTAACGGTGCTTGTTCCTGCTCCGGATGAACCAGTTACAGCTACTACTGGGTGAAGCTTTGACATCGACGCTTATGTATTGACTTTTTATTTTTACAGGTCGACTGACCATCAAAGGGAATCTATTCAAAGACTTTTTTAATTTGTGAATTAATTATTTTAATTTTTCTGCTAAAAGTTCCCCCATTTGGGAGCAACCAACCTTTTTCGCTGTTCCACTGCTCATTAAGTCGGAAGTTCTATAACCCTCAGTCAGGATCTCGTTAATTGCATTTTCTATAAAATTCCCGGCTTCTGTTTCATTAAAGGCAATTTTTAACATCATTGAAGCAGATAAAATCATTGCTATTGGATTAGCTATATTTTTCCCTGCTATGTCGGGAGCTGAACCATGAACAGGTTCAAAAACACCTGGACCATTAGTTGTCAATGAAGCAGAAGGAAGCATACCAATTGAGCCTGTCAGCATGGCTGCAATGTCGCTAAGAATATCTCCAAATAAATTACCTGTAAGAATCACATCAAATTGGCTTGGATTTCTAACAAGTTGCATTGCTGCGTTATCTACATATTGATGAGTAAGTTCTATTTCTTTGTATTTATTGGACACGAATATTGTTTCCTCTCTCCATAATTGACTTACATCTAAAACATTAGCTTTATCAACTGAGCAAACTTTTTTACCTCTTTGTTTGGCTAATTTAAAAGCAATTTCGGCTATTCGTTTAACTTCCTCAGATGTGTATGTCATCGTATTAAAGGCTCTTTCTCCCTTTTCTGTTTTTATTCTTCCTTTAGGTTCTCCAAAGTAAATACCGCTGGTAAGTTCTCTAACTACTACTAAATCAACTTCTTTAACAAACTCTTCTTTCAAGCTACTTGCTTTAGTTAAGGATGGAATTATTTTTACTGGTCTTATATTTGCGAAAAGGTCCAAAGAAGATCTGAGATTGAGTAAACCTGTCTCAGGTCTTTTCTCTCTGGGCAATTCGTCATACTTTGGGTCTCCAATGGCCGCTAACAAAACAGCATCAGAGTTCTTACATTCTTGAAGAGTTCTATCTGGGAAGGGAATCCCATCTGAATCTATAGCTGATCCACCAAAAGGCATTTCTTTCAATTTGATTTCAAAGCCAAATTTCCTTGAGACGAGGTCAAGGATTTTATGTGTGACTTTTGTTATCTCTGGACCAATCCCATCACCTGGCAATAATGTTATTTTGTAAGACTTCATTTGTTCTTATTAATTAAGGGAAAAAATTACCTGGAGTTTCTGCGGTCTAATTGTCGAATTGCTTTTGTTATCTCAGGTAGTTTTTTGAAATTAGCAGAGCATCTCAACCATAGTTTATTGGGAATAGCAGGGAAGCCGCTAATTACTTTCCCTGCCTCAATATTTGATACGATTCCTGTCTTGGAACTGGCTATCACTCTATCGCCGATTTTGACTTTATTACTCACACCTACCTGTCCAGCAAGAATAACTCCATTCCCTATCTGAGCACCGCCTGCAATACCTACTTGTGCAGCCATAGCGCAACCTTTACCGGTAGTTACTCCATGACCAATTTGAACTAGGTTATCAATTTTTGTATCTTCACCAATTATTGTCTCTCCGACTGAAGGCCTATCAATAGTTGATCCACTACCAATTTCTACTTTGTTTTTTAAAATAACTATTCCTACTTGAGGCATTTTCTTCCATCCATGTGATGTGGGAACGAATCCAAAACCTTCACCACCAATAACAGCATTCGCATTAATTACACATTCGTCTCTAATTATTGATCCAGAATGAATAACACTATTTGCGTGAATTAAATTTTTGGCACCAATTCTTACTTTTTTATAGACAACAACACCTGCATGAATAATAGTCCCAGCTCCAATTTCTGTATTATCTCCAATATAAACATTAGCTCCGATTGAAACTCCGGGGCCAATTTTTACATTCTCTCCGATGACCGCACTTTTATGGATACCTTCTTTTTCTACTTCATCAGGATAAAGAAATTCTAGTGTTTCAGCAAAAGCAATCTTTGGCTCTTTTAGTAGTATCCAATCAACTGATATTTGCTTTGCTATTTCAATAATAAAGTCATCATTCGCTGGCAATAGTAGAGCGGATGCCTTTGAGGTTTTAATGAGATGCTTAAGATTTAATTGACTATTATTGTCTAGAAAACTTATTTCATTTCCTTCAGCCTTTTCTAAAGAAGCTGCAGTTAAGATAACTGGATTGTTTTTTATTTTAAAGTCAACAACACCAGATTGACCTTGCTTAAGCTTTTCGACAATTTCATTGAATTGCATGATTTGATTTAAGTTGGGAAGAGGAAATTAGTATTTTGTCTGAGTTATTCATTGGTTAGAACCAGAACATCTCGATGAATCACAAGGGGAGATCCTGTTGTCGCTGATTTTGAATTAATTCCTATTTTTATAGCATCACTGCTCATAGAGCAAATTCCTTTAGCAATTTCTTCTCCTTTATTGTTGATAACTTTTACAGGTTGATTAGAAATAAAGTTCCCTCTAACTTTCTTTACGCCAACTAATAATAGCGAGGCGCCTTTATTTTTGATGGCTTCACTAGCACCATCGTCTAAATGTATTTCGCCTACTGGCTTTATTGCATGTGATAACCAACTTTTTCTATTACCGATAGGATTCGGATGAGGATGGAAAACTGTACCTATTCTTTTCCCTTCAAGTAATTCTCCTAAAGTTTCAGGAGTGCTGCCATCTGCTAATTGAACTTTTATCCCACTTTCAGTGGCTATCTTTGCAGCAGTTAGTTTTGTTTTTATTCCTCCAGTCCCCCAAGTTGTTTGTTCATTAGCTAGTTCTAATCTATTTAATTCTATTGAATTATTAATATCTTTGATTGGCTTCGCTTTACTGTTTGTTTTGGGATCAGAAGAGTAGAGATGATCAATATCAGTTAACAATATTAGTTGATCTGCAGATATGGCTGTTGCAACTAATGCAGACAAAGTATCATTATCTCCGTATTTTAACTCTGCATCTGAGGTTATATCATTTTCATTTACTATTGGTATAACATCCCATTCGATCAATCTTTTTAATGTTTGTGAAGCAGATTTATAACTGTTTCTTGAGCCCAACTCCAACCTAGTTAATAATATTTGTGCAACTTTATATCCATAACGGCTCATAGCCTTTTCATACAAAGCCATTAAATGAAGTTGGCCTATTGCTGCTGAAGCTTGTAAAGAGATAATTTCTTTAGGTCTTGACTTGAAGCTCATTTTATGACATCCAAGTCCTACAGCACCGCTAGATACCAATATAACTTTATCGCCATTTTTTTGAGCTTTTGATATATATGAACAATAATTATTAATGATATCAAAAGTTGTATATTGATCATTTCCTCTCAAAAGGCTTGTACCAATCTTGATTACCCAGGTTGTCATAAAAGGTCTCCAGTTATAATTCTTGCTATGTATCTTTCTATGGATTGAAAGTTGTTTTTTTCAATTTTGTTTCCATAATAATCGATTGAATCTACCAATATTGTATACATTCCTAATCTATTGCCTACAAGAATATCTGTAAAAACTCTATCACCAATTATTGCTACTTCATGTGATGAATAAGGAATTTTATCTAGGATCTTCTTTAACTTTCTTTTGCTTGGTTTGCCACCAGAGTATGTAAATTCTAAATCTAATTCATTAGCAATTAATTTTATTCTACTTTTAGATGGATTATTGCTAAATAAGTAAGTATAAAAATATTTTTTTGAATTATAAATCCAATTTTTTATATCACTTGATATTACTGGCTTGTTCCCTGATATTAATGTTCCATCTACATCAAGTATTAATGCTTTAATATTTTTCGATAATAAATCATTTATCGAAATCTTTGAAATTTTATCGTTTACCTTCCAACGTGGAATAAGTAATTCCTTTATATTTATTCTGATAATCCTCTTTCCTCAAGTTCAGCTTCAATTCCTAATTGTATCTTGTCAAACTCTTCACCTTCAACAAGCTTTACTTCACCATCCTCTAGCTTTCCGACTATGAAGAAAGGGTCTAGCGGAATGTATAGACCATACTCATTATTATCAACTCTAAAATTTACAAGAAGTTCGTAAGTCTCAGACTCTTCATCAATGTCTTCTTCTTCAATTTCTTCTGGTTCAGGCTCATCTAATTCACCTGAAACTGTAAGTGTGATAGCTGAGCGAACAAGTTTAAGATCATGTTCTTGAAGGACAACATCAGCTACTTCAAGAATTGGCTCATTTTTTTCAATTGTTTCTATTAGCTTGGGATCTTGGTCATCAATTAGTTGGAAAAGAGAGACAGGTGTATCTACGGGTGTTAAAAGGGCATATTCATTACCTTCTAGAGGTACTACTTGTTCAAGAAAACATAAGAGATCTGAGCCTTGAGAATCTTTAACTAAAAGGGTAGGTACTTCGTCGTTTTTATTTGTTGATGACATAGTTGAGTTTTTATTAGTCAGTATCTGGATTTATTTGATTATGTTTTTACATCATATTCAAAATTTAATTTGAGTCATCCAGATCAGGTCCCTCTATAAGCCATTGTTGTAAAAGTATAGCGGCAGCTGCACTATCTATTTTTCCAGTCTTGTCATTTTTTAAAGAGAATTTTTGTTTAGCCTCGACGGTTGAACAATGTTCATTGATAAAAGCCAAAGGAAGTTTTAAACATTTCGCTAATTTAGAACCATATTTTTTACATCGAATAGATTGCTTAGTCTCCTTGCCGTGCATATCAAGAGGATTCCCAACAATAAGGCCTTCAACTTTTCGTTCAAAACATATTTTCCCGAATTCTTTTAGGTCTTCTTCAAAGCTATTTCTAAAAATTGCAGGGAGATGTGTTATCGAAATTCCAAGTGGATCACAACCTGCAATACCAATCCTTTTATTTCCTATATCAAGACTTAATATTGAACAGGGTTTTGGTTGAATCATTTGTTTTTTCCAATTTGAATAGTTGAAGGTAATTCTGGTTGTTGTTGTAAATTACCTACGAGATTATTTAATAGATCAGCTTCGATTGATTTTAATTTATATCCATTTTTTCTTTTCCAAACACTTCTTCCCAAAAGGACTTTCTCGTCTGTTATTTTCCAGTTACTTTTAATTAATATGTCATTTAACTTATTGTCCTCACTTGTCGTTTCTATATAACAATTTTTTCTATATATTTTCATATTATTTATTCTTTGTGGAATAGATGTATTTATTCTTTCATCCAATGCTAATCCTCTTATTAACTCTAATGAATAATTGCTTTGGGGGCAAACTGATGGTATTAATCCTGCGATAATATTATTTTCTTTGGATTTTATAACACCTGTTAGTGTATTCCTCTTTTCATAAATATCAAGCCACTGCCTATCAAAAATCGATCTAAAGTTAATTGACTCCCTAGCTTGTTCAATTCTCCAAATCTGTTGACTATTCTCTTCATTTAGTTTTTCCCAGATAAAATTATCTTTATCTTCTTTCTTGCTATATTTAATATCTTCATTCTTTTGCCAATACTTTATTATTCTAATCGGTTGAAAACCAGATTGTCTTATAACTGATAAGCTTTGATTGTCATTTGTATTTATAGAAATTAGAAAACTTTGGGTATTAATTTTGCTTTCATAAAGAACTTTCCTTAATAAATTCTGCAATAAATTATAACGACTAAAGGATATTGATTCTCCTATAAAGTATGGTTCTGAAATTGACCAACAAGTCCCTCTGCGATTAATTGGAGTCGCTAAAATATATGCAATTACATTACCTCTTTCTATTGCTACTAAACATGTTGAGTTCCGAGTCGGAATGAAATTTGTAAAACTAGACTCTAAAGATGAAAACCATTTTTTGCATAATAGAATTTGAAATATCCCAAGGTATTTAGTATTATTATCTGATGTAAGCATTGATAAATGATTGAGCTTAAGTGGCTCAATTATCAAGTCTGAAGGTAATGCTTCATCATTTTTCATTTAATCATTTTATTGCATTTTCAACTTTCTTGCGACATTTAATTTATTTCATCTGATCTGATGTGTACTAAGGGTGTTTGTTGGTTAGCATTACCTGCTGGATTAGAGTTTAGAGCTCTTTTAATCATTTCTAAATTATTAAAATTATTTGTTGCTATTATTTTCACTCTTCCTAGATCATTGACGTCTACAACAGCCACATTAACGTTTAGTTTTTTTGCGGCTTTAATACAAAAAGATTGAGTATCTTTTGGTCCTAAAACTATACTTTTATCATAGGGTGGAGTTGTACCAGTAATGTCGTCAATTAATCTTGCTTGCTCACCTGCTAAACGATAAAACATACCTCTAACACCAAACATTTTAAGTATTCCTCCGATTAACCATGAAATTATTACTCTTGTTGGACCAGAAATATTTATTAGAGATTGCATTCCAAAGGCAGTGGCTAAACTACTAGTCGGATGAAATCCTTTGCAAATTAACTTTGAAATTAGACTTGCATTTATGTTCCTATAATCTATATATCTTCCTTGCATTATTGCTAAGGGTGACTCTCCAATTGTCAGAATATCTGTGGGCAAGGAATTTTTAGGCATGTAGGATTTTAATATTCCAATGGGATCATCTAGACTGCCAAGAATATGAGTTCTAATTGGATCTACTAAATTCGTATTAGAAGAATTCTTTTGGGATGTATCTAAAAAATTAGGCAAAGCAAAACCGTTAAATCTTGTATGAGAACCGAATGGTCCGTAATTGACCCATTCTATTTCTACCCACAAACATTTAATATTATCTAATGCTGTATCTTTAATCTCAAATTCAATTTCAATTTCGATAAATGTCGATTTTTCCCCCTTTAATATATATGCAGACCAATAGTCATTTTCTGCTTCTTCTTCTTCTTCATCTGGATGAAGTGGTTTGATCTTTGTATGAATCGTTATTATGTCGTTTTTAGATATACCTATTAACTGAGGACTAACATTAAAAGATGGAATCATAACTTCCATTCTTTTTTTTAAGTTTTTAATTTCAACCAAAGTAATATATTTATGCTTAGAATCTAGTATGATTTTTCTAAATTTTATGGGCTGTAGAACTAATGGAGAACCTTGTCTAAAATAATGATTTATTTCAATCAATAAGAATGTGATTATTACGATGAGAAGAAAGTTTAATAACATTTTTTAATAGAAATATTTAACAATTTAATTAAAATCTTTAGTGCTTTTCTTACATTTTAACTGCCTCTAGGTTTGGTGTAACCATCTTTAGAAGGTTCACTATTGTATTCGTTAAAGCTTTTGACTGTTAAATCAAAATCAGGTTTCTTTAGACCTGTTCCTATGGTTATTGCATCATTAATTTCTTCGAAAGATACCTGTCCTTCTTTGTCTAAGAGAATATTACCTTTTCCGTCAAGAATCACTGTCTGAGGTATCGTCCCATGCCAGTAATAGCCAGGTTCCTTAAAAGTTTTTGGGTCATCATTGTCTAATTCATCAATTGATAGAGGGATTAAATCAATAGATGAGCTCCACAATAACTTAATACCTGAAACTACAGGTGCAAATTGTTTACTGGTAGCACTATCGTCTAGATAGAAAACTAAAACACTTGTTCTTTCGTTCTTTAATGATTCTGCTAATGTGCTAGGTGGTGGAACTAATGATCCGTTACCAGCATAAATTGGGTATATATTTCCATCATAACTATCAGTATCTCTAGCAGAATATACTGGATTAACAAATAGAATAAGAAGTATAAGTAGAGAGGCGAATATTCTTATCAAGATCAATGAAGTACTGATTATTTAAATTCTAAAGTCATAAAGTGAATCTAGCTATATTTATTAATAAATAAATTATCCTTTGGATAGGTTTCTCCCCATACCTTGAGCAATACCTCTACCAATTAATCCTATAGATCTTCCAACAACTTTTGTGAGGATTAGAACTATTAAATCACCTAAATATTGAATTATTGCCTGTACTTGTGGCCCCAAAGCATCTCTTAACTCTATTACGAATGCTATTTGTCTTTGGGCCCAGTCTAATTTCTTCAATTCATCATCTCTAGGTTCAAGGATGAAAACCTTTTCAATTTTATTTTTTTTGACTGTAAAATATAATCTTTTGCTTTCGTACAATCTAACTGGTTTCTTGAATAGATTTTGAAGTTGATTATTTGTATTGATATGATTCCTTTTACGTTCTAATTCTCTTGTTGAAACTAATTCTTTATTTAGAAAATATTTACGTAGTTCTGGCCATTCAGAACATGAAGATATAATCTCTTCGCTAATTATTTCAGCTGTCCTGAATATCCAATTTAGAATAAATGTTTCCAATTGAATAATAGATCTAGGGTCTTCTATTGATAAATACTCTCCATCGATGAGAATCGGCTTATTATTTATTATTGGATCTATTATTAATGTAATTGGAGGTAGTTCGTCGTCAAATATTCCAAGTTCTGCATTTTGTACTAGAAATTCTGAAATAAAAACATCAACACCATTCTTTTTTAGACTATCATACGAATCTATGAAATTGCGCAATGTATTGGCATGTAACTCAGGAGTAATTGACTGTAAAATCTCATCAAAACCTTTTTCACGAATATTTTTTTGATCAAGTTTGTTGATAATAATTGAAAATTCTTGCAGAAGAGTTTTCAAGAGATTAATACGTTTGCTTTTATTTAATGAATAAAGAGCAGCCAGTTCATCAGTAGAATTTGTAAGGTCAACTTGAATTCTGTCATCTATCCTTTTATAAATTACTTTCCATAACTCATTGGTGGAGATGTTTTTTATTGTTATATCAGTACTATATTTTTTAATTAGATTTATATTTTTATTACTAGTATTTTTAATTGGAGACTCTATTAATACCTCTAGCGGCCCCCATAACCATATGATTAATTTCTTTGCTAATAATAGTTCTCTTTTTCTACCAATTAATAAGAAAAGATAAAATGTATTTATTGATTTCTTACCTATTATTTGATCAATCGTGTATAGATCTTTATTTATTTGTGATAAGCCACTAGTTAATAACCAATGTCCTAATCCATATGAATTATGAATTGAGTTGGCATTGTAATTTATTTCATTATTAATTTTAAATACTCTCCCCCCGCCAAGCAAAATTTTGATTGTATCTCTTAAAAGTTCAATAGTAGGATCTTGAATAACTCCTTCACTACCGAAGGTCATCAAGTCGGCAGAGGATAATTTAATACTTTTTGGTATTACAATTAAAATAGGAGATTGATCCCATCTTTCTTTTAATTTAAGAATTTCTAGTCTGATTGAGTTTGAGAGTTCTACTTCTTCAAGGCAAAATAGAATAAGTTTTGGTAACCCATTTATATCTTTTTTGTCTAGGATTATTTCTAAATTATTATCCTGAGATGTTAGTTGCAAAGCCAATGATTCGCCTAACAGTGAAGGCGCTATCATTAAAATTTGTTTTTGTCTTTCTTCGATCAAGTTGAATTCTAGAACCTATCCTTTTTAAGATAACTTGATTTAAAAATACTTCCAGCCCTATTCCATAAATCCAAAAGCCCATTTCTGTTTATAAATGTTAGACAAGAAATTTATCTTTATCATTAAATGAATCTTGAATAAGAAGATTTTTTAGAGTTAATATCGCTTCTTCTAAATCTATTGAGCCGTCATATAAAGCTCTGCCTACGATTATTCCTTCAATACCTTCATTCTCAAAATCTGCTAGGGAAATTAAATCAGCTATTGACCCAATTCCTCCTGAGGCAATTATTGGATTAATACTGATCTCAGCAATCTCTCTCAAGGCTTTAACATTAGGTCCTTTTAGAGTGCCATCAGTTGCAATGTCAGTTGATATGATTGCGGCTAATTCAAGATCGTTAAGTTGTTTTGCTAAGTCTAGAGAAGATATTTCACTTTGTTTTAACCAGCCTCGAGTAGCTACTATTCCCTCTTTGGCATCAATCCCTACTGCAACTCTTTTTGGATATTTTTTAGATAGTTCTTTAACTAACTCAGGGTTCTCTATCGCAATTGTCCCTAAAATTATTCTATCTATTCCAATGCCGAATAATTCTTTTGCACGATCAATGCTCCTAATTCCACCACCAAGTTGAATGGGTATTGAAATGGATTTTTTTATCTCTTTTATTGTTAGATCATTTATTGGCTCACCTGTCTTGGCACCATCAAGATCTACAAGATGTAGTCGTTTTGCTCCCTGGCTTTCCCAAGTCTGAGCTTGTTTTACTGGATCACTATTGAACTTCGTAACTTCATTATAATTTCCTTGATTAAGTCGAACACATTTACCATTCAGTAGATCTATTGCAGGTATGATTTCCATCAAGAAAAAAATTATTACTATTCATCTAACATCATTTATGTAGCTCTTGGAGATTATCTATAGGCTTTAATATAATTTTTTTAATAAAGGATCTTGAAAGTTCTTTTTTACGGTGGAACAAGGTTTGTAGGAAAAGCTCTTGTCTCGAGTTTGCTATCAAAAGGTCATGAGATATTTGTTTTTACACGTGGAAATTTACCAGTACCAAAAAATATAACTCACATAAAGGGAGACAGGTCAAATGATGAGGATCTAAAAAAACTTTCTGATAATTCTTTTGATCTTATTGTTGATAGCTCTGGACGCAAGTTGGAAGATACGCAAAGACTTCTTAGATTTTCAGGTCTTCCTAGTTTTAGATTTATCTACATAAGTTCTGCAGGGGTATACGACAACACACAATTATTTCCTGTTAGTGAAGAGAGTTCTATAGACCTTCAAAGCCGTCATATAGGTAAAGCAAAAACAGAATCGTGGCTAAAGGCTGAAGGTATTCCTTTTACAAGTTTTCGTCCGACATATATTTATGGACCTGGTAATTATAATCCTATTGAAAAATGGTTTTTTGATCGTATAACTAATGGCCGACCCATTCCTGTTCCTCTTGATGGTCAAACCATCACGCAATTGGGACATGTTTCTGATTTGGCCGAGGCTATTTCAAAATCTCTTGAAACAGATAAAGCGATTAACCAAATTTATAATTGTTCAGGAAGCAAAGCTGTAACTTTTAAAGGGTTAATTGAAACAGCGATTTTAGCTACTGGAAATAATGTCACTGATTTTAAATTACGTTCTTTTGATCCTTCAAAACTTGACCCTAAGGCAAGAAAACTTTTTCCTTTGAGGTTAACTAATTTCTTTACTGATACTTCTAAAATAAAAAAAGATTTATCTTGGGAACCTAAATTCGATTTGTTAAATGGTTTGATTGACAGCTATCAGAATGACTATTTATTAGTAAATCATGAACAAGTCGATTTTAGTTCTGATGACTTTCTTTTTGATTGAATATATATTTTATAGCAGAACTTAAAGTAAGAATGAATGATATCCAGAATGATATATAGCCTATTTTATTAATAATAAAAATGGCATAAACTGAACCCCAACTTTTTGGCCATAATAATAGAATCATACTTAAAAATTGAAATGTAGTTTTATACTTACCCTGAATAGAGGCTGGACCACCTGAGGCTTTATCAGATCGCCAACTAGTTATCAATAGTTCTCTCGATATTATTAACCAGATAGACCATAAGGGGACTAGATTTTCATGGACCAACCAAATCATTGGACCAATAAGAAGGATCTTATCTGCTAGAGGATCTAACTTCGCGCCAAAAACTGATTTATGATCAAATTTACGTGCAAAATAACCGTCAAGATAATCAGTAAGACCCGCTAACAGAATTAAAAAAATAAAAACATCATTTCGACCATTCCTCAGTGAAATAATTATAGGTAACCCAATCAATATCCTCGAAATTGTAAGTCCATTTATAATCCTTGGCCAAGTAATAAATCTTTCTGAATTGATTATTTTCTTGTTCATTTTATTTTAAATCTTATGTGGTAAGTTTGTTTAATAATTCTTAAGCATAGCTTATTTAGAGCCTATTATATTATACTAAGAATTAGCAGATTAAAACCATGACTACATTTCTAATCTTTATGTTTTTCTTATCATTAGCCACAATGGCATTTATTATAAGAAAATTAGATCAAGAATAATTTAAAGTTTTAATTACTAATAAACTAATATTATGGAATATTATTTTTATAATTTTGCTTCAGGAGTAGATGTTTATGATTCATTGAATGAGTTGCATAAATATCATAACTCCACATCATTTTTAATAAGCGCTGTAGGTGATCTCTCAAAAGCTTCATTCAAATGCCCTTCGTATGATAAACCTGCGATTTTTGAAAAGAAATTAGAGATAATTACTTTAAGTGGTTATATAAGATCAACAGAGTCTCATGTTCACATAAGTGTTTCTGATGAAAAATGCAGCGTATTTGGTGGCCACCTTCTTTCTGGAACAACTGTTCTTAAATCATTAGATGTTTTGATTGGCGTTATTCCTAATCTTAAAAATAGATCTATTAGCAGCTCAAAATATAATTCTTTAAATATTGATATTTATGTTCTTCCAGATTGTCCTTGGTCACAAAGAGCACTTAAACTTCTTGATTCTTTTCATATAAAATATAATTCTTATCTAATTACTAATGATGAGGAATTTATAAATATACTTAATAGAACTACTGTTTCTACTTTTCCACAAATATTTATAAATGATAAATTTATTGGAGGGTATTCTGAACTTTTAAATCTTTCAGACAAAGGAGATCTGATATAACTTACTTTTTTTAATATATTATCTATGTATCCTATAATTAGATGTTTTTTTGCTCATATTTATAGATATATTATTTATGTTTATTAAATTTTTATTATTAAAATAGGATAAGTTATGAATAATCTTTTTTCGATTAAACCTCTATGTGATAAAGATATTGATTTTGTTACGGAAATATCCAGAAAAGAAGGTTTCGCTCCAGGAGTTGGTGATTTAAGAATATATCAAAATACAGATAAACAGGGACTTTGGGTCGGTTGGTTGAATGATAATCCTATTGGCTGTATTGCAGGTGTTCGATACAATCAAAATTACGGATTTCTTGGATTGTTTTTAGTAATTGAGAAGTATAGAGGTAGAGGTTTTGGCCTGCAGCTTTGGAAAAAGGCTTTAAGTCATTTAAGTGATTTACCTTGTGTTGGTTTAGAGGCTGCTCCAGCGAGAATTACTGATTACTCAAAATGGGGCTTTACGATTTCATCTAAAACGACTAGATGGCAATGGTTGGGTGATGGGAAATTACTTGAGGAAAACTCTTGGAATGATGATTTAAATGATTTCAGCTTTGTTGAAGGCTCCTCAATACCTCAAGATGCAGTAGAGAAGTTTGATGAAGAAAGAGAAACAACTCCTAGACCTCATTTTCTAACAAATTGGCTTAATCATCCAGCTGGAAAGGTAATAGCAGTTATTGATAAAGAAAACCGATGTCATGGTTTTGGTCGAATAAGACCATGCCTTTTACAAAACGGAGATGGATGGAGAATTGGTCCTTTAATGGCTGATAATCCAAAGCTTTTAAAAATTTTGTTGAAGAAACTAATTGAGAGCCATCCTGGATTGATAATTATCGACGCTCCAGGCCTCAACAAGTCAGCTTCTGAAATATATGAAACACTAGGTTTCAAATCTGAATCTGAAACTTTCAGGATGTATAGAGGTTTTCAACCTCCTGTTTCTATGAATGATGTATATGGTTTGGCTTGCTTGGAGTTGGGTTAAGATTTTCTTTTTCATCCATTAAAATGTGATTTTCCTCTGTGAATTTGTTTTTCTTCATTCAATTGAGTTTCTAATTGATCAATAAGTGTCGTAACTAATGATTGAAATTCTGGTTGGCATCCTCTGAAGGCAGCTTTATGTCTTATTGATTCGTTCCTTGTTCTTAGATCAGTAAGCATTAACTGCAACGCGTCAATTTTTGCGTTGGTGTTCATAGTGAATTTAAGTTTATTTAGTCAAATACTAAACGTCTTTATTGCTTTACTCATATTTGTTTTGGGATTCTCTTCGCTACTAGTAACCTCGATGATTTTTTCGATTGAATCTTTTGTTTTTAAGGCTTCTATACATGCTCTTGCAACCATCCTTCTTGGAATTGAGCCTTCTTCTTGAGTTTTTTCACCAGAAAATAATATGTTCTGATTTTTTAAATTTGTTTCATTCTCATTCAAACCTCCAGGACGAATGACAGTCCAATCAAGCCCACTTTTCTGTAAAGATCTTTCACCTAATCTTTTCCATATGAGTATGAGACCAAATAAATTTAGAGGGTGTATTAATTTTCCTGCACAAAGTGAACTAATAAGAACAACCCTTTTTAACTTTTGTCTCTTGCAGCTTTCAACTTGTTTTTTGATATTTAAATAATCTACTTTTGCGGGACCTGTTAAATCGATAGACGGCCTCGCACCTGTTGCTATAACTAGACTATCACAACCTTTTAAGGCATAGTCAAGTGTGTTTCCATTGGTATCTGACAAAACATACCTTTCACAGCCTTTTATCGATTCAGGGATCTCAGATTGTGATCTAACTATCAATCTCACGTCATATCCAGATAATTTTGCTTCTTCTGCTACACGAAAACCTGTTTTCCCGGATGCTCCTGTAATGGCTAATTTCATTTGAACTAGATTACTTTGCTATGTTTTCTAGCAAGAAATAGTCCTTTTTGTTGAGATAATAAAATTAATAGAATTTTATTAAGCCTTTGAACAAATAATTCGTTTCTTTCTGTTAGGGTAAAGTTCCTTACATAATTTACAGTTTGTACCGTTACATCCTCTCGCTGAGCAATACTCTCTTCCGTAAAAAATAATTTGTAGGTGTAACTTATTCCAAAGATTCTTTGGAAATAATCTTTTTAGATCCTTTTCCGTTTGTATAACATTTTTGCCTGATGTTAATCCCCATCTCTGAGATAATCTATGTATGTGTGTATCGACAGGAAATGTTGGGATATTAAATACTTGAGACATAACAACACTTGCTGTCTTATGACCAACCCCAGGAAGTGATTCTAGTTCCTCAAAAGAATTTGGAACTATATTATTAAACTTTTCATGAATGATCTTTGATAAGTTATATGTATTTTTTGCTTTTGTTTTTGCAAGTCCAAGTTGTTTTATATGTTGATATATTTTCCTCTCACCTAACTTATACATTTCCTCTGCGGAGGAAGCAATCTTAAAGAGTTCTTTAGTTAATTCATTAACTTTCTTATCCGTTGATTGTGCACTCAAAACAACCGCTACAAGTAGCGTGAATCCATTTTGATGAACTAAGGGTATAGGTGTTTCAGGATATATTTCTTCAAGTCTCTTAATTATTATTTTTACTCTTTCTTTCTTTTTCATGGCAGTATTAATCTTTTTGTTTTTTAAAGTTACTTATTAACAACCATTCAACTTCATGCCTGTGACTTCAATTAATAGCTTCATGTATCATTTTATACTAGTAGCCGTAATTTTTGCTCATACAACTCTTCTTTTGCGGTTAGCTTGTATTTAATGGTTTTTTAGCTAATAGAATAAACAAAAAATAGTTTTGGTTGATACTGAGCTAGAAATCCATAACCTATGGCATCAGTTTAAGCCTAATAAAAATAATAATTGGGTTCTAAAAGATATTAATTTTTCTTTAAAACCTGGTGAATTGGTAGGTTTGCTAGGTCCTTCGGGTTGTGGGAAAACCACCCTTTTAAGATTGATCGCAGGTTTTGAAAAGCCTAAACGTGGATTAATAAAAAAAAATGGGCAAATAATCTCAAATAATCATTATCTTCTCTCTCCTGAACGAAGGCAAGTAGGAATGGTTTTTCAAGATTATGCTCTTTTCCCTCATTTAAATGTTTGGGATAATGTTTGCTTTGGCATAAACAAGCAAGAACAATCTATAAAAAGAGCAAACTGGTTATTAACTTTATTAGATATTTATGAGTTTAAAAATAGATATCCACACGAACTTTCTGGTGGACAGAGTCAAAGAGTTGCATTAGCACGGGCCCTGGCACCTGGTACTTCTTTAGTTTTACTGGATGAACCTTTTTGTTCTTTAGATGTTGAAGTTAGATCTAGATTGAGGTCAGAAATCTCTTCTGTTTTGAAGTCCTGTTCAGCATCTGCACTTTTGGTGACTCACGATCCTCATGAAGCATTAGCTATTTGTGATCGGGTGGCTGTATTAAGAAGGGGTGAAATTCAGCAATACGCAACTCCTTCTGAGATAGTTTCAAACCCATCAAATGATTTTGTAGGTCAATTTGTTTTGCAAAAAAATATATTGCCTATTCGATACATTGATGATTCTTATTCTACATGTATTGGTAAATTAAATCTCCCTGCCGATAAATTGATATCATCAAAATCAGTTTGTATGTTCGATAAAAATGCTATTAGGATTGAAGCTTGTTCAAATGATATTTTTACTATTATAGCTAAAGAATACCGTATAAATCATTATGTTTATACTGTAATTAGCGATGGGATTAGGTTGAGAACAGAGATGAACTTGGATATAAATTTATCTATTGGAGATAGGTGCAAAGTTCAAGCAATTCACGGTAAAAGATATTCAATTCTACCAGAAAATATTAAATCTAACTTCTAAGATATTTAGTATTTTAAATCAAACTATTAAAAATTTTTGACGCAATTGAGATTCATTATCAAATAAATAAAGTTTAATTTTTACTTTAGAACCAACAAGAAGATACAAAAAGGGTTATCATTTTGTTGAACAAAAAATTAGTTTTTGCGTTCTCTGATCCAGCTGTTTTTTTGTTATGCAATCAACTGCACCCAAAGCAATAGGTCTTAACGTGGGTCCTTCAGGCCGTGCGATAGCACAGCCAATAGATGTTGATCTTCTTGAGGCTCTTTATCAACATACCTCTCTTGAAAGAGTTTCAAGTGCACAATATCTAGCAATGTCACTTTGGTTCTTAGAAAGAGAACTAAGAGGATTTTCTTCGTTCTTTAAGAAAGAGTCCTTATCTGAGCAAGAGCATGGTTTTAACTTCGCAAAATATATTATTGCTCGAGGTCAAACTGTTGAACTAGAAGAAGTAACTAAACCAATACAAGAATGGGAGACTGTTCAGGAATTAGTTACTTTGTCATTCCAAATGGAGGCTGACGTAACTACCTCAGTTCAGCAACTCTATTCATTGGCTGAAAGATCAAATGATACGCGAACTTCGGTTTTCCTTGATCCCGTTATAGACGAGCAAATTAAATCAGAAGATGAAATGGCTTATATACTAGGTAAAGTAAAATTTGCAAATAATGATCCTTCAGCATTATTGATTATTGATAATGAATTAAATATAAATTAAATATAGCTATTTATGAGCTTATATTTGTTGATATGAATTAGATCTTTTAGTTATTTCTAATAGAAACTCAAATGATAAATCCTGAGAATTTTTTCTGATCATGTCTTCAGAAATGTTTAATATCTTTAATCTATTTTTATTTAGCTTACCAAGTTCCAATCTTAATCTTTTTGAGAGAGCTTTATTTTGACAAGTCCTTAGCGAGATATTGATGTTTTTTGATCTAGTTTTTATATATTCTATCTCTTTACAGAGTGATAGAACAATAGATCCGGAATAGGAAAATAGATATTGATTCATTATTTACTACGCTGTTAATGGTGATGACTCTATGAAATCAGGCGAAAGACTTAGAGTTGGATCTCCTGATGGAGCTTTTAGTAATTCTGCTGTTCTCAGTCTTGAAATTAAACGAGTTGAAGTAACCCTTGTCGATCCAATTAATTCTCCAATTCTTTCATGGGTAAGCCTGAATGGTAATTGGCACCAATCACCACATCTTCTTCCAAGTCTGTTAACTAATAAAGCAAATAAAGCTTGCAGTCTTTGTTCAGCATTACCTAGATGCCTAATTCTAAGAAGCTGAAGAGTCCACTCGTTGACAGCATCATATCCTGCAGCATCTGCGAATGCTTCAGCATCACTTACAAAGCAAAGAGGGGTTAAAGCTTCTACGCATACACCTTCACTGCAAAGCCGGTCAGTTCTTAATTGATCACCTGACTGTAAGAAAGCCAATGTCATTCCTTCTGTCTCTTCACAAGGACAATAAACACGAGCAATTCCATCTAAAACTTCCAAGCAAGTATCTCCTCTCCTTGAAGAAGGATCTATCAGCACGGATTGCCCAGTAGCCATTCGAACGGCTGATGAGGGAATTTCTGTATGGCTTCTAAAGCTCATTAAAAACAAAAGGAGCTTGATGGATCTCTAATTTACACAAAATTCAATCCTTTTTGCAACCGATTCTCAATAGCAACAAGCTCTTGAGAGTTTTTGCTGATCTACGTATAAAAAGTCACATCAACTGGCATTCTTTTGTTCAATTTTCAGAGTTTAGTTAGTTGATTGTGACATTAGTGTTATCAGGTTTGTATTTATTTCTACTAAAGGATCGCATTAAAAAAGGCCCGCAAGCGGGCCTTTTAAGTTCACTGATGTGATTAATAAATTAGATTAATTAATTAACCGTTAGTGATTTTTGCGTTTTCCATATTGTCGAACGCTTTACCTACGCGTCTGAAGTCAAATCCCATAGCCCTTAATGCATGCCAGAGATGTCCCTGAATGAAGAAGAAGCCAAGATAGAAGTGAACATTAGCTAACCAAGCTCTTGCTGTATGAGCTCCAGTTGCTAGTGACGAGTCGGTATCAACAAAATAAGGAGCGAAATCAAACTTGAGTTGAAGTACATCTCCAAAGAATTCTGTTGAGTAGACAGTTGTGTTTGTTGAACTCCAGAAAGCTGCAACAAGTGCACAGTAGCCAACACCAGCTAGAGAGTATGAAAGGACAGCTTCTGCTGATAGAAGTCCTTTACCTTTGAATTCTGTGTACTCACCGAATTGCTTAGTGATGATATGGAATGCACCACCAATTATTTGGAAGAATGCCAAGAAAGCATGACCGCCCATAACATCTTCCAAGCTGTTGATTTGTAAGAAATCAGCCTGGTGATTCCAGATCATTCCTAGATCAAGGTTGTAAGAAACTGTACGAGTAGCTCCTAAAGCAGTATCCCAAATACCATGATATTGAGCCCATTCAACGAATTGAATGTTAGCCAAACCTAGGAAAATAAGGTGATGACCAAGAATAAATGTAAGTTTGTCTGGATCGTCCCACTCGAAGTCAAACTTTTTAGGACGACTTCCTTCAGGATAGTTTCCTAAATCACCGTCATATCTTGTGGAGTGAAGAATTCCACCAGCACCAAGAACACCAGAGAAAATTAGGTGAAGTACAGCAATAACTGTGCAACCGTAAGGCTCAGTTATTACACCGTTTTCGATTCCACCTATTCCAAGTTGTGCAAGGTGAGGCAAGCAGATCAAGTTTTGATTACCCATCGCAACGGATGAGTCATAACGAGCTAGCTCAAATAGAGTGAACGCACCTGCCCAGAACATCATCAAACCAGCATGGGCAGCATGCGCAGCGATGAATTTTCCGGAGCGATTGGCCGTCCCTGAATTACCCGCGTACCAGTCATAGGTAACGCTAGGATTCCCGTAGGTCTGCACGAGAAATAAACAAAGAACAGTAAGAGGATATATTTATAGGTCTGTAAGTTCCATATCCCTTCACATTGCTTATTGAAATTGTAGGTTTTGTACATATTTCACGAACATCTGCTACTAAATTTGATCTTCGTGTTAGGAGAAGATTTGATCCTTAAAGTCCTTATAGTCACTAAGATATTTACCTATGCATATACTCAAAGCCAGGAATCCAATGAATGAGTTTGTTATTTTGAAAACAAACCTAAATTATTGATGAATTATAAAAATGTCATTAATGAGTTTTTTGGGAAAGAGAGAATTTTTCTCGATCAAAGAAAAAGCCTCTTAGTTTTGCTTGGTTCTTTTGGTGATTTTGACAGTTTTGAATACTGTCAACAATTATCAGCCAATTCAAAGAAACTCGCTAATCATTCGCTTGATTTGATACTGATAGGTATTGGGAGCGAAAGGTCTAAAGAAGTTTTTTGTAAATTCAACAATATTGATACCAAAAATGTTATTGCAGTAAAAAATGCGGACCTTCATAAAAAACTGAATCTGAAAGAAGGTTTTGTCTCTCCAATGCCTGCAATATTCAATTTATTGGTGATGTGTGCGGGTATAAGTTC
Organism: Prochlorococcus sp. AG-402-A21; assembly: GCA_003279655.1. Classification (GTDB taxonomy): domain Bacteria; phylum Cyanobacteriota; class Cyanobacteriia; order PCC-6307; family Cyanobiaceae; genus Prochlorococcus_B. The sequence continues at coordinate 61,549 of QCHI01000004.1, read as the reverse complement.
TAAAGGTACGATTAAGGAGGTTTTAAGAGGTTATTTTGGGGATAAAAATGCAAAGAGTATATTTGCTTCTGATGAGGCTATAAATATTGGACCTTTCTCTTTATTGAAAGGCAAAATGTTTAATATTTTTTCTAAAAATCAAAATTTACGCCCTTTTGAATTGGCTACTAGGAGACTTATGAATATGATTGAAATTCTTTCTAATTGGAAAACTTATGTTCCTGATGCCAAATTCCTAACTCAAAGGGGGGCAACAATACTATTAAATGAAAAAGATGAGGTGATGTATGAATATATTTCCGAAAGTCTTTTAGGTTACGCTAGAAAAATGAGTGCACCTTTATCATTCCTTGATGATGTATTGAATTAATTTAACTGTAATGATTGCAAATAAATGCTTAGTTTGTGGAAGCTCTAATATGAGAGCTGATCGTGCATTGTCTGGAAGATTGGTATGCAATGCGTGCGGAACCCCTCTTGGCGTTGGAGGACGTAGAAAAAAGAATATAAATTATTTTAGTAAATATTCATTAAATAATAAATATCTATTCTTTCTTTGCATATTAATTCTTGCCATTATTCTTGTGATTATTTAGTTGTTTAATGGGAGCATTCTCCAGTATCCATTTTGCTTTTTTATATCGATAGATATATTGAAAAGATCGCTAAGTATTTTTGAAGTAAATAATTCATTAGGACTACCATGATTTAATATTTTACCTTCTTTTATTAAAATAACTCTATTAGTCTTAGCTAAAACAGATTCTAAATTGTGAGTAACATAAACTATATTTATTGATTGGTTGATCAATTTATTTAGGTTTCGATTCAATATGAAATTAGATTTTATATCTAAATTACAAAAAGGCTCATCAAGGACTAGTATTTCAGGCTCATAAACAAGAGCTCTTGCAAGCAAAGCTCTTCTTTTTTGACCATCAGACAAAGATTTAAACTCATTGTAAACAATATTATTAAGTTCCCATTCATTTATTAGTTTATCAATTTTAATTTTGTCTTTTTCTGAAATTAGACTTGAATATCTAGAATTAAATGTACCAGAAAACCCTGAGATAATTACATCGTATAGACTGACTCCAGCCTTTACTCTTTGCTCCATTTCTTTAAATAGAAATCCAATCTTTTTTCTTATATCCCAAATATTTATGTCTTCTTTATTGAATAGCTTAAAAGAACTATTAATTGAGCTGATTGGATAAATTGATCTATTTAATAACTTTAAAAAGGTTGATTTACCTGATCCATTTGGTCCTAATATAAGTGTATTCTCCCCAAAATTTAGATTTATATTGATATTTGAAAGAATTACCTTTTGATCAATAGATACATTTATATTTTTTAAACTAGCCCAGTCAATCAATGGTTTTTCGGTTTCAAGTCTCATCTATATGTAACATTAAATTAATAATCAATTTTAATTAAATTAACAATAGAATGAAACTTATTGGGAATAATAATCTAGTTAAAAGTTTAATAAGGATCTTTCTATTATTTTTTATTGCCATATTTGGATTCTCTGGTGGATATTGCATCCCTCTATCTTCATGGACTGAGTTAGTTAATGAATTAGTCGGATGTAAGTCCCATGGCTTTTCTTTATTTAAGGCATTCTGGAGCCAATCCCAGTAATATTGAACCATTTTGTCTTCTCCCAATAATTTAACATTGTCCTTTTGTATGTATCCCATCTGATCATTAAATGTTTGGGTTTTTAAAACCAAATAATCCTCACTAAAAATCTTATAAAAAGTTTTTCTTTGTAGATGGCTAAATAGTACTAAGTTCGTAAATAATTTATTTTTTAGAAATTTCCTATAATGTCTTACGATGACCCTTGCTTTATTATTTCCAAGGGGAATATGATCAAGAACTTGAATATATCTAGTACTTTCTGGTGAGCCTTTATATATAAAAATTCTTCCTGGAGGTACGAATTTTATTCTTATAAACTCATTTTGACCATTTGTTTTATATGAATAAATACTTTCAATCTGCCTATGATCTCGTTTTATTTTTTGATTGAAACTAGTTATAGTTTCTCGGTTTACATTCTTGTCTGGGATAGTGTCTCCGTGCATCCAGAATACATGTAATATATCCAGATGATTTTCAATAATTCTTGCCCAATCTGCTTTGAAATCTACATATACCTCTTCATATTCATATTCTAACGAAGGAAATCCGTATGAATCAGGAAGGAGGCTATTAATGGATGATTTTATTTCAAAGTCTTCAATATTTGCAAGAGGTGTTCCAGTATAGTAAATGTATATATAGCCTTCTTTTTCTACACAAGGATACTGGAAAAGCTTTATGCTTTTTGCATAATTATCATAATTAGAATCAATAATATGTTGACAAGTTATTCTGTCTAGATTTGTACAACTACCTTGCGAGGAGAATCTTGCACCATGATAAGGACAAACAAGTTGGCCATTAATAACTTCACCGCCTAAAAACGAAGCCCCTCTATGAGGGCATACATCTTTTACACATCGAACAATACCCTCTCTATCTCGATACAAAACAAGTGGTTCATTATAAATCGTGAAATGATTTAATTTGCCATCCTTAACCGACTCGCTGCTTGAGACCGAATACCAACCTAATAGTCCATTAGTTAATTGGTTGGAGGGTTTTGAAGCAATATTCTCTATGTCTTTTACACTTTCTTTCTCATTAAAAGAAGATCTAATGAGATTATTAGTCTCATATTCAAGTGAATTATTTTCTTTTCCTTTTTCTTCTTTCATAACCGAGTGGATCTTTTAGTGAGATAAAAATTTTCTCATCAAAAGAGTATTCTCCTTATATGTTTAAAGACCCAAAAAAAATAGCACCTAATGCCTTCTAGTATCGATTAAATTTACATAAAAAAACCTCTACGTTTGTTTGCTGTTAAAGCCAATTCTTTTAAGTGGTTATTGTCTCCTAGAAAACAGTTCTTCAAAGGGTTTTTGGGGAAACCTCTATGCTTGATACAAATTCAGATGCTTCCTCCATATCATTACAGAATTTACAAGTTCCAAGGTAGCAGCCTAGATATCTCATGAAAGAGGTTTTTCCGCCTGAAAGTTGATATTTATGAATAGTCCCTCCTTGTGGGGTGGCTTTTACAAGTTTAGGTAAAGGAGCCATTAGCAAATTCTTTTTTCACAATTTGCATTTAATTTTGTTTTATAGCAATAGGTAAATCTACTAAAAAACCAAGTTGAATTATTCTTTAGGTTTGTTTAATTTTTTGTACGTCAGAAAATAACACTAATCAGTATAGCCATCATCGTCTTCAGAATTTATTATTCTGGGGGTGTTTTTCATATGTTCATCCCACGGATGAACATATGAATCTTTATCAGAGTAGACCTCACTTTTTAACTCCTCTATCAAAGTTTCAAATTGTTTAATGATTCTCTTGAGATTGTCTTTTTTCATTTATATAGTTTGTGATTAATAGGTTTTATATCTTATTATAATAAGTGTCTGCTTTTATTTAAATACTAATCTATTTGTTCTCCTATCAGGTGAGAGCATAATTTATTCTGCGACGCAATAATAAAATTTTTTGAATATTTTTTTGGCTTACATAGTAATGTTATATACATTAGATGAAATCAAAGAGATTCTTACAATAACATCATAGAATTTTATAAGGGATTTCCTAACAGATCAAATTTGTCTCAAATAGGGTTTGAATTAGATGCTAATCTGTGATTTAGAATTCTTGAGAAAAAGCTCTTCCTTTTTTAAAGTGATGTTGATTTACGTTTGGTATTTTATTTATATCTATCTATTATGAGGGTACTTTTAACTGGTGGTTCTGGATTTATTGGTTCACATATAGCTTTGTTGCTGCTAGAAAGAGGATATGATGTAATAATTTTAGATTCCTTTGTTAATAGTTCACCTAATGTTATTGATCGAATAAAAAATTATTTTGATAATAATAATTTAAACTATAATTTAACAACTATTAAAGGTGATATTAGAGACAAAAAACTCATTGATAGTGTTTTTTATGATTCGATTAGCAAATTTAAACCTATAGATACAGTTATACATTTAGCAGGATTAAAATCTGTATCTGACTCATTGATTAATCCTCTTCAATATTGGGATATAAATGTATGTGGTACTAATAATCTCTTGCTTACGATGAAAAAATATGAATGTTACTCCTTAGTTTTTAGTAGTAGTGCCACTATCTATGGTTTGGGGGATTCTGTCCCTATTAAAGAAGATCACAATATCTCACCAATAAACCCATATGGAAATACCAAAGTCGCAATCGAAAATATGTTTTATGATTTATATAAATCTAATAATAATTTATGGAAAATCTGTTCCTTACGTTATTTCAATCCAGTTGGTGCGCATGCATCTGGCTTGATTGGTGAAGATCCCATAGGCCTTCCAAGCAATCTATTTCCATTTATAACGCAAGTAGCAATAGGAAGACAAAAACGTCTAAAAGTTTTTGGCGATGATTGGGATACGAAAGATGGTTCAGGCATTCGTGATTACATTCATATCATTGATTTATCTGAAGGTCATTTAGCCTCACTTGATTATTTGAATTCAAAACAATCATGTATGGAATTTATTAATTTAGGCTCTGGTAAAGGATATTCTGTATTTGATATTATTAAGCAATTCGAGTTGTCTACAGGTCGTCAAATTCCGTTTTCAATTCAAAGTAGAAGAGATGGCGATGTCGCTCAATGTTATGCAGATATTTCAAAAGCCAAAAAATTATTAGGTTGGACCCCATTGAGATCTCTAGAACAAATTTGCTTGGATGGCTGGAATTGGCAGATGAAAAATCCAAATGGTTATTCCTAATTGATCTTTCCTCTTTCTAAATAGTTCAATTCAATTAATTATTTTTCTTATTATTGTCTTACTAAAACTTTATAAATATGTGAAAACTACTTTTTATGTATAGCTTAGCCCTTGTCTTAAAGATTGATCATATTCATCTTCTGATATCCTTAAAAAAACTCTGAAGTATTTCTTCTTGTTTGGTTGTGTGGGGTATTTAAAATTAATACTTTTGTGTTTCGAGACAAGTAGAAGTATTGCAAATTGCTTTTTTGCCAATATTAAATATGACTATATTTCTCCGATAATATTTCTAAAACTTTTAAAAATTTTTATTTAAAGATGTATTGAATTCAATAAAAAAGCCCGCTTTAGCAGGCTTTTGGTTAATTGGTGGCGGGGGGAAGATTTGAACTTCCGACCTTCGGGTTATGAGCCCGACGAGCTACCAGACTGCTCTACCCCGCGAAGCATTAAAAGCATACATCTTTATGTGACGTAAAATACTAGTTTGTTTGGGTTAGGGGATCTTTAATTCTCCTTCAACTTCTATAAAAATACCTTGCTTTTTCTGAAGGATGATTTCATCTAGTTCTTCAATTGCTGATGGAGTGATCCATTCGAGTTGTCGAAGCAGATGTATAGCAACTGCATGCTTTGCTCTTTTTGAACCATCTTCAACCTTTATTGAGAGTCCCATACCTTCCCCCAGAAGACCAATACATTGGATGCCTTCACTTCCACCTTTGCTGATTATTTTATTGTGACCTCTTTTTATTAATTCTGAATCAAAATATCCTTCTCCAGCAACAAGGTCTGGATGGGTTGTCATGGCACGAGTTATTTTTTCAAATTCAGGTTGGTCAGATCTAGATAAATGAGCATATAAAACCGCCATTTGAGATAAACGCAAAAGTAATGTTGGAGCACCACAGTCATCTCTTTCGGCAATTAATTCTTCGGCTGGTATTTTTAGCAACTCGGAAACTCTCCTGAATATTTCTTTCTGCAGTGGATGATGTCCCATTAAATAGCTATCGAGGTCCCAGTTCATTTTTTTGCAGGTTGCGAGAAATGCTGAATGCTTTCCTGAGCAATTATGCTGAAGTTTGCTTTCTCTATTTTGAGGGATTGGACATTTCAGCTCTTTAATATCTATTTCAGCATTCCAAAGTAGCTTGAAGGCGGTTCTCGCCTGTACTGATGATCCCTTATGAGAACCACATGCCAGAGCTAATGTCTTATTGTCTAAATTGTATTTTTCTGAAGCACCACTTGTAAGGAATGGTAATGCTTGGAAAGGTTTTAAGGCGGATCGTATGAAAGTTTCATATTCACATGACCCTGCTTGCATTAATATCCTTCCTTTCGTATCACATATTGAAGCGTGGGCTCTATGAATGGATTCAACACTTGAACCTCTTTTTACTAGAACCTTTAAATAATTGTTGCCGTGATTTGAATAATTGTTTTGTAGATTCATGTATTAATTCATTCCTAAAAGTATAAATAAAAATGAAGATATAATAATTGAATTTAATATTATTATTATCACTTCTAAATGATTTAAGACAGGTTTGATTTGGTGTTGAGCTATTAGTAAGTCTTTTGCTCTCCAATCAATTGGTTTTTCCCAAGTCTGTCCATCATACCAACCAGATTCTTCGTACTCAATATTTTCAGAATTAAGGCGTTTATATATGTATACCCAACTCAACCATTGCCTTATTAGTAATAATATAGGAAAAGCAAGAGATGCAGTAAGGCTTATAGATATGAGTTCAAAAATGTTGTTTTTAAGGTAATCGCTTCCATAAGATATTGTTAAACTAACTGGTGTAACTAATAACCAACTAAACATTAATTTCCTGTAGAAGAATTTCCTTTCTAAAAAAGGCCAGGAGATTATCCATGAATTTCTAATGCTATTAAATTCATTTATTGGCCTTTGGTTTAGAGGCACAGGGCATACTGTATTATTCATCTATTAATACTATTAGTTTATTATTTATAAAATTATGAATAATACCATTACTCCAAAATGATTCTAGATCGTAGAATCTTCTTTCATTAGGTTGGAAAACATTAATTATTAGATCTCCGTAATCTAATAATGCCCATTTTGCCTCGTTTATTCCTTCCTTTCGAAGAGGAAGTAGATCTGCTTCCTCTCTGATTGTCTTCTCTACATTATTAACTATTGCCCTTACTTGAACATCGGAAAGTCCTTCAGTAATTAATATCCAATCAGCTATACTTGATACTTCATCAACTTTTAAAAGTTTTATATCACCAGCTTTTCTATCATCGCAAGCAACTGCAGCTAGTTCAACTAACCTACTACTATCCATAAACATTTTCACTTGTAACTGATTTTTGAGATCCCTCTTGAGATGCCATTTCTGCTCGAGCTCTTTCAGCACTCTTTCTTAGTGCTTCTAATCTATCTTCATAAAATGTACGCTTTTTTTTCTTTCTAGATTTTTCAACTAAATCTTTTAATGCACCGCCAAGACTCTTATAAGCATTTGGAACGCTATATCCAAATCTGCATGCCAAGTCTATAGCCCTCTCATCAGCGGATATCGCATCTTGTAATCGTTTTTCTGAATTATTTTTTAAATAAAGCCGATAACCTGCAAAACCTGATAATCCAAGTGCCATTAAAAGTAGTAATCCGTCTTGAACCCATAATTCTCCAATAGCACCACCTAAACCTATTGCAAGAGCAGCCATTTCCCAGCCATCTCTTGGGATGGTGTCATTTTGAATGCGTCCCACCTCATGCCAAAACAATAGATTTCTATGATCTTGAGCTAAATAGTCCCATTGCTCAAGGTCAACTTGAATCTCCACTTCATCTCGCCCAATTTCTTCAAGCGTGATTAAGGGAGGATCTATTGCAGCTGCGGCTTCAATGAATACCCAGCTTTGGTTTTCTGGTGGCAGCAGCCCTTTAAGGCGCTGTAGTTCGCTCATACTCTTTGTTTCTTATTCGGAAAGTTAGTTAAACTTTAATGGTAGTTTGCCGATCTAGACAGTAGATGATAAACAGATACCTAGAATGCGTGACATAAATGAAGTTTACAAGAAATTCAAATGCCACGGCGTAAAGATATACGTCGGATTTTGATACTAGGGTCTGGACCAATTGTTATTGGACAGGCCTGTGAATTCGATTATTCCGGTACCCAGGCATGCAAAGCGCTCAGAAGCGAAGGTTTTGAAGTCATTTTAGTTAACTCTAATCCAGCTTCAATAATGACCGATCCTGAAACGGCAAACAGGACCTATATTGAACCATTAACTGCTCCAGTTGTTGAACAAATTATAGAAATAGAAAGACCCGATGCTCTTTTGCCCACAATGGGTGGGCAAACTGCTTTGAATATTTCAGTAGAGTTGGCAGAATCTGGGATTTTAGAAAAATATAATATTGAATTAATTGGTGCCGATCTTAATGCAATTAAAAAGGCTGAGGATAGAAATTTATTTAAAATAGCGATGAAAAATATTGGTGTTGATGTATGTCCATCTGGTATAGCTTCTAATCTTCAAGAAGCTGAAATAGTTGGAAATGAAATTTCTTCATTCCCGAAAATTATTCGTCCTGCTTTTACATTAGGAGGAAGTGGAGGCGGTATAGCTTATAACCAAGATGAATTTTTAGAGTTGTGTAAAACAGGCTTAGATGCTAGTCCTGTTTCTCAAATACTTATAGAAAAATCTCTTTTAGGTTGGAAAGAATTTGAGTTAGAAGTTATGAGAGATTTATCAGACAATGTTGTAATTATATGCAGTATTGAAAATGTTGATCCTATGGGAGTTCACACTGGAGATTCTATTACAGTAGCTCCTGCTCAAACTCTATCTGATAGAGAATATCAACGTTTAAGAGACTATTCAATTTCAATAATTAGAGAAATTGGAGTAGCAACTGGTGGAAGCAATATTCAATTTGCAATTAATCCCAATAATGGTGAAATTATAGTAATTGAGATGAATCCTCGTGTTAGTAGATCATCAGCTTTAGCAAGTAAAGCCACAGGTTTTCCTATTGCCAAAATTGCCGCTCTTTTGGCTGTTGGTTATAGACTAGATGAGATTATTAACGATATTACTGGTAAGACCCCAGCATGTTTTGAACCTTCAATTGATTACGTAGTTACTAAAATACCTCGTTTTGCATTTGAAAAATTCTCAGGAAGTTCTTCAATTCTTACGACTTCAATGAAGTCAGTGGGAGAGGCTATGGCAATAGGAAGATGTTTTGAAGAGTCTTTTCAAAAGGCAATAAGATCTTTAGAAACAGGACTAGGTGGTTGGGGGTGTGATCGAATTGATGAGAATGTATCTTCTATTGAATTAGAAAGACTATTAAGGACGCCTTCTCCAGAGAGGATAATGCATGTAAGATTAGCAATGAAGAATGGGCGTAGTGATAATGAAATTTTCTCTTTTTGTAAAATAGACCATTGGTTCTTATCAAAATTAAGGAACATAGTAAATGCAGAGGATCAATTGCTTAAGTATGAAAATATTACTCAATTAGAGCCTAATTTTTTCTTTAAGTTAAAACAACTTGGATTCTCCGATCATCAGATTGCCTTTGCACTAAATACTGATGAATTAACAATTAGATCTAGAAGAACCTTCCTGAAAATATTACCTATTTTTAAAACAGTTGATACATGTGCTTCTGAATTTTCCTCCAATACACCATATCATTATTCTACATATGAAAGGCCAGCCTATAGGATTAATAATGAAGGAAATATAATCAAGAATATTAATCTTAATGAAATTAAAAATGATAATAAAAATAAAATTTTAATTTTGGGCGGTGGTCCAAATCGTATTGGACAAGGTATTGAATTTGATTATTGTTGTTGTCATGCTTCTTATCAAGCTCAAGAGGAAGACTTTACGACAATAATGATAAATAGTAACCCGGAAACGGTTTCCACTGATTATGACACTAGCGACATCCTTTACTTTGAACCTCTAACTCTAGAAGATGTTCTAAATGTTATTGAATTCGAGGAACCTTATGGAATTGTAGTTCAATTTGGAGGGCAAACTCCTTTAAAACTCTCTTTGCCCTTACTTAATTGGTTAGAGAAATCAGAAAACTCAAAATTACGAACAAAAGTTTTAGGTACATCCCCTATCTCAATTGACTTAGCTGAAGATAGAGAGCAATTTGACAAAGTTTTGAGGAGATTAGATATTAGGCAACCCAAAAATGGTCTTGCTAGAACTTTTGAAGAATCATTAGCTGTAGCAAATAAAGTTGGTTATCCATTGGTTGTTAGGCCTTCATATGTTCTTGGTGGTAGGGCTATGGAAATTGTTTATGAGCAAGATGAATTGGAAAGATACATAAAGGAAGCTGTAAACGTTGAGCCAGATCATCCAATCCTTATAGATCAATATTTAGAGAATGCAATTGAAGTTGATGTTGATGCTTTGTGTGATGTAAGCAAGAATGTTGTGATTGGAGGATTGATGGAGCATATAGAGCCAGCTGGTATTCACTCTGGCGATTCTGCCTGTTGCCTTCCTTCTGTAACTTTATCTTCAGAATCAATTAAAACAATTAAGCATTGGACAAAATCTTTAGCGACTGAACTAGATGTGGTTGGTCTAATTAATCTTCAATTCGCTGTCAAGAGAGATGAGGAGGGTAATGAGATTGTTTATATTATTGAGGCAAATCCAAGGGCTTCAAGAACAGTTCCTTTCGTTTCTAAAGCCACTGGAGTACCTCTTGCGAAAATTGCAACACAGCTACTTTTAAACAAAACATTAAAAGATATTGGATTAAATCAAGAACCAATTCCACCACTTCAAGCAATAAAAGAGGCTGTTATGCCTTTTAGACGTTTCCCTGGATCAGACAGTGTTTTGGGTCCAGAAATGCGTTCAACTGGTGAGGTCATGGGATCTGCAAAAACTTTTGGAATGGCCTATGCAAAATCTGAACTCGCAGCCGGTGAGGGATTGCCTACTTCCGGTTTTGTTTTCTTATCTACTAATGATCGAGATAAACCTGCATTGATTCCTGTAGCAAAGAAATTAATTGAACTAGGTTTTTCAATTCTTGCAACATCTGGTACTTCTAAGTATCTCGAGAAATTTGATTTAAATGTAGAAATGGTTCTCAAGGTTCACGAAGGAAGACCAAATATTGAGGATATGATTCGATCTGGAAAGGTTCAGTTGGTAATAAATACACCAATCGGACGTCAAGCAATTTATGATGATAAATATCTTAGAAAGGCAGCTCTTGACTACTCTGTACCAACTTTGACAACCTTAAAGGGGGCTAGTGCTGCTGTAAAAGGTATAGAGGCATTGCAGAATCAAAATCTATCAGTTTCAGCTTTACAAGATATTCATTCTTAAGCATTATTTTGTTATTTATTTAATTCAATGTCTTTCAAATTTCTAATTTAGTTATATTGATTTTGTAAATTTGATTTATCTAGATTGTTAAATATAGATTTGAAAAATTATTTTTTTGCTCTTTTTTAGTCGTTTTAAGCAAAGCTCTATTACTACCTGATTAAAAATTCACCTTTTTTTCAAATAAAGACATACAATTGTTTTCTTGCTTGATAAATAGGGATGACCGCAACAGCTTCTTCACCAAAACTAAGAGTTGATACACGCGGAACTAATGAGTTGCCGCCACATTTAGATGAAAATCTTTTAACTCCTCGTTTTTACGTTACTGAGTTTAAAAAAGCAGCTAAGACAGAATTAACTGATGCGCGTGAAGAGTTTGAAGCAATGCTCTCAGAAATGAAAGCAGATTATAACTGTACCCATTTTGATAGGAAGGCAAGTCTAGATAGATTGCAAGAATTGCCTCAGAAGGCTAAAGAGACTTATGAGAGTTATTTAGTTAGATCAGTTATCTCAGAGTTTTCTGGATTCTTACTCTTCAAGGAGATTTCAAATCGTTTAAAGAAAGAGGGAAATAGGGATCTTGGCAAACTATTTCAGTTTTTAGCTAGAGACGAAGCTAGACACGCAGGCTTTCTTAGCAGAGCATTAGTCGCAGAGGGTATTGAAGTGGATCTCCCTCATTTAGGCGGTAAAAGAGCAGCGACTTGGTTCCCAATTAGTTGGGTTATATATTCTGTTTATCTTTCAGAAAAAATTGGGTATTGGAGATACATCTTGATGGATAGGCACCTTAAGGCTAATCCAGATCAGGCTTTTGCTCCGCTTTTTGATTTCTTTGAACCATGGTGTCAAGACGAGAACAGACATGGTGACTGTTTTACTGTGATGATGAGATGTTGGCCAGGAATTACTAAAGGATTTAGAGGCAAGTTATTAAGTCGTTTCTTCTTGTGGAGTGTTTTCCTTACTCACACTTTGACAGTTTGTGAAAGGGGTGAGTTTTATGAATTGCTTGGTATTGATCCAAAGGAATTTGATGAGGAAGTTATAAAAAGAACAAACCACACATCGAAGAATGCCTTTCCTTGGGTTTTTAATCTTGATGATAATAAATTTTGGGATTTGAGAAATAAAATTATTGAATCTTTCAGAGCATTTGTAGGTGCTAAAGGTTTAACAAAACCAGTTAAATTTGTGAAATTTGCTACTTTAATATTTAAGCAATTTGCGCTTCCGATGGAGAAGACAAATGCATTGAGATATGATAAAAATGTTAATTTTACTGGCCAAGATATTTTAAATTTTTGGACAGATAAGTAAAACTATTTAGATAAATCAAATATCAAATGGATTGCCGGCTTGTGTCTCTAATCCTTTGAAATATTTTCCAAATTGAGCGTTATATACTTCGTCCTCATCTTGTGTAACGCATTCTAATGGTCCAATAGCTTTTGAAACGCATAACAAACCGTAACCCTCATCCCTCTTCTCTTTTGATAGACCAATACAAGCTTGTTGATCCATCTCTCCTGAAATTATTTTAACTGCGCATTCTGAACAACATCCATTTCTGCAAGAGAATGGCAATGTGTCTCCGATAATTTGTCCATGTTCGTCTTTTGATTCAAAATTTCTCAATATGTACTCACCTTCAGGGACATCAAAGGTATATGTTTTTCCCTCTTGTTTATGATGAATAGTTATCTGGTGAATTGGTTTCATTGAATATCTATTTAGGCGGTGTTATGTCTCTTCTTTCTGGAGGTTCAGGGGGCTGACTTGCATGTTGCCAAAGCTCTTCAATATCTAATGTTTTGGTTAATCTTTCTCCACCAAATCGAAGTTTTAACCAAGCAATCGTTGTTGAATCTTCCGCTATAACTGCTTCATAACCTTCTTCTTCAGTGATTTTGAATTTGTTAACTAATGAAGAATTTAAGAACCACATAGGATAATCCTCTCCTTTTCGACTCCTTCTCTCATGAAAGGATTCTCTTAATTGTCCATTACCCTGTAATTGACCTTCTGGGGCTAGAAGAACATTTAGGGTTTTGGTCTCCGACATTATTTAAGAATCAAAAATGGTCTTGATCTTAGGCGTGATATTTCCTAGGACCTCAATGGAATAACTTTAGTAAAATGACTCACATTAACGCAACTAGTTTGATAGATCTTCACAAGATTTCCTTATTATTTGTAAGTAATCCTTCTAATTATTTTAAGAGGTAAATATATATTCTTTTCTTATTTGAAAATTAATTATTTAAGCCTCTTTTTTGGGAGCCTCAGCCTTCGCTTTAAGAGCCTCAGCTTCAGCTGCTTTTTTTGCTTCTTCAAAATCAATTCTGTTTTGCAACTGACCTGAGGCTCTCATCCAATCATTTACAGTAGCCTCTTTGCCAGCGGCTTCACATTCCTCCTGATATTTCAAGAATGGATACCAATGATGTGTTGCATTCTTCGAATCTGTTAAATTAGTCATCTTCTTAAGTATTCAATGAATTAATTATCGCATCATATTTTCTTCTTTTGGCAGCATATTAATTTTTTATAGTAATAGTTCAAATCTTTGATGTACTTATTACTCTTAGTACGCTTTGAATGAAAATTCGAATTTGATGAAACTAGCTTTTATTGGCCTTGGCGCGATTGGTAAACCTATTTCTGAGCGGCTCATTGATAATGGCTATGATTTAAATTTATACAAGAGAAATAAACTTAATAATGACGGCAATCAAGGATATTTTCTTGATCCTAAAGAAGCTGTTTCCGATTGCGACGGCCTTTTGATTTGTGTTACTGATGATAATGCAGTTGAATCTGTTTTATTTGGCGACAATGGAGTAGAAGACTCGCTAAAATCTAATTCATTTGTAATTGATTTCTCTACAATTAGTCCTAATAAATCTATTTCTATTCATAAGAGATTAGCCAAAAAAAATATCTTTTATGTTGACTGTCCAGTTTCAGGGGGGACAGAGGGAGCAAAAAAAGGTTCACTGTCTTTGTTTATTGGTGCAAGCAAAAAAGAGTGTTTATCTTTTGAACATATATTTGAAGTCCTCGGAAAATCAATTAATTATTTTAATGGCGTAGGTAAAGGTCAACAAGTCAAAGCTCTTAATCAAATATTAGTTGCAGGAACATATACAGCAGTAGCCGAGGCAATGGAATTAGGAAAATTGCTTGAATTGCCCATGGATGATGTGGTTACTGCTTTAAAAGTTGGAGCAGCGAATTCATGGCCATTAGAAAACAGATCAAAAGCAATGTTGATTGATGAACACCCCTTGGGATTCAAATTAGAATTGCATCATAAGGATTTATCTATTGCCATTGATCTTGCAAGATCTATAAATATTGATTTACCAATAGCTTCTAAAGTAAAAGAGATTGAGCAACGATTAATGCAGGCTGGTTTAGGTGAATTAGATGTTTCTGTTCTTCATAGGTACATCTCAAATAAAAGAATAGATCACTAGAATTATTGTAAATATTGGTTTTTAACAACTTAATTTATTTACAAATTCAAATAAGTATGTTATGTTTATATTAATTATTTAATTCTTAAATTTGTTTTATGAAGTTGGAGAAGCAGCACGCGAAACTTATAAGGTTGCAAACTAAAGCTGAGTCTTGCGTGTCTCGTGAAGAGGCCCAGAAGATTATTCGAAAGGCTGAAAAGGCTCAATCAAAGATTTCAGGATAGTTTCTTATTTTTTAAGTCATTAAACATTATTCCTTCATGTTTTTGGAATTTAATACTCCAAAGATTTGAACATATAGATTTTAGTTTTTCTATTAAAGTATATGTATCTCCACTATTAATCCAATTTGATTTAATTACTGGAATATTATTATGCATACTTTCAAAACTAATTTCTGCTAGTAATAATCCAGTTTCATCGTTTGATATTTTAATACTACCTTCAGTAGTTCTTTGAAATATCCTTAGTAATAAATCAAGTATTATCTTTTCGACTTCTTTTTTAGACGATTGACTTAAAGTATCAACTCCAGAAAAAGTTTTCCCTCCAAGAGGCATTAATCTTTTATTATTTTGCTCTGCAAGAGCTATAGCTATTACATATTTTTGTTCTTCCATTTAGTTTTAACAACCTATACATTTTTCACTAATTTGATTTTATCTGCTACGGAGGCAAAAATGTTTTATCTTAATGTTGAAGCATTTGAAAATTAATTGCACAATAATCCTAGTGACTTGATCGTTGTAGATCAGCTGAGCAAATATTATCGAGTTGCAAACAAACAACCTGGGTTTAAGGGTACTCTTAAGCATTTTTTCGATCGAAAGACTTATGACGTCCCTGCCGTTACTGATATTAGTTTTAAAATCTCACCGGGAGAGGTAGTCGGATTTCTTGGTGCTAATGGAGCTGGTAAGACCACATTATTGAAAATGATGTGTGGTCTTATTCATCCATCGTCAGGGTTAGTTGATGTTGGTGGTTTCTCTCCTCAAAGAAGGCAAACAGCTTTTCTTAAGCAGATAACTTTGGTTATGGGGCAAAAGCAGCAGTTGATTTGGGACCTTCCTCCCATGGACTCTTTGTATGTAAACGCAGCTGTATATGGTTTGTCTGACCACGAAGCAAAAGTAAGAATTAATGAATTGGCAGAGATGCTTGAACTAGGAGAAGAACTTACAAGACCTGTAAGAAAGTTGTCTTTAGGACAAAGAATGAAATCTGAAATTCTTGCTGCCTTATTGCATAAACCATCTGTCCTTTTTCTAGATGAACCTACTCTTGGTCTAGATGTAAATGCTCAAGCTAGAGTTCGTAGTTTTTTATCTGAATACAACAAAAGAACTGGTGCGACAATTCTACTAACTAGTCATTACATGGCTGACATAACAGCATTATGTCCAAGAGTTATTTGTATTCACAAAGGAAAGCTTTTTTATGATGGTGACCTTGATTCACTGGCTAATTCATTATCACCCTCAAGAGAGGTAAAAGTTGAATTGAAAAATCCATGTGCAAGTGAACAATTTAAAAAATATGGTGCGATTCAAGATTTAAATGATCGTTTTGTATGTTTATTAGTTTCAAGGGATAAATTGACAGATGTAGTAAGCAATCTATTAACTGATTTCGATATTATCGATTTAGAGATTAGTGATCCTCCTATTGATCAATTAATAGGTGAATTATTTATTAAAGGTGAAGTCAATTGAGAATATTTGGATTGTCTTTCAAGGTTATTAAGACCTTACTTACAACACAATATGCATACATGTTGGAATATCGAATCGAAATAGCTTTGTGGGCTTTATCTGGAGTACTGCCATTTATTATGTTTTCTCTTTGGAGTCAAAATGATGTTGGTAATTCATTTGGTCTAAATGATATAGGGTTGGCAAGATATTTTTTAAGTGCTTTTCTGGTTAGGCAATTTTCAGTTGTTTGGGTTGTCTTTTCGTTTGAGGAAGATTCTCTTTCTGGTCGATTATCACCATATCTACTTCAGCCTTTGCATCCTCTTTTGAGATATGTAGCAGCTCACTTGGCAGAGCAGGCAACAAGACTTCCTTTCGCAATAGCCATAGCTATTACTTTTTTTATATTAAATCCATCATCTTTTTGGCTTCCCTCACTACCTCAATTGTTTTTGGCGTACTTATCAACTCACTTTGCTTTTACTATCGCTTTCCTTCTTCAAAGTTTAGTAGCTGCACTTTGCTTTTGGACTGAAAAATCTAGTGCTCTAGAGCGATTAATATTTGTTCCTTATCTTTTTCTTTCTGGTTTGTTAGTACCTTTATCAGCCTTTCCTTCTAACGTTCTAAAACTAGCAATGTTAACACCATTTCCCTATCTAATTAATTTTCCAGCAAAGATTTTATCAGGGATGCCAGTTGATATTTTTAATGGCTTTTTAGCTCAGATTCTTTGGATTTCAATACTGGTACCTTCTGTAAAAATTCTTTGGAAACTTGGTGTAAAAAGATATACAGCAATGGGAGCCTAATATGCAGCGTTACTTTAAAACTATTAGATTATTTTGGTCTACAGCATTTGCTTCTCAACTTGAATATCAATTAAATTTTTTGATTGAGTTGCTAGCTATGTTGGGAACTCTTTTGGGAAGTGTATTTATATTATCCCTTTTTTTTACTGGAGGAAGGCAATTGGGAGATTGGACTTGGGAATCAGCCTTAGTTATTCAGGGTGTTTATACATTTCTTGATGGTTTAACGAATGCTCTTTTACGACCAAATTTAACCGAAATCGTTAATTACGTTAGAGAGGGTACTCTCGATTATGTTTTATTAAAACCAATTGATAGTCAATTTTGGCTATCAGTTAAAAAGTTTTCTTTTGCAGGTTTACCTGAAATTATTTTAGGACTTTCAATTGTTTTTTGGGCGGCTATCCAATCAGGTTCAACTTTTTCAAGTTACTCATTATTTGTATTCATTATTTCCTTATTGATTGGTTTTATTATTCTTTATTCTGTTTGGTTCCTAATTGCAGCTTCAAGTATATGGTTTGTTAAGACATGGAATGCTACAGAAGTTCTTAGGGCGTTGTTAGCTGCAGGTAGATACCCTATTTCAGCTTATCCTGTTATTTTGAGATTCATATTTACTTTGGTTTTACCAGTAGCTTTTTTAACCACTTTTCCTGCTGAGGCAATTCTTGGGGAACTTAAATTTAATATTTTATTCTTTGGCCTAATATTAAGTAGTTTATTTTTTATTTTTAGCAGACTCTTCTGGAAATTTGCTCTTAAACATTATACTTCTGCCTCAAGTTAATCATTTAATTAATCTCATTAACTATTTTTTATTTTTTCGATATTTATAAATTATGAGCTTATTGTCCAATACCAAAGAATGAATTGAATATGAATAATAAACTAAAGATTGAGAGGAATGAAATCCCAAACCAGCAAACTGTTTTTAGAAGAATTCCATAACGAAATTGACTTTTTACTAATGAGCTATTCATAGTATCCATAGCCATCCAGGCAAATAAAGGAGCTGTCAGGAAACTACCGGTCATAGCGCCGAAGACATAGTCTTTAACTCCAATTCCTCCAGATTTGGCAATAAGAAGTGCACAAAGTGATGCAAAAACATGGAAAATGATCCATTTTTTGAGACGTTTTTTTTCACTCAAAGTAGAACTATTTCCCTTGTCTGAGCGAGTTATCAAACCATGAGCTGACGAGATGCTCCTCGGATATGCATCTAGACATGTAAGCGTGGTGCTAAACATTGCAGCAAAAGCTGCAGGTACAATGATCCACTTTGCCCACCCACCAATGGATTCTGTATACAAGCGAATTAAATTCTGAGCAAAACTAACTCCTGAACCTGTAAGCATTTCATCGCCAGTGCCATACATTGTGTATGCACCAAGAATTAGAAAGAAAACTGCAGTTAAAACAGTGATGAAATATCCAAGATTGAAATCGAATTCGGCTTCTTTTAACGTAGCGGTGTGATCCGTCTCTTTGGCTCTTGAAAACATCCATAGCGATGGCCATATACACAGCTCTACTGGACCAGGCATCCAACCCATAAGAGGAATTAGAAAACCAAGGTTTGAGAGAGTCCAGGGAGATGGACTGCTATTCAAAAATGAAATATTGATATCTCCAGCAGGGCCTTTAATAAGTAAAGATATAACAGCAAAAAATGTTAATACTGTAAGCAAAAACACAAGAATTTTAGATATCCTATCAAGGGCTTTATATTGGCCTATAAATAATATTAATGAACAGACTATTAATATCCCTATAGCTAAATCTAGAGGAGGGAAGGATGAAAATATTACTATATTTTTTAAAAGGAGACCTGTAACAAAACTAACGGCAGAAATAGTTAAGGTTCCAGTAATTAATCCAACAATTAAATATATAGGTAAATAAAATTTATTACGTTTTTGAAATCCCTCTAAAAGTGATAGTCCTGTAACAGCTGTAAATCTTGTTCCGACAAGTAAAAATGGATATTTAACTAGGTTTGTTAATAAGATAAGGCCAATAAGCGAAAATCCAAATTTTGCTCCTGCTGTAGTAGATGACATCAGGTGAGATCCTCCTATACATGCTGCTGCTAAAAGGATTCCAGGGCCAAGACTTTTTCTATAACCAAGGGATTTAAGTGAGACTACTTTTTCCATGTATCTGTGAAGTTGTTTTTATTTTTACAATAAATTTATTTTTTTCAATTTATGTACATAAAGTTTATTATTTTATAGATAGATATTTTTTTATTAAATTAGTTTTTTTAAGTTCTATTTATTGCAAAGCTTCTATAGACTTTTTATAATGACTAAATCCGTTAATCTATATTTAGCATCAGGTGTGAGTGAAGGTAAAGGCTTTTGGCTCGTAAACTTTACTGAGGATGATGATATTTACAATTCTCTTGGTACAAAACTACTTGAGTGTTATAGAAAGGAGTTGTTTGGTCTTGAAGGAGCAATTGAAGTTAAAGACGCAATTAACACAACATTAGATATTCTTTGTTTAAATTCGATATATGATAAATATAAATTAGATAATTACAATATTGGTTATTCTTCCGAGATTCCAATTGATATAATTGAGGATATATATGATCTATGGGCATATAATTATAATAATGAAATTCTATGGAAAAAATATATTGGTTTATTAAACTTACGAAAAAAAATAAAAACAAGTAATAATTATATTAATATAGGATTAAAAGGTGAGACTTATGAATTTGCTACTAAATTAGATGGATTATTGAGTTTTAGACCAATTAATTCGACACTTAGAGTAGATAAATTGAATGATTTAATGTGGTAAAACTTTCTTATCTTCTAGATTTATAATATAAATCTCTATCTTTATTTGCTGCATTAATACTCTCCCAAGGGAAAACAATCCATTCATTATCTTTTATACATTTATAGGAGTTCCACCAAGTCGGTTTTTTTTTGCTAACCCATACATGAGTTTCTGAACCTTTTAAGTATTTTATTTTCTCAAGCGTATACCCAGTATCATAGATATCATCAACTATGAGTGAATTATTTTTAGCCTCATCTAATAAAGGCAGTTCAAGTGAATGACTTAATGCAACTGCAAGACATAAACCTCCCCTAGGGAATCCATAAACTCCTTCAAACTTTTTATTTTTGCATTGCTTATATATTGAATATACGCATTTATCAAATTGTATCCAGCTTAACTTATTCACTTATAAATGGTTGATATGTATTCATTCCTCTTAAGTTATAACTTTTAAAACTTCCTAGATAAACTGTAGTATCCCATAAAGCCACCTATAGTAATTATTCCAGCTATTGGAGCTGATAAATTTAATGGCGTAGCCCAGTCATGAACCATCAATGAAGCTAACATAAGTAACGATTAAAAGATAATTATAAAATACTACATCTAATATAGTTTTTTTATTTAAGTTCGCAATAATTCACATCTATTTAAATTATTGGTTAAATAGATAAAAAATTGGATCAAATATTATTATTTTATAGGTTTAAATGTCTTTAATATATATATTAATTAATCATTTTTTTTTGATATTCTCGAAAAAATTAACTACCAAATCATATATTTTTCCAAATAGCCATGAAATAGCAATAAGACCAATAATTCCTAAAATTATTGTTATTGCTGATATCCCTGCATCATTTGGGCCATAATTTATTGCTGGGTCAAATCTTTCCATGATGATTTTTATTCGCTTCTACCATATTAATATTTTTTTGATTGAATTATTAAATTCTAACTTTTTTGAAATCTGAATATATCATAATCAAGATAGTCGAATTATGTATAATAAATATTATCTTAAACTATATATATGAAGTGGGAATATCATGTGGTCCATCTCAATGTAGAAGACTCATCAAGTACTAATGAAGAATCTAGCAATCCAGAAGCTGCAAGCGAAAAACTTAAAGGTTCACTTAGTCCAGATTTCCTTAAAGATCAGTTTCCTGAACAATATCAGGAAAATGATGATTCCGAGCACCCTGCTCTTCAATTAAGTAAATTTCTAAATAAAAAGGGACTTGATAGATGGGAACTTTCTGAAACAATTAAAATAGGAAAATTGTTATTTCTTATAATGAAACGGCAAGTTGATTAGTAGTTTAGAAAATATCTTTTAGAGTGAATATTAACCATTTAATTAGATTTATAGGATTTACTAATGTTTTAATATTTCTGTTACCATTTATCTCATAATCAATTTTATTTTTTTCTATCATAAGGTCATTCTTTCTTTGATTTTGGTATTTTTTTGTATCTTCTATCATATATTCTTGTCTTGTTTGTTCATTTAACTCGTTGTTGAAAATCCATATTTTTAGATTATTTTCAGTCATTAATACATATCCAATACCCATCCCATCAGTCATTTTATAATCTAAAATCTCACCATTTATTGTTTGAGGCAACTCATCTAATAATTTGTTTGGCAGAAGATTTTCAATTCTTGACTTGTCTACTTTTATCTTTGCCCCAATTGGTATTAGTGGATTTACTTCCATTATGAATAAACTTAGATTTAACTAAATTAACATATTTTATGAATCAATGAATTAACTATTCATCTACTAATAATTTCTTTATGTATTGGATGGAATATCTCAGGTATATCATTTTCTTAATTACTTCAAAAACCTTTGTTTTCGCTATTATCTATCTTTTTTTCCTTGTCTTCTCCTTCTTTTTTTAAATAGTTAATCTTTACATAGTTAATTCCTATTATCATGAGTCTTACAAAGACAAAAGCCGTAGCTATGAATCCGATTAAGATAAAAGTTGATAAAAGGGCAGATCCTAGATCTATTTCAGATAATTTGGTCATGTGAATAATCTCTACAAATTTATTTAATCTTATATAAATCGAATTCTAATTCAAAATCAGTTCAAAATAATTTTTTTTATATTGGTTACAAGACATCTGTAGAAAAAAAATCCATATCGATGCATAACTTAAATAGGAATATAAATTGAAAATGAATCAAACTCAATTTAAAATCCCACTTACAAGCTTAAGGCCTTATACAGTTCACTATAGGAACTGTGATAATCAACGTCTTGAGAATTGCTTTTATGCGTGCGATGCATATGAAGCCAGATTACTTGCAATGGAATTTAATAGATATATTCATGAACATCCAAATTGTATTGATCTAATTAGAAGAGAAATAATTAATAATATTTAGATGAATAGATAATAGATGAATTTTTTATAAAATTTTTCATTTAGTATCTGATTGAGATTTATATGACTGATAATTATATTATTTCTCAAACATTTTTGGGATTTGTATCACTAATATCTAATTTTCTTTCTGCTTTATCTGGAGGTGGCGCAGGCTTAATACAACTTCCTGCCCTTTTGTTTTTTGGCTTACCTTTCTCAAAAGCATTGGCAACTCATAAGGTTGCTAGTGTTGCACTAGGATTTGGCGCATCAGTTCCACATTTCAGAAAAAATAGCTTCCAATTAAATTATGCTTTTTTAATATTGTTCTCAGGCATACCTGGTGTTTTATTAGGTGCCTATACATCATCAATTTTACCTAATAATTTTTCTACTTCTTTATTAGGTTATTTGACTTTATTTCTTAGCTTTTACTCAATAAAACAAAAAAAACTTGGCAGTTCAAATCAAAAAATTAAAATTACTAAGTTTAGAATTTTAATTGGTTCAATCGGTCTTTTTGTTATTGGTTTTCTTAATGGCTATCTTTCATCTGGTACTGGATTATTTGTCACGATTTGGATGATAACAATATTTGATTTATCTTTTTCTTCCGCAGTCGCTTATACCTTGATTTTTGTAGGAATTTTTTGGAATGGTATTGGAGCACTTTCTTTAGGATTGAAGGGGAATATTATTTGGAGCTATTTACCTGTTTTGATTTTAGGTTCACTTATAGGTGGTTATTTCGGAGCTTGTTTTTCAATAATAAAAGGATCTAAATTTATTAAAGTTATTTTTGAATTAGTTTCTTTTCTTGTTGGAATTTCATTACTAATTAAACCCTTTTTATGAGTATTTATTTCTTATAAGTTTTTAAATGCATCCAGCTTTTTCTAAATCATCTTGTAATTTACTTTCACAGTCTAAAACCCTTGCCCAGCATGGTAATTGCTGCTTTACGGGTGATTCAAGGAATTTGTTTATTGCCGGTCTTAATAGTTTTCCAAAAGTATGAACTGCTAGTTCCTCTTTATGTCTACTGTAAGGTAATTCATTAACTGAGGAATCTAAACTAAATTGTTTAACTCTGTCCTCTCCAGCTCTTCTGTATAAAACCTCTAAGTTTGCTAGTTGTGAACTTGTAAGTGTTCTTGCTTCGTGTTCCATTAATCCTCTTAAAACACTTGAGAGAATTTCTGTAGACATTTTTTGGAGGCCTTCATTAGGCTTTGAACCTATTTCTTTGTGCTTGTGGTCGAAAATACCCAGATCGACTTGTGCGATTCTTGATATCCTTACATTTTTATAAACCTCTGATAGAAGCCCTATCTCTAAGCCCCAGTCACATGGGATTCTTAAATTCATTGCTAAGTCTGTAGTAAAAGCAAATTCTCCAGCTAGTGGATATCTAAAAGATTGTAAATATTGAAGGAATGGCGCATTCCCCATTAATTGTTCCAAACTTGATAGAAGTGGACCTACAAATAATCTTGTAGCTCTACCTTGAAGTGCATTTGTCTCAAGAGATAATCGACTGTAAAACGCTTTTACATAAGAAATTCCATTTGATTTCTCAAGTAATGGGCCCAACATTCTTGCTGGATAATTAGAGTTGAATGTTCTGATATCAGCATCAAAAAGTGCTACAACTTCAGAGCTTTTTGTTGCCACACCAACTCCTTGCCATACAGCCCATCCTTTCCCTGGAACACCCAATAGATCTAATCCATTCTTTTCTTGGTCTTTAAGCAATTCAATAACTGTTGGACTATTGGTCCATTGGACGTGAACTGGATATGGCATTTCTTTAAAGAAATCCTTTGCTTTGGCTACTTCGTCTCTATTCCTTGCAGATAAGGCTATGACTAGTTGATTTAAATTTTTTAATTCTTTTAAAGTGCTTCTTATAAGTTTTAATGCTGGCCTACTGAACTCATCGAATAGGCATGGAATAAGTATTGATGTTGGCCGTTTTAATAGGTCTTTATTTAATTGAGATACTGGATCTTTTGCTAGTCCGTACTCATGAATAGTTGTGATTAAACCTTGCTGAAAGTCCATTCAAGAAAAAAGTTTTACAGATTCAAGGTGGGAGCTACGATGAGGTAGAGACGATTGTTTTTCTTTAAAGAGTGTCTGAGTTGGATAGTGAATTAGATGAGCTGAGATTGTCTCTCAGAGAAATTTATCCTGATCACTCTGAACAAGAAATCAATTCAGTGTGGTCACAATTGTTGCAGATTCTAGATCCATTTCGTGTTAAGCAGGACACAGATGAATTAGAGATCGAGTCAATTTGGGATTCTTCAAGTGTTGTTTTGATTACTTACCCAGATTCAATTTATAGGAAAGATGAATCAACTTTAAAAACATTAACTGAATTCGTAAAAAATAGGTTAAGTGGTCTTTCTTCAGTCATACATGTTTTACCATTTCTTCCTTCTACAAGTGATGGAGGATTCGCTGTATCTAATCATGAAAAAATTGATGATGCCTTTGGAAATTGGAATGATTTAAAGGATTTATCAATTAAGCACAAAATAATGGCTGATCTTGTTTTAAACCATGTCTCTTCTTCTCATCCATGGGTTCATCAATTTATTAAATCAGAGGATCCTGGTATGTCTTACATTGTTGCTCCCTCTGAGAATCATGTTTGGGATAAAGTTATAAGACCCAGAAGTTCATCTCTTTTCACTAATATCAATACTAACCAAGGCATTAAGAACGTTTGGACAACATTTGGGCCAGATCAAATTGACGTTGAATGGAGGAATCCACAAATATTTTTGGAGTTTTTGAGGTTATTAGTTAGATATGTAAAAAATGGAGCCGAATGGATTCGACTTGATGCAATTGCATTTATTTGGAAGGAACCACATACGACTTGTTTACATTTAGGTCCAGTACACTTAATTGTTAAGCTTTTAAATAAATGCTTGAAGATTATCAAACCTTCGGCTGTATTAATTACCGAGACTAATGTACCAGAGAAAGAAAATCTTTCTTATTTGATTGAAGGGAATGAAGCAAATCTTGCTTATAATTTTACTTTACCACCTTTATTGTTAGAAGCTATTTATACAGGTAAAACAGATTTGTTGAATAATTGGTTATCTAATTGGAATGAGTTGCCAAAGTATACATCTCTGCTCAATTTTACATCTTCTCATGATGGTATTGGTTTGAGAGCATTAGAAGGAATTATGGACGAACAACGGGTCCATAATCTCTTGGTCGAATCAGAAAAACGAGGAGGATTAGTTAGTCATCGTCGCCTCTCAAATGGGGAAGATCAACCATATGAATTAAACATTAGTTGGTGGAGTGCTATGTCTCACAATGGACCTGATATTACATTTTATCAATTTGAACGTTTTTTACTCAGTCAAGTCTTCACTTTATCTTTAAAAGGAGTTCCAGCTTTTTATCTCCCATCTATATTAGCTTCTCCAAATGATCTTGATTCATTTAGAAAAACAGGGCAAAGACGAGATTTGAATCGAGAAAAATTCGAAGCTTCATCATTACTTGAGGTACTTAAGAACTTTGATTCTCCTGCTAGTAAAAATATTTCATATCTTACTCATATAGTTAAAGTTAGATCAAGACTTCAGGCTTTTCATCCAGAGGCGAGAATGAAATGTATATCTACTAATATTGATAATTGTGTAATTATTCAAAGAGGTGTGGGTTCAGAAAGTGTTTATGTTTTTTGTAATTTGTCTAATACATATTTAAATTTTTCTCCATTAAAAGAACTTGATTTATCTGATTCATGTTCAAATAAACTTTTACTTGATAATATTACAGGTGCTCATTTTAATACTGATAAATGTAGACTTAATCCATATCAAGTAGTGTGGTTCTCTTTAACTGAATAGTCTTATGAAAAATAATTCTAAATATTGGATAGTTACAGACCTTGATGGAACATTAATGGATGAAAACTACGATATTTCCCCTGCAAAAAAAACACTGGATATTTTGTCAAAAATGGCTATTCCTGTAATACCCTGTACAAGTAAAACAGCATCTGAGGTTAGATATTTTAGAAATGAGAATGGATTGTCAGATCCTTTTATTGTTGAGAATGGAGCAGCTATTTATGGGACTTATGAAAATAATTCTTCTGAGTGGGAATTGATATTAGGTAAAAGTTATAAAGAATTGAGAATTATTTTAATGAATATATCTAAAGAAGTTAATTACCAGTTAATTCCTTTGAATGATTTAAGTCAAAATCAAATATTTGAACTTACTGGTTTATCTGGTAAGGCTATTAATAGAGCATTAGATAGGCATTGGAGTGTTCCATTTTTGAATCCTCCTGATGATATCTTTGAGAAGGTAAAGCTTATTTGTGAATCTTATAATGTTCATGTTTTCAAGGGAAACCGTATGAGTCATTTACTCTCTAGTGAAAGTCATAAAGGTCAAGCAGTTAATCATTTAAAGGTTCATTTACAGAACCATAATGTAAGGATAATTGCACTTGGAGATTCACAAAATGACCTTCCTTTACTTCAATATGCAGATATTTCTATTGTTATTCCTGGTAAGAATGGGCCAAATAAGTATTTACAGAATGGCATTGATAAAGGAATTTTTAGATTAGCAAATGCGCCTCATGCAGAAGGATGGTCAAATAGTATTGAAGAAGTTATTAATAGTTTTAAGGACTTATGCTAGATAACGATATTAACCATGATTTTAGTGATATTTTTCCTAAGGATATAAGGGATGATTTCCTTTTCCCTCTTGATACTTATCGTTTATTCCTTGAAGGTTTATCGATTAACCCTTCACTATTTTTTGATAAATGGTCTGATATTGATACCCAAACTATTTTTGATAAATATTGGAAAAAAAATACAAAATCAGATTGGAAATGGTCATTAACATTTCCATTCTTCTCCCTTTTAGAAAATTATGTTAATTATATAAATCATCCAACAATAATAGGCTTTTCTGGTCTTCCAGGCTCTGGTAAATCTACTTTAGGATTTTGGATAGATAGTGTCGCTAGAGAACTCTCTTTAGATATCAAAGTTGTATCTTTGGATGATTTTTATTTGCCAGGCCAAGAAATGGATATTGCAATGAAGGGTAACCCATGGAATGTTCCTAGAGGTTTTCCAGGTAGTCATTCATTAGATTTATTGCATCAATCATTAGACACTTTTTTGAAAACAGGTGTTTTAATCAGTCCTGCTTTTGATAAATCTTTAAGAAATGGAAAAGGAGATAGATCAGGATGGAGTGAAATTAGATCTAAAGTTTTAGTTTTAGAGGGATGGTTTGTTGGCTGTGAACCTGTTTCTGATTTATCCAAAATAGATAATTTGGCTGAGGATGAACTTGATTTTTCTTTGCGTCAGAGTGAAAAAGATTATCGTATTTTGATTCAGGAATCACTAGGTCAATATAGTAAAATTTGGAAAAAAATTGACAAACTTTGGCATCTTAAATCATCTCAATTTAATAATACAATTCTATGGAAATCACAGCAAGAAGATGAAATGATTAGATTAAAAGGCTCAGGCTTGAAAGGCAACTATTTAACTGATTTTATACGCATGATTCAGACCTCCATACCACAGCAATCTTTATCCTTTATTAATTCAGATACCACAGTAGAAATCAGCCAAAATCGTAGGATTTATAAACTAAAGACTAAAGAATACCATTTTTGATACTTGTTATCTGTATTAAATAGGATTGATTATAAGTTTATTGTTTTGTTTTTATTATATCATTTGTTAAATTTTTATTTTTTAGTATATTTTTTCTCTATCATTAAAAAACAAAAAACTTACACCTGCCTATATAATGGCTTCCTATGTCTATTTGATTAAAAATGGTGATTTATCCAATATAGGTATTACTAACAACCTTGAACGAACTAGAATTGATTTAAGACCTGGTGAATTGGTTGCTTTTTTAATTACTGATAAACCTGATCCACTTATTAGAAATCTTAGGAAAACATATGTTGATAACAGATTACCTGGTTCAGATTATTATCGACTTGCGAATTCACAGGTAAAAGAATGTATTGCTCTTTTAGAGGGAGATGGATCAAATAATTATTTTCAACCTTTTCTAAAGGGCCCAAGTTTATTTATCTTCTTTGTTCTTTCTTGGTTTGCACTAACTTATATCATTATAGAGTTTGCTGTAGATCCTATACTTAGCCGGTTTGGCTAATACGTACTTTATGTGTTTAATAGATTAATAATTTATAAAGATTGTTGGTTTAAAAAAATGGATTTTCTTGTTAGATTATGCCTATAAAGTGGATCAGAGTAATTTGAATTTATCTAATTTCTTAGTTTTTGTAGCAGTACCTTTTGTTATCTCTGCCGTTTTTTTTGGAACTAAAAATGGTTATTACAATAGCGATGACTATGAAGGAGATGGTTGTGCTCATGATGTACAAAGATGATGGTCTCTCTATATAACGTTAATAAAGCTTATTTTAATTATTTGAATTTTTGATGCATGTCCATTTGCTATCAAATTGCCACACAGGTTTGTAGATATCATTCTCAATTTTTTTTCCAGCTTCTTTGCACATCCTTTCGGTCCCAATTGGAATAGCAAATAATGATGGACTTGTTATACCACTTACTTGTGGTTTCCCTCCGGGACCTTGTCTATAGCTACCTATTACTAACCAGTAATCTGCTTTAGCCTTGCCTTGGAACCCCGCTAAGGAGGTTAGAACAATAATTAATGAGAATATAAATTTTTTACCCATAATTTATCTTTAGTTCATCTCTATACTAATTGAAAATCCCAAGAAATTAGTGAGCTTGTGTTTTGATTATTTTCAAAATATAAATGAAGAAATTAGTCCTTATGTATTTATTTACCTTAAATCATTTTGTTTAGGCATTATTCAAGGTTTTACTGAGTTTCTTCCAATTAGTAGTACAGCTCATTTAAAGGTGTTGCCTTATTTTTTGGGATGGGATGATCCTGGTGCCTCCTTTTCAGCTTCTATACAATTAGGAAGCGCAGTTGCTATTATTTATTATTTTCGAAATCAGATTAGTTTAATTATTGATTCATTTTTATCGATATTTACTCATCGTAATGCTTTTAAAGATGAAAACACCACACTTGCTACTTATATCTTTGTAGCCAGCATCCCAATTTGCATTTTTGGTTTGCTTGTTAAATTTTATTGGCCCAATTACTCCGATTCGAATTTCAGAGGTTTGTTTTCCATAGCCATTATTTCTATTCTTATGGCACTTTTGCTAGCACTTGCTGAAATTTATGGGAATAGAAAAAAGATATTTAATGACATTAATTTAAAAGATGTTATTTTTCTAGGGCTTGCTCAATCTCTAGCTGTATTTCCTGGAGTTTCTAGATCAGGTATTACTTTGACCTCAGCTTTATTTTCGGGTATTGAAAGAAAAACAGCAGCTAGACTTTGTTTTCTAATTGGTATACCAGCAATTTCGATTTCAGGAGTCGTTGAATTGTTTACTTTATTTAGAACATCATCTTCAATAGATATAATACCTATAATTATAGGTATTATATCATCCTTCGTTTCTTCTTTATTTGCTATTGACTTGTTTCTTAAGTTCTTAGCTAAAAATAATACTTTTGTTTTTGTATATTATCGTTTGGCTTTTGGTGCTTTTATATTGTCAGCTTTATAAAAATTAGTTTTCTATATTTGTTGGTTTAGTATTGCTTTGTGAAATGGATTTGTTTTTGATGTATTTTTTACCTAATTTATTTATCGTTTCTTTTGGGGAGATTGATGTACCACCATTACTCTTTGCATTAATTATTTTTTTGACACTCTTCGTTTTTTTAGCAGTTCTGGTTAGTACATTGAAATTAATCCAATCTTTAGTCAGCGACTCTGATTAGTAATAGATTTGATTTTATCGGAACGGCGGGATTTGAACCCACGACCCCCACTACCCCAAAGTGGTGCGCTACCAAGCTGCGCTACGTCCCGTAAATTTAAATTATCACAAGGTATTGAGGATATTTTAAATTTTTGATGATTTCCATTTAATTCTTTTCTTAGACTTGCTGTTTATTCTTCTAATAAGTGAACTTCTGTTTTCATTGGAATATCCATGAATAGCAAGTCTTTTTGCCATTAATCTTAACTCATAGATATTCATCTTTGAGAGTTTTAATTCCGTTTCGTTTTCCCAAGCATCTCCCTCATTTGGCAATATACCTTTATGTTGCGATACTTCAATTGAATAGATTAACTCAGCAAAGTATTCAGGAATAATTACAATTATGATTGCGAGTATATTGTATAAGTTTATCCGAGCTCTTTCTAAGTTTTTTTCTAATTTATTATTTTTCATATGTTTTAAAAAAAATAATCATTTTAAAATTTATTTCTCATTAGCTTGGATAAGCCAATTCAGTATTTAACGAACTATCCATCCATTGAATTGTTTTTTCTTGTTCAATTTTCTCAGATTTGAAGCTAAATACTAAAAAAAATACTAATAACAATGTAGCCAATATAATCAGCAAAACAGTTCTATCTGGTAATTGATCATTCATTATAAATTAGATTCAATGGGTGTATTCTCGCCTCTCAGAATACAATGACTTATATCCCAATTATAGTTCGACCAAATTTTTTTATTGAGTTTAAAATTAGCTCCATTAAAATCATTAAATATTACTTTTGTAGGCATCGCAGAGCAATATGGTCTACTGCCAGGCTTTGCTAAATACTGTTGATGATAGTTCTCAGCAAAATAGAACTTAATATCATTCTGAATTTCGGTAGTAATTTTCCCAAATCCATTATTTTGTAGATCTTTTTGATAGCTTTTTTTGCTTTCTATAGCTTTAATAAGTTGATCTTTGCTTGTAGTATAAATCGCAGATCTATATTGGCTTCCACTATCGTTGCCCTGACGATTACCTTGTGTTGGATCGTGGCATTCCCAAAATAATTTTAGTAAGTCGCTTAGATCAATTTCATTGTTATTCCAAACAACTCTTACGACTTCGGTATGACCTGTTAGGCCAGAACATACTTCTCTATAATTTGGGTTTTCCTTTTCACCGCCAGCATAACCAACGGCAGTTGTGATAACACCTGGAAGCCTCCAGAAACCTTTCTCTGCGCCCCAAAAGCATCCGCACCCAAAAAGTATTTCTTGCTCATTCTCTTTTGGCTTAGCGGTTAGTTCGTTTTTTAATATTGTATGTAGCACTTTATTCTTAAGTTTTTCTGTACTTTTATCAGAATAAAGCTTATCAATTATCATTGTTAAATATTCACTTATCTTTTTAATCATAACTTTAATTTATAGTTTCTATTCTTATATGATTTATTAGTGTAGTAACAAATGCAAACAATAAGAAAGGGAGGCTTAACACAAGGATTAAACCTACTCCTAAAAGAGCAAAAATTGGTCTTGATGAGCCCATTAGTGCAAGACCTGCAGCAAGACTTACAAAAATTACTCCCATCCAGGCAAGGATCTGAATGTAAATATCACCAAATGCAAGGTCGCAATTAAGTTTATATTTTGTTAAAGCGCTCATGATTTCATGATTATCTTAAAGAACATAATTGTTTTTCTATCTTATATCTAATTTAGATTAAATAGATTAAAAAAATTTATTAAGTAATGATTAATCATCTGATTGAAGTTGCTCTTTTGCTTTTTCTCTTTCCCACATGCTTTTATACAAACCGTCTTTCTTAATTAAGAATTGATGAGTTCCCTCTTGTACAATTTTTCCATCATTCATTACTAATATTCGATCACAAGCAGCAGCAGCTGATAGTTGATGACTAATCATTAATACCGTCTTGCTATATTGATTTTTTATTGTTTGAAGTATTGCTGAGGCGGTTTTGTTGTCCACACTTGCTAGGGCATCATCAAGAACAATTATTTTTGAATCTACTAACAATGCTCTACTCAGAGCTGTACGTTGTCTTTGTCCACCGCTGAGAGTTATACCTCTTTCACCGACAAGTGTTTGCAGACCATCTGGAAACCCTTTTATATCATCTGTCATTCGCGCTTCATAGGCTGATTCTTCGACTTTATCTATAGATGCTTCTGGATTCCCGTATTTAATATTGTCTGAAAGTGTTTCTGTAAAAAGATATCCCTCTTGAGGTACTAAAGCTATATTGCTTCTTAAATGTTTTAACTGTAAGTCCATCACATCATTGTCGTCTAGAAACAATGTTCCTTCCTCAATTTTTATCATTCTTCCTAAAGCTCTTGCCAATGTTGTTTTGCCGCAACCTACAGGCCCCACTAAAGCAACTATTTCTCCGGGATTGATTTTAAAAGAAATTCCATCAAGTATGTTCCTTGGAGAATCTTCATACTTTATTATCAGATTTTTTGCTTCTAATTTACCTGAAATTGGCTTAGATATTTTGATAGTATTTTTCTTATCTTTGATTGTTGGTTCATGATTTAATATCTCTTCTACTCTCTCTAAACTTACCTGACCTAATTGAAAAGTATTTAATGTAAATCCTAATAAAGCTGTTGGGAAAACAAGTCTCTCTACATAAAGAATTAATGCAACCAATCCCCCGACGGTAAGACTACCATTGCTTAGTTGACCACTCCCTATAGCTATAAGAAGAAGCAATGAGATGGAGGATAAACCTTGAAGTAGTGGGAATAATGTACTTGCTGTTCTTGCTAGGTTAATAGCAGCATCTCTATATCTAATATTTAATTTCTTGAAAGCTTCTTGCTCAGCTTGTTCTTGGCCATAAATTTTAATCGCGCTTATACCAGATAGATCTTCTTGAATTAATTCACTTAATTCTGATAATGCTTGTTGTTGCCTTTTTCTTTGTTTTACCATTCTTCCTCCGAATAATCCAACGGTGCCAAGTAAAATTGGATAAACAGAAATAGCAAAAAAGGTTAAAAGTGGATCAATTGTAAGCATTGC
Organism: Prochlorococcus sp. AG-402-A21; assembly: GCA_003279655.1. GTDB lineage: Bacteria > Cyanobacteriota > Cyanobacteriia > PCC-6307 > Cyanobiaceae > Prochlorococcus_B. The sequence goes on along the minus strand of QCHI01000004.1, from coordinate 28,158 downwards.
TGGCAATGTGAAAGTGTATGCCAGTAATGTGTTCGTTAGACTTAGAACCGTAAAACCAAGTAATCTTCGAATATTTTCTAAATCGCTAGTAGCTCTTGTTATTACTTCTCCAGTCCCAATGGTTTGAACCCATCCTGGATCCTGTTCAAGCATGCGATTAAATAATTTTTGTCTTAAAGAAACTTCTACTTGTCTACCAACTCCGAATACGAGTTGCCGAGATATCAATCTAGTTCCCCCCATCACTGTTGCTAAGAGTATTAACCATGTCGATTTATTTAAGACGTATGAAAATGTAAACCCTTCTTTTAAGTCATCAACGATACTTCTAACTTCCATTGGAATGGCAACACTTAAGATATTTACAAAAATCAGACAGAAAGCGCCTATTATCAAATCCTTTCTGTGTGGTCTCAAATAGTTTTTTATTAGATCTATTCTTAATGCAGCCATTCTTTTATTAATATGCACACCAACCTAGGCAATATAAGCCCATGGACGTGAGTAAAATCCAATTTAACTAAATTTATGAACGAGGCTCAAAATCATCCGCTTTATCCAACAGATAGAGAAAATCTTGATCGTTTATGTGCTATAGATTCACCAACTTCAAACAATTTTGTTGAACTAGCTAGATTATTAATTCGTTATCAAGATTTTAAAGGTGCTGACGATCTTAATTCTGACATGGAAAAACTATTAAAAAAATGGAATATTAATCGTGAAAATTTAGAGGCAATAACAAGAAAACTCTGGTCAGAGGGATTTCGTCCTACAAGTCATTCAAGTCCTGATAACGTTGGTTCTGGATTTGATACCTCAGATTCTTCGTAAGCTTAATGTTAGAAAATTATTTTTTTATTTAAACAACTTATATAGTTGATATATTAATGATTAAGTTATTAAAAATATTCAGCTGTGAATGCTATGCATTCAGGCACTTTCTGATAAATGACCCCATTAAATCCTATATCTTATTCAGTAATTCTTGAATCACTACTTTCATCCAATGATTTAACTGAAGAGCAATCTAGTTATTTAATGAATTCATGGCTTAATAATAAAATTGAACCAGTTCAAACGGGTGCATTCTTAGCGGCATTTAGAGCAAAGGGTGTTTCTGGTGATGAACTTTCGGCAATGGCAAAAATCCTTCAAGATGCCTCATTAACGCCATCCGATCTACCAACCTTTGATTTGGTTGATACATGTGGAACTGGTGGAGATGGAGCTAGCACATTCAATATTTCAACAGCAGTTGCATTTGTTTCAGCTGCTTTAGGAGTGAAAATCGCTAAACATGGAAACAGAAGTGCAAGTGGCAAGGTTGGATCAGCTGATGTATTAGAAAATTTAGGATTACCTTTAAATGTTTCTTCCGGAAAAATTGTTGAAGCTTTAAAGAATTTGGGCATTACATTTCTTTTTGCTCCTTCTTGGCATCCTTCATTGGTAAACCTTGCTCCTTTGAGAAAAAGCTTAGGAGTTAGAACCATTTTTAATTTACTGGGTCCATTAGTGAACCCACTAAGACCAAAGTCTCAAGTCTTGGGAGTAGCTAAATCTGATTTGCTTGATCCCATATCAAGAGCTTTAAAAGGAATGGGGCTTAAAAGAGCTGTTGTGGTTCATGGTGCGGGTGGCCTAGACGAGGCTTCACTAGCTGGGGCTAATCAATTTCGGTTCTTAGACAAAGATGTTATTAGGTCTGAAATTATTAATCCGAGTGATCTTGGACTTACTGAAATCTCTAATGAAAGTTTGAAAGGTGATGATTTGAAAACTAATTCTCAAATTTTAATGTCTTTACTTAAAGGCGAAGGAAATAAATATCATAAAGAAGTTGTAGCTTTAAATACCGCCCTTGTTTTATGGGTATCAGGATCTGAGGATGATTTATCTTTAGGAGTCAAACGATCATTAGATTGCTTGAATACAGATAAATCATGGCTCCTTTTCAAGCAGTTAAGAGATTTTTTAACCACCTAATTCTTTTAATTTGATAAGCCTTATTTCTTATGTTTTTTGATTCTGATAGCTCTGCAATATTGTTATTAGAGGATGGTACCTACTTTGAAGGATTATCTTTTGGTGCCGTTGGTACTACTACAGGAGAAGTAGTATTTAATACTGGGATGACTGGATATCAAGAGGTCATAACTGATCCAAGTTATTTTGGTCAGCTTATTACTTTTACCTACCCAGAGATTGGAAATATTGGAGTCAATTCTGAGGATAATGAATCATCACATCCTTCAGTTAAGGGTGTGATAGCTCGTCAAATATCAAAAACTCCAAGTAACTGGAGACATGAAATTCCGTTTGAAAAATGGTTACACAATGAAAATGTTGTTGGAATTCATGGAATAGATACAAGAGCACTTGTTAGACATTTACGAGAGACTGGTTCTTTAAATGGAATTATTTCATCAGAGTCAAACTATTCAATAGTTGAATTATTTTCACTCTTAAAAAAATCTCCTTCAATGAGTGGTCTGAATCTTGTCGATAAAGTAACAACGACAAAATCTTATATAGTCAACACAAGTTGTCAGGTTTCATTTGATAAGAGAATTAAAAATATTCAAACAATTCCATACAAAGTTGTAGCTATAGATTTCGGGATAAAAAAATCCATATTAGATCGATTAGTTGCTCATGGTTGTGAAGTAACTGTCTTGCCTGCAAATGCTGGAATATCTGATGTTTTAGCGTTGTCCCCTGAAGCTGTTTTCCTCTCCAATGGCCCTGGAGATCCATCCACTGTTGAGAGTGGTATTAATCTCGCTAAAAATCTAATTGAGTACAAAAAATTACCGGTTTTTGGAATCTGTTTGGGCCATCAGATCCTTGGATTGGCTTTAGGTGGGACAACTTTTAAACTTTCTTATGGGCATAGAGGATTAAATCATCCATGTGGATTGAATGGAAAAGTTGAAATAACAAGTCAAAACCATGGTTTTGCTTTGAATTCAGAATCTTTAAATTCGGAGAAAATAAAAGTTACACGACTTAATTTAAATGACCAAACAGTGGCAGCTATTTCAGTAATTGATAAGCCTATCTTTGGCGTCCAATATCACCCCGAGGCAAGCCCAGGACCTCACGATGCAGATCATTATTTTAATCATTTCGTAACCTTAATCGAAGAACGTAGAAGAATCGTGGATTAATTTGGTTTCTATCACTACACTTTCAACATGAAGTCATAGGGGACTAATTCCATAGCTGAATTACAACGACTTACTGTTTCTCTTAGAGGTGGTTTTAACCAGCAAAATGGTTGTTTGGTGATAAATTTCACTGGTCAACTAGATGCCTATTCGGAGAAGCAATTCACTACATATATCAATGAAGTTTTAGCTTCAAATCAACTTTCAGTTGTGATTGATTTATCTAATATCGATTTCATTGATTCTTGTGGACTAGGAGCAATGGTTCAAGCTGCTAAAAAATGTACTCAGTCGAAAAGAGCATTTAATGTCGTTGGAAATCCTAGAGTTGTTCAAACCATCAAACTTGTTCGCTTAGAGGAATTCCTTCATCTGGCACCAGATCTAAATACTGCAATCGGAAAATTGTCAGCTTGACTGATTGGATTCGCTCTTATAAATCATCCATTTCTCCAGATGGCTTGGGTCCTTTGCAATTAGCTTGGTTGGGGGATGCAGTATGGGAAATGCATCAAAGATTGAGATATTGCAGTTTTCCAATGCGCTCAAGGGATCTGCACAATGCTGTCGTCAATGAGGTAAATGCATCCAGTCAAGCTGAGGCAATCAGAAAAATTGAACCTTTTCTAACTGATACTGAAAAGGATTTCCTTAGAAAAGGTAGAAACAAGGCAGGTAGAGGTCCTAAAAATGTAGATGCAGCCACATATGCAATTGCTACCGGATTTGAGACTATTGTTGGATGGTTGTTTTTAAAAAATCCAAATCGACTTGCTGATTTGTTCGATCTTCTTGATCGACCCATTAACTAGAAAATTGTTCTTATAAAATGAGTTATCGTTTCAATAAAGACACAAGGAATTCAAAGAACTCTTCATTTAATAAACGAAGTAGTAATTATTCTCGTCAAGATAATGATTCCAAAAAATCAAAATTTAATGATCGAAGGAGAGCAGATAATCAAATCAATCGGCTTTCATCTGATCAAGTAAATCAATATTCATTAGATAAAGAATACTCAGATCGAACAAGAAATAATAACCAGTCAAATTCTACCTATAGAGGATCTAATCGATTTGATCGAAAATCTGTTAATCCTTCATATAGAAATCAAAAATCTCAGAAAACTAATAATTACAGAAGAGCAGAAAATATAGAGCCTCTTTCATATTCGGAAAGTTTTACTAAAACTTTAAGTGATGATTTGATTTGGGGTCGTCATTCGACTGAGGCGGCACTTTTGGCTGGCAGAGCAATTCATAGGATTTGGTGTACCTCTGAATTACGAAGTACACCAAAGTTTTTTCAACTTCTTAAAGACTCAAAAGCTTCTGGAGTCTTGGTTGAGGAGGTTTCTTGGTCCAGGCTAGGCCAGCTTACAAATGGCGCAGTTCATCAAGGAATAGTTTTACAAATTGCCGCATCAAAAACACATGACTTGAATAATTTAATAGATGCTTGCAAAGCTTTTGGTGATTCATCATTGCTCTTGGCTTTAGATGGTTTAACTGATCCTCAGAATCTTGGCGCAATAATTCGTTCTGCCGAAGCCCTTGGAGCTCAAGGCTTAATCCTTCCACAAAGACGCAGTGCAGGCTTAACAGGATCCGTAGCAAAAGTAGCTGCTGGAGCTCTGGAGCATTTGCCCGTGGCAAGAGTTGTAAATTTAAATAGGTCTTTGGAGAAATTGAAAGACCAAGGTTATACCGTTGTTGGCCTTGCGGAGGAAGGACCTTCAACTTTGTCTGAAATCAAATTTAATGGTCCTTTAGTAGTAGTAGTTGGGTCTGAAGATAAAGGAATTTCTTTAATAACTAGAAGGCTATGTGACCAGTTAGTAAGGATTCCTCTTAAGGGAGTTACTACAAGCCTTAATGCATCAGTCGCCACATCAATTTTCTTATATGAAGTAGCTAGATCGAGATGGATGCGCTCAATTTCTGGGCAAGACCCTTCTCCAAGATTATTGAAACCACAGATTTCAACGGAAAATACCAACCAAATTTTATAAATTTAACCTTAATAAGATACGTATATTTTTTATAGTTTTACTTGGAATTGAAAATCTTCATAATTAAATTATATTATAAATTACTTGGCCCAAAGGTTTTTATACTCAACATCTTTTGGCTTCAAATATATGTTTCATCATCAAGTGAACATAATATTCCTTTTTTATTTGATAAACATATGCTTAGGAAAGTATAATAAATCAAATGCAGTTTAAATATGGGTCCCATTAGGGCTCTTCGAAGCTTAGGTAATAGTTTTGGCCTGGCCTGGTGGGCAAAGGTTGAGACAATTCAACCTGAGGTAACTTATTGGTTTGGTCCATTTCTCACTCGTCGTAGCTTGAAAGTTAGATTAAATGGATTTGTAGAAGATCTTTCTGCAGAATCACCTCAGGAAATAAATCATAGTTTAATTCGTTGTCGTCGTAACGAGCCTCTCACGTCATAAGCTTAAAGATATTTTTTTAATAATTTAATAATGACTTTTGCAGACTTACGCCAGAAATTGAAAAGTGGTGAAGTCTCTTCCAAAGAACTTGTTCAAGACAAAATAAATCGAATAAAGGAACTTGATCCAACTTTGAATTCCTTTTTAACTGTTAATACTGATCAAGCATTGAGTAATGCTGAGCTAATAGATCAACAAATAGCCTCTGGCGACGATCTTTCGACTTTGTCTGGAATACCATTGGCTATCAAAGACAATCTTTGCACAAAAGGAATTAAGACAACTTGCGCAAGCAAGATTTTGGCTAACTTTGTCCCCCCATATGAGTCAACAGTTACGAAAAAGCTTTTGAATTCAGGAGCAATAATGATTGGTAAGACAAATATGGATGAATTTGCGATGGGGAGTTCTACTGAAACCTCTGCATTTGGTCCTACTTTAAATCCATGGAACATAACAAAAGTTCCTGGAGGAAGTTCTGGTGGGAGTGCAGCTTCTGTTGCTGCAGGATTATGTTACGGCTCACTTGGGTCTGATACTGGCGGTTCAATCCGACAACCAGCTTCTTTTTGTGGAGTTGTTGGTATGAAACCAACTTATGGTCGCGTAAGTCGATGGGGGTTGATAGCTTTTGCTAGTTCTTTAGATCAGGTTGGTCCATTTGCGAATAATGTTTCTGATGCAGCAGAAATCTTGCAAGTTATTTCAGGTAAAGATGAGTTTGATTCAACTACCGTTGATATTCCTGTCCCTAATTATTTAGAAACCCTTTCTTTGTCAATTAAGGGCATGAAAATTGGATTAATTGATAACTGTTTTGAGCATGAAGGTTTAGATGTTGATGTTAAAGAATCTGTTCTTGGAGCTGCCTCGCTTCTCGAAAATTTAGGTGCAGAGATTATCAATGTTTCTTGTCCTCGCTTTAATGATGGAATTGCTACTTATTACGTTATTGCCCCATCTGAAGCTTCAGCGAATTTAGCTAGATATGACGGTGTTAAATATGGATTTCGCTCTGAAGATGAAGAAACTCTCATCGATATGACTTCCAAAAGTCGTGCACTTGGTTTTGGAAGTGAAGTTAAACGAAGAATTCTTATAGGGACTTATGCCCTATCCGCTGGCTATGTAGATGCTTACTATAAGAAAGCTCAACAAGTTCGAACTTTGATACGTACAGACTTTGATGATGCTTTCAAAAAAGTAGATGTTTTATTGGCCCCCACATCTCCAACAACTGCTTTTGGCTCTGGAGATAATATTGATAACCCTATGGCAATGTACTTATCAGATTTATTAACGATTCCAGCAAATTTAGCTGGATTGCCTGCAATCAGCCTGCCATGTGGTTTTGATAAATCTGGATTGCCAATAGGGTTACAGCTAATAGGTAATATTTTCGAAGAAGGGAAGCTTCTTCAAGTAGCTAGTCAATTTGAGAAAGCTGCCGAGGTTTATAAAAATAAGCCTAAAACAGATTTCACCTTATAAAGGTTAAGCCACTTTATGTGGAGAATACGATTATCGCTACACTACATGCAGTGTAGCTTCATGCGATATTAATGGCTTTTGTTCCTATTCATAACCATAGCGATTACAGCCTTCTTGATGGGGCTAGTCAACTCCCATTAATGGTTCAAAGGGCAAAGGAATTGGGCATGCCAGCTCTAGCTCTGACTGATCATGGAGTAATGTATGGTGCTATTGAATTATTGAAGTTATGTAAGGCCGCAAATATAAAGCCAATTATTGGGAATGAAATGTATGTTATCAATGGTTCAATTGATGACCCTCAGCCGAAAAAAGAGAAAAGATATCATCTTGTTGTTGTTGCGAAAAATCAAATTGGCTATGAAAATCTCGTAAAATTGACTTCATTAAGTCATTTGAACGGTGTTAGGGGAAGAGGAATTTTTTCAAGACCGTGTATCGATAAGACTATATTTAAAAAATATAGTGAGGGTTTAATCTGTTCAACCGCTTGCTTAGGTGGCGAAATCCCACAAGCTATATTAAAAGGAAGAAATGATGTTGCTAGAGAAGTAGCCGCTTGGTATAAAGAAATTCTGGGTGATGATTTTTATCTTGAAATTCAAGATCATGGATCAATTGAGGATAGAATTGTTAATAGTGAAATAGTCAAAATATCTAAAGAACTTGATATCCAAATTATAGCTACCAATGATGCACATTATGTATCAAAGAATGATATTGAAGCACATGATGCATTGATTTGTGTGCTGACAGGAAAATTAATTAGTGATCACAAAAGATTAAGATATACAGGGACTGAATATATTAAATCTGAGGAGGAAATGAGAAGTTTATTTACTGATCATTTAGACCAGCATATTATAAATAGTGCCATAGAAAATACTGTTGAACTATCAAACAAAGTTGAAGAATATTCGATATTAGGTACTTATAAGATGCCAAATTTCCCTATACCTAAGGGATATAAAGCAATCGAATATCTTAAAGAGATAACTATTAATGGTTTAAAAGAAATATTAGATATTACTAAATTTGATGATTTTCCAAGCACTTATAAAGAAAGGCTTGATTATGAGTTGACAGTAATAGAACAAATGGGGTTTCCCACATATTTTCTTGTTGTATGGGATTACATAAGATTTGCAAGAGAGCAAAACATTCCTGTAGGTCCAGGTAGGGGATCAGCAGCAGGCTCATTAGTTGCTTTTTCTCTTCACATAACTAATATTGATCCAGTAGAAAATGGATTATTATTTGAAAGATTTCTCAATCCTGAGAGAAAGTCAATGCCGGATATTGATACTGATTTTTGTATTGAAAGACGTGGCGAAGTTATAGATTATGTTACTAAAAAATATGGTGAAGACAAAGTTGCACAGATAATTACATTTAACAGAATGACATCTAAGGCTGTTTTGAAAGATGTTGCGCGTGTACTTGATATTCCCTATGGAGATGCAGATCGCTTAGCAAAATTAATTCCAGTTGTAAGGGGTAAGCCTGCAAAATTGTCATCTATGATTTCAAAAGAATCGCCAAGTAAAGATTTCTATGAAAAATACAATAATGATTCAAAAGTAAAGAAATGGGTTGACATGGCAATGAGGATAGAAGGGACAAATAAGACATTTGGTGTGCATGCAGCAGGTGTAGTTATAGCGGCTAACTCTCTTGATAATTTAGTTCCTCTTCAAAGAAATAATGATGGACAAATAATCACTCAATATTTTATGGAAGATATTGAATCACTTGGTTTATTGAAGATGGACTTTTTAGGACTTAGGAATCTTACAATGATAGAAAAGACAATAAATTTAGTTGAGAAATCAATTGGTAAGAGATTAGATCCTGATTCTTTGCCTTTCACAGATAAAAAAACATTTGAATTACTTTCTAGGGGTGATTTAGAAGGAATTTTTCAACTTGAATCTAGTGGAATGAGACAAATAGTAAAAGATTTAAAACCCTCATCTCTTGAGGATATTTCATCAATTCTTGCACTTTATCGTCCAGGTCCTCTTGATGCTGGATTAATTCCTAAATTTATAAATAGAAAACATGGTAAGGAGAGTATTGATTTTCAACATCAATCTCTTGAACCTATTCTAAGTGAGACTTATGGAATAATGGTTTATCAAGAGCAGATCATGAAGATCGCACAGGATTTAGCCGGATATACGCTTGGTCAAGCAGATTTATTGAGAAGGGCAATGGGTAAGAAAAAAGTATCCGAAATGCAGCGTCATAGAACGCTCTTTATTGACGGTGCAGTTAAGAATGGCGTTTCAGCAATTGTTGCTGAACAGTTATTTGATCAAATGGTTTTATTTGCTGAATATTGCTTTAATAAAAGTCATTCAACTGCTTATGGCGCGGTTACTTATCAGACCGCTTATTTAAAAGCTCATTATCCTGTCGCTTATATGGCGGCATTGCTTACAGTTAATGCTGGCTCGGCTGACAAGGTTCAAAGATACATTTCTAACTGTAATTCAATGGGCATAAACGTATTGCCTCCAAATATCAATACCTCTGGTGTTGATTTCACTCCAAATGAAAATTCAATTCTTTTTGGTTTTTCTGCCGTTAAAAATTTAGGTGATGGTGCAATTAGAAAAATTATTAGCTCTAGAGATAAGGATGGCGAATTTACTTCTTTAGCACAATTTTGTGATCGCATTTCACTTAGTGCCGTCAACCGGAGAGGGCTTGAGGCTTTGATACATAGTGGAGCGCTTGATGGTCTTGAAGAAAATGCAAATCGCGCTCAGCTTATTGCTGATTTGGATTTAACTATTGAATGGGCTTCATCTAGAGCTAAAGATAGAATTAGCGGCCAATGTAATCTTTTTGATCTTTCTCTTTCCACAAATAATGAATCATCATCAACTGATGATTATTTATCAGTACCAAAGGCAAAGCAAGTCAAAGAGTACCTTCCTTCGGACAAACTTAGATTAGAAAAAGAGCATGTTGGCTTTTATCTATCGGATCATCCTTTGAAGCAACTTTCAAAACCTGCAAAATTGATTGCACCTATCAGCCTTGGTTCTTTAGAAGAGCAGAAGGATAAGTCAAAGGTCAGTGTTATTGCAATGATTCCAGAGATGAGAGAAGTCACAACTAGAAAAGGTGACAGGATGGCGATTATTCAACTTGAGGATTTAACTGGTTCTTGTGAAGCGGTTGTCTTCCCTAAAAGTTATGAAAGATTATCTGATCATTTAATGGTTGAAACGAGGTTATTGATATGGGGCAGCGTAGATAGGAGAGATGAAACTGTTCAATTGCTTATTGATGATTGCCGTGAAATTGATGATTTAAGATTTCTGTTGATTGATCTTCGCCCTGATCAAGCTACAGATATCAATATTCAGCACAAATTAAGAGAATGCCTTTCTAAAAATAGACCTGCCAGAAATGAATTAGGTGTGCGAATCCCTGTAGTGGCATGTCTAAAGGATAATGATAATACTAGATATATTCGGTTGGGCGATCAGTTTTGCGTAAAGGACACTGACTTAGCTTTGGATTCTCTGTCTAAGAATTCATTCATTGCAAGATCAAGTAAAAGTCTTGTAATTTAAATTTTATTTTTAACTAGAAATATTATTTTGAGTCGTTTTGAATGCATCTTTCATCCTATTAATGTTTGGCTTTATGTTTTCAAAACCAAGAAAACTGCCTGGATTAATATCCCAACTCGCGGAAAGTATTCCATAACTTAATCCTAATAAGCCGACAAGAAAACACAGCGCCGAACTAACAAGAGTGATTGTTGGAGATATCTCAGCAATACCTTTGCTTATTAAAAAATAACTTCCAACAAATACTCCCATGCCACTTAGTGTTGGAATACCAGTCGTAAAAGCTATTCTTCTTGCCATCCTATTTGCAACATAGCTTGGTATCCCTGATTTCTCTCTATTACTTTTTGAAGATTTCTTTGAAACTATTTTTGGAGCAGAGTTGTTGGTGGAGAATCCTATTTTTACTTCTTTAGGTTGCTCCTTTTTGTTTGTTTTCTCACCTTTCATTAGCTTCTAGCAATCTATTACCAGTCATTATCCTCTAATGGCTAATTTTTCTATGAGCTCTGTATATCTTTTTTCACTTTTAGTTCGTACATATCCTAAAAGTCTTTTGCGTTGTCCAATCATTTTGAGCAATCCTTGTCTTGAGGAGAAATCATGGATGTTGCCCTGAAGATGTTTGCTTAATTTTGAGATCCTTGAAGTAAGCATTGCAACTTGAACTTCTACTGAACCAGTATCAGTTGGATGTACTTGATGTGTGTTGATCAGCTTTTGTTTCTCTTCTGTGCCAAGTGACATTTGTTTGCCTTCCTTATTTCTAAATTCTAATTTAATCCCTAGCCTTCTATCAAGTACTCTTTTCACTCAATTTCATAAGAATCTCTTTGAGATGTTTATCCATTAGCTCTGCTTTTTCTCCTGAAGATAGGGTATTCAATAATAAAGAATTTTCTTTTTCGTCGGTTGTTATTATTTTAATTGCTTCTTTTATTTCATTTTCTATATAGCCAAGTGAATTTAGAATTAAATATATTTCATCTATATATTTAGAAAATTGATTAGGCTCTAAATCTTTTTTATCATTAGGAATTATTTCATTATTCTCTATAAATCTATGAAGTTTATTTCTTAGCTCAACTATTAATCTCTCTGCAATTCGTTTACCTATTCCTTGGGTTTTAGTTATTAAATTAAATTCTTTATTTTCAATTGCATTAACTAGTTGGGTCACTTCAAAGTCCTCTAATAATGCCATACCAATTTGTGGTCCTATGCCATTAACACTTATAATTTCACGAAATAGATCTCTTTGATTAACATCTACAAAACCATATAAAGTTGTACCATCTTCTCGATCTATTTGGTGAATCCATAATTCAATCTTATCGGGATCTTTTGCTTTGGCTATTTGTGTTGGCAATAGTTGTATTTCATAACCAACACCACCAACATTTAGAACAACTCCTTTTTTTGAGGATATTTTCCAGGTATGAATTATTTCACCTTTTAACCAGCTAATCATTATATATTTTGATTAAATTTCTAAGAATATAAAATATACTCAACCACCATCAATCTGACATCCAACCATTGACCCACCTACTAGACCAGCAGGAATGGCCCACCAACGATCTTTTCCTCTTGAAATTGCTGTAGCGAAACCAGCACCTAAAATACCCCCTGCGATTTTTCCTTCAGAGCAATCATTGTTATCAAATTCATTGTTTTTATTAGTTGACCCATCGCCTGGGCAAGGAACTTCTACAGTTTCCTCCCATTTTTTGACATATCCAGGATCATTCCTAGTTCCTGGAATATATTCTTCTCTATATTCGTTTCTCGTACAAGTTCTACTTGATGAGTAACCTCGCTGATACTCATCTGCAAGAATGGATGTTGATCCAGTGAATATAAGAACTATTGAAAAAATCAAAGATTTACAATTCATATTTTTGATTGTGACGTTTTGGATGCACTTATGCTAATAATAGTGGAAATAAGTACGCAAAAACCGCCTACGTAAATTGAACTTGTTATTGTCTCTTGGAATATCAACACTCCCCATATACTTGCAAAGATAACCTGTGAATAATTTAGGGAAGTTGCAAGGCCAGCTGGCAATAGTCTTAAACTCTCTGTTATGCAGAGTTGACCAATTTGTGTGAAAGCACCAATACCTATTATCCAGAACCAATCTGTTCCGGTTGGTAATACAAAATCATTAATAATAAAAGGAATAGATAAGGGAATAGATACCAAAGGAAAGTAGTAAATAATAACAAGGGGATGTTCTTTTGAAGAAAGTTTTCTTACACATATATAAGCTAATGATGTCATAAGTGCGCCTAATATTGCAATGATAATTCCTAGAATTGTTTCTTGAGTATTACCGTTACTGGTGAATTCTGGTTGACTAACTAACAGAATTCCTATCCAACCAATAATTATTGAATATACTATTCTACTTAATATAAACTCCTTTAAAATTATGTATGCAGATATCACTGTGAAAGTTGGGTAAATGTATTGTATTACTGTAGCTGTTGCTATTGGTAATATTGTTAGGGCTTTGAAGATACAAAATAGTGCAAGTGTTCCTAGTAATCCCCTTATTATTAATAATTTTTTTTGATATCCCCAAGGGTTAATGTTGTTTTTATATAAGAAAAATCTTGTTATTATTATGCTGATTGTAGCCCTGGCAAAAACAAGTTCTGAAATAGGTATCCTCTCCCCAATCGCCTTAACACATACACTCATAAGGCTAAATGCTAAACCGCTTCCTATTAAAAATTTGATCCCTTTTGAATTTTTATCTATATTAAATTCATCTGTAAGTAGTTTTTTTCTCAATTTCTAAATCTCTTAACTAAATATTTAAAGATCAATTAAAATTATCATATGGCTTCTGCTCGACTACATCCTAGGACAATTGAGTCTGTCAAAGAACGTGTAGATATTGTTGATGTAGTTGGTGAACACGTCGTCTTAAAGAAAAAAGGTAAAGAATACGTTGGAATATGTCCTTTTCATGATGATAGTAAACCTTCAATGTCAGTAATTCCTGGCAAGCAATTTTATTACTGTTTTTCATGTGGGGCAGGTGGAAATGCCATTAAATTTTTAATGGAGTTTCAGAGACAAAGCTTTAGTGATGTTGTTCTTGAGTTGGCAAAAAAATATCAAGTACCAATTGATACCGTTGAAGGGCCTAATCAAGAAAGACTCAAGCAACAGCTATCACGTAGAGATTGCCTTTACCGTGTCTTGAAAATCGCTACTGGTTGGTTTAGAAATCAATTAAATTCTCCAGGTGGAGAATATGCACTTAATTACCTTAAGAATAAACGTCATTTAAGTGAAGGTACTTTAATCAATTTTGAGCTTGGGTTTGCACCAGATAATTGGGACTCATTACTCAAATATTTTGTAGATATAGAAAAAGTCAGTGTAGAAATCCTTGAATCTGCTGGATTAATTGTTGCTCGAAAGGGTGGTAATGGTTTTTATGACAGATTTCGCAATCGTATTATTGTTCCTATTCACGATAGGCAAAAAAGAGTTATTGGTTTTGGAGGAAGAAGTCTTGATGGTTCAGAACCTAAGTATTTAAATTCCCCTGAGACTGAAATCTTTGAAAAAGGCAAACATCTTTTTGGTTTAGATAAATCAACGCCTTCCATTAGGAAAAAAGATTATGCAGTTGTAGTAGAAGGATATTTTGATGTGATGGCACTTCATGATTCTGGTATTACAAATGTTGTTGCCTCTTTGGGAACAGCATTAAGTCGCAATCAGATTACGCTTCTCTCTCGTGCTACTGATAGTAAAAAGATCCTTTTAAATTTTGACTCTGACAATGCTGGAATTCGTGCGGCTAATAGAGCTATTAGTGAGGTAGAAAACCTTGCCATTCAAGGTCAGCTAGATTTAAGAGTCCTACAATTACCTTCAGGTAAAGATCCAGATGAGTTCCTCAAGGATAATTCTTCATCTGAATATGAGGCATTGGCAGCAAAATCTCCTCTTTGGATGGATTGGCAAATTGATCAATCTTTGAAGGACTTAGATTTAAGTAAATCTGATCAATTTCAGGTTGCCGTTAGCACCTTAGTTAGTCTTCTTGGAAAGTTACCTCAAACGGCGATAAGAACCCATTATTTACAGAAGGTTGCTCAGCGTCTTAGTGGAGGTCAAGGTAGATTCGCTTTGCAACTAGAAGAAGATTTACGTAATCAAATTAGTGGTCAAAGATGGCACGGACGCTCTAAGAAAATTGACAAACCTCAAGAAATTAGCCTTAGAGAAAGAAGTGAGGCAGATATACTTTTTACTTATATACACTGTCCTAATTATAGATCTGAGATTCGTTATGAACTTCGCCTGAGGGAATTAGATGATTTTGCAATTAGGCATCATCGTGCAATATGGTCTACTATAAGTAACATTGAGGAAAGTAAATTTGGAGCTGAAATTGTAGAGAAGATTAACCGTTGTAATGATTCAAATAATATTTTAGCTGATGTTGATTTAATTAAAAACTTGTTAGATAACTTCCTAGCAAATGATAATGAACATCTTCCTAAACTAACTCCCTTATTAGAGACAAATGAACTCCGTTTGGCAACACTAAGTGATCCCGAGTCTCTCATCCGTGGAGCTCTCGCGGCTCTGGAAAAGCAGAAATCTTTAAAACGTTGTAGACATCTCATTGATGCATGGAGTACCCAACGATTACAAACTCTTGAAAATTGTATTGCCTCTCTTATTGTTCAAGAAAATTCAGAACCTTGTAATTCATCTGATATGGAACAGAGGGTTATTAACATGTTTGAGGATTTAAACAATGATGCTATAAATTTTCAGCAACTTTACTACGCCGAAAGAAAACACATATTAAATTTAGATCAACAGAGATGTTATAAATAATTTTCTATAGTCTATTTATTAATGAAAAATTCCTCACCTTTTAATTTAGATCAATGCTCATTATCTAATGATCTTTGGCCAGAATTTATCAATAAAATTGGATTTATTAAAGCAAACTTAGCTGTGCGACAATCTCTTGATCTTCAGAGAATGCAGGGATCAACTTCAACTCTACCGCTCCTTATTCTTGAAACATGTGGAAGTGCTCTTGTTGATTCCCAGGCTGTTAAGACTTACATTGGTCTATCATACCTAGATCAAGGAATGGTTTTGATTTTTAGTAGTAAATCAAAAGCTATTCAATTACTTAGAGACAATTAATATTACTTGATTATTATAGACAATATTTTCTCAATTCCTTTTTTATTAATCTTGGATTATCTTCTAATATATATGCTTGTCTTTCTTTTTCTTCTTCTCCAGATATTCTTATAGATCCATTTAAAGCATTAATCTTTGCAGGGTTCATTGATAGTTTCCTATCTATTTTCAATGAGTTTCCATCATTGCATTCTTGCGCGACATGAACAGCTTCATGCCTTAAAGCTTTTTTTATATGTAAGGCTGTCTTTTCAAAAATATTCCTATTATTCTTTCTTAGATGCGTATAGCCCTCTCTCTTCTTTACGTTACTTGTGCAAATGATTATTTCCTTTTTACGTCTATTAAAAAAACCTACATAGTTTTCATCTAACATACATAGTTTTGTATTTTCTACTGTTTTATAGCCTGCCTTCTCAACCATCTTTATTATTTCTACTTCCGTTCTATCTAAAAATTGTATGAACTCCATTTCTTTTTTATTTTACGATTATTTTTTGTTAATTTAGCATTGAAATCTGTTGCAAGCTTGATATGTAGCATCATTGTTAAATATTATACTAAATTCTAATTAGCATATATAATTGGAATATTTTCCATATTTGTTGTCTTTATACTAGATAGTTTTTCCCTTCGTGGTCTCCATTCATTTTTCATTATTGATGATCCCCAATTTATTGTATCTATACCATTTTTTGAATTAATATTATCTATTACATTATCTAGTCTCTGTGTGTCTAATTCTTCATGAATATTTTGTGCATCAAATAGTAGGTTTTGTTTATATTGATCACTTTGAAGTTTATGCAGTATCACACCAGCCTTTATAAAATTTTTATAAGGTTTATAAATTTCTTTTGCTAGCGATAGACTTTTTTCAATTATTATTTTTGAGTTAGAGGTTGGAACGCTTATTTTTCCAGTTGCTTCACTTCTGAATAAATCTTTTGAATGAGTATTTGTATTCATAAAAACTGTAATAGCTGATGATAATTGATTGTATTTTCGCAATTTAGTGCTTGCTATTAAAACATATTTAATGATTGCTTGGCTCAAATCTTCTAAGTTATCTACGGGATATGAAAAACTCCTGCTTACGCAGATTTCTTTTCGATCTGTTGTTGTTTCTTTTATAGGGATACAGAGGTTTCCTTTTAATTCACTTTGAATGCGTAGACCAACTAAACCATACTTTCCTTTGATTTTTTCGCTTGACATATCTCTAAGTTCTCGTGCATTAGTTATCTCTTTACTTTTTAGCCATATCGACATTCTTTTGCCTATACCCCAAACTTTATCTACTTTGATTTGATTAAGATAAGGGTCTTTATTTTGAATAATACCTATATCAAATATACCGGAATTACTTTGTATTTTTTTTGCTAAATGATTAGAAATCTTTGATAGAACTTTTGTCTCACCAATACCGATAGATATTGGTATTCCTATGTTTTGATAAACTAAAGCTCTTAGATCTTTTCCCCATTGATATAAGCACTTTCCTTTTGGACGTTTTATAGTTCCAAATGCTTCATCTATAGAGTAGATTTCCAGTTCTTCGCAATTTTTTCTCAGTAGCTGCATTAATCGATTACTTATATCACCGTAAAGCTCGTAATTTGAACTTCTCACATTTATATTTAATTGAGTCAGCTTATTTTTTAACTTGAAATACGGTTTTCCCATAGGAATTCCCATTTTTCTAGCCTCTGAATTGCGAGCTATTATGCATCCATCATTATTCGAAAGGACAACTAAACCCTTTCCTTTTATTGAAGGATCGATCATTTGTTCACACGAGGCATAAAAATTGTTCCCATCAATTTGAAGTATTACTTTGGACATAATTTAGACTTTTTGTTTTTTTAGTTCATGTATCGAATAAATAGCGACTCCCCATATTTGTATATCTATATATTCATATAAGTTTATTGCTGGATAATTTTCTTTATCTGCTTTTAGGTAATAAGAATCTTGCTTTTTTATAAGTCTTTTCAACGTAAATTCTCCATCCAAGAGAGCAACTACAATATGTCCAGGTTTTGGGTTTATACTGCGATCTATTATTAATAAATCATTATTATAAATTCCTGCATTATTCATTGAATTACCACTTACACGTAGAAAGAAAGTACTTATTGGATTTTTGATTAAGTATTTATTTAGATCGATACCGAGCTCTATGTAATCTTCCGCAGGAGAAGGAAAACCTGCTGAAATAGTTTCTTTGACTAATGGAATTAATAATGTTGATGAGCCTTCCTTCGAGGACGAGCAAGAGCTATTTGAATCCATAGACCCGTATGAATATAATCAGTATAGTACACATGAACTATAATCTGCGTACGTGTCTGGTTTATTCCTTGTGATATGGACCTCCTTGGGTAATAGTTTTAGCACGGTAGAGTTGTTCTACTAATAGAAGGCGAGCAATTTCATGAGGAAAGGTGAAAGGTGAAAGACTTAATTGCCAAGAGGCGGAATTGTTGAGGGAATGGGAAAGACCCGAAGCGCCTCCCACAATAAAAGTAATATTTTGATTGTGAGAATTTAGAAGTTTTGTTGCTAGTTGTTTTGATGTGAAAGATTGACCATTTTCATTAAGAGTTACGAGAATTTCATTTTTGCTGATAATTTCTTTGATCGTATGTTCTTCTTTTATTTGTGTGCTGTCTTTTATTTCTTTGATTTCTAAGCCAGGTAATCGTTTTGAGTAAACTTCTATACCTTCTTGAATCCATTTTTTCTTTATTTTCCCAACGGCTATGATTTTATAGTGCGAAATATTAAGCATAAAAATATTACTTTAATCGATATCATCTTCAAGGAGAAATTGTTGAAATTGTGTATAAAGGTTTAGTGATTCTTCAATTGAAAGATGTTTAGAGTTTTCGTTAATATATGGATCTGAATTGGAAGAAATTTTTAAATTGTTTGATTCAAGTTTTTTAAGTCTTTCTAATAAATGAGGGGGTACGTTTCCATCTGGACTGATTTCCATCAACTCTCGAAAAAGTTGTTCGGGGTTAGTTTCGACTTCTACTGGATGTAATGTTTGTTTTTTTGTTTCTTTTTGATTCTTTAATTCATTTGATTGAGGTTTTGATATCTCTTTAGGAAGTTTTCGTCCTAGCTCTTTTAAGCGTTCAAGACTATGGCTATCAAAAGTCATTTTAGAAAATGTATCTTGATTGAAGATCATCTTAGGAGTATATTTTAAATAATTTATTTTTATTTGAGTGAAATATGTGATCGTTTCTAATGTGGTTTGGAGATTGAGCGTATGGGTGAGACATTTTGAATGATTTTAGGCATATTCCTAGAAAACGTTTTGGGCAACATTGGTTGAAAGATCAGGGCGTTTTGGATCAAATAGTTACGGCAGCCGAATTGAATTCTAAAGATTGCGTATTAGAAGTTGGTCCAGGCAAAGGTGCTTTAACTGAAAGATTAATTGAATCTGAAGCAAGATTCATCCAAGCAATTGAGCTAGATAGAGATTTAATTGTTAGTTTGAAAAAACGTTTTAGTCATAAAAATAATTTTAGTTTGAGAGAGGGAGATATTCTATCTGCACCTTTGGAAGCTGAAAATGGATTCACTATCAACAAAGTTGTAGCTAATATTCCTTACAACATTACGGGTCCACTATTAAAAAGATTGATTGGTGAATTAAGGAAAGCACCTGAAAATAGTTATGAAACTTTAGTTTTACTTATGCAAAAAGAAGTTGCACAAAGACTTGTTGCTAGACCTGGAACTGCTAATTTTAGTGCTTTAAGTGTACGTATTCAACTTCTTGCAAAATGTATGGAGGTATGCGATGTGTCTTCTAAATGTTTTCATCCTTCACCCAAGGTGGATTCGAAAGTAGTCTTAATTAAGCCCTTTGTATCTATTGAGCCAGATTTTTATGAGATAGGGAATTTATTAGAGAAACTTTTGAAACATGCTTTTGCTGGTAGAAGAAAGAAATTACGAAACACGATTGGAAGTTTTGTTACTTCCAAAGATCAAATAAAGGAATTTCTCGCCTATAGAGGTATTAGTCTTGATCAAAGACCACAGGAAATTTCACCTTCCAATTGGTTCGCCTTCGCAAAAGCTTTAAAAGAAACTTGTGTTATTGAAAATGGTTCCTTCCAAAGCAAATGAAGATTTTCTTATTGCAGAAGCACATGCAAAAATTAATCTACATCTAGAGGTTTTAGGTATTAGGACTGATGGATTTCACGAATTAGCAATGGTCATGCAAAGTATTAATTTAAGCGATCGATTGAAGATGATAAAAAGTCAAGATAATAATATTACTCTTAAATCAAATAATAATGAGATTAGTAATGGTGATGATAATTTAATAATAAAAGCCGCAAAGCTGTTGAGAAATAAAGTTGAACAAACAGAGTTAGGAGTTTATATAGAGCTTGAAAAAAACATTCCAGTTGGAGCGGGATTAGCCGGTGGATCTACAGATGCCGCTGCAACATTGGTTGGGTTAAATAAACTCTGGAATTTAAATCTTGAGACCGAGGAATTAGAGAAGTTATCAAAAGAAATTGGATCAGATATACCTTTTTGCGTTTCAGGCGGTAGGCAGATATGTTTTGGTCGAGGTGAAATTTTAGAAAAAATTAAAATTGATAGGTTTGAGTTGGGGCTTATTTTGGTTAAAGATCCTTCAATACAAGTTTCTACTCCAGTTGCATATAGAAACTATAAAGAACAATATGGTCATACCTATCTTGAAGAAGATACGGATTTTGAAAACAAGAGAAACATTATTAGATCTAATAACTGGTCTGACCAGTCTTTCTTAGATAATCGAATAGAAATACAAAATGATTTACAAAAAACTGTTTGCCCAATGGCACCAGAGGTTGAAAAGTCTTTGAAAATCTTATCTGGCTTACCTGGGTCTCGTCTCGTTTCGATGAGTGGCTCTGGACCAAGCTGTTTTGCTTTGTTTAAAAATTATGATGATGCAAAAAAAGTGCTAAAACAACATGTAAATGATTTTAAAAGAGCTGGTTTATCAGCTTGGGCATGTTCAATGAAATCAAATGGAGTTCAATTAGGAAATGAATTCACCTAGTAATGGATTTAAAAAAGAATCAGATGAAATAGAGACTACATCATCAAGTCCTGAAGCTAGCTCTAGTTCTGAACCTAAAAAAGGCCCTTTAAGCTTTCTCTCCGGTTCGATTACTAGTTTATCTTTTAGCTTGTTAAGCCTATTTATAAGTAAAAAAATAGTTCTATATTTTGCTATTCATACACCTAATTATTCTTCACCAATTGCACAGAGTATTGCTTCGGGTTTTAAAACATTAATTATTGGAATTAGCTTTCTTGCAACTTTTACGTTTGGATTTATCGGACTTGGTTTGTTTTTAGTATTTATTCGAAGTTTAATAGAAGGCAATAAAGAACAAAAGAGCTAGTATTTAACTATTAAATTGTCATATTTCATCTTTCTATGACTCTTCATGATTTAGGACTTCTCGTTTTATTACTCTCTCCTGGAATGTTGCTTTCCATATTGCTGTTATCGACTTTTGCGGCAGGTGGGTAATTAGGCACTGTTTGAGATAGTTTGGGATAACAAACCGGTAATCCGGACGATCTGTTAAAACTGTGAAAGGGACTCTTTTATTTAATGCTCTTCGTGAAGCAATTGATGAAGAAATGGGTAGAGATCCTTTGGTCTGTGTAATGGGCGAAGATGTTGGTCAATATGGCGGGTCTTATAAAGTCACGAAAGATTTATATGAAAAATATGGTGAGTTCAGAGTCTTAGATACACCAATTGCCGAAAATAGTTTTACAGGAATGGCTGTTGGTGCAGCCATGACAGGTCTAAGGCCAATTGTTGAAGGGATGAATATGGGGTTTTTATTACTGGCTTTTAATCAAATTTCCAACAATATGGGAATGTTGAGATATACCAGCGGAGGAAATTTTACTATTCCAACAGTTGTAAGAGGTCCTGGTGGCGTTGGACGTCAATTAGGAGCTGAGCATAGTCAAAGACTTGAAGCCTATTTTCATGCAGTTCCAGGTATAAAAATCGTGGCCTGCAGTACTCCTACGAATGCTAAAGGTCTAATGAAAGCAGCAATAAGAGACAATAATCCTGTTCTTTTCTTTGAACATGTTCTTTTATATAACCTGACAGAAGAGCTACCTGAGGGAGATTATATTTGCGCCTTAGATCAAGCCGATCTTGTAAAGGAAGGAAGAGACATAACAATTTTGACTTATTCAAGAATGCGTCACCACTGCGTCAAAGCTGTCGAACTTCTTGAAGGGAAAGGAATTGATGTTGAATTAATTGATTTAATAAGTCTTAAGCCTTTTGATATGGAAACAATTTCTAAATCTATAAAAAAAACACATAGAGTAATTATTGTTGAAGAATGTATGAAAACAGGTGGAATTGCAGCTGAATTGATGTCTTTGATAACGGAAAATTGTTTTGATGATCTAGATTCTCCACCTGTACGTTTAAGCAGCCAGGACATTCCGACTCCATATAATGGAAACTTAGAAAATTTAACTATTATTCAACCTCATCAGATTGTAGATGCAGCTGAAAAAATTATTAATTATGGTGGAGTAGATTAATAATGGGCCGAAAGAATTATTGGTTTCTTTTCGTCATACTCTTAGCAGTATTAAGTATTTTTATCTGTACTAATATACCTTTCCAGTTAGGTTTAGATTTGCGTGGAGGTAGCCAATTAACCCTAGAGGTTCAAACCACCGAGGAAATACAAAAAATAACATCTAATGAAATTGAAGGTGTTAAGGCTGTTCTTGATAGGAGGGTAAACGGATTAGGAGTTTCTGATTCTCAACTTCAAACTGTAGGAACCAATCAATTGTTTCTAGAACTTCCTGGAGAACAGGATCCCTCTGGAGCCGCAAAAGTATTAGGAGAAACCGCTTTATTAGAATTCAGAATTCAGAAAAATGGTACAGAGGTTCAATTAAGAGATTTACAAACTCAACGAAATAACGTTGAATCTTTTATTAAGTTATTAGAAGAAAATAATAATTCAGCTCAATTGATAAAGGAGATAAATATTAACAAGCAAATTAATAATTTATTTGAAAAATATAATATACAATCAGACCAGATATTAGATATTGATCAATTCAATCTTTTAATGAATAAAATAAATACTGATATAGCGGGTTTATTTGAACCAACATCATTAACTGGACAATATTTGACAAATGCAGGCAGGCGACAAGATCAAAATTCCAATAATTGGGAAGTCACTTTAAGCTTCAATAATGAGGGAGGAGAATTATTTGCAGATCTCACAAAATCCATCGCTGGTACCTCTAGATTGCTTGGAATTGTTATCGATGGAATTTCATATAGCGAGGCAAGTGTTGGTAAGCAATTTGAAACTGCGGGTATAACTGGTGGGGCCGCTACTATAAGTGGGAATTTCACTGCTGATGATGCTAGAAATTTAGAAGTTCAATTAAGGGGAGGTGCTTTGCCTCTACCTATTGATATTATCCAAATAAGAACAATAGGTCCTTCTCTAGGAACTCAAAATATTCGTCTAAGTCTTTTTGCTGCTTTAACAGGCTTGCTTTTTGTAGGTATTTTTATGATATTTATCTATAAACTAGCTGGATTAGTTGCTGTCTTGGCATTATCTTTTTATTCACTATTTACTCTCTCAATTTATGCACTACTCCCAGTAACTCTTACTCTTCCGGGTATTGCGGGATTTATTTTAAGCATAGGAATGGCTGTTGATGCCAATGTTCTTATTTTTGAAAGATTAAAGGAAGAATTACGTAATGGAAATACCTTGATTCGCTCAATAGATGCAAGTTTTAAAAACGCTTTTTCATCAATAATTGACGGTCATTTAACTACTTTAATAAGCTGCATTACTTTATTTTATTTGGGTACTGGATTTGTAAAAGGTTTCGCCGCTACATTGGGTATTGGGGTTGTATTGAGCTTATTTACTGCCTTAACATGTACAAAATCTATTTTAAAATTCCTAATGAGTTATCAAGGTTTAAGAAAAATTTCTAACTTTATTAACCCTAGCCAGATTCAATCACCTTCTATCAAACTTAATTAGTAACTAATTCAAATTAATTAAATTATGAATTCTAATTTTAATGTGCAACTCTATAAAAATCGAAAATTGGTTTGGTTCGTTTCATTTTCTTTATGTTTAATATCTATAATTGGAATGCTCATTTCCCTTAAAAGTACTTCAATTAAGGCCCCTTTAAATCTTGGTTTAGATTATACTGGAGGAACTCAAATAACTTTGGAAAGGAGATGTAATGATGATTGTGTTAGCTTAAATACAAGTGAAATATCTAATAATATTATCTCTCTTAAAAATCAAGATAAAAACTTTAGTTCTAATACTTCTCCTAATTTAACTAGATCACAGATACAATTACTAGATAATTCAAAATTAATATCAATTAGGCTACCATTTTTATCTGCTGCTCAATCTGATTCTGTCGTTTTTGAGGTTGATAAATCTTTTGGGCCATTTTACAAAGAAAATACGTCAGTTGAAATTATTGGCCCAAGTCTTGGGAAGCAGTTACTTAAAAGTAGTTTAGTTTCTTTGTTCTTTGCCTTCCTTGGTATAGCATTATATATTAACTTTAGATATGATCGAAGATACTCATTCTTAGCTTTATTTGCTCTTTTTCATGACATACTTATTGTTTGTGGAGTATTTGCATGGCTGGGATATCTTTTTAATGTAGAGGTTGACTCTTTATTCGCTGTTTCTCTATTGACTATTGCGGGATATTCAGTAAATAATACTGTTGTTGTTTTTGACAGGATCAGAGAAAAGAGTTTAATAGAGGATAAATTAAGTTTTAAATATCAGATTGATAAAGCTGTTAGCGCAACATTAACAAGGACGCTTTATACAAGTCTTACTACACTTCTCCCCTTAATATGTATATTGATTTGGGGAGGATCAACTTTGTATTGGTTTGCATTTGCTTTAGTTATTGGTGTCATAGCTGGTTCTTGGTCAAGCATAGCTCTGGCTCCTTCATTATTATCAATAACAAGCAATAAAGACTTTGATTGATTAAACATGATTTTAATTTCTATAGATAGATTTTTTATTTATCTAAAATACAATTGGTTACAACTTTTTCTGATTATACTTTCAGTATATGATTTAAGAATTGATCTTAGAATTCTATTAGATTTTTTTACTTTTTCTACTCTTTTTTATACTATTTCAGAACATCCTTTGGCTATTACGATATTATTTTCTAGCCCCTATCTTTTAAAGAAAATAAATTAGTCCTGGATAATAGAAGATAACTTATGTTTGTATTTAAATATTTTTTGTAATTAATTAACTAAACAAAGTATAAGTTTTTACTTTTTTGCTTTTCTGGATGATTTTGGTTCTATTACTACCAATAGCTCCTCCATTTGAGTCATTAATTTTTTGACTTGGGCTGGTTCTGGAAGTGTTAGCTCTTCTGTTACTCCTAAATGCATTTTTCTTAGTTCAGCTCGTAAAATCTTAAGTGATGCTTTTACTTCTTCCTTCTTTTCCTTAGCGGTTGCCATGCTTATAAGTCTTAAAACATCCTTTATTATACATTATATTATTAAATCATACTCTCTTAGATTCCCAAATCAAATTACTAAGGATATAATTTGATTTAATTCTAATTCATGAAATTTGAACTTATGAATTTCTAATCATATTAGACTATGCAAATTATTCCATTTAATAATATTAACCATAAGAAGATTAAAGTTGGAGTAATATCTTTTTTCTTAAGGAATAAAACAAGTATTGTCTCTATCCTTCTTATTCTATTATTTATATCACTTTATTTTCTTATCGATTTTTCTACTCAAAGTCTCGTCGCTCATGATGAGGGGCTTTACGCTAGAAGAGCAAGATTGATTGAGTCATCTGATAATTGGTTATACCCCCCATTCAAATCTCCTCACCATAAGACATTAGGAAGTTATTGGTTTATAGCATTATTTATAAGGTTATTTGGAAATAGTGAATTAGCTCTAAGACTTCCAAGTATTCTTTCTTCTTTCTTTTGCTTAATTAGCTCGTATTTAATTGCATTAAAAATTACAAATAAAAAGTCTGCATTGATTTCTTTATTCTCACTTTCATCAATGCCATTATGGATACAATATTCAAGATATGCTAGTCCAGATCTTCCATTTGTTTTCTGTATTCTTTTATTTGTTTTATTTTTCCTCAAATCTTTAGAAGCTTCAGAATACATGAGACAGTATTTTTATATATTTATTTCTGGCCTTTTTGCTTCAGCATCTTTTTTTATTAGAAGTTATATGGCTTTTGTTCCTCTTATAGGTCTCTCTCCTTTTATTTTTTTCCATTTATTTAGAAAAGAATATTTTAGTAAAATTTTCTTTTGTGCTGGAATATTTATTGGCTCCATACCTACTTGTCTTAATTTTTATTTTTCATATAAGCAGTTTGGAATTATAGGAATTACAGCCCTTTTTGATTTTGCAAAAAAACAAGCAGTCGGAGAGGTTGGTTATAATAATTTATTACTTATCCCGTTGAATTTTTTTTATTTAACCTTTCCGATAGGAATACTAATCATTATTCTTTTTGTTTTTACTAAATCAAACAATCAGATCAAATATCCATTATTAGCTTATTTGTATCCTCTTTTATCTTTAATATTATTATTATGCATGTCTAAGTCATATCCACATTATTATCTTTTTCTCTTGCCTTCCCTTTCTATAATTTTTGCTAACTACTTATCATCTAATTCATTTAGATACTTCTTTTCAATTTCCACTATTAGATATTTACTATTTACAATATTTATACTCGTATCATTTATCCTTTTGCTTTCTATAGTTAATTATAAAGATTTAGTAATTCAATATTCACATGGAAACCCTTCAATAGTTTATATCCCTATCTTATTTCTAGTATTATCTTATTTTACATCAATTAGATTCCTATTTAACATTAAAGATCTAAGGTTTAATTTGATAAATATCTTTTATAATATAATTATACCTCAATATGTCTCTTTATCATTATTGTTTAATTTCGGTGTGCTAGGTAATCCCAACTATAAAACAAAACTATTCTTAAAAGATGATGATGTATCCTTAATTATTAATTCCAATACAATTTATTTATACAGTCTTGATAGTAAGACTCAGACTTTATTGTCATATTATTTGCCTTCTTCAGAGGTGGTGGATGACTTTGATGACTTTGTTAACCATAAATATGTAATAACCTCTGATATTAGTAGTATTAATTATTTTAATAAGTCCAAGCTCTTCAAATCTATTAAAAAATTTGACAATAATATCTTATTAATGAACACTAGTAATTAATAAGATATTATTGACTTTTGAAGGGTAAAAAGAAAAATGATTGAATTTCTTAAAGATAACTACAAAAGAATTTGGGTACCAGTAATGGGAAGGTTTGTGTCTTTACTTATACCTCTAATTGAAGGAAGGACTCCTGATAAACAACCAACCTTTGATATTGATGGTGACAAAAAGCTAGAAAAGAATAGATGATTATTCCGGTAAGGACCCTCCATGACAATAACCAACTGCCAATGAGTTTATATCCATTTCATTTTGGCCTTTTTTAATATTGTTTGATTTTAGGTATTTTGTGGTTTTATCTATGCATGAGGCACTCGATGATGTATATCTTACTATTGGATATATGTATAATATTCCTGCAATTAGTAATGCTGAATAAGCAATATACTTTTTATTTTCGCTATAAAAAATTGCCGTTTGTTTTCTCTTTTTGAGGATTTTCGAAAGCCATGAATCAGGTAATCCAATTTGAACAAAAAATAGTTCAACCCACCAAGGAAGTTTTGATTGATTTTTATCTGAATTACTTTTCATAGTGATAGTTAGATTTGTTAGCCCTTTAATCAAAATGTTTTGGGCTATTATCACATCAATATTGTACCAATTAAAATATATCCTATTTTTATAAAAATGGAACACTCATCTATTTCTTCTATGAGTATTTACTCTTATTCTTCTGGTTTCCAAGTTCTAATAGCCCTTTGATTGATTTTTCTATTAAAGATAGTGTATTATTTTTGAGGATGAATTGTATTCAATGGCAAAAAGAAGACGTAAACTTAGTCCTGAATTAGAGAAAAACATTTCATTAGCCAAGAAGCAAATTGAATTAATTACAGCT
>QCHI01000003.1 GCA_003279655.1 Prochlorococcus sp. AG-402-A21 | reverse complement strand
TGCTGAAAGACTCAATGGTCTCGCTGCATCTGTTGGCTGTTTAGCTCTCATTGGCGCATACTTATCTACCGGTCAAATCATTCCAGGATTTGTGTAATGAATAAAGAAGCGAACTACTGGAAAACAGCAGAGCAAATGAATGGTCGCCTTGCGATGATGGGTTTCTTTGCAGCTGTCATTAATTACGGAATAACAGGCTGGATCATTCCAGGAATTGTTTAAATTTGATTTTTAAAATCAAAATAAAGGCTCCTTCTCTGTCATTACGGAAGGGGCATTTTTTATGTTTTTGAAGCTGATCCCCATGTGGAACTGTCGATATTCGACTAATTCCTTTTGCAAAATTCTTTTTCTTTACAAAGTTGCTCTAGAGATGGACGTCTAGTCAGAGGTAGACGCCATTGTGCCCATACTTTATAAACTTGATTTATCAATTGACCTAATACTGGCCATCTTGTTGGAGCGTATATCCACCCCAGTCCAACTAATCGATATGCTTCTCTGAAAACAGTGACATCTCTAAGAATTTCACCTGATTCATTAATTGCATGAATTCGACCCATTGCATCTTTGTAACTTATTCCTGAATAAAGATCTGGCTCATAATCTGATGAATCAATATCTACAAAGCTAATATTTTTATGTGTATCTCTAGAGCTTAGGAATTTGACCTCTCTTAAGCAAAGAGGGCAACCACCATCAAAAAGTAATGTGAGCTTCGCTTTAGTCAAATTTAAATCAGAGGTTCTTCAATACAACTTATCTAATTAATTCGACAAATGGGGTTCAAGAATCGGGTGTAGAAACACTTTGGCAATATCTATTTTTCTACTTGATTAAATGCAAAAAGAAAGTGATTGTATTTCTTTAGCAATTATCGGTTTCTGCGAAACATAAGTAGTAGCAACCGATCTTAGTCGTAGAGGCCGTATCTAATTTTTAATTGGGTATACCGAAATATAAATGTAATGACTTTTATGAAAAATTTTTTTAGCTATCCAATAACAAGAACCTACAAAGGTCCTACTAGTCTATAAACAATATCTTTGCAGTTGTTAGCTTTGTCCCATTCTCTAGCAAAAGGATTATCGAGGATTTTTGCAAAAGCTTCTAGGCTTGTGACGTTATAGAAAGAGTGTGATTTATGATCATTGATTTTGTTAAGGTCATAGTCAACAACAACTCCATCTCCATATTCTTTGACAAACTTTTCAATAGTTTCTTCGTAGTACTCAAAGGAGCAGTCAAAAGTACATACAATAAATAGTTTTTCCATTTCTCTTAATCTGCTAAGTAACTGGTAATAACGGTTGAATCATATATATGACCTGTAGCTTCAACAGCTTCTCTACTTGTTTCAAAAAACGCTTTTGCAACACCCTCTTCTGCTTGATGGATCACGACAACTGATTCATGATCATCTTTCCTAACACCTCTGTATAAAGGTTTTATTGCGTTAGCCTCGTGCATTGCAACAACCTCCGGACTATCAAATCCCTTAGCCCAATCTGCAAATGGAACAGAAATCTTGAAAGTAAATACTGTAGTCTCCAGAGCCATCCAAAATAATTACAAGTTAACTGAGCATCGCATATATCTTCTAGATTTTCTAGGCGGAAGGACATCCTTTTAGGCTCTACTGACAAAAGTATTTTTCAAAACTAAAATGATTCACATGCGCTTAGTCGAGGTAAGCTATGGCTGACGTCATGATTGTTATATGGGGATTCGGAATGTTCTACGAATTGGTCATCCGGCATTGCGTAGACGCGCGGAAAAAGTCACTGATGACTGGTTTGGCAGTCAACGTCTACAGGGACTGATAGACGATCTGTTCGATACTAAATTGGCTTGTTCTGGAGCAGGGCTAGCTGCACCGCAGATCGATGAACCTTGGAGGGTTCTTGTTGTTGGTATGGACCATAACCCTCGATACCCCGATGCTCCTCCTTTACCTGAACTTGTGTTGATCAATCCTGTTATCAAATCAATTGGAAAGGAATTGGTCGCTGGTTGGGAGGGTTGCCTCAGCGTACCTGGCTTGCGCGGTGAGGTACAGCGTTGGAGACATATTCACCTGAGATGGCAAGACCAAGATGGGGCTTCCCATACAGAAGAATTTCATGACTTCCATGCACGAGTCGTTCAGCATGAAAAAGATCACTTGGATGGTGTTCTTTTCCCTGATTGTCTTACCAGTCCACTGGCTTTTGGATTTACGGATGAGCTACAGGCTCATGGACGGATTCCTTAGTTGTCTATGTAGGGATAGTTGATGCTCGATAGCAAATGTCTCTTCGGATGACCCACATCATCCCGTCAACCAAGGACCCTGATGATCGCTTGTTATCTCAATGACTTTCCATTTCGCTGCAACATCGGGTCTAAGTCTGATGGCAACTCTCGATTAAACCATTCTCTTATCTTCATTTGATTCAGATATTCGTTATTTGGAATTTCAAAAGTATCTCTAACCAAGCGAATTTTAATTTTTTTCCTTTTTCCTTTTTCGTTTGTTCTTCCAAGAACTAATTTTACTGGCTTATCTTTTGGTCCTTTAATTAATTCAATTGCTTCTTCTATACCCACTCCTTTAGTTGGCTTCCCATCTACCTCAAGAATTACGTCACCTGATTCAATATCTGCATTAGAGGCAGGAGTTCCATTAATAATTGATTGTATTGTTATTTCAGAAGTTTCAGTATTTAGGAAAAGATTAACGCCTATACCAGTAATTTCTTTTTTGAGTTTAAGACTTGAACTCTGGTTTGTTCTTACGCAGCCTGAATAATCTCTAGCATCGAGACAGCGTTTATGAATTTCATCACCTATTTCAGCCTGTGCAGCAGTAGGTAAACCAAGAGCAGCGAGTAGGGGAAGTAGTAAGCGTTTCATTTATTTACCTTTTAGTAATCCATAAGTACACAAAATTGGGTTTGTAATTAAAACAATCCAAAACGGTGGAGGTGGACCAGCATCAACAATGACTCCTGCATTAAGAGTATTGAATACTGCAACTATTAAGAGGCAAAGCATCAATACCAATTCACCTAGTAAAACTTTTTTAGCAGATTCATGATCTCTGATAGAACTAGAAATTATCAATAAGAAAGCAATACCTATATTTGTTGCTGCAACAACATCAGCAGAGCCTCTAATAAATAACAATGTTTCTGCTGATACTGATGGGGCAATGGTATCAACAGAAAAAATCAACATGTTTATTAGCAGTACACCCAATAACAAGTGAAGAAATCCAATAGTTTTTAGAATTGTTTTTATTTTCATTAATAGAATCTGAAAGTCGAAGTCGCAGGACTTGTTGGTTCTCTCTCGGCATTAAAGCATTTCTTAAAACTAATGATATCTTTTACATGCGTTATGGCATGGTTTGTACTCTGCTAATAGTTCCACTAATGATGTTTATATAGGCGTTGGATACCAAAAAACCAGATTTAACAGCTATAAATGTTATGAGTGGTGTTGGAAAAAGATTGCCGGAATTTATGGAGTTAGTCTTACAACTGTCAGGTGGTGGTCTATGGCTTAATTAACACAAGACTTTTAATTCATTCCAAGTTGATTAACCTTTAATTATCAGACATTTTTCTGTAGCTTTAAATGCAAAAACTATATAGATCCCTAGTTTTAATTGTTTTTCTTTTTCATACCCAACTAATCTCTGAGCCAGTATTTGCCTGTGTTGAGGGTTTGACGTGGGAAATGGACCTTCAAAAGGTAGAGAGCCATCTTGGTATATCTTTCAGTCCCATCAAAGAAGAAACAACCCAGAATCTTTTTGAAGTTAAAGATATTCAGATTAGTGGTTTACCTGTAGAGGTTCTTCGAGTTCGAATTGAAAATGAGGATGGATTAAAGCAACTTGCTTATGAAATAGACAATGAAAACATGACTGAAGTTTTGGCAGGATTAAGGTATCGTTTTGGTCCTCCAGTTGGTACAAGTGTTGATGTTGAAGGTGGCTCTCCTCAACAGCAATGGATTTGGCATACGGGAAAAGATGTGATTGTGGCAGTTAAAAGCGAGCATCGTCCATTTGTGCTTTCTTATCGACCATCACTTTTAGATCCCTCTTTTCTCTAAGGGAGTTTTTCAGTCCCTTTACTTTCAGGCGTTGGCGTTTGGCATAAAAAAAGGGGCATTTAGCCCCCCTGGTAAATCGACTGTCAACCGAGTTTTAACGATATAAGAACCTCAACTTTTTCTTAATGATTTACTCCGCCATCGATGATGGTGATATTCGTATCTGTTGAATTTGCCCAACGTAATTTGCTTAGTTCTTGATATTCCGAACTATTGAAAGCATCAATTGCAGCTTGCTTTGAGGGGAACTCAATGATGACTCCTAATTTTCCACCCTTCCCCTCAACAGTTTCAGCTTCCATATCTTTAGCAAAAACTGAACCACCTACTGATTTCACCCAAGGCTGAAAGGCTGCAACATATTCAGCAAACGCTGGATTCGTAACCGTTGTAGTAACAAGCCAAAGACCCTTAGCCATGAAACAAAAAAATAATTCAAAAGAGTTTCACATACTCTATCTACTTTGTATATAAATATTAGAGAACCCTTTAACTTCCCTTATTCCATCTAACTTTTGGGGACAGTTTTGGGGACTAAAAAAAATCGCCATTAAATAAAGACAGGTTCCCCAGCCTGTCTCTTTTAATGCTAATTTTTAGATGTGCCCAAAAGGTACCAATAAATAATTTAAAACCATTGGGAATAAAGGGACTTAACGGACTTAACAATTGGTCTAAAAGGATACTTCACCTTGCTTGATGGATTTAGACACAATATCCGCTGGATTCATGGTTACGAAGTTACTGACTTAGTTAGTGAATATAGGACAACAATTAAAAAGCCTTCCTCCTTTTACGAGCAAATTCAGCATCAAAAATAGTAGAAATGAAGCAATTTAAAAAGTTATTCCCCTTTATCGCTGTGTTGGGTTTTTCTTCTTGGCTAGTAATTCGCCTAAATGGAAACAAATGAATTAAAAACCTACCGCCTAGGAACGAAAAGCTTATGAAGAGCTACTCCATTCACGGGGCGGTAAGACTTTAAAAGATCAATTAAAAGAACAGGGCGTTTTATAAGCCTCACTATGTCCGAATTGGGCGATTGCAATTAAGGACTGGATCTAACTTAATCCTTTTAACCTGATCTTTTTCCCAAACCCAGTAAACAGGATTTTTCTTTTGAGCTTCTTGCAGATCTTTTCTGTCTCTTAAGCTAACTGGTATAAATTCATTTTCAGGATTAAATTTTTCATCTCTTACGGCTTGGTTTAGAACAATACTTCCTTCTTCATTAGAGATTGATCGATGATATGTTCCGACAGGAATTTGAAGTGCGCCCATGGCACGATTTAAATAAATAATGTGATGAGGTTCATCCCATTCAGGATTGATTAAGGTAAAAACACGACTACCTTCAATGACTAAATTGTTATCAATTTGATGTCGATGTACGTAATACTGTTCAAAATCACCATCGTTTGGAGGTGAGATAGCATTACCATGATGAATGACGACATCAGAGCCATTACATCCTTTTACTCCTGCATCGAAGAAAGATACTTGAGGTGTCTCACGAAAAACATGAGTAGGAACAAAATTTAAACGCATGGCAAATCCTCCTTTACTACTGTGTTCAAGGTCAGTCGAAAACGAAATCAAACCTTTCCCTGTAGAGGAATTTAAATAATTGATCTAAGAATCGATTTTCAGTTGCTTTTCTTTTATTAGTTTTAATCCTGCAAAGGTCGCAGTTTCCCTTTGTAGGGATGGTGAAGGGTGTGAATAGTCTCATAAGACCTCCTTCTTCTTACACCTTTGGTCTACTCCTCCTTTTGGCATGTAGGAAGTAGGAAAACACTACAAAAATGTGAATAAATAGTTAACTATTTAAGCCAGGCTCTACCATCTGACAGTTGTAGGACTGACGTTATAAATAGAGCCAATCTTTTTCCAGCTCCACCCATAACTTCTACAGCAGTTAATGCTTGTTTTTCCAGCCGAACATCTCAGCCATTTTTCCAGTTAGAGCAAAATAGCCAATCGCACCAAGAAATAGTCCAAAAGCAATCAGGTTGGGAACTATTCCACCAATGATTTGAGCTTTAGCAAAAAGAATCATTTTTATTGGTGAGGAGGTACATTTTCTCCTCGTCTAACTTTTACTTTTCTAGTTTGATCGAAATAAATAATCACCCCACAAAAAAATGCTAATCCAATCAAGTTAGGAATAATCCCACATATTATTTTAAACTCATTAAAGAATTCCATTTATATGATCAGCTATTGAGCGAGAAACCCCACTGTAAAACTGATAAAAACAAGGCAGTGGTTACAAAGGGTGCAGCCGGGTATTGACTCTTTAATTTGTTAATAGAAAATTCTGACCATGAGAACTGACTTTCGTTAGTTCTTGTTTTCTTTTCTTTTTTGGCTTTTGGAGGTAAACCAAGTTCTCTTCTTCTTTTTGCTTCTCCCATTCTGATCTAATAAAGCAAGATAATAATAGATGCTTTTTCTTACTGTGACTTTGATAGATCATTCAAGTTTTTTAGGGCTGTGCTGAGTCTCCCCCTTTTGACTTCGATAGCAATCAGCAAGGACAATAGTAAATACTTTAGTGGTCTCCATATAGATTTTTACAAGCTTCGGGATAGAAATGAATCATCGATCTTCAGGAGGTTTAGTTATGACCTGCGGAAACCACTTCAACCATATGCTTAAAATTTCATGGTTGAAATGTTCGATTCACCTTATTTGTGGAAGATCAGAGACGATAAAGAGTCGGAGTGCCTATCTTATGGTTTTTGCTCTAAGCCTGAATCCTTCCCACGGGCTAAAAGAGTATTCCTTTAGAAGGTTCTAAATGAAATTTATTGAACTCCTTTTGATTTTCTCATCATTGTCTTTGACGTTCTTAGGCTTTTCATTCTTATAGAACAAAATCTCGGTTGACAGTCTATCTATATATATATCTTGGGGACATCAGTCCCATTTCTTAATTTTAAATGCTTAATGAGAGTTTCTAGTTCTTTGATCCTCTCTTCAGCGGCTTTTATTTTTTCTTGTCTTGTCATGACTTAACTCCTCATCATATAAATAAGAAAAACATAAAAGATTGATAATTTCGCAGCTATTTCGTTGGCAATCACTTTCCCCAATCTTTCTTTATTTCTAGTGGTGTTTGTTGAAACCATTTGATTTTAGATAGTAGTCATATAAGCAAGAAAACCAACAGGAACGAAAAGTAACGCCGCAATCGTAAAGCGAACAAATTTACCTGTTCCTGAATCTCTTGAGTAATCAGTGAAATGCTTTGTGTTATTCCACTCGGACCAATTCTTTGGACTGTTGTTAGATGATGTCATTTTTTAATTAGGAAAATACTTTAGTACCAATTTCACAAACACCAACTAATAAAAGAAGTGCAGGAAGGTTCCAGAGAACGATTAGCTTTGCGGCAGTAGAGTTGTTGATTGCATGCATGGCTAAGAGTTAGTTCTGATTGGTTTAATAAGATGAACAAAATATAAAAGAAGCTCTTAATAGGAGTAGTTCGGTTGAAGTAGGGCTAACCAGTTCGGGCTATTTATACTTATTAGAGTCATCAACAAATCTAATAATTGAAAAAATATCCTTCTAACTATTTGCCTTCGTTAGCTTTTGAGACTTATTTTTATTTATCTTTAGAAGAAAAAGCTTCGGGAGTTTTTTTTGATACACGAACTACTTTAACTCCTAAATTTTTTTCCATATCTTTTAGGACTTCTTCATCCGTTCTTTTGTCTTCAGGATCAACTGAATAGGGAACATTTATATCTGTGAAACGGCTCATAGTTCAAACCTCTCATATCTATCTCTCATCTTTGGTGTATCTTTCCAAATAGCAGCATCACAATTATTGCATCCCCAAGTTCGAGGCCAAGGAAGATCTGGAATACATCCAATGCAATGGATATTTGGATTCTGGAAATTTTCCTGCGAGGGATAACCATAAATTGATTTTCTTACTGCTTTCTCACCACAACTAGGGCAGATAATTGGCTTCCTATCAGACCAATATCGGTTCTCTTCATTAGGGATCTTTGTTGTTTTCATGCAGCTACTTTTTGCCCTTTCTCTTTTCACGGGCAAGCGCATCATTTTCAAGCGTTGTATTTATCAAACCTTGATAGTCTCCACCTGCTGAGGCAAGACCAAACATCACAACAAAACCTAGTCCAGCAACAATCGTCACAATCCAAGTACCTGTTCCCATATTGAGTGGTATGGCAAATAAAGGACTAGGCATTCCAAAAATTAATTACTAATAAAATCACCCTAATGAGTTTTGGATGTTTAACGGTTCCTTCTGTAAATAAAGAAATAAACAATCCAAAAGACAGCTACGTAAATAAAGAAAACTGCAATTGGGTTTAACCCTGCCACCGATGCGAATTTCAGCCCTAAAGGTATTGAGGCAAAAATCAAACCATATCCAAGCATGTGATTAAAAACTCCCCAGCATCGGAAGTACCAAGACAGGGCAAATCCAATGAGAACTAAAACTGCAAATATTGTCATCTATCTTGTTTCCTTTTTCATGTCGTAATTAAATTTGGTAGAAACTTTGTTTCCTTGCCAACTAAGAGTGCCTTGATACATGTCCTCACCCAGTAAATAATTTATTGCCTCATCTGACATTTGATCAGGTGAAGGTGCTTCAGCTATTTCCTCTTGCGGTATTAGTTCAACATCTTCCGCTTGAACTACAAAAGGAAATAAAAACAAAAGCAGACCAAGAACAAAAGCAAAGAGTTTCTTCATCTAATCCAACCTATCTGCATAATCTCTGAGAATTTCTGCAATCACATTTGGTGGAATTTCTTCTTGAGCGTCCTTGCAAAGATCAAAGAACTTATCCATGAACTCTTTTCTGGTCATGTTCCTGAATGGGCCAAATTTTCTTTATTAAAGGCTCAAACTCTCTGTTGTTGCTCTCGGCACTAATACTCAAATTTCATTGCAGCTACCAATCTGGATATTCCCCTTCAACTGGTTCTTCGTAGAAATCTCCCTTTTTTATACCAGCAAAATATTCAATTAAAAATTCTGGCAGCTTGACTTGGTCTTCCAACTTAAGCGTCAGTTTCTTTTACTTGCTCAGTTTTTGTTTCTTGGTTTGTTTTGTCTTTTGAATAAGAGCAGCCACCTTCACCCCAACCCCATGCAAGGGATGGACTTCCAATAACTGAAAGAGCAAAAACTAATGAAATAACCTTTTTCACTTTGAACTTAAAAGTAAGTTCCATATCTTAAGAGCATTTTCATTGGTCCGTTAAATCCCATTAATTCCTTAATTTTGTACTAAAGCATTTGTTATAAGAAAGTTTGTATTTATTTTTTCTGGCTTTTTTTTGTTCTTCTCGTTTGATTTTGAAACATTCTTTTTTTGTTATGCCAACTTCTTTTCTTCGCATTTCATTCTCACCTCTTGCCATATAAACCCAATCTCCAGCATTAGCAGCGATAGGGGAGAGAAGCCCAGCAGTTAGGGCGAGTAGTAAGAAGCGGTTCATTTATTCGTCAAAACATTGAGGTTTATTTCTCCAAAGAGGAGAATCACAATTCACTTTCTTGTCTTTCTAGCTAATCTAGTTCAACTGATCTTCTTGCTGTAAACAAAGTTACGCTGATATTTATGGAGTTAGTCCAACTACTGCTAGAAGGTGGTCTATGGCTTAGAAAGTTTATGGATAGTCTTCTCAGACTTTTTTAAAATTTTTAGAGCTTCTTTTCTTGAAGTACAAGCATCCGCTTTAGCTTGAAGTTTTAAAAGTTTGGCGTGTTGTTTCTCTAAGTTCATCCAGCATTGGATAAAAACGAAGAGCAAACTAACAGCTTTAGGCCCTAACCGAGGAAAAAGGTTCTCTAATTTGTATATTTTGAGCTTTGCAAAAGAAACCCCCCACGATGGAGGGTTAACTAAAACTGTGTGAGGAAGTTTTTTGAAGGGAAAAGATTGAACATTCCACCCCTTCGGGTTCTCAGAAAAAGTGCAGACCTAATGAACTTTTTTTGAATTTGCGAAGAGAGGACAGGATTTCGACGACCGTCCCCCGATCTGGCTTGATGATGCTTCCGTATTACGCCATCAACTTAGAACTAATTTAAAAAGAACT
The DNA here is from genome assembly GCA_003279655.1 of Prochlorococcus sp. AG-402-A21. Classification (GTDB taxonomy): domain Bacteria; phylum Cyanobacteriota; class Cyanobacteriia; order PCC-6307; family Cyanobiaceae; genus Prochlorococcus_B. The sequence goes on along the minus strand of QCHI01000003.1, from coordinate 95,231 downwards.
AATCCTGACCTGATGTTCGGTTGGGGTAGTGCTTTCCTACTCCCATCCAATAAAAAGAAGGATTAGACCAAAGGTGTAAGAAAGGAGGCTTTATGAAACTCTTTACTCCCTTCACCATCCCCAAAAAAGATAACTGCGATCTTTGCAGGATTAAAAGGAATAATCAGAAGAGGGGCAAATAGCCTCTCTTTTTTATTGCTGCTGCTGTTGTTGCTGCTGAATTTGCTCGTAAAAGGAGGAAGGCTTTTTAATTGTTGTCCGATATTCGGCAACTATCTCGGTAACTTCCTCACCATGAATCCAGCGGATTTCTCCAGAATCTACGTTGGCAATTTGAAAGAGTGAGGGTGCATCAGGATCACGAGAGCCACCAACAAAAGTAAGAACTTTTCCAATTTTGTCTTTTTCATATAGAACAGCGTCACCCGGTCTGACTTTTAAAAATAGAGGCTCATCCATAAGTTCATTTTGTCCAAATTCATCAACCAAGGGAAGTATCCTTTTTGACCAATTTTCCAAGTCCGTTAAATCCCCTTAGATCCCTTTATCTCAGGTAGTTCTTGGACGCAGTATGTACGCAAGAAAAAACAGGCATTAAAAAAGACAGGCTGGGAAACCTGTCTCTGACTGATCGGGGCGACAGGATTCGAACCTGCGACCTAGTGCTCCCAAAGCACCCGCGCTACCAAGCTGCGCCACGCCCCGCAACTTATTAATCTTAAGGCTTCAAAGGCGCTTAATTATGCGGAATAAAAAAATATTTTTAAATCAAACTTCTTGAAAAGCATCAATTAGACTAAATATGTGCTTTGAACTCGTGGGAATTCCACATAATAGTTAGGATTATTTTTTATTTAAAGTAATAAACCCTTGGCTCCTCATCTAGACCACTCCTTTTCAATATTGATTTGGCACTTATTAGTTGGGTACCTTCTTACTGTTAGTTGTGACTGGAACTGGATTCCTTTGACTAAGGAGGAAAAAAAAAGAGGCCCATCTCTAGATCAAATTAGAGGGAAAATATTTAGCTGAAAAATCAAAAATTATCAGCATCTAATTCATTAACAAGTTAAATTAAAATAAAAGAAACTTAAGGTTTTATTGAAGCTGAGATTGATGAGAGTTAATTATTAATCACAAAAGATAGAATTGTATTATGCATAAAAAAAACCAATAAGAATTAATAGCTAGTGACTCGAAGATTGCAAAGATGGCATTGATAGTAGATAAAGAGCACACCAAAAAGTTCTTTGAAGTGTTCTATAAGTGAGTAAGTAAAGCAGTTTTTTATTTAATTTTATACTGCCTTCTTTCTAAAAAGCTCATAGCAAAATATTATAGGATTAAAGTAATATATTTAAATCATAGACATATTTCTCTTCGGTATTCATCACAAAAAGGATTAAAAAGTTTCATAATTTAGTAGATATGAGCTATTCGGTGAAATATTTGCCAGATTTTGCTGAGTTAATGCCTGAGATCAAATTACCATCAGCTGAAAATACTTTGTATTGAGGATGAGGATCAAAATTACATCAAGAAATGGATACAAACAGAGCAACATCAAGTGAGCTGGGGAAGCCTTTCTAATGGATAAAAAATGAGTACAAACTTAAGAAAAAATCTAGATCACGAGGAAAAACAACTAGCTGAAGAAATTAAAAAGGGATTTCCTTTAGACCAATGGCTTGATATTAAATTTTTGAGTGAGCGACAAAGGAATTATCAATACTACAAAAAGGCAATAGATGACTCAAAAATTTACTACTCTTCCCACGAATGATCAAGCAATTACAACTATCTTCAGCCCAGGCCATAGTATAAATACCTAGCATGGTATAATTACCTATAAGCACTAACTATCAAAGTCTTATGATTGAAAAGTACCCATTGCTTCCTTTCATTATTTTTGCTGGAGCATTAATCAGTACAGCAACAATTGGTTTGCCAGTATTTGCTGGATAATTTGAATATAAATTCAAATTACTTCAGTTCATAATCTTTAGCCTAATAATTAAATATCAAAAATAAATTTACAACTTAAAATATTTTATTTAGTAAATATAAAATTTTATCTGTAAATAATACATTAAAATATAAATTTTTAAATAACTAGTATTATTTTTCTAAGATTGCAGACCAATAATTGAACAAGAAATAAGAAGAATATAAAAATATTAAAAGGTAAACCCAATTAAGCCATCCAGGTCTTTTATTACCATTATTCATTGAATTAATAAATCAATGTTCTATATATATAATATACTTACGACATCTGATATTGACATAAAGCTTATAAGGCTTAATGTTAATTCTAAAAATTAAAAATCAAAAGTAATTACATAAGAAGGCTTATTTATGAAAAGACAATACAAGTTTCTCGAAAAACACTTGACTGAATTTACCAAAACATACAGGAGTTTAGGCGGTATCAAATGGTCTTTAGATTTTCCAGTTTTTCTCTTTGATAGAGATTGGTTCAGGCTTAAAAAAGTCGCCATCTCTGATTTAGCTAAAGAACTGAAACCAGACAACTCACAAGAAGCACCTGAACTAATTCAATATCAAAAATTACTCAAGGAAGGTCACGAACATTTACTTGCCATTCAGGAATGTTGGAACGAATTTGGAATTGAGGATTTTCATCGATCTCTTAGAAACTCTTCAGAATCGAAGACAAAAGGAAATAACGGATGGACTTTTAAAAAATACGTTGAACTACTAGTTGGATATAGACAAATTATTGAGAATAAAGAAGTTTGCATACCAATTATTATTCTAGGAAGAACACCAAACGAAGATCACCAACTTGAATGGATAAGCGATGCATTCATTGCTGAACTAACTATCGCAGATTAAAAATATAAAAACGTATCTATTACAAGAGTTTTAAGCAATAGTTAAATCGTCAGATCTAGTACCCCACTCAGTATCTTCTAAAAGATCAGAATAACAAGAAGCATTTACCAAGTTATATTTCTGAAATTTCCAATCTGAATCTTCAAGGTAATCTGAGTACTCGAATGTTTTCGCAAGAAGAGAAAATTCCTTACTAAAAGGGCACATAAATCTTATGCATTTTTTCAATCATTCACATAACTAAAGGTAAAAGCAACTAAAAATCATAATTCCTAAAGATTTAGATAGAAGAATTAAGTTCCAAGAGATGAAAGAAATCAAACAAAACATCTATCGTGAGATATTCTACTTATAAAAAATTAAATAATAATGGGTTCAATCAAAAAGGGAACAGATGGGGAGTTTGATTTCGACAACCTGCCTGAAGGCGTTTATTTCTTTTCAGGTCAAGAGGGATTTGTAAAAATCGAAGTAGATCAGGATGGTCATCAAAATTGGGATCTTCATAATTGGTTTGCCTCCTTAGACCCAGACAAAAATGAGGTTCAACATCAAAAAACAATTGAAGACATCAAAAGAAGACTAAATGCAGATACAGGAATGATTAATCCGCCTAAAAATTTAGCAAAAAGAATTTTCATTAATCCTTTTAAAAATAGTTGAGCTAAAAAAACTATTTAAAAAACAAAAAAATCTGATTTGCTCCTAATCCAATCAAAGAATATCTTAATAATGTACACCATGCATATAAATAAACACATTCATAATCTGACTTAGAAATTTCTTCACCTTTTAGCTTCAACAAAAGATTAAATCGATAATTTGAGTTATTTTTAATAGTGAAAACAACACATAAAGCAAACAATAGCAACAAATTTGTGTTTATCAATAGAATGAAAGAAACAATAAAAGAAATATTTGATATTAAGTCAAAAAAAGGAATGAATGTAGCAGGTAAAACAAACAAATTCGATAAAATATAAACAACTCTACTTTGATTAATCCAAGGAAACATCTTTGAATAATATTATAAATATTTATATCTTTAGCAAACAATCACAAAGATGGCAATTGTTAAAAAACAATTTAATAAAAATCAAAAAGCCCATACAAATAATTTAATCAAAAGTAGTCTTGATTTTGAGCATAAAAGTAATCCAAGGGAACAACCAAAATAATACTGCAATAATCTTAAGTAAATTTATATATTTATTTTTCATCTTGCAAGATAAGATTTCCAAGAAGTTATCATTAAATAAATAGACACAAAAAAATGAGAATGGTTCTTCTCCTTTCTATATTTATATTAGCTCTTTTCCTAATTGGGAAAAAGATATTTTATTTAGCCAAAAGGAATCTTTTCAAAGATCAAGAAGCATGGTCTGGTAAAGATATAAAAATTAAATATAGCAACTCAAAAGAAATTATAGAATCCAAAGGAATTGATAACTATTTAAAAATAATTGCTGATGAATCGAAAGTCTATTTAGAAGATCATTATAAGGAAGAGGAGTAATGAAGCAAAGACAAATCAAAATAGCAAAAAGAAAAAAGCCAGAAATATAATAAATACAATCAATTCTAGCAAACAATTACAATGATCTTAACCATTTAAAAAACATGAGCCCTCAATTATTTTTTATCAATAATATATATTTTCTATTAATAAAAGCTACATTGCTTGATATGACTATAAACAATCCACTTTTTATTTTTGCAGTAATAACGTTCGTTTGGTTCGTTCCAGGAATTATAGTTAGAAGGTATAATGAATTAAATCAGATAAAGAAAAAGGAAAAAATTCAAGCTGATGCCATTCAAAAACTATACCCTAAGTCCAAAGATTGATCGGTTTGATACTTATAAATATATTTGAATTAATAAACCAATCAAAAACTGATATATAAATATCAATTTAGACATTAATCTATTTTAAAATAGTACTAACTGTTACTTCAACTTCACAATAAGCATCAAATTAAAACCTTATTGAATTAGTAGTAGTATTTTAGATACAATAAGTTAGTGTTACAAAAAGCCGTTGATGATAAAGAAACTGGGGCAATATGGTGGCTATTTACTAAGTGGAATATTGATAGCATGGCTAATAAATCCTATAGCAGCTCTAGCATTCCTTGAGATTCTTTTTAAAATGAGCTTATTAATTCTTATTCCCATCGGAGGTGCTTATGTCCTAGATAAAATTATACTTTTAAAATATCAAAAGGCATGGAATATCCTTTTACCAACATGGATAATAATTAGTCTCTATTTTACATTTAAACTAATTAAATTAATAGAAAGACTTATTAATTAAACATTTAAGGATCTTAATTAAAATTTGTATAGAAAAATATCTTGACGAATTATTTTTTCTGTGGGGGTTAAGTCTTAAGTCCTTTATGCATTCATTCACAACTCAATTCAAAAAGCTAAGAAATCAAGATAATCATATGCTTATACAAATTGCTTAGCATTTCTAGAAGTTAAAATATCCACCCTTATCGGAAAAAATAATGCTTTATGGATAATGATTAATACAGTTGAAACTTGAACAACATGGTGCTCCCTTTTATTACTGCAATATTTTTCCCTGATTATGGTTACCAAGGGATCCCTTGGGATTTGTATTTACTTCATTTCTTCTTCTTTGCGATTGTGATCCCATTTCATGTAATTATTTTTGCTGCTCGAAGTGCTCAGAAGGTAAAGCCTAACGGAGTAAAGGACTGGCTCAAGTGGGAAACCAATGCTAGTCAAGACGAATTAGCTTCAAGATTTCCAAACAATTTCCCTACCGCTTAACTCTCACTAAAGCCTTTAAAAAATGTCTGAATTTATCAAGGTGCTACAACTTGCTTAAATTTGGGCAATTTTAGGTTTATATATATACCTGCATCTAAAAAAAAATGCTTCATTTGCCATTCTTAACCTTTGCTTTGGGAGGGGGAAGCCTCTCAGCAACAATCGTCGGTGTTGTATCCCTTGTTCTTTTTGGACTAGTTGGTGTAATTGCTGGACCAAATCTTTCTAAATTTGATTCTGAAGCTTAGGAACATAGCAAGTAGATAAATCTATTAGCTAAATATCCTACTGTTAAAAAATTTAGATTTTTTAACCTCTAACGAAGGAATCTTAATCAATTCAAAAATCCTAATTCCATCAAGTGTTTTTCGCTTGGTGGATTTTTTCTTACCAATACAAATTAATTAGAAAAAACATGTAAAATCAAAAGCCAAAACATCTATCAATAAAAATAGAGTTATCTAGAGAATAATTTTTTTTCGAATAATACATAAGTAGAACTTATGTCTTCTATGACCAAAAGAAATGAGGCTTGATTAGTTGTAGCTTTGGCTTATACATTCATATGTATCAAATTTGCAAAATTATTAAATGGAAATGAATCCTTATAAGCCTTTAATTCAAGCTCTTAAGAAAATCTGCAGGAATTTTAAGTAGATTTTCAGCAAACTTTAATGTGCAGGTTTAAATTCTCCACCTCTTCCTCCAGCTTCTGATGCTTGTCCTATTCTAGAAAATAAATTCAAGCTTTCATCATTTAAATTAATCACTTCAACCTCTGATCCGCCTAATTTTATTCTTCTAATTACTTGATCAAGAACACTTACACCACTTTGGTCCCAAATATGAGCTTCAGCCATATCAATGGTGATTTTCTTAGGATGTTCGTGAAGTTCAAATCCTTGCCTAAAGTAAATACTGCTAACAAAGAATAGCTGACCTTTAACTTTGTAAATTCTGTGATCTTCACCAACTAAAGAAGACTCAACCTTAATAACTTTTGCAACCTTTCTACTAAATAGTATTGCGGCAAGTCCTACGCCCGCAAGAAGACCCAAGGCTAGATTATGAGTAATAACAGTTACAAATACAGTTAAAATCATAACTGAACTATCACTTCTAGGGATACGGCGTATATCTTTTATTGAGGTCCAATTCGCAGTATTAATTGCAATCATTATCATTACACCCACCAATGTTGCCATAGGTATTTGATTCACCCAATCTTTTGCAGCAAGAATCATTGCTATTAAACAAACCCCTGAACTTAATGTTGAAAGTCGCGTTCTACCTCCATAACCCACATTCATAACCGATTGTCCAACCAAAGCACATCCAGCCATCCCTCCAAAAAGAGAACTAACAATATTTCCTATACCTTGACCGCGAGCCTCGACATTTTTATTTGTACTTTTGTCAGTCATATCATCAAGAATATCTTGAGTGAGAAATGTCTCCATAAGACCTACCAAAGAAATTGCCAAAGCTGTTGGAAGTATCAAACCAAGAGTTTCAAAATTAAACGGAACTTTTGGGAAGCTAAAGCCAGGCAATCCATTTGGGAGAATTCCTAAATTCGACACAGTTGGAACATTTAATTTAAATCCAATAGAAATTCCAGTACAAATAAAAATTGCGACCAATGCTGAAGGCAAAATCTTGGTGACTTTTGGCAACAAATAAATAATCAACAATGTAAGTATGGTCAATCCCCAAACTGAAGGTACTTGTGTTGCACTAACTACCTTTGCAGAATGCGCCAAGTCAATCCCCAAATGAGGCAATTGAGCAAGAAAGATCAATATAGCCAAACCATTCACAAAGCCATCCATAACAGGTTGAGGTACAAATCTCATCTGATGTGCAAGTCTTAGATAACCCCAAGCGATCTGAAGGACTCCCGTAAGCAAGCCAGCAGCCAAAAGATATTGAAGACCAAGACCAGGGCTAATATTTTCACCTTGTTGAACAATACCAGTCATCAAAAGTGCCGTTGAACCTGTTACCGATGTAATCATGGCCATTCTGCCACCAAATATTGCAAGGGTTACAGAAAGCAAAAAAGCACCAAACAATCCAACTCTTGGATCAACACCTGCAATTCCAGAAAAAGCTATCGCCTCTGGAATCATTGCAAATGCGACAACAAGACCGGCAAGAACATCTCGAGAGGGCGAGACAATTCTCTCCTTTGCTAATAAATTGTTCAATTTCAAAACTCTACATTTCTACCATCCTGCCTTATTAGATAAGAGAATTCATATTAGTAAGAAGATCTTCTTACTAATATGAATAAATCAATCAAATTCGTCTTTCCTTTCAATAAATGAATCCATCAATTTTTTGTATTCATTCTCTCTTGAGCTTTTTGCAAAGCCCACAATAAAAACGATAGATGAAACTACTATTAAGGCAAGTATTGTTGGACTAAGACCCATTTCACTAGCAGTCAATGCAAAGAAAAAATAAGCTATCATTAAATTCACAGACATTTATAAAAGACTAAATTGAACATCTCTATCCTGAAGGTTTTTTAGACAGAAGTTTATGTGTTAATTAAATTCTACTTAGAAAGTAGAAAAATTATAACTATTTTTCTTTCAGTAAACTAACAAACTCTTCAGTTGTTAAAGCAGGTTTGTACTCCCAGGTCATTCCATATTTATCTCTCCAGGATCCAAAAACCTTAAATAAAATTGATGCACTTGAAGCTCTGCAAATGATCACTCCTGTTCCATCTTGAGGTGTATGTGCCCACGTAATTCTCTCATAGCCATCAATAAGATCCTCAGATTTTCCACTTTCTACATAATCTACAAATGCTTCGGATGAATAATTCTGATCCTCAGATGATTCGAATTTCCAAGTAACAACATAAAGCTGCATTTTTTCTTTTCATAGGTCTTTTATTCTATCTGAGAATTATTTTTTATTCCTAAAACCAGGCTCAAATTGCCTTCGTGCTGCCTGCGTTCTTAGAATGAACTGCCTTCCAGAACTTGATAGTGTAAACCTTAATGCTTTGCCAGACTTAAACATCGCCTCTCCGATTGCCTTTGTTCTAGATAATTCAATTTGGTATGCACGACTAACCGCTCTCTCAGCATCAACATTTGCCAACTTTGCCTGCTGGGCTAAACGTTTAGTTTTTGATTTAGGAATTACGGAAAGTTCACTTTCAGGTTCCGCCCACCTCCATAGCCAATTAGAATTGGATTTTGTAATTGAAGAAGATTTCTTAACCATACCCCCATTTCCATAAGACAAAGAGGCTTTTGTTGCCTCACAAAGACCCTAACCGCTACAGGCAAAAAAAAAGGATTGAGAATGCAAAAAAAAATGAAAATTAAAAAAGTGCTTAAAAATACAAAAGTTAAACTTAATTATTTAAAATCCAAAATTTTTTTCACACCGGATCATTTGAGAAAATGATGAAATAAAAAAAGTAAATTTCCTAGTAATTTTAAAACTCATGAATTTAGATAAAATTATTATCCATTTTTTACTAATTAAAATTTAAAGGGAAATCCATTAAAGCCCAAATATACAAAGATATGTTCATTGCTATTGCAGCTCCTACAGTAAGTTTCTTCATGCTAAAATGAAAATAATATATTTATAATTCAGCAAAAAAATTTCTTTTGAGAAAGTATTTATATTCTCATCAACACATTTATCCTTGACCTTTATAGATTTTCAGGAATGGAAAGAAGTCCTGACCTGCAATTAACAAGAAGTTCTTTAACCTTAGTTAATTTCGAATCAATCACTTGGTCAGCCTTAACAGATATCCAAATAGGTTTTATCAATTCATTATTGGGATCAAGTCTTACCCGAGCTCCAAACCAATTTGCATGCGAAGGTATTGAGGCTCTGCATTTTATCTCATTAATAGTTAAATCAACTTTCCTCTCGATTAGCCAATCTTCAAAGAAAATCAAATTAGTAAAATTATTTAACCCAGCATTTACTGATGTAAAACTGAAAATCAAAAAGATCCAAAAAAAATATTTCTTCAAAAATTCATAAGCGGTAATCACTTCAAGTTATCTAAAATAGTCTTAAGCAAAAATGGGTCGCCTGAGATTCGAACTCAGGACCAGCCGGTTAAAAGCCGGATGCTCTACCACTGAGCTAGCGACCCCCAATAAACCAATAATAATGGTCCAATATGAAAAATATCACGTTGTCGAAGCATTAACGCCCTTAATGTTCCTTTTTGAGGACTAAAAAACAATTTAAAGATATTTTTTTTCCTTCCTCATTGATTTTTCAGATACTTTTGAAGTCTTAATAAATAGTTGAGGGACATGAGAATATTATTTAATTAAGATTTGAAGAAGAAAAATACGACAGTTTGAAAGAAGATCCATCGGTAACCGTAATAGGAGCTGGTCTTGCAGGCTCTGAAGCAGCATGGCAAATAGCAAGTGCTGGAATCAAAGTAACTCTCTATGAAATGCGACCAAAGAAGAAGTCTCCAGCTCACCACTCACCCGAATTCGCTGAACTTGTTTGCAGTAATAGCTTTGGAGCGCTTAGTAGTGATAGAGCAGCAGGACTTTTACAGGAAGAATTGAGGAATTTAAAATCTATTGTAATCGCAAAAGCTGATGAACACGCTGTTCCTGCAGGGGGAGCACTTGCAGTAGACAGAAGTCAATTCAGCCTATCAATCACAAATGAACTTTCTTCTCATCCTCTAATAAAAATCATTAGAGATGAATGTCCGTGCCTACCAAATGCTCAACAAATTACAATTCTGGCCACAGGTCCTTTAACAAGCGAATCGCTGGCTGAAGACATCAAAAATTTTACAGGTGAAAGTGAATGTCATTTTTTTGATGCGGCTAGTCCAATAATTACAGGGGAAAGCATTGATTTTTCAAAAGCATTTCGGGCAAGTAGATACGACAAAGGCGATGCTGATTACGTTAATTGCCCGATGAATGAAGAGTCATATTTAAAATTTCACTCTGCGCTAATCAACGCTGAACAAGCTGAATTAAAGGATTTTGAAAAAGAATCACATGTTTTTTTTGAAGGCTGTCTTCCCATCGAAGAGCTTGCGAAAAGAGGTCTAGAGACTATGCGTTTTGGCCCATTAAAGCCAATAGGCCTCTGGGATCCAAGATGGGGAGATGTAAACGACAAAAGCCTTCGAAGGCTTAAAAGAGCTCATGCTGTCGTTCAATTAAGACAAGAGGATAAAGCAGGTCAACTATGGAATATCGTTGGTTTTCAAACAAACTTAAAATGGGGCGAACAAAAACGTGTATTCAGAATGATTCCTGGCTTATCGAATGCAGAATTTATTCGTTTAGGAGTAATGCATAGAAATACTTTTCTTGAATCTCCAAAGCTACTAGAGCCAACACTTCAGTTCATAAATAGAAAAACTTTATTCGCTGCTGGACAGCTCACTGGTACAGAGGGGTATGCTGCGGCTATCGCTGGAGGTTGGCTGGCTGGAACTAACGCAGCCTTGTTGGCGAAAGGATTAAATACAATTACTTTGCCAACTTCTACAATGATTGGGGCATTGACAAACTTTGTCAGTAATAGTCAAGCAAGCTTAAGAGTTCAAAATAAAAAAAACTTTCAACCTATGCCAGCCAATTTCGGATTACTGCCTGAACTCAATAATAGAGTTCACAACAAACGTGAAAGATACAAAGAATATAGAAATAGAGCTTTGAGTCAAATAAAAAAGTTAAGAGAAACATTAATTAGATAAAAGCTCTACTAAACCGTCCATTTAAAAAATTTCTTTTACATCATGACTCAATCAACAAATACAACTAAAGCTTCTTTCAACTGGGATTCGATAGTTATTGGTTCCGGTCTTGGTGGATTAGTGACTGCAAGTCAACTAGCAAGTAAAGGGGCAAAAGTTCTTGTGCTGGAACAGTACAAAATTCCAGGTGGAAGTGGTGGTTCATTTAGAAGAAAAGGATTTACTTTTGATGTTGGAGCATCTATGATTTTTGGTTTTGGTAAAAAGGGGTACACCAATTTACTAACGCGAGCCCTCAAAGATGTTGGCCAAGAATGTGAAACAATTCCTGACCCAACACAATTGGCATATCATCTACCAAATCAATTAGAAATTACTATTGATAGAGATTATAAAAAATTCATTTCAAAGCTAATTGATTTATTTCCCCATGAAGAGAAAGGAATAAATCATTTCTACGAAAAATGTTGGGATGTATTTAATTGTCTGAATTCGATGCCTTTACTTTCAATAGAGGATCCGGGATATCTAATGAAAGTTTTTTTTAAATCACCCTTATCATGCTTAGGACTAGCTAGATGGTTACCAGTTAATGCCGGGGATGTTGCTAGACGATATATAAAAGATCCAAAACTTTTAAATTTTATAGACATTGAATGTTTTTGCTGGTCAGTCATGCCCGCAGACTTAACACCCATGATAAATGCAGGAATGGTCTTTTCTGATAGACATTATGGAGGCATTAACTATCCAAAAGGAGGTGTTGGAATTATTGCAGAAAAATTAGTGCAAGGAATTAAAGATTTCAAAGGAGAAATTAAATATAATGCTAAAGTAAAAAAAATAATTTTTGAAAGCGGAAAGGCAATAGGTGTTTCATTAGAAAATGGCGAAGAGTTTTTTGGTAAAACAATAGTCTCAAATGCAACAAGATGGGATACATTTGGTGGGCAAGGAATCAATGATCCACTGGTGGAACCAGATAAAACTCCACCGGCAGAGACAAAATGGAGAAGTAGATATATCCCTTCTCCTTCATTTTTATCACTACATTTAGGAGTAAGTAAAGACTCTATTCCTTCGAATACACATTGCCATCACTTACTTCTCGATGCATGGGAAGAAATGGAACATGAACAAGGGGTTACTTTTCTATCAATTCCAACTTTACTAGATCCATCATTAGCTCCATCAGGTAGCCATATTGTTCATGCTTTTACTCCTTCGTCAATGGATTGTTGGGAAGGATTAAGCAACAAAGAATATCTTGACAAGAAAAAAGAAGACGGAGAAAAACTTATATCCAAGTTAGACAAATTATTTCCAAACCTTAGTCAAAATATTTTACACAAAGAGATAGGTAGTCCAAGGACACATAAAAGGTTTCTTGCTAGAAACAAAGGGAGTTATGGACCAATACCTTCAATGAGATTACCTGGTCTTCTTCCTATGCCATTTAATACTACCAAGATAAAAGGACTCTACTGTGTTGGTGATTCTTCTTTCCCGGGTCAGGGATTAAATGCGGTGGCCTTTAGCGGGTATGCCTGTGCTCACAAAATTGGTACAAAACTGGGAATGAACAAATGGGAACTTCCACAATAACCAGTAAAAAACTTACGAGGGCAAGTTATCAAGACTAAATCTATATCCTTGCTGGCGAACAGTTGTAATTCCTCCACCATCACCAAGACCTGCTTGTTCTAATTTTCTTCTAAGTGTCAAAACTTGAGTATCTACAGAGCGAGGGCCACCACTAAATGGAGGCCAAGCCATTCGAAGTAGCTCATGACGGCTTCTGACCATGCCAGGTGGCATCAACAAGGCACACAATAAGGCAAATTCTCTAGGACTTAGTTCTACAGGTTTTTCTCGCAAGGTTACCTGCCTGAGAAGAAGATGAACCTCAAGAGGGCCAACAGCAACACGTTCCTGTAAACCAATTCTTCCTCTCTTAAGTAAGGTCCGACACCTAGCAGCCAATTCCTCTAAGCCAAAAGGTTTCCTTAAAACATCATCAGCCCCATCATCCAAAAGACCTACAACTGGTTCAACTCCTGTTCTTGCTGTAAGAACAATCACTGAACATCCCAACTGTTGTGCAAGTCGAAGTGCTGAACTTTTTTCCAGCAGCTCAGCACTAACTAATAAATCTGGTGATTGGTCACGGCAAAGGTCAACAGCCTCCTCGGCCGAGCCTACTGCTGCGGCCAACTGTCCATCTTGCCTGAGTCTCTGAACTAAAACAGTTCTGAGAGTTGGATGTGGTTCCACAACAAGCACCTTGGAGGGTGATTGCGTGGTTGCTTGAATGGGAGAAGAGCCTGTTGAGGATCCTTGAATTTGCTCAGTAGCAAGCTGATCTGCGGGTATTAATGTCACAAGTCAGAAAAGTAGACCCTTAGACTAGGGTGATATTAAAGCAAACTGTTCACTGACTACCAAGAATAGTCTGTGTCTTAGCAAACCATGACATCTTTTGATGCCCCAGAAGCGATAAAACATTTCCAATCAATTTGTGATGCCTGTCAAGAGCTAACAAGTCGATACCATAGTCCTTCTGAGCTTAGAATCTATGCTGATGGATATTTACATGCTCTAAGGAATTGCAAGAGATTAGCCTCAAGGGATCAAGAAAAATTAGAAGCATTAATTGATAGATGGATAATGGATCCTTCAAGTTTTATTGGTCCCGATGGTGATATTAATAACCTCTTTTTTCAAAAAGAAGCCTAGATATCCATCAAAAAAGTAACAAGTTATGAAGCTAGTGCAATTTCTAATTTTTCTTTCAATTCCCCAGAGTTGTACATGCTTATCAAAATATCGGAGCCTCCAATAAATTCTCCCTTTACATAAACTTGGGGAATTGTCGGCCAATTTGAATATTCTTTAATCCCTTCTCGGACTTCCATATCTGAAAGTACATCAAAAGTATCAAAGCTCAATCCCAAAGAATTAAGAATTTGAACCACATTGTTGGAAAAACCACATTGAGGCATCAACTTATTACCTTTCATGAAAACAAAAATTGGTTTTGAATTAATTAGAAGTTCAATTTTTGAACGAGTGGTGGAATCCATTTGAAAAAGTTATTGAGGAGTTGAGGTTTTCAAGGCCAAAGCATGAATTGTTTCTGTTTTCAATTCATTTTTTAATGCACCATAAACAAGTTGATGTTGTTGTACAAGAGATAAGCCTGAGAATTCTTGAGATACGACATTTACTTCAAGATGATCACCGCCGCCCATATCTTTTACTTCAATTTGAGCATCGGGAAGTGATTGCTTAATTAGAAACGTAACTTCTTTTACTGTAATCATTTAAAAAATAATGAATTAGAGAATAATGAATTCAATGTGGGTTCTAAAGAATCAACTAAGTAAATCATATTATCTTCTACCAACAGCTATTAATGCTGATTGTTCAGCACTTCTCATGCTTTTGAAAAGTGCATTATTAAAGTCATTTATAGATTGATTAAAATCACTTGAAATCACCATTGGTTTAGAAAAACAAATTGATGCAGATCCATAAAACTTAGGAATAGCTTGACTATAGGCCAAACCGACTGGAACAACTTTAATCTCTAAACCTTTATTAGATGCTAATTGAGCTAGACGAATCAAACCTTTTTTTAGTTTTACAGGTTCGCCAAATCGATTTATCTTTCCTTCTGGGAATACAACTAATTGCTGACTTGAAATCAACAAATCCACGGCATATCTAAGAGTAGTTAGAGAAGGTCTTCCTTGATCAATCGGGAAACAACCCAACCTGTTTAAAAACCATCCTTGTAATCCTCTCATTTCTGAGCGGGTGACCATGTATCTACAGTCTCTATTTGTAATCCTTCTCCCAGCAGCCATAGTTAACATCAAAGCATCCCATCTAGATCTATGAGTAGGAGCAAGTACAACAGAACCAGATAAAGGTAAATTCTCTGCACCAAGAACTATTCTTCTCCGAAAAAAATTGTTCAACGCAAAATCTTGCGTCGCAAACATAGCCAATCGACTCCAGAAAGGATCAACCCCGAGGCATATTTTTTTTTCTCTATGAAGAAGGAGCAAAAATCCCTCATTAACAAAGTATGTAATGAAGTTAACTCCGAAAGCTTTATTATTAACGGTCGGACTGGGCAGTTACTCCAGCGGCTAAACCTTATATTGCTTTTGATGAATACAATCAAAGTATATTTTAAATACCTATGGCAAGTCTTGGCGTAAACATTGATCACATAGCAAATGTCCGAGAAGCTCGAAAGACATTTGAACCTGACCCAGTAAAAATGGTTCTTTTAGCGGAATTAGGTGGTGCTGATGGTATAACAGTTCATCTAAGAGAAGATAGAAGACATATACAAGATAGAGATCTAAATCTTCTAAAAGAGACTGTGCATACTCGACTAAATCTGGAAATGGCTGCAACTGAAGAAATGACTTCAATAGCACTTAATCTCAAACCAGATATGGTCACATTAGTTCCTGAAAAAAGGGAAGAGGTAACTACAGAAGGAGGACTCGACGTTATTAAACACAAAAACAAATTAAAGAAAATAATTCAACGTCTTTCAGATGAGGATATTCCAGTCAGCCTTTTTGTTGATCCAATTCAAGCTCAGTTAGAAAATTGTGCTGAAGTAAAGGCTTCCTGGATTGAACTGCACACCGGTAAATATGCAATAAAAAAGAAACAAGCGAAAAGTCTGGAACTATCTATTCTTAAAGAGAGTACAGCTAAAGCAAGATCCTATGGTTTGAGAGTAAACGCAGGGCATGGTTTGACATATCAAAACGTTGAACCGATTGCAGCTATTGAAGGGATTGAAGAATTAAATATTGGCCATACAATTATTTCTAGAGCCCTTTCAGTAGGTCTATCCCAAGCGGTAAAAGAGATGAAAAAGCTAATTATCAATCCAAGAAAAGACAACTTCTTACTTTAAAAATATTTTTAAATCGCATTTTGACTCTTGTTAACAATTTATCGAAGTAATAAAGCTGAATGGTTAGCAGAAGTACTGGGACAGGAACTCCGATTAAATCCACCTGAAATATCTGAAGAAGTTAATATTATCGTAAGTACATGGCCATCAAGCAGATGGCTCAGTGAAAGGATTTCAATAATTAATAATATCAATGCATTAGTTAAATACCCTTTCCCTGGTACATATTTAAAAAGGTTAGTCAAGAGAATTATTGGTATTGATCCCAATGAAAAAGATCCATGGGAAAAGAATTATCTTGTTTGGAACATTTTAGAATTATTACCAGAGTTAATAAAAGCAAAAGAAGCAGATATATTTAGATCATGGCTAGAAATAAGCGAGAAAGAAAATGAGCAAATTAATCTGAGTTTATGGGATCTAGCAAGCAATATTGCCGAGATATTTGATGATTACATACTTTATAGACCTGAAATTATCAAGCAATGGTTAAGCAAGAAAACAAAGAAAACTTCTAGAGAGATTAATGTTAATAAAAATATCCTTTGGCAAGAATTATTATTTAATTTATTATATAAAAAGATAAACACAGATCCATTCTGCATCCAAGCCGAAGAAGCTATTAAACGTTTAAAGAAAGGTGATATTTCTAAACTAGATTATCCAAAAAATCTTTATATCTATGGACTTAGCAGCCTGGCACCATTGCAAATAGATTTAATTCAAGCATTTTCAAAAGTAATAAATATAAAAATTTATCTAATATCCCCCTGCAATGATCTTTGGCAAAGATGTGAAGAAAGAAGACTGCAATTTAGAAACACATCGAATACTCCTCTTGACAGACAATGGTTACTAGAATCTCCAAGACTTGAGGCCTTCCTTGGACGGATGGGGGCTGAATTTCAACAGTTGCTAGAAGGGAGTGGTGAATATCAATTGGGAGATAGAAATGAGGAAGATATTTTTTCACTTACAGCAGATATTGCCACTAATAAAGGGAACCAACCAAATTTATTAGAACAGCTACAACAAGAACTATTATCTACAAAAAGTGAAAGTATTTTAACTAAAGGAAAATCTGACAAATCACTACTTTTCCTTAAATCTCCAGGAAAGTATCGGCAAGTAGAATTAATACGGGACCATATATTACAACTCTTCGCCAATAACAAGAAACTGCAACCCAGAGACATTCTAATAATGACACCACAAATCGATTGCTATGCATCGATAATTGCCTCAGTGTTTAACAATATAGATCACAATACTACTCAGCTACCCTGGGTAATCACAGATAGAAGTCAAGAAGATAAAGTCGGTTTAATACATTTTGTCTTGAATCTGTTAGAGATTTCTGCATCTCGTCTAACTGCATCAATTTTTGAGAACTTATTAATTAATCCAGCATTACAAACACAACAGAATATAACTATTGACGAGGTGAGTGACATAACTAAATGCCTTCAATCCGCTGGCTTTACTTGGGGACTTGATTCTTCAGAAAGATTTGGAGAAGAAACTCATAGCCTTTGTTGGTGTCTAGAAAGATTTCTACTTGGACTCGTTTTACCAGATAATCCAATTAATGGAATAAGCAATATCTCCCCTTATTCCGAGAATATATCAAATACAGAGCTTATAAAAGCTTGGGGTATTCTCTCAAAACTTTGCAATTATATCGATGCAATTCGCAGTAATCGTTCATGTAAAGAATGGATAAAACTTATAACATCTCTCGTAAAAGATTTATTTGGAGATGGTGGGGAATGGGCATGGGAAGAGCAACAACTACTAACTATTGTTAATAATTGGGGTCTCATAACAGATAATTGCGAACTAGAAATTGATTGTTTAGTAGTCAAAGACATTATCACCAAAGCGTTAAGTTCTACAAATGGCAAATTTGGTCATAGGACTGGGAAAATTACGATCAGTGCCTTAGAACCAATGAGAGCGATCCCTCATCAAATCATCATCGTCATGGGACTAGAAAGTAGAACTTTTCCAAGAATAGATAATAGAAGAAGTTTCAATCTCCTAGAAAGGAAAAGAGAACTTGGAGACCCAAACCAATATGACAAAGACCGCTATTCATTATTAGAAGCTTTAATCTCAACTCGTCAAAATCTTTTACTTTCTTGGAATTCCAAAGATGAAAAGACAGGAGAAGATCTTGAACCTCCAAGTCCTATTCAACAATGGTTGAATTACTTAAAGATCAAATTAGGAGCCAACACCTTTCAAGATATTCTCATTGAGCCACCAGCGAATCCTCTTGATCATGTCAACTTTATAAAAACCGAAAATACACAAATCATGAGTTGTGACAGAAAGAATCTAGAAGCTAGAGAATGGCTTGAAAAAGCAATACCGACTAAAAATGTCTCTTTAGCATTACCGATAAAGTGGAAAGAAATAAACGTAAATAAATTAAAATCTTATTCCTTCGAGAAAACTAAAGAATGGTTACTCAGTCCACAAATAACTTGGTTAAAAGAGAATGAAATCCAATCCAAAGAATTTGTCAATCTTATTGAAGACAATGATTTACTCGAACTTTCAGAATTAGAAAGATATAAACTTCTTAAACATCGACTAGAAAATAGTGATCTCAGAAAAATTAACAACATACAAAACAACTCAAACTACTGGAAAGAGACCTATTCAGGTAAAGGTGTTTTCCCTCCAAAATGCTCTGGATTAATAGAGGAGGATCTCCTTGAGGAGCGATGGAATAATTTAGTATCCGCAATATACGCTACTGGGCAAATCACAAAAAGGAGCATTGAGATGCAAGAGTTAGAGGGTGAATTTTACTTTGGAGGGAAAAATTTAATACAAATTGAAGTTGGAAGTTTAAAATATAAAACTCTTATGAATGGATGGCTAAATCATTTATATTTGTCTGCAAATAGTTCATTTAATTATAAAACAGTGATAATTTCTAGAAAAAACGACAATAGCAAAAATATTAAATTCGAAGTAAGCAAGGAAATATTACCAATCAATACCAAAGAAGCGACTGAAATACTAAGGCAAATCCATCTATTAGCAGCCGCAGGAAGAAAAAATTGTTGGCCCATACCACCAGAAAGTGGCCTAGCTTATGCCCTCGCCACAAAAGATATAAATAAGAATGAGGAAGATTTATTTCAAAAAAAATGGGAAGGTGATTTATATATGAAAGGAGAAAGAGAAACTCTAACTATGGAACTTTGCTTTGGCAAAAAATGCAAAGCCTCTACTATTTTAGACCTTGAATCATTTAATGATGTATTAATGAGTCTCTATGAACCAATCCTAATAAACATCAACTAATCTAACAACTAAAATGAATCTAAATACAAGCAGTCTCTTTAAGGATATTAAAGCTATCTTATCAAAATGGGGATTTAGCACTCAGGGGCTATTTAATAATTCAAAAGGAGAATGGTATTTATTTTCTCAAATATTATTACTACTACTACATTTAATACCTCCCTATCCAAAAATAAAGCATATAGCATTTTCAATAAATACTTTTTGCATGATTGTTGGATTAGCAATTTCAATTCTAGGTCTAATCATTGTCATTAAAGCATTCATAGATTTAGGAGAAAACATTACGCCGCTTCCTTATCCAATGAATGAATCGAGTCTGATAAAAAACAATTCATACCAAAATGTTCGGCACCCAGTTTATAAGGGATTATTATTTATTTCATTGGGAATATGTATTTTTTCATTGAGTCTAATACATCTATCTCTACTCATATCATTAGCTTATATTTTAAAAATAAAAGCCTTAAAGGAAGAAGAAAGGCTGAAAATTAAATTTCCTGAATACAAAAAATATATCAAAGAAGTACCGGCCATTTTAGAAGAAATAAAATATTTAGATTGGAGATCCTGAAATGTTAATTATAAGCAATATAAAACATCAAAACAAAGGGATAATAGAGAGCATGGTAACTAGTTCTTATTTTAGTATTTTCACTATTAAATAAATATGACCAATATAGAATTATTTCAAGCTAATAAATATCCTTTAACGAATGGAATGCGTCTAATAGAAGCCAGTGCTGGAACAGGGAAAACATTCTCACTTTCTCATCTTGTCTTGAGGTTATTGACTGAACAAGAATATTCAATAAACGAAATACTAGTTGTAAGCTTTACAGAAGCAACAGCATCAGAAATAAAAGCAAGAATTATTGAACGGTTAATTCTTGCTTTAAAAATAATTGAATCAAAAAATACAGACATAAAGCCATATCAACTTGACACCGTATTAAGTGAATGGGTCGAGTTAAATATTACATCTAAAGAAAGAGCGTTATATATTTCTTCCCTGCTCTTAGAAGCATTAGAGAGAATTGACAACGCAGACATCACAACAATTCATGGATTTTGTAGTAAAACCCTACGTAGAGAAGCTATTGAGAATGGTCATAATTTAAACCTAACCATCGAGAAAAGTTCAGAAGCACTAATAAATGAAATTGTTGAAGAATATTGGAAAAAAGAAGTATTAAGAATTGAAATTTCAGAATTAAAAGGAATATTTAAAACTAATTTCAATCGTAAGAATTTAATTCAAGTTCTTAGTTCCTTGGATAATGATCCAAATAATATTTTCAAACAGACATTTAATGACCTAAAAATAGAAGAGAGTATTTCAAATCAATTAAACAACTATATTGAATCATTATGGATAGAATTTACGAATATATGGGAAGAAAAGGGTCAGGAGCTTGAAGATGGCTTTATAGAGATTGCTAAGGATCTAAGATCTCAGGGTATTGCAGACACAAAGCCATACTCATCCAAGCCCAGGAAAAATCGTTATGAGCTTTTAAGTAACTGGATTGAAAAATATAAAGACAAAAAGCGACCATCATATGAAGATATTCAAAATCAAACCCTTATAAATAAATATTTTCATCCTAAAAATATTTACCAATTGGATGTGAAGTATAAAATAATTGATTCTTGTTCAAAAGGAATGAGGTCAATTCTAGATATTATAGGAGAATTATATGATAGTCCAGGTGAATTAGTTTGGGAACATGCTTTGTTATGGACTAAGAGAGAGCTTGAAAAAAGAAAATCTAAAAAGGGTTTGATAAATTATTCTGATCTACTTAAATTATTAGACCCCCAAAAATCTAATAATAAAAGAATTAAAGATGAAAATAATCCTCATAATATCTATAGGAACTTAAAACTTAGATATAAAGTAGCATTAATCGATGAGTTCCAAGATACTGACCCAGTCCAGTTAAGAATACTAAAAGAAGCCTTTGGTGATCGAACAACACATCTATTACTAATGATTGGAGATCCAAAGCAAGCAATCTATAGTTTCAGAGGTGGAAGCTTAAATACATATATGAAAGCTAGAGAATCTTGTGATCAAATTCATTTAATGAATGCTAATTACAGAAGTACAAAACCTCTAATTTTAATACTAAATAAATTATTTCTTGATGGTTTAATAAGATCAAATCTATCAACTCAAGAACTTAAGCCATTTTCACAAGAAGATCCATTAAAACTAAATGGAATAAAAGAACCATTTAAGATAATAAATTTAATAGACACTCACCAAAAAGAAAAAATACAAAAAATAAAATTAGAGTCAAAAAGCAAAACAGAAGATAATATTCCGAAAGTTGTTGGATCTTATTTATTAGAACTATTAACCAATAATCCCAAAGATTTAAATCCCTCCGATATTTGCATACTAGTCAATAGACACGATCAAGCTAAAAACATCCATAGCTATTTATCAAAAATAAAAATTCCTTCACAACTCCTTAGCAATGAAAATATATTTACTAGAGAGAGTGCACAAATCCTACAAATTTTTATTAACTGTATCGTAAGTCCATATAACCAACAAAAACTTGCCCTACTAGCTTGTTCTGAGCTAATGCAATGGAAGAAGGAAAAACTTATTGAATCAAAAATTAATGGCGATTTTGATTCATTATCTTCGAAGTTCCATGAACTAGCACAATTATTTCCAAAAATTGGATTATTAGGCTGTTTATCAAACTTTCTAGAAGGAAAATCAATAGCTGATCTTTCTCATAGAGGAACTTTATTGAGTGATCTTTATCAAAGCTCTCAATTAGCAGACGAACAGATCCATCGACAGAAATTTAATGCTTTACGAGCATCTCAATGGCTTTTTAGTCAACGGTTCCAGTCCATAGAGCCAATACCTGAAGAATATCAACCTAACAGTGCCATTAGTAATAGCTCCATAAATATAATTACGATCCACAAGAGCAAAGGACTTCAATTTAAAATAGTAATTTGTCCATACTTGTGGCAAAAGCCTCCTGATAAAAAAAGTCATTTATGGAAAGATAATCAAAACCTATTGATTTCTAAAAAGTATAAATGGCATAAAAAATATAGTTCATATCTAGATTTCATCAGAAAAGAATCATTAAATGAAGCAGAGCGGTTAGCTTACGTAGCTTTTACAAGAGCAAAAAAACAATTAATAATCCTGTGGGCGAAGGCTGCTGGTCAAGAAGGGAATCCTCTTTCAGGATTTTTATTTGGATCTAAATCAATAAATCTAAACATGGAAGACCATACAAAAGAAATGATGAAAAAATCATTCAAGCAAAGGGAGCTAAAAGTTCATATTCAAGATATGAAAGCATTTGAAACTAATAAAACATGGACTCAACCTAAAAGTGAAATCAAATTATCACTTGGAGTAATTCCTAAGCATCAGTTTGAGAATAGTTGGGGAAGGTATAGTTTTTCAAAATGGATCACACAAAAAAATGACGGAATAATTTTAAAAGACTTATCAGATGAATCAAATGAAGACCTTGCCTTTAAAAATGAAATTGAGGATGGATCTCTCCAGAAACCTGATCAAATATTTATAGAGGAAGATCAAAGTATTGAAAGATCAGAAGATAAGATATGGTCAAAAGAAAGTCCTATAAGTGATTTTCCTAGAGGCCCTATAGCAGGGACTTGTCTTCATAAAATACTCGAAAGAATAGATTTCAATGATATTGATAATCAACAAAAAGTTTCATCTATTATAAAAGAAGAATTAGATATAGTTAATATAAGTAATTCATTTATTGAACCGATTAATATTTTATTAAAGAGAATTGCAAATATTCCTTTAGGTGGTCCTTTAGGTAAATTTAAAATGAAAAATTTAAATTCTAAAAGCTGTATCAAAGAATTAAAATTTGATATTCCAATCTGTCATGAAGCCACTCCAATCAATACTCTCGAATTATCATCAATATTTAAAGAAGATGTCCAAAATAAATATGGCTCAGACTATATAAATAAATTGATGAATCTAAATATCTATAGCAGGGGTTTCCTAACCGGATCCATAGATCAAGTTTTTGCAGACAACCCAAATCATGAAATTGCTAAATGGTGGGTTTTAGATTGGAAAAGTAACTGGATAGGAAGTCCGCTATCAAACGAGGATGATTCTTCTTGTGGTCCCTCAAATTATTCAATATCCAGAATGGATGTAGAAATGTACCATCATCACTATCCACTACAAGCCCATATATATTTACTTGCTTTACATAGATTTTTAAATTGGAGGCTCCCCGATTATTCACCTCAAAAACATCTTGGAGGTTACATTTACGTATTTTTGAGAGGACTTCCAGATAAAGGAGATTTAGAAGAAAAGAATTTTCCTCAAAGGACTCCGGGCTTAATCGTCGAATCTGCTCCTATTGAAAGAATTAAAAAATTAGATTTATTAATTAAAAGACAACAAAAATGAGAGAACACTTTAAAAAAAAATTCTCAACTGATTTAAATAAATCATTATTAACTACTCTAGTTCGCTATTTTCCGCCAATAGAGTTCAATGAAGCTTTGATTGATATCGTAAACGTATTAATGGATGGATTATCAAGAGGTGATGTTTATATAGACATGCAGGAAATCCCTAAAAATCTTGAACTCAAATATAAAGGTTGGCCCAGCCATCATAAGAAAGCCTTATTGAAGTGTGGCTGGACTAAAGGGGATAACTCCCCAATAGTTTTAAATGGGGATTTGATCAGTTGGCGTCGCACACATAATGAAATAGTTGCGACCATTCATAAAATACTCGTAAGGAATCAACCTATTAGTCATCTATCTAATGAATTGCATTTTGAAATTGATGCCAAGAATCTAGAGCATCTAAATATTCAACAAATAGATGCTGTTAACCTTGTTAAAAGTAAACAAATCATCTTATTAAGTGGTGGCCCAGGCACAGGCAAGACTAGTACGATCCTTCAAATGCTTGTACAAGCGCTAATAAGAAACCCAACTCTTGATATCGCAATGGCTGCTCCAACAGGGAAAGCCGCAAAAAAACTAAAAGATACTATTCAGGCGAGTATTGAAGATTTTGAAGATCCTATAAAGGATAAGCTTTCTAATATTCCTTCTAAAACATTACATAAATGGTTAGAAGCAGGACCAAATGGCTTCAGAAGAAACTCTCAACGTCTATTAAAATTAGATCTAATAGTCATTGATGAAATGTCAATGGTTGACTTATCAACCATTAATGGATTGCTCGATGCATTAACAAAATCATGTCAAATAATCCTAGTAGGAGATCCTGACCAATTATTACCGATAGGAAGTGGTGGTATATGGCAAATTTTGCTAGGGAAAGAAACTAAAACAAAATTCCAATCAAACTCTGTCAAACTTACAAAGTCATACCGAAACAAAGGAGACATCGCTTTATTAAGAAATACGCTAAAAGATAAAGGAGTAGAGGCCTTTTGGAACCTGCTTTCAATGAAAAAAGATTCATCAAATACAAATCAGTACATTTCATCCCTAAAAAATATTCCAGATCCCATAGCTAGAACTCTTTTTAACTATAGAAAGAAGCTTAAAAAGTTAACAGAAAATTGTATTAATTATATTCCTATTGAAGCATGGCAATCAAGCATGATTGAGGTAGAACACACAATTGAGATACTAAATCTCTTTGAATTCATAGATAATCTTCTGATACTTTGTCCGCAAAGACATGGGCCCTGGGGCGTTAAAAAAATCCACGAGTTCGTTTTAGGGAAGGGGTTTGAGAAGGAAGTACACAAGTGGGCAGAGGGAACACCAATCATGGCAAAAAGTAATCAACCTGAAATAGGTTTAGCAAATGGAGACGTTGGGATAATTATTGGCAACGGCGAAAAAAGACGTTTCTTATTTAATGTTTTTTCCGAGGATCAAAGACTCGTAACCCGATTAATAAACCCATCAAGGTTAAATATTTATGATCCGGCATATGCAATGACAATTCATAAAGCACAGGGAAGTGAAGCTGATCAAGTTCTTTTACTTTGGCCAAGTAACTCAAAAGTTTCAGAAGAGAAAACTCTCAAAAAATTTTATTCTGATGATTATGAAAAAAGAATGCTTTACACAGCAATAACACGTGCAAAAAAACAATTACTGATAATTACCAATAAAGAAGAAAACTTTTAAAAATGTGATCAACTTATTCCTAAAAGGATTTTTAAGATGATAAAATTAATTATATAATCCCTTTAACAAGGCGAGTCAGCAAAGCACGGTTATATACCGATCGGAAGTTGTCTGCCTAATTTGAAGGACAACAAGGTTAACCATTATTAGATGACAAATAAAAATCTACATGAGGATTCCTCATGTCCAGTAGATAAGGATGTTCTTACGGAGCCTACTGAAGAAATATTGGATGAAGGTGCTCAAAATCAAAAAAATGGATTCTCAGAATTTAGTTTTAGTGAAGAACTAATTCAAACACTCTCTGATAAAGGCTACTCATCTCCAACTCCGATTCAAAAAGCTGCCATTCCCGAATTACTTCTTGGTAGAGATTTAGTTGGACAAGCTCAAACCGGTACAGGTAAAACCGCCGCATTTGCGTTGCCAATCCTGGAAAGATTGAAAAAAAATATTGGACATCCACAAGTTTTAGTTCTAGCTCCAACTCGAGAGTTGGCTATGCAGGTAGCTGAATCATTTCGTTCCTATGCAGCGGGTCATCCTCATTTAAAAGTTCTTGCAATATATGGAGGCTCTGATTTCCGAAATCAAATCAACACGCTTAAAAGGGGAGTTGACGTAGTGGTAGGAACTCCTGGGCGTGTCATGGATCACATGCGACAAGGAACTCTCAATACTAGTCATCTTGGATGTTTGGTTCTAGATGAAGCAGATGAAATGTTAAGAATGGGTTTCATTGATGACGTTGAGTGGATTTTAGAACAGTTGCCAGATAAGAGACAACTAGTTTTATTCTCAGCTACAATGCCATCTGAGATTAGAAGACTATCAAAAAAATATTTAAATAGTCCTGCAGAAATAACTATAAAAGCAACAGAATTAAAGGAAAGACTTATCAGGCAAAGGTATATAACTGTTCAAAATACTTACAAAGTTAATGCACTCCAAAGAGTACTTGAAGCTGTTTCAGAAGAAGGTGTAATAATATTTGCTAGAACAAAAGCTATTACAATTGTAGTAGCGGAAAAATTAGAATCATATGGATATAATGTAGCTATTTTAAATGGGGATATTCCTCAAAACCAAAGAGAACGAACTGTTGAAAGATTAAGACAGGGTTCTATTAATATTTTAGTAGCTACAGATGTCGCAGCAAGAGGCCTTGATGTAGATCGAATTGGATTAGTAATTAATTATGATATGCCATTTGATCGCGAAGCATATGTGCATAGAATTGGTAGAACTGGAAGGGCAGGTAGAAATGGTGAGGCAATTCTTTTTGTTAATCCAAGAGAAAGATCATTTTTAAGTAATCTTGAAAGAGCTGTAGGTCAACCAATTGAGAAAATGGATATACCAGATAATGAACTAATCAACAGCAATAGAATTAAGAAGCTACAAGCCAAATTAATAAAAGCAGCCTCAACAGAAAGAGACAACCCAGAGGAGTCAACTATTCTAGAAGAACTAATAAAAAATGTTGAAAGAGAATTAGATATAGATCCAAAAGACTTAACTCTTGCCGCGTTAAATTTAGCAGTTGGTTTTAATGCACTCCTTGAGAATGGGAGTGAGGATTGGATCAGGCAATCTGCTCAAAGGAACTCAAGAAATGATCGAAGAGA
The DNA here is from genome assembly GCA_003279655.1 of Prochlorococcus sp. AG-402-A21. Lineage (GTDB taxonomy): Bacteria > Cyanobacteriota > Cyanobacteriia > PCC-6307 > Cyanobiaceae > Prochlorococcus_B. The sequence continues at coordinate 67,756 of QCHI01000003.1, read as the reverse complement.
TAATAAATTCAAACAACGTCGAAGAGGTGATTTTGATAACAACAGACTTGAAGATGAGATGGACAGATTCAGAGTCGAAGTTGGTCACCGAGATAGAGTTAAGCCTGGAAATTTAGTTGGGGCAATTGCTAACGAAGCCGGATTAAAAGGAAGATCGATTGGTAGAATAAGGATATTTGAAAATTACAGCCTTGTAGATTTACCAAAACAAATGCCTGAAAAAGTTTTTCAAGCTCTAAAGAGAGTCAAAGTAATGAATAAAGAATTACAGATAAATAGAACTGACTGATAGAAAAAACAACAAAAATATGCTTAGTAAATTAATATTTAGCAGTCTGATCACATTTCTTCTCATAGAGATGGCTATCAATTTAGAGGCCAAGGGAAACAATATTAGTACTAAAAATAGTCTTATTAATAAATTCTGTATTGCGACATTAAAATCAAAACTTGATATAAAGAATAAACAAAATTTAAATGAAATAAGTGATTTCACATGTGAATGTTTTTTTAAAAAATATAATTCTGGATCTTCGATAAAAAGCTCTCGTGCTTACTGTAGAGATAAAGCTACTGAGAAATATAATCTCTAAAAGACTAACAATCTAAATCAAATGCATAAATCTAACTCAAGAATAAATAAAAGCCCACTAACAAGACTTTTAAGTAATCTTAAAAGTCAAAAACGTCTGATTTATTCAGCTATTACTTGCTCTATATTAAATAAATTCTTTGATCTTGCACCACCTGTTTTAATCGGTGTATCTGTTGATGTAGTAGTGAGAAAAGAAAGTTCATGGCTAGGTTCTATTGGGTTTAATACTGTCCCAGATCAGTTAATTGCACTTGCAGTGATTTCATTTTTAATTTGGACAGCTGAATCATTCTTTGAATACTTGTATGGATTAATGTGGAGAAATTTGGCTCAGAAGACACAGCACTATTTAAGAATCAAGGCATATGAACATTTACAAAAATTAGAAATGACATTCTTCGAATCAGATAATACAGGAAGGCTTATGACTGTACTGAATGACGATATCAATCAACTAGAAAGATTTTTGGATGAAGGAGCTAATAAAATTATTCAATTAATAATTACTGTCATTATTGTTGGTGGGGCAATGATATCATTAGCCCCCGGCATTGCATTGCTAGCATTTACACCTATTCCGTTTATTCTTTGGGGCTCGATTAATTTCCAGAAGAGCCTAGCTCCTCGTTACCGTGAAGTCAGAGATAGAGCTGGAGATCTTGCCTCAAGACTTAACAATAACCTCAGTGGAATGCTTACTATTAAAAGTTTCGCTACTGAGGATTGGGAACTTGAAAGATTAAGACTCGATAGCAATTTATATCAAGAAAGTAATAGAAAGGCTATAAAGCTATCAGCAGCATTTATCCCATTAATTAGATTTGCAATATTATTTGCATTCCTTGCCATATTAATTGCAGGAGGCTTCCAAGCATGGAAAGGATTAATACCAGTTGGAACTTATAGTTTTTTAGTTTTTATCACTCAAAGATTATTATGGCCCCTAACGACATTAGGGCATGTTTTAGATGATTATCAAAGGTCAATGGCCTCAACAAATAGAGTTTTAGACTTAATAGATACTCCAATAAAAATTAAAACGGGAAAAATAAATTTAGATCCTAATAATGTTCAAGGTGAAATCAAGTTTAAAAATATTGATTTTACATATGAAGGTCGGTCTCAAGTTATCAAAAACTTTAATTTAAATATTAGTCCGGGTAAGAAAATAGGTATTGTAGGTGCTACCGGTTCTGGTAAAAGTACACTTGTAAAACTATTATTAAGGCTGTATAAAATTAGTAAAGGGTCAATAGAAATAGATGGAAACTTAATAGAATCATTGGATTTAAAAAGTCTACGACGATGTATAGCATTAGTCAGCCAGGAAACATATTTATTTCAAGGCACTATTGAAGAGAATATTTCTTATGGATCTCAAAATATTGATAAATCAAAAATATCAAGAGCTGCAGAAATTGCCGAAGCAACTGAATTTATTAATCAACTACCAAAAGGAATAAAAACAATAGTTGGAGAAAGAGGACAAAAGTTATCTGGTGGACAAAGACAAAGAATTGCTATCGCAAGGGCAATCTTAAAAAATGCCCCAATATTAATATTAGATGAGGCAACAGCATCTGTAGACAATGAAACTGAAGCCGCGATTCAAAGGTCTCTAAAGAAGATAACAAATACTTGTACTACAATTGTTATCGCTCATCGTTTAAGTACTGTAATAGATGCTGACGAAATTATAGTTTTAGATAAAGGTAAAATTATCGAGAAAGGAACACATGTTTCTCTTTTGAAAAATCGAGATTTCTATTACTATCTTTGGAAAATTCAAGCTGGCGAAAATAATACTTAAATTATATGAAAAAAGTAAAAGAACTAACTACTCTTTTAAAAGTGTCTTGCATTTTTGACCAGCGTTGTTCACTCGTGCTAGCAGCAAGTGTATATAGATAACCTCTATCCACAACAACAGTAGCAATTTCGTGCCTACTTTTTTCTTCTAAATCAACAGAGTATTCAAGATCATAGAATTTGCGTTCATCAACTTCTCTCTCTGAAGCATCAATTAATTGAATAGGATTCTTGCTATTTTTTTTACCAAAAAGTCTTTCCCCTACAGCATCTGCTCCACCCAAATCCTCTAAATCCACCTCATTTTCCAATTTAGAAATAACAAGACTGAGAGTTTCATCGGAGTTAATCAAGTCATGGTAAACAACCTCTGGTCCATTATCTACAGCCACTCTCGTCCACCCTGTTGGGAAAAGAAAACCATATTGTCCATCTTTACTTTTAAAAGGTTCTAACCCTGCGCCCCCCCCTGCTGAGCAAGCTCCGAGCGTCAAGACCAAAGCTATAGCCAAAAGGGATTTAAAAGATGTTCGAAAAAAATTGATCATTTTGGAGACTCAAGCGTCACTATTCTGATACATTTCTAATTTAACTGACGGTAATCTTCTTTAAATTAGTGCAACCCAGTTAAAACTCTGACTACATTCAAGATAATTGCTTCTGAACTCTGAGCGGCTTCACTAAACCATTATCAAAATTAATTGATCAGTTTGAGCAATTGCCTGGTATCGGTCCCAGAACTGCTCAAAGATTAGCTCTTCATCTTTTGCGTCAACCAGAGGACAAAATAAGATTGTTTTCAGAAGCTCTAATTAACGCGAAAAGTCAAGTGGGACAATGTAAGACATGCTTTCATTTAACCGCAGGAGAAAAATGCGAAATTTGTTTAAACAAGCAACGAAATCAAGAGCTCATTTGCGTTGTTTCTGAGTCCAGAGATTTGCTTGCTCTTGAGCGTACACGAGAGTACAAAGGTCTTTATCATGTAATTGGTGGGTTAATTTCTCCGATGGATGGGATTGGACCGGAAATGCTTGAGATATCAAGTCTTATAAAAAGAGTCAATAAAGAAAATATCAAAGAAGTCATCCTTGCCCTAACACCAAGCATTGAGGGCGATACCACTAGTCTTTATGTGGGTAGATTATTAAAACCATTCACAAAAGTCACTCGTATTGCTTATGGACTTCCTGTTGGAAGTGAGTTGGAATATGCCGATGAGGTAACACTCTCGCGTGCTTTAGAAGGTCGAAGAGACTTAGATTAACCATCAAAAATATGAGCCCAACAACAAGAAAAACAACAAAATATAGTAGCTTCCTCCCGGAAGAGCGTTTACCTAATTGGATCAAGCCAGCCATAGGTAGCGCAACTCAACTTGAAAAAGTTCAAACGCTCGTAAAGAAAAACAGATTACATACCATCTGCGAGGAAGGTAGATGCCCGAACAGAGGTGAATGTTATGCCGCTGGTACGGCTACTTTTTTATTAGGTGGCTCAATCTGTACAAGGAGCTGTGCCTTTTGCCAGGTAGAGAAAGGGAAATCGCCCGAAAAAGTAAATATTTTTGAAGCAGAAAAAGTAGCAAATGCTGTTCAGATATTGAATCTCAAATATGTTGTACTAACCGCAGTCGCAAGAGATGATCTACCAGATCACGGTGCAAGTCTATTTACGACAACAATGGATGCAATTAGGTCATTAACTCCTGATGTCGCAATAGAGGTGCTAACACCAGATTTCTGGGGTGGTAACAATAAGGATAATGTCAAAAAGCAAAGAGAGCGGCTTAATCTAGTTCTCTCGGCTAATCCTATTTGCTTCAACCATAACCTTGAAACTGTCAAGAGACTTCAAAGAGAAGTAAGGAGAGGTGCTACTTACGAGCACTCACTAAACCTTCTCAAATTTGCCAGAGAAATCGATCCAAAGATTCCGACAAAATCAGGAATAATGCTTGGACTTGGAGAAAAATTTCATGAAATAATTCAAACACTTAAAGACCTTAGAGATGTCGACTGTCAATATTTGACTATTGGACAATATTTACGACCTTCACTCGCTCACATTCCAGTTTCTCATTATTGGTCACCAACAAAATTCAATGATTTTGCTGAAATAGCAAAGGGTTTAGGATTTAAAAAAGTAAACAGCGGTCCTTTAGTTAGAAGCAGTTACCATGCGAATGACACCTTAGATTAGTTTCCTTAAAATAGCTTTAGCTATTCGACCAACTCCTATAACTTCTTTCAAAAACTTTCTCACAATTACCTACCATAAACGCACCTGCACCTCCCCAAACAAGTCTCAAAGGCAAATCCAAGGGAGAAGATCCAACTATACGCACAGTATTAAATCCACGCCTACGAAAATAACGTTGCAGGATTTCATGCTGATTGTTTTCATCATAAATTGCTAATAATCTTGCACTACGACATGGAGTCTCTTCTAAAGCCCAGGCCATGGTTGCAGCCCAGATTAAATCAGCTACGTTGGAGTTGGCGTTTTTACCAACCTTCATCGTATCAAGCTGAAGTCCTTTAGTATTTTGATAGGCCCATCCTTTCATTTCACCCAATAACTGAATTTTAGTATTACTGGTTATTTCGCCAACGACTAGCTTAAACGACCAAATATTGAGGGGTCTTCTAACTTGTATTCGCAGCAATAACCCCCTATCAGATGCTTCTTTTTCTAATTGAGTTAAATTAGGATTAGTCATGAAGAGGGCCATATAGAATTATCAGGTAGACGTTTCATTATTTCATCAATTTGACGTTGTCTTTCTGCAAATCTAGCTCTATCGCTATCTGTGAATTTGTTAACACAAGCCTCACATTGCAAGCCTTTAATATATGTTGGCTTTTTCAAGTCCTCCGGAGAGATGGGTAATCCGCAAGCATGACACATACGATGTGAACCAGGCAATAGATCATGATCTAAAGAGACACGTTGATCAAAAACAAAGCACTCACCATTCCATAAACTATTCTCAGAGGGAACATCTTCTAGATATTTTAGTATTCCACCCTCAAGATGATGTACCTCGGAAAAACCTTCTTCTATCAAATAAGAGGTAGCTTTTTCGCATCTTATACCACCCGTACAATACATCCCTATTTTTAAAGACGGATTATCTTCGATTAAAGGTTTTAAGTGCTTTTGCACCCATGCAGGAAATTCACGAAATGAACTTGTATGTGGATTTAAAGCACCTGCGAAATTTCCAATTTTTATTTCATACTCATTGCGAGTATCAATAACGACACTATCAGGATCTTCTAAAAACTCATTCCATTCATCAGCTTTTATATATTTACCAACAGATTTATTAGGATTAACTTGTTTTAGCCCAATCGTGACGATTTCTTTTTTCTTCCGAGCTTTAAAACGACGAAAAGCCTGTTTCTTACTCCAACTATATTTGACATTAATGTCCGATACCTTTAATAGATTCTCTAAGGTTTCAATGAATTGAACTATTGCATTTTCAGTTCCACAAACCGTACCGTTAACACCTTCTGAAGCTAATAAAATAGTGCCTTTTATTTCATGATTCGTTGCTAAGTTCGTTAGTTCTTCTTTCATTAGAAGAATTTCTTTATCAATAATCGATATAAAATTGTAAAATGCAGCAACTTTATATTTGAATTTCTTGAGGCTATCCTCTGTTTTCATACCTTCTTATTCTTGAGAGAAATTGGCAGTAATTCCAGCATCCGCTAAGAGCTTCCGGTCTGCCTCCACCTCTGGATTACTAGTGGTCAAAAGTGTGTCTCCATAAAAAATAGAATCAGCTCCAGACTGTAGGCATAGTATCTGGGCTTCCCTACCTAATTGTTGTCTACCTGCGCTAAGTCTTATTCGGCTTTTAGGCATAATAATCCTTGCTGTCGCCACCATACGTACCATCTCTAATGGATCAATAGAAGACAAATCCTCCATGGGTGTCCCCTTCACTGCAACTAACGCATTGATAGGCACACTCTCAGGATGTGGATCTAAGGTTGCTAAAACTTTAAGTAAAGATGCTCTATCGGAAACAGATTCGCCCATACCAATAATTCCACCACAACACACTGTAATTCCAGCCATGCGTACTCTTCTCAATGTTTCAAGTCGATCTTGATATGTTCTTGTTGAAATGATATTGGAATAATGTTCAGGACTAGTATCTAAATTGTGGTTATAAGCTGTTAAACCTGCTTCAGCCAATCTAGAGGCTTGAGAATCAGTAATCATTCCAGCTGTGACACATGCCTCAAGGCCAAGTTCTCTAACACCTCTGACCATTTCAAGCATTGAATCGAATGCATTTCCGTCTTTGATCTCACGCCAAGCCCAACCCATACAAAATCTATCTGCTCCTGCATCTTTAGCAGCTCTTGCTCTATCAAGAACTGACTCAATTTGGAGGACAGGATTAGCCTGAACCTTTGTTTCGTTGTGTACAGATTGGGGACAGTATGCACAGTCTTCTGAGCATCCCCCTGTCTTCACACTTAAAAGGGAAGCAAGTTGAACTTTATAACCTGGATTGTAAGACCTATGAACTATTTGAGCTCTCCACAACAAATCCATTAATGGTAAATCAAGTATCTCTTTGATTTCATCGAAAGACCAATCATGCCTAATATCTCCGCCTTTTATGGAATTAAAATCTAAGTATGATTCATCTTTGAAATGGAATTTATTGGATTCCTGAATATTAGGATTAATTAACGTCATAAAAGAATTTGAATATAAAAAATTTAATTGCTATTTAGTTTTAGCTGATAATCTATCAAAAATCATAGAACTCAAGATATTCAATTATTTTAGTTATACACCTCCAAATCTCCTTCTTCTAGATTGATAGTCAAGTAGTGCCTTCGCAAGAGTATCGGCGTTAAAATCTGGCCATAAGACATCTGTAACATGGATCTCAGCATAAGCTAATTGCCACAAAAGAAAATTACTTATTCTTTTTTCGCCACTAGTTCTAATAAGTAAATCTGGATCAACCTCACTAGCTGTAAATAACTCAGAGGCGAATACATTTTCATCTATCAAAGAAGGATCTAATTCACCTTTAACCGAACGTTCTGCCAACTTTTGGGCAGCTCGTACTAATTCTCGTCGTCCCCCATAATTAGTGCAAACATTAAAATGAATGCCTTTATTATTTGAAGTTGATTCAACCGACTCTTTTATTAAGTCCTTTAATGCAATAGGTAATGGGTCAAGATCACCTAAGAAATTAATTCTTACTTCTTCGAGTTTTAAATTACTCAATTCACGCTTAAGAACACTTTCAAAAAGTGTCATTAAGAAATTTACTTCTTCACTAGGTCTGGACCAATTTTCAGTTGAGAATGCATAAACAGTTAATGCTCCTATTCCCCAATTGCTACATAAATGCAAAGTAGTTTTTAAAGCCTCAACCCCAGCTTTATGTCCAACGGTCCTTGGCAGACCTTTGGCTTTTGCCCACCTACCATTACCATCCATTATTACCGCAATGTGATTAGGCATACGAAGACGATCCAAATCTTTAGGTAATGGGGATACCTGTCTAGAATTATCGGTGCTTATTACAGAAGGGTAAGTCAATTCAAAGACTCCTTGCTGTCATTATTTTTCCCAAGATTAGCTCTGGATTGCCCAACTTTAGGTTCAATATTAGAAGAAGTTGTTTTCAATGAAGAATTAATGCTGGTGGACTTAGATCCAGATGCATTTGAAGGATCCAACAATTCTTTCAAAAGGTCAAGCAATCGACTGCTTGTAATGGGTCTCTCTAGTCGTCCCTGACTAGCCAAGGATAAGGTACCTGATTCTTCTGAAACAACAACACAAATACATCGATCAAATCGCTCAGTTATCCCAAGAGCTGCAAGATGTCTGGTTCCGTATCTACTAATTCCTTGTCTTGAAAGAGGTAAAATTACTCCTGCTGAAATAATTCTATTTCCCTTTACTAGAACAGCTCCATCATGAAGAGGAGTATCAGCTGCAAAAAGATTTAATAACAATTCAGATGACAATTGTGCATCAATTGGAACTCCAGGGAACAGGAAATCTTCAGGGCGCAAGTCACTGCCCATATCAACAACAATTAATGCTCCTTTTCTATTTTGTGATAAGCGACCTGCTGCTTCAGTTAATTGAGCGAAAGTATTAGAACTTGCCCTAAATTCTTTTTGTGTATTACCAAGAATCACAGCCAATCGTCCAGTACCTAATAACTCCATTAATCTCCTTAATTCTCCTTGCCATAAAATTGCCAAAGATAATGAGCAAGCTAAAACCAATGCATCAACAAGTTTTGAAGTAATTGGCAAATTTGCAAATCTCTGAACGAACCACGCCAATGAAACCAAAAAGAGATATCCTCTCAAAAGCCATAATGTTCTTTGCTCTTTAACTCTTGTAAAAAGAAGCACTCCAAGAGAAGAAGCAAATAAGACATCAAGGAGAACACGCAAGTTTATAAGCCACCAAAAATTCACTCCTGATCCCCAACGTTATTTCAACTTACCTAATTCTTGGGAATAAAGCGATCAGGTAATACATCTAATTGCAATAGATCTTCAGGAAGTTCTCTTCTTTGAGTCAACTCGGCCGAACCTTTACCAACCAAAATTGTTGCTGGTTTAGGAATTCTATTGTAGTTGGAACTCATTGAATAGTTGTATGCACCTGTTCCAAATACAGCAAGAAAATCTCCACTCTCACAAGATGGAAGAAGAAAATCTTTCAATAAAACATCTCCCGACTCACAATGCTTACCAGCGATAGTAACTTTTTCAAAATTTTTATTCAATGGTTTATCTACTAAACATGCACTGTATTGAGACTGGTAAGTTATTGGACGAGGATTATCACTCATCCCTCCATCAACAGATACATAAGTTCTAACACCTGGAACTACTTTTTTAGCTCCAATCTTGTAAATAGTAAGTCCGGAATTAGCGACAAGAGATCTTCCAGGTTCACACATTAATCTTGGCAAATCTAGATTCCTATCTGCACATGCCTTAACAACAGCATTAGAAATAACTTCAACCCATTTTTCAATAGATGGAGGATTATCTTCTTGAATATATTTGATCCCAAGACCACCACCTAAATTTAAATCTGATATTGGATGTCCGATTTCCTTAGCAAGCTTTAAAGCATCCGCCATAACTCCTGCGAGATCAATATGCGGTTGAACCTCAAAAATTTGAGAACCTATATGTGCATGTAAACCAGTTAAATTTGCCCAGTTATATGTTTTTAATTCTTCTAAAACTGACTTAAGATCATCGGGGTCAAACCCAAATTTGCTATCTAAGTGTCCAGTCCTAATATATTCATGTGTATGGCATTCAATACCAGGAGTAAACCTCAACATTAACTTTGCTGTTTTTTTATCAGAGGCAATATTTTTTAGCAATTCAATATCGTGATAATTATCTAAAACAATCGTCACATTATTTTTGTAGGCAAAATTCAATTCATCCTGAGATTTGTTATTTCCATGAAAGACAATATTTTTTCTTTCTACTCCTCCCTTTAAGGCAGTAAGTAATTCGCCTTCTGATACTGCATCAAGTCCAAACCCCTCAGAGGCAATAACTGCACAAATAGCTAGTGAGCTATTTGCTTTTGAAGCATATAAAGGAAGTGATTCTCCTGGATAATGTTTTTTTAAAGAAGAAATATAAGCCTTGCATGCAGTCCTAAGTGACAACTCATCAAAGACATAAAGAGGTGTGCCATATTTTTTTGCAAGATCACTAAGTTGACATCCCCCAACAAATAATTTTTTATTTTCATTAATTTCTGAAGAAATAGGCGCTATATTTCGATTTGGGCTATCTATATCCATATTGGGTTCAAAAGCCTTTAATCCATGCATAGAAATTCTTTAATTTATTTATCCAATCTAGAGATCAATCAACCGATTAGTATTCTTTTTAAAGAAATAGGGATTAATTAATAGTTAGATATGAATCTCAAAATAATTCAACTTGGGATAATGCATTTAAATGATTGCGTTGATCTGGACCAAAAATCATTAAATGGTCTTTGGTCAAAATCTCAATGGAAAAAGGAACTCACTGATTCTAAAAAAATTTGTCTAGGCATTAGAGAGTTGGAAACTAAAAAACTTTTAGGCTTATGTTCCTCTTATTTAGTAATAGACGAATTACACATAACATTTATTGCCGTTGACCCAATACATCAAAGGAAAGGGCTAGGAAAACTTCTCTTGTCAGACTTAATCAAACGTTCAGAATCACTTCAAACAAATTTTATATATTTAGAAGTCAAAGACAATAATGAGTCAGGTAAAGCTTTTTACAATTATATGGGCTTCAAAACAGTAGGCAATAGAGCTAATTTCTACAAAGATGGAAGTAATGCTCTTCTTCTCAAAAAAGAAACCAATAACAAATCATAAAATCAATAATTAAGTACGGTTTACCGAAATCTAAAAACAAATCAATAGATGGTTCTTTGCATCAATTAATACTTTTAATTATTTTTCAACAAACACTTAATATTTATCCTTTATAAAAAAAAACTTAACCGTACACATTTCACACTTAACCCTGATAAATTAGGTAAATAGTTAAGGGCAAAAGCTAAATGTTTGAGAGGTTTACAGAAAAGGCTATAAAAGTGATCATGCTTGCTCAAGAAGAGGCAAGGCGCCTTGGGCATAATTTTGTTGGAACAGAACAAATTCTTCTGGGGCTTATAGGAGAAGGAACAGGTGTGGCCGCGAAAGTTCTTAAATCCATGGGGGTTAACCTAAAAGATTCACGGGTAGAAGTTGAAAAAATAATAGGAAGAGGTTCTGGATTCGTTGCTGTAGAAATTCCTTTCACACCAAGAGCCAAGAGAGTACTTGAACTTTCATTAGAAGAAGCCCGTCAACTTGGTCACAATTACATTGGAACCGAACATCTTTTACTTGGACTTATTAGAGAAGGAGAAGGAGTCGCTGCAAGAGTTCTTGAGAATTTAGGAGTTGATCTAACAAAAGTTAGAACACAAGTTGTCAGAATGCTAGGAGAAACTGCAGAAGTTACAACAGGCTCAGGTTCTTCTAAAGGATCAGCGAAAACGGCAACACTTGACGAATTCGGAACCAACCTTACTCAACTAGCAAGTGAATCAAAGCTTGACCCAGTAGTGGGAAGACATTCAGAAATTGACCGTGTAATTCAAATACTTGGAAGAAGAACTAAAAATAACCCCGTTTTAATAGGTGAGCCAGGAGTCGGAAAAACTGCAATAGCTGAAGGACTTGCTCAGAGAATTCAACAAGGAAATATTCCTGACATACTTGAAGAAAAAAGAGTCTTAACTCTTGATATAGGGTTACTAGTGGCTGGAACGAAATATAGAGGCGAATTCGAAGAAAGATTAAAAAAAATAATGGAAGAAATAAAATCTGCAGGAAACGTAATTTTAGTTATTGATGAAGTTCATACCCTAATCGGAGCGGGTGCTGCTGAGGGGGCAATTGACGCTGCAAATATACTAAAACCTGCGTTAGCTAGAGGAGAACTTCAATGTATTGGAGCTACAACGCTTGACGAGTATCGCAAGCATATTGAAAGAGATGCTGCATTAGAGCGAAGATTCCAACCTGTAATGATTGGAGAACCTTCAATCAAAGATACAATCGAAATCCTTAAAGGATTAAGAGAAAGATATGAGCAACATCACAGACTCAAGATTACGGACGAAGCTCTTGACGCTGCTGCAAATCTTGGAGATAGGTATATCTCGGATCGTTTTTTACCTGATAAAGCTATAGACCTAATCGACGAAGCCGGGAGCAGGGTCAGATTACTCAACTCCAAATTGCCTCCAGAAGCGAAAGAAGTTGATAAAGAATTAAGAAAAGTACAAAAGAGTAAAGAAGAGGCAGTAAGAAATCAAAACTTCACTCAAGCTGGAGAACTTAGAGAAAAAGAAGTTGAACTAAGAGATAAAATTAGAAATCTTTTGCAGAATATAAGACAAAAAACCACATCAAATGAAAATCCAGATCCAAATAATAATTCAGATAAAAGTAGTGAGACTTCTGTCCAAGTTGTTGCTCAACCTGATGAATTAAAAGTTTCTCAACCAATAGTTAATGAAGAAGATATTGCACATATTGTTGCTTCATGGACCGGCGTTCCTGTCCAGAAATTAACTGAAAGTGAGTCAGTCAAACTTCTTAATATGGAAGAAACATTGCATCAAAGACTGATTGGACAAGATGAAGCTGTAAAATCTGTTTCAAAAGCAATTAGAAGAGCAAGAGTTGGTCTTAAGAATCCAAATAGACCAATTGCTAGTTTTATTTTTTCTGGTCCAACAGGAGTCGGTAAAACTGAACTTACAAAAGCATTAGCGGCCTATTTCTTCGGTAGTGAAGAAGCCATGATTCGCTTAGATATGTCTGAATTCATGGAGAGACATACTGTTAGTAAATTGATAGGTTCTCCTCCTGGATACGTAGGTTTTAATGAAGGTGGACAACTAACAGAAGCCGTAAGAAGAAGACCATACACTGTCGTTTTGTTCGATGAAATAGAAAAAGCTCACCCAGATGTATTTAATCTTCTCCTTCAATTACTAGAGGAAGGGAGGCTAACCGATTCAAAAGGTAGAACTGTTGATTTTAAAAACACTTTAATAATAATGACTTCTAATATTGGATCTAAAGTTATAGAAAAAGGTGGCGGCGGATTAGGATTTGAATTCTCAGGAGAGAATTTAGAAGATACTCAATACAATCGAATTAAATCATTAGTAAATGAAGAACTAAAGCAATATTTCCGCCCTGAATTTCTTAATAGACTAGACGAAATAATTGTATTCAGACAACTATCTAGGAACGAAGTAAAAGACATCGCCGAAATAATGTTAAAAGAAGTATTCCTGAGAATAAAAGAGAAAGGAATATCATTAACTGTGTCAGATGATTTTAAAGAAAGATTAGTAGAAGAAGGATACAATCCCTCATATGGTGCACGCCCCTTAAGAAGAGCTGTCATGAGGTTATTGGAAGATAGCCTTGCTGAAGAAGTTTTATCTGGAAGGATAAAAGATGGAGACAAAGCCGAGGTTGATATTGATGAAAGTAAAAAAGTAATTGTCAAACATCTTGGCAAAGATAGTTCCACTCCAGAATTAGCAAGTGCAGCTATTTAACTTTTAATAAATCAGTTTAATGTCTATTAATATTCACTGCATTTCACCTTCAAAGGTCGTCAGGGGAAAAGGAGCATGGAATAAATCGTTGGATTTAATAACTAAATTATGCAAAAAACCATTAATTGTTGGCAGAAGTAGCTCCACAAAAATAATACGATCCACATTCAAAAAAGATCTTTTTTTAAAAGGTATTCAATCAGTCTCTTTCGAATTAGATCATGATTGTTGTGAATTAGATATCCAAAACGCATATTTAATCTCAAAAAACAACAACTGCGATGGGATTATTGCGGCTGGAGGTGGCAAAGTACTTGATGCAGGAAAATTAATTGCTGATCTACTTGGCATCAATTGCATTACTGTGCCATTAAGCGCTTCCACATGTGCCGGATGGACTTCTTTATCGAATATATATACCCCCGATGGCAAATTTCTAAAAGATGTAACGTTAAGTAGATGTCCAAACTTATTGATATTTGATCACTCAATCGTTAGAGACGCCCCACCAAGAACACTCGCTAGCGGCATAGCAGATGCTGTCGCAAAATGGTATGAGTCATCCTTAACAAGCAGTACAAGCCAAGATGGTTTTGTGCAACAAGCAGTTCAGATGGCTAGGGTTTTACGAGATCAATTATTTTTAAATGGCTATAAGGCGTTCTCAGACCCACTAAGCAAATCCTGGGAAACTGTTGCAGAAGGATGTGCTCTTACTGCTGGAATAATTGGAGGTCTTGGGGGTGCAAGATGCAGAACTGCTGCAGCTCATCCGATACACAATGGATTAACACAAATTGCTTATACGAAAAAACCACTTCATGGAGAACTTGTAGGATTTGGTTTGCTAGTACAGTTACATCTAGAAGAGAGAAACTCAAAAAGTCAATTACCAAAACAAGCCAAGTCTCAACTTATAAATTTCTTCTCTGAACTAAATCTTCCTGTTTCAATTGATTCTATTTGCCCAAGGAATATGACCTCTAATGAACTACATAAAGCCTGTAAATTCGCATGTAATGCTAACTCTGATATACATCAATTACCCTTTCCCATAAATGAAAAAGAGCTTTTCGATGCAATTCAAAGTTTTCGATACTCGTCTACAAGTTCCAAAATAAGAATAAATAATTTTTAAGAGCATTGAATCAAGAAATAAATAAGAATATAGATAAAACAAATGCTACAAAGGCCTATATCAATGAGATACGAGGTCAAATTATTGACAAACAAGCAAGTAAACTTTTTCAAGATCTTAATTGGATACAACTAGAGGATATTTCACCAAATAAATCTGATTTATTTCCAACAGTGTTAACAGGTAAAGGAGAGCAAATTCTTCTCATACATGGTTTTGATAGCTGCTTCCTTGAATATAGACGTCTCGTCCCTTTTCTAAAAAAGAAAAATAAATTAATCATTCCAGATCTATATGGATTTGGTTTTTGTCCTAGAACTAGTGGAAGCAAATATGGATTTAAATATTTAATGAAGCATTTGAATTCTGTTTTGAACTATTTCTCAAGAAATCAACCTATAGGAGTAATAGGTGCCTCAATGGGAGGAGCCTTAGCGCTAGAACTCGCAAGACAAAACCCGAAGAAGGTCAAGAACTTACTGCTTTTATCACCAGCAGGTTTAGCAGGTAAAAACCCAAAGATTCCATGGCCCTTTAATCATTTTGGAGCCTTTTTCCTTAGTCAACCTTTTGTCCGTAGGGGATTGTGTAAGCAGGCATTTGCCGATCCAAGAAATAATGTTGGTCCTGCAGAAGAACAAATCGCCTCCATACATTTAAAAGTTCCTGGTTGGGAATCATCCTTAGCAGCTTTCGCGGCAAATGGAGGGGTATCTGATTGCGGACTACCAAAACCTACTCAAGCCCTCAAAATTATTTTAGGAAAATATGACCGAATTATTCCTAAGAATGAAAAGGAAGAAACAAAAAGGATCTATAACACCAACATAGAAATAGCAAAAAATTCAGGACATCTTCCACATTTGGAAGAACCAAAATTAGTCGCTGAGGCTTGGGAAAAACTTACAAGCAAAAAATGTTAGTCAAACGGAATAAAGAGAAAGGAATTCTTGCTAAATTGTTAGAGCAAGGTATAAGGGTTTTACTCATAAAAGAGTGTAAGAAAATTAGCAACCTTAAAATAGATATTATCTCTAGCTCTACTCAAATCATTAAAGGTGAAATACGAAAAATCAACGTCCTTGCTGAAAATATAAACTATAAAGATCTTTTATTCGATGAAGTTAAGTTAGAAGCAAATGATCTTAAACTCAATTTCAAACTAAAAAACAAAGAATTATACTTTATAAACAATCCGATAATAAACTTCAAACTTTCTTTTTCTCAAAACTCACTCAATACAGTTTTATTATCTAACAATTGGAATTGGATCAGAAATATGATTAGCAACGAAATATTAAACCAAGAAGAAATAGAAGATATAAGAATTAGTAATAATGAATTATTACTAAAAGCTTTTAAAAAAGACCTAAATATTGATCAATTGAAAAAGATTAATATTAAAACAGAAAAAGGTAAAGTCTACTTGGAAAATAAAACCATCAGTAAGATCATGCAGATCCCGGTTGAAGATAAAATATATATTAAAAATTTAACTATAGAGAATAATTTACTTAATGTTTTTGCAAATTCCTATATTAGTTTTTGATTAATTTAGGAACTAATTAATGGTGATAATAATATTACTATATAAAATACAATAGCTGGTGTAAATAAATAACTATCTATTCTGTCAAGGATCCCTCCATGACCAGGTAAAAAATTACCTGAATCTTTTAATCCTGCATTCCTCTTCAACATCGATTCTGTAAGATCTCCAACAAGAGAGAACAATGCTACTAAAACACCAATAAATATTCCAATAAATATTCCAAATTCCCATCTAAGTAAATATCCACAAGAGGCTCCAATTAATATTGAAAAAAATAATCCACCAATAACACCTTCAATTGTTTTAGAAGGTGAAATTGGTGATAACGAGTGATTACCAAACTTCTTACCTACAAAATAAGAGCCTATATCAAATCCAACTATCATAAAACATGTAGAGAAAGTGATCAGCATTCCAAAAGTAATAGATGATGGCCAATCAGTGGGAATCAAGTTAACATTATGAGTTAAATCAGTTTCTAAAAGATTTCTTAATTTAATCCAATGACTGGGCAAGAAGCCTAAATAAAATAATCCAAAAATTGATGCTGCAACATCCGCTATGGATCCAGTAACAGGTTGCAGCAGTAACCAACCACAAATAGCTGCACCAGATAATGGTAAGATTGCATCTGAAATTTCAATAGAGATATATCCACAAGAAGATAATTGCGTGAAGAAAAGTAATATTTGACAGGCTAACAATGTTGTCTTAGTAGCTGGTCTTATCCCAGTAAATTCTGCCATACGAAAGAACTCTAGAAGAGCCAAATGAACAATTAAACTTATTGCAATAGAAAACCACCAATTGCCAAGAGAGACTATCAAAAAGCCAAAAGCTCCAACTAAAAGTCCGCTAAATAATCTCTTTTTTGAAACAGCTAAGAACATTAAATCTGACAAAAAAAATATAGCTTTCTTTTATAAAACATATTTAAAAGGTGCTATTAATAATAAATATCACTATAGCTGATAAGTAGAAATTATTAATCATGAAATAACTCTTACAAAATCAGGAATTTGATCTGGCCAAAAGTATTTTTGTTCTATCAACCAATCAACACGAGATTGATCCAAAATCTCACCAGGAATCAATAAAGGTATCCCAGGAGGATAAGGACAAACCATCTCAACAGAAATTCTTCCTATTGCATCCTGCAGATTCACTTTCTCAAAATTCGATGCCCAAGAATAAGAACATGGCTTGTATGGTTTAGAAACGATACTGAAAGGTGGTCTTTTAAATAAGCAAGGTTTTTGTTGGCCAAAAGATGTAAGGATTTCATTCCAAATTCTTACAAATCTTTTTCCCAATCTCTTGTGAGATGAGAATCCAAGACAAAAAGTTAGTGTTCCTGGCTCAGCTAATTCACCAATTATTCTTTTCTTTATAAATCTTTTATCAACTTCAATACCACTCAAGCCAAATTTTGATGTGTGAAGAATAATTCTTAGTGGATCACTATTTTGAAGAAGGGGGACTTCTTTATTAATCAAAAAATCTCTCAACAATTCAGCTTCTTCTATTCGGGAATTCAATTTCTTTAGCCATTTCGATTCAAAAAGTTCCTTTATTGAGCCTTCACAAGAAGCTAGTAATAAAGAACTCGGACTTGAAGTTTGAAGCAAATCAATACTTCGCTCGATTTTCAATGGATCAACCTTGTTACCTTGAGACCATAAAACTGCGGATTGAACTAATCCAGATGCAGATTTATGGAGAGAGTGAACGACAAGATCTGCACCGAAATAGATAGCCGATCTAGGCAAATCGGCTCTTATTTGACTTATTAGGTAAGCACCATGAGCCTCATCCACTAATACTGGCAAAGAATGAGCATGAATCTCATTGATAAGAGATTCCATATCTGCTGAATAACCTTGATATGTGGGGTTAACTAAAACCACCGCTGCTATGTCCTCATCAAGTTGTTTTGCTTTTCTAAAAACCCTCTGAAGCCATTTCCTATCAAAGACGGAGGCATGTCCTCGATCAGTAAAGTAGGGGACATCAAAAAGTAGTGGTATTAGCCCTCCAAACAAGCATGCTTGAATACAGCTTTTATGTACATTCCTGGGCATGAGAACAGCTTGACCAGGCCTAGCTAGAGCAAGCAATGAACTTTGAAGCAAACCCGTTGCACCGTTGACTCCATACCAACATCTATCAACGCCTACTTGCATAGCAGAGGAATTCTGACTTTCTGCTATTGCTCCTTCACTAATCAACGGTCCACCAATCTCAAAAAGCTCAGGTAAATCCCAAACACCTGGTCTTAGCTTCAGTAATTTTCTTATATTTTTGGGGAGAGCACCACCTCTTCCATGGGCTGGCAGGAAGAGATTTTCGCTTCTATCAGCAGAAAGCAAATTTAAAAGCCCCATAGAATAAAAGGTTTACCTAAAATCAATGTAATTAAATAATCAGTAAGCAAATCAAAAGAACTTCTTAGAGGGGTAGCTAAAAGAACTTATGATGAATTTATGAAATACGATTTCAAAAGAGATTTAATCTGGTTACTTTCGAGGCCTTGGATATTACTGCCTAGATTTATTCAAATAGTTGGTGCAATTTCACTTCTATTAGCAAGACTTATTTTTCAAGGTTCAAGTAATGACGACAAGATTCAAAAGAATCTAGCTAAATTTTTACTTAAGACACTTGTTGGTCTTGGCCCCTGTTTTATAAAAGTGGGTCAAGCTCTTTCAACAAGGCCAGATCTGATAAGAAAAGATTGGCTAGAAGAATTAACAAATTTACAAGATAACTTACCATCATTTCCTCATGAAAAAGCACTTGAAATAATTGAAAGTGAGCTAGGAAGGCCACCAAAAGAACTTTTTGAAGAGTTTCCTCGCCAACCCATAGCCTCAGCAAGTCTTGGACAAGTTTATAAAGCAAGGCTAACTAGCAATTATTGGGTAGCTGTAAAAGTTCAGAGGCCTCTTCTAATTTTTAATATAAGAAGAGATATTGTAATTATCAAAATACTTGGTGTACTTAGTGCGCCAATACTTCCATTAAATCTTGGATTTGGATTAGGTGAAATAATAGATGAGTTTGGAAGAAGTTTATTTGATGAAGTTGATTATAAAAAAGAAGCCAATAATGCTGAAAAATTTTCTGCCCTTTTCCACAACAATCAGTCTGTAACAATTCCAAAAGTAGAAAGACATTTATCATCATTGAAGGTACTAACCACAAGCTGGATTGATGGCACAAAATTAAAAGATAGAAATGAATTAGTTCTAAATAATTTAAATCCATCAAAAATTATTAGAACTGGTGTTATTAGTGGAATACAGCAATTATTAGAGTTTGGATATTTTCATGCAGATCCTCATCCAGGAAATATGTTTGCACTTAAAGGTACTAATGGCGATTTAGGGAAAATAGCCTACGTTGATTTCGGAATGATGGACTCGATTTCAGAGGATGATAGATTAACCCTTACTGGGGCTATTGTTCACTTAATAAATAATGATTTTGATTCAGTAGCAAAAGATTTTCAAAAGTTAGGTTTTTTAAACAAAGATCAAAATCTTAAACCTCTAATACCTGTATTAAAGGAAGTACTCGGAAGTGCAATTGGTAAAGATGTTGCATCTTTTAATTTCAAGGAAATTACTAATAAATTCTCCGAATTAATGTTTGATTACCCGTTTAGAGTCCCTGCAAGATTTGCTTTGATAATAAGAGCAGTGATTAGCCAAGAGGGACTTGCACTTCGATTAGATCCTGATTTTAAAATCATAGATTTAGCCTATCCTTATGTAGCAAAAAGATTACTTACTTCAGATACCACTGAGATGGTAAATATATTACTTGATGTGATATTTGATCAAAATGGGCACATAAGAGTTGAGCGAATAGAGAATTTATTTAATGTTTTAGTGCAAGACTCAAGCACTCCAGCTAAGGAGCTAATTCCTGTAGCAGGTGCAGGTCTTAAACTCTTAACCAGCTCAAGAGGCTCATTAATAAGGAATAACTTATTAATGAGTATTATTAAAGATGAAAAAATAGACACAAAAGATATGAAGCAATTAATCAAACTAGTACGAAAAACATTCAACCCTCTAAAGATAGCCTCAGGGCTGACAAAACAAAACAATACACAAGTTGCATAGATGATTCTTATAAAATACAATAGATAATAGCAAAAAATTGAAATCATGATTAATAACAATATTCAAAATATAATCATATTTATTTCGGCTAATCTAGAGAATACAAATATACAAAATTTAGATGAATTAATTTCTGATTATCCACAAGTAAAGCCAATTGAAGATCCTATATTCTGGCTTTCTTGTGGTGCATTTATTTGTTTTATGTCTGGATTGATATTTGCAGACATAATGAAAACAAAACTAAATAATTGGGAAACGAAACAAATATCACCCATACCACTTGAGAATCCCAGAACGATATCAAGTTGGTTTTCATTCTTTACAGGTCTAACAATTATTTTCGTAAGTGCCTTAAGCATAATAAATTTTTCTATAATTAAATCTCTAGTGTTTTCATCAATAATCTCGATTCTTTTTGGCATAAGTATGTGGAAAGCCATAAAAGATTTATTAATTCAAGTAAAAGAAGGAACAGTCAAAGAAATAGATGATTTTTTCTAAAAGAAATATTATCTGTAGTTCTTTTTCAAATCAAGCCAAATCTCAAAATAATAACTATATTCTAGAAAGAATGTCACTTAATAGATTACAAAAGATAATATCTGATTCTGGGATTTCATCCAGACGAAAAGCAGACTTACTAATAAAGCAAGGCAGAGTAACATTGAATGGAAGACAAGCTATTCTGGGAGAGAAAGCAGATCCTAAGTTTGATCATATTTTAGTTGATGGGAAAGATATTCCTAAGAGGCCAAATCATAAAGTTTTTCTATTGAATAAACCTTATGGAGTTATTTCTAGCTGCAAAGATAATCATGGAAGGAAAACAATTTTAAATTTAATTCCATCAAATCTTCGTTTTGGGATACATCCAGTTGGAAGGCTCGATTTCGATAGCAGAGGTGCCATTATATTGACCAATAATGGAGACTTAACCCTTAGACTTACGCATCCGAAGTACTCCCACACAAAGACATATCTTGTTTGGGTAAGTGGGAAACCATGTCAATCAATATTAAATACTTGGAGAAAAGGGATTTTACTTGATGGCAAAATGACAATGCCAGCGAAAATAGAAGTTATGGATATTGTTAATAGCAAGACTCTTCTTAAAGTGATCCTAAAAGAAGGAAGAAACCGACAAATCCGCAGAATAGCAACTCTTCTTGGTCACCCAGTTGAAGATTTGCAAAGAATCGCAATATCAAATATAAAATTAAATGGACTAAAAGAAGGAACTTGGAGGGAGCTAAAGAAAGAAGAATGGATTCCTATTCTTAATTAAAAATATTTGCATTTTATGGCTTTAAATTTTCCTTTTAAAAAATCCTCGTCAGCCTTATCAGGCTCGCAATATAAACCTGACATTGATAATGAATTTTCAGAGGCAATTAATTTATTTATAACGCAAAGAAAGAAAGCTGGGATTTCATTAGAGAAATTATCAGAGATGACCAAAATTTCAAGAAATGTATTAATAGCAATTGAAAATGGATGGAAAAAATATTTACCAGAGTCAACCTATTTGACTTCAATGCTGAAATGTCTTGAGGTTGAGCTCAATTTAGAAAAAGGAAGTCTAGATGCTATATTAACACAAAAAGTTAGTATTAATAATGTATCAAGGCTTAAATTTAATTTTATAAATATAGACTTTCTGAGTAGTTGGATTGGAAGTTTATTATATTTAATCTTTATGCTTTTATCGATATTAGCACTTAATAGTCAACAAAAATATCTTTTAAAAATAAATAGTATTTCGACTGAACCAATTCTGATAGAAAAGACTGATATCAACAATCGAACTATCATTAACGATCAAAAATGAAAGTGATTTTATCTTTTGTAAACTTTAGCTAATTCACCATATTTTTTTAAACCTTCTTTTATATTTAAATCATTTCTCGATAATCTCCATGACCAATTATTATCTATTGTGCCAGGTTTATTTAATCTAGAACTATCATCAAGGTTTAATAAATCTTGCATTGGAGCTACAAATAGTTTCGCTTTTGTTTCCATCCCAATACGAATCAAATCCCAAGAAGAGAAAGGTTTCTCATAATTAAGAATCCTTTCTCTAATTTGTTCTCTTTTATCTTCATCCATTTCTCTCCACCAACCAAGAGAAGTTGAATTATCGTGGGTTCCTGTATAAACAATCCAATTTTCATCTTTAATATTCTCTGGCAAATAGGGATTATCTAAATTCCCATCAAAAGCAAATTGAAGTATCTTCATTCCTGCTAATTCATAGTCATCGCGTAACTTTTCAACTTTTGAGGTTATAAGACCTAAATCTTCAGCAACTAAAGGAAGTGAACCACTGCAATCTTTTTTGATTAAACCCAGTATCTCTTTCCCAGGAGAAGGCAACCAAAATCCATTCTCAGCTGTTTTATCTTTTCCAGGAATAGCCCAAAAAGCTTCAAGAGCACGAAAATGATCAAGCCGTAAAAAATCAACCTGTTCTAAGTGTCTTGCAATTCTTTTTCTCCACCATCTAAATTTGCTAGCTTTATGCCTATTCCAACGATAAACGGGGTTCCCCCAAAGTTGACCGGTAGATGAGAAATAATCAGGTGGTACTCCACTTTGAAGATATGTATCTGAATTATTTAAAATAGAAAATAATGATCGATTACTCCATACATCAGCACTATCTTTTGATACATAAAAAGGAAGATCTCCAAACAACAAGATTCCTAATTTTTTTGCAAGTTTTCTGATTGAATTCCACTGCCTGTATAAATGCCATTGGAGCAAATTATGACCTAACAATTGTCTTTTGTTATTTTTTTTCCAATTTTCTAATTCTCTCTTATCCCGAACTGCATATTTATCTGGCCATTTCCACCATGGAAGATTTTCGTTTTGAATCTTTAGTTCCATGAATATGGAGTGATCGTCTAACCAAAATTGTTTTGAGCACCATATTTCAAACTCATCTTGAATGATTTTATTTTGTTTATCCCAATAATCAACCAAAGAAGAACGTAAAAATTTAACCTTTGAATTAGCCACTTGAGAATCAACTCTCACATCAAAATCATCATTTTTAGAAGAAAAATTTTCTAGATTATTAGCCAAAAAGCCATCTCTAACTAAATCATTTTCATCGAGAAACCATGGGTTGAAAGCGAAGCTTGATGGAGAACTATATGGAGATCCAAATGAATCAGGAGGAGCTAGAGGTAAAAATTGCCAAACGCCTATCCCTGATTCTGCGAGTTCATTAAGCCATACTCGAGCAGGTTTACCAAAGCTACCGCAGACTGGGCTATCAGGTAGTGAGGTTGGATGTAGTAGGATTCCTGAATTTCTTTCCAATTTTACTTTTTGTTATATCTAAAAAATAGGAAAGAAAAACTAATAATGCTATTTTTTTTCTTAATTCAAATTATTTTATAGAGCTATTTTATTGATATATTTCGAACCTAATAATTTCGCTAATAAAGGAAGACTTGAAAAAATAGATTTATTATTTTAATTACAATAAATCTTTTATGATTTAAACTTTTAGTTATGAAAACTAATTTTTTTATAAGTTAAAATAAAATTCTTAATATAATTTATTCAATTAATAGCATAATTTACTTGCAAGAATTGATTTAAATTTGAAGTAAGCCTTGACACTAAAGATGATTTATCTTGAGATTTTAAATTTTTCATTCCATCTACCTCAAACATATGAGAACACAAACGACTAAATCAAGATCTCTTTACCTATCTATTTTCAGCAGAATCGCCGCCTAAGTCCTTATTCCTTTACAGGAATTCAAATTATTAATGTTTTCAAAAGGAAATTCTTCAGAAGAAATTTCTTTTACTCAAGAAGCCCAAACATAAGATACAGCAATGGTTCCTACGTTCAACTCAGAGAATAGAACGTGATAAAAAAAGAATTTAAAAAAGTTTTTCCATGATCATGTATCGAACATAACGGTAGATTGGTAAATATTATTTCTTGCTTGCGGTGGAACCGTGACCAGTTTTATCACTGCAGCACATCCTGAGCCTACTAGTCTAAAGCATGACACTAATAGACTTAGATTGATTAGTGGCACATCAAATACAGCATTAGCCAAAGAAATTGCGACTTATATGGGGATAACAAATGTCCCTCTAGTTTCAAAAAGGTTTGCGGATGGAGAACTCTATGTTCAAATCCAGCAATCAATTAGAGGCTGTGATGTTTTTCTTATACAACCAACTTGCGCTCCAGTTAATGACAGCTTAATGGAGCTTATGATCATGGTGGATGCTTGCAAAAGAGCATCTGCAAGGCAAATTACAGCTGTAATTCCATATTTTGGTTATGCCAGAGCAGACAGAAAGACAGCAGGTAGAGAATCAATAACTGCAAAGCTAACCGCAAATATTCTTGTCAAATCAGGTGTAGACAGAGTTCTAGCAATGGATTTACATTCTGCACAAATACAAGGTTATTTCGACATTCCCTGTGATCACATATATGGTTCACCGGTTTTAGTTGATTATCTATCAACTATGAAACTTGAAGAAATTGTAGTCGTCTCTCCTGATGTAGGTGGTGTTGCCAGAGCAAGGGCGTTCGCTAAGCAAATGAAGGATTCACCTCTAGCTATCATTGATAAGCGACGCTCAGGGCACAATGTTGCAGAAAGCCTCACTGTTATTGGAGAGGTTTATGGCAAGACTGCAATATTAATTGATGACATGATTGACACTGGAGGCACAATTTGCGCAGGAGCTGAATTACTTAGGAAAGAAGGTGCAAAAAATGTTATCGCATGTGCATCTCATGCTGTTTTCTCTCCACCTGCTTACGAAAGACTTTCGAAAAAAGGGCTTTTTGAACAAGTTATTGTTACCAATAGTATTCCAGTAGCAGATGATCTACATTTCTCCCAATTGAAAGTCTTATCAGTTGCAAATATGCTTGGGGAAGCTATCTGGAGGATTCATGAAGAAAGTTCTGTCAGCTCAATGTTCAGATGATTTCAAATTTACTTTAAAATCAGTTCTACGACTTCTCTAGTGTTTGAGGATATATTTGCTTTATTTATTTTTAATATTGATTTATACATATTTTCCTTATTTTTCTCTTTATAAGTTTTCCACTTACTAAAAGTTTTTACCATTCTTGAAGCTGTTATTGGATTGATTTTATCTACCTCTATTAATTTTTCTGCCATAAAGAGATAACCTTGCCCATCTAGAGAATGAAATAGTTCAATATTTTTACTAAATCCTCCTAGAACAGCCCTTATTGCATTAGGAGCCTTCCAATCAAATTTAGAATGTGATAATAATTTTTCAATAGCAACTATTCCTTGCTTGTTAGATCTTGATGCCTCATAAGCGAACCATGAGTCTAAAACTACAGGATTTTCTTTCCAACGATTATAAAACAACTTAGAAGCTTCCTCTGTCTCAGGGCTATCAAGCGGCTTCAATGCTACTAGTGCTGCCCTTGAAAGGGTCATTGAAGAATTACTAATTGATTCAACACAATTCCTTTGAACTTTCCCTTCTCCTGCAAGAGCCAAATAAGACCAAATAGTTCCTAATAGTTTTCTTTCCCCTTTACCCATTGGCCATTCTTTATTAACATTAGGCAATAAGTTTACAGATAGAATCTGTAACTCCTGAAGAATTTCCTTACCAATTGAAACTTGGAAATTCAAAGACTCTTTATAAATACTTATTGGGTCAACTCTTTCAAATAAATATTCCAACTCTGCAAATCCGGGTATCGTTAAAAGAGTTGCCAAGAAAAAAGGATCATTACTTGCCCAAAAATTAATGGACTGTTTGATAGCATTCATAAACTCAACTTCTATCTCATTTTTTAACTGGTTATTAATCCTATTTTTAATAATCTCACGCATCAAAAACTGACCAGAATCCCACCTTGAAAAATAATCGTTATCGTATAGAAAAAGGAACAAATGGTCAGCTATTGATAGATCAGATTCCCACAAAACTGGTGAAGAGAAATTTCTGAATATTGATAAAACCGGCGCAACTTTCTCATCAGATAAAGCCTTTATTTGTAGATTCTTTTTATTTTTATCTAGAACAAATAATTTATCTTCTACAATAGCTTTTCCTCCTTTTTCTCTGCTAAAACAAGAATATAGAATTGGAATAACCATTTCAATATTTTCATTTGTTTTGTTTCTATCTAATTTCTGCTCAAAAGAAACATTTAAAATTGATTTATTTGAATCCCATGATTGATTTATATAAACTTTAGGTGTACCTGGTTCATAATACCAATTTATAAATTTCTTTAGATCAAAAGTACAATTTCTTAAGCCTAAATACGCACCTTCAATTAATGAATTAACAAAATCCTCAGTTGTAGCAGCACTACCATCAAAAGTTCTAATATAAAAATTTATACCTTTCATAAACTTTTCTTTTCCTAGCAAAAGCTCTAGCATCCTTATCAACTCAGCACCTTTTTCATATATTGTTGTGGTATAAAAATTATCAATAGCAACATATTCTTTAGGCTTAACAGCATGTGAGGTGGGTCCCTCATCTTCGACAAATTGATGATTCCTAAGGAATGAAACATCTTCTATTCTTTTTATTCCGGAACTATGCAGATCCGAAGTAAAAGATTGATCTCTATAGACTGTCAATCCTTCTTTTAAGGAAAGCTGAAACCAATCTCGACATGTAATTCTATTTCCAGTCCAATTATGAAAATACTCGTGTGCTATCACGCTTTCTATTCTCTCTAGTTCATCATCAGTTGCAGTCTTTGAGTCGGCTAATATCAATTTAGAATTGAAAATATTTAGTCCCTTATTTTCCATTGCACCCATATTAAAATGTCTTACTGCAACAATCTTATATTCATCTAAATCATACTCAAGTCCATAATTATCCTCATCCCATCTCATTGCTTTCTTTAGAGATTTAATAGCATGTTTTGTATATTTTTCATCTCCAGCCTCAACGTAAATCATGATATCAATTAATCTTCCACTATTCGTAAAATATTTATCGGGAACTGCATTTAATTTACCAGCTACTAAAGCGAATAAATAGCTAGGTTTAGGGAACGGGTCTTCCCATATAACTTCATGTCTATGATTATTATTCTTTAAATAACCAGTATACTTCTTATTACCATTTGACAATAATATAGGATACAAAGATTTTTCCGCCTCTACTCTAACAGTATACTTACTTAATACATCAGGCCTATCAGGATGATAGCATATACTTCTAAATCCTTCAGCCTCACATTGCGTTGTCAACATTCCTGAGCTTAAATACAAGCCTTCCAGTGATGTATTTCTGTAAGGATCTATTTGGGATATTATTTTTAATTTAAATACTGATAGTGGAGTTTTATCAATAATCAATTCATTATTTGAAATTACATACTCTTCAGACGATAATTCATTTTCGTCAATTGATATTGACAACAATTTAATTTTATTACCCTGCAAAATAAGCTTTGAAAATTCTTTGAACTTAGGCTTAATTATCATTGAAGCTTGAACAAGAACATAATCCTTGCGAATATTAAAATCTAAATTTATACTTGGGATCAAGAAAGGATATTCAACATATTCTGTTAATTTAATAGATTTCTGTGTTGACATATTAAATAATTTTCTAATTTCGAAAAATATCTTATTTCTTTTTGTTTAATTGTTCAACAGTTTTCTTGAATTTTTTCTTATCTTCTTCTGGAACCATCTCAGGACAAGTTCTAATAGCTCCATCAAGAAGTTGTATAATTGCACCATTATAAATATTTTTTTCGGGTAATTTTTCACTACCTAATTCTTTAATCAGTCCACCATGCCTGCTTGAAATAAGCAGTGCATAATTTTTAGCAGCAATGGAAATAGCCTTAGGGAATTCAACTTCAATCTGTCTCGCCATACACAAATAGCTTATGCCTATTTGCCTGTATAGAAAGATATCTTCATCACTAGCGGGAATGATATTAATTTCCTTTTTATCAACTTTATTCCTACTTTGATTAGACTCCGACTTTATTGAGGAACTACAACTTGTTAAAAGTATAGAAGCCACAAAAATAGATATAGCCAAGATTTTTTTTCTTGGAGATTTTTTCATTTTTCTCAATTGATTTTAGCCCGTAAAAAACATCTAATGAAGCAAAAAATCTATCAAGAATTTTCCACTTGCAATTGTCTTATATAATATACATTGAGGCTCATGAAAACAGATTTCATAAACTCCTCAGTTGGGATTCTTAATCCTTATTTCGTGATGATTTTCAACTATCTTCAACTTATCTTCAAACCAGCTATAAATTGTCCTTGATCTAAACTTGTCCTGATCTATTAAGCGTGTATGTTCTAATACATGCCAGTTATCGTAATTAGACTCAAAAATCAATTCGTGTTCATCAACTTGCCTAATATTTGAGATACCTGAAGAATCAGACAAATAAGAACAATCACGAATTAATTGATGGCCTTGAAGTCGAGCCGTTATTTCTCCTTCACTTTTATAATTTGGCCTTTTAATAAAAAAAGCTTTCTCATCATCGCACCACCACTTAAAATGATAGCTTTCAAATTCCGAATCGCTCTGAATTAACTTGGCTACATTAATATACATTTCCAAATTAATAGCCTTTTCATCATCAAAAAAATATTGTCTCTTAGAATGCCACAAACCAATATTTCGACCAAACCACCGCTTTAAATTACTATCAAAATCAATCCTAAGTCTATCAATACCTAATGAAGAATGTTTAGTTCTTCCAATGCCAGATGAAGAAGAAATAGCCATTTCCTGGGATTGAGAGATTTAAAAAGTATTCACTTAATTATTAGCTAACACCTAAAATGAGTCTCATTACCTTAAGGTATACGTAATTATTTAATTCGCTCGACACTGTGAATAGTGCCGAAGCTAAAGATAGACGGCAGTTAAAACTGTTGCTTGTGGCTACTCGTCACCATCTCTCAAGGAGAGATATTTTAGCGTTGACTGAATATTTAAAGAGTGAAGATTGTGAATTCAACGTCACTCTAGAAGTTTCAGATCCATCTGAGAATCCTGAATTACTTGAGCTTTATAAGTTAGTGGCAATCCCTGCATTAATTAAATTAGAACCCTCACCTAAACAAATTTTCGCAGGAAGTTCACTTTTCGAACAAGTTAAAACTTGGGTTCCAAGATGGCAACATGAAGGAATAACCAAAGGGATAGAAATAAATTTAAGGTCTAAATCACTTGAATCCAATCAAACACAAAAAGAACTTCTGCTTGAGGATGATCTTCTAGTTCTTCGACAAGAGAACGAAACACTTACTAAAAAGATACATTCTCAGGAAAGTCTACTAAGGATGGTTGCTCATGAATTGAGAACTCCATTAACTGCTGCTGGTTTAGCACTTCAAAGCCAAAAACTCGGCCAAATCAGCATGAATAAATTTCAAGAAGTCCTGAAAAGAAGGCTAGAAGAAATTGAATTACTTTCAAAAGACCTATTGGAAGTTGGCAGCACTCGTTGGGAAACTTTGTTTAATCCTCAGAAAGTTGATCTTGCAAACATATCTGCTGAAGCAATTCTTGAGCTTGAAAAGCTATGGTTTAATCGCAAAATAAAAATAAATACAGATATTCCATCTGATTTACCTCAGGTTTTCGCAGATCAAAGACGAATGATGCAGGTTTTGTTGAACCTCATAGAAAATGCTTTGAAGTTTTCTGAAGACGAAGGTGAAATTTTTATAACAATGCTTCACAGAACAAATCAATGGGTTGAAGTAATTGTTCGAGATAATGGGCCGGGTATCCCCCAAGAAGAACAACAAAGAATATTTGTTGATCGAGTGAGGCTTCCACAAACTTCTCAAGAGACAATCGGCTTTGGCATTGGTCTTTCAGTTTGTAGAAGAATTGTTGAAGTACATGGAGGGAAGATCTGGGTAGTTTCTAAACCAACTGAAGGCGCATGTTTCTACTTCACCGTTCCTGTGTGGCGTGGTCAAAACAAGGATCAAGAACCCTTGACGATTGGCAACGCTGGCCCGTAACTTTCATTTGTGATATCAATTACTTAATGAGTGATTAATCACTGTATCTGGCCCCATCGTCTAGAGGCCTAGGACACCTCCCTTTCACGGAGGCGACAGGGGTTCGAATCCCCTTGGGGCTATAAATAAAATTTCTTTAAACATTAAAAACTTCTATGGCGAGTAGTTTAGAATTTTTTTTAATGCCTTAATTTTCTCAATCTGTCAAATATTAATAAAACCCTTTTTCATATGAAATTACAAAAATAAAAAGAAAAAGAAAAAATATTCCATTACTCAATTCAATATTCACAATCACTAAAAGTCCTTTATTAGGTAGGTCTAAGAATAAAAATGATCTTGTGACGGTCTCAAAAGGTGAACTAACAAATTAGTAATTTCAAGATAAAACCGTTAAAAGTCACCTCTTCTTGGTAATCTCACCTTCTAATTTAAGTTTCTATGGCTTACTCAGAGACAAAGGTAGTTATTGGTGGTCTTGCACATATTCCTATCATAATTGGTTTTTTCTACCTAATTCGCAGACAATATTCATTTGGAGCAATGCTTCGGACTGGTAAAAATGCTCTGAGCGAGAAAGTTAATCCTACTGTTAAAGCTTCAGCTGCTCCTGCTAAAGCTACTGCTCCTACTAAAGCTACTGCTCCCTCTAAACCTGTTGTTCCTGCAAAACCTGCTGCTGCAAAGAAACCACATGCAGATGTACCAGTTAATACTTATAAACCAAAAGCACCTTTCATAGGAACAGTAACTGAAAATTATTCAGCTCTAAAAGAAGGAGCGATAGGTAAAGTTCAACATATAACTTTCGATTTATCAGGTGGAGACCCGGACTTTAAATATGTTGAAGGTCAAAGTTGCGGAATACTTGCCGCAGGGGAAGATGCAAAAGGCAAGCCTCATAGGCCAAGACTTTATTCAATTGCTAGCACAAGATATGGTGATAACTTTGCAGGAAATACACTATCTTTGTGTGTTCGCCAACTTCAGTACGAAAAAGATGGTGAAACAATAAATGGGGTTTGCTCTACTTATCTTTGTAACCTATCCCCTGGAGATAAAGTAAAAATTAGCGGACCAGTAGGCAAAGAGATGCTTCTTCCAGAGGAAGAAGATTCAAACATAATAATGCTTGCCACAGGTACTGGAATAGCACCAATGAGAGCATATTTAAGAAGAATGTTTGAACCTACCGAAATTGAAAAACATAAGTGGAATTTCAAAGGAAAAGCTTGGTTATTTATGGGTGCACCAAAAACAGCTAACCTGCTTTACGATTCTGATTTTGAACACTACAAATCAAAATTTCCCGAAAATCTTAGATATACCAAAGCAATCAGTAGAGAACAAAAGAATACAAAAGGAGGAAGAATGTACATTCAGGACAGGGTCCTTGAATATGCTGAAGAAATATTCAATATGATTGAGAATCCTAAAACTCATATTTACTTGTGTGGATTAAAAGGAATGGAGCCAGGGATAGACGAGGCAATGACAACTGCAGCTGCTGCAAAAGGTTTGGACTGGTCTGAACTTAGACCTAAACTCAGAAAAGCAGGCAGATGGCATGCTGAGACTTACTAGAAAAATAAAAAAGTCTGGAAAGCGATAATTATTAATTACTTTAGAAATATTTTTTCTATATTTAATCAATAAATATCAATTTTGTTTTTGAACATCCGAACACCAAAAAGTCCGGATGATTAGAAGCAAATTGGATAATATTTTTAGTTTAATTGGCAAGGAATTTATCAATGAGCATGCCAGTAACAAATCCATTGAGAATTGGTCTACGCCAAGAGAGGGTAGTTCCGCCTCAATGTCTGGTGATTTTTGGTGCCTCAGGAGATCTAACTCACAGGAAACTTGTTCCTGCTCTATTTGAGCTTTTCAAGCAACGCAGATTACCAAGTGAGTTTGCAGTTTTAGGCTGTGCAAGAAGACCATGGACTGATGAAATATTTAAAGAAAAAATGGAAGAAGCTCTTTCTTCTCAAATAAAAGAAAGTCCCAAAGAATGGGAACTATTTTCACAAAATCTTTTCTATGAACCTGTAGACCTGCAACAACCAGAACACCTCGTAAAGCTCGGGGAAAGACTTGAAATAATTGATAAGTTAAGAGCAACTCACGGCCATAGAACCTTTTACCTTTCAGTATCTCCCAAATTCTACGGAAGTGGCTGTAGAGCTTTAGCTGCCGCAGGATTATTGAAAGACCCTAAACGAAGCAGAGTTGTAATTGAAAAACCGTTTGGAAGAGACTTTAATAGCGCTCAGTCACTGAATTCTCTAGTTCAGGGTTGTGCTCAAGAAAGTCAAATATTTCGAATAGATCATTATTTAGGCAAAGAAACCGTTCAAAATATTCTTGTTCTCAGATTTGCAAATACGATTTTTGAACCTATTTGGAATAGGAACTATATCTCGAGTGTTCAAATTACTAGTTCCGAAACAGTTGGAGTTGAAGATCGCGCTGGATATTACGAATCTTCAGGAGCTCTAAGGGATATGGTTCAAAACCATTTAACTCAAATGCTTGCTCTTACAGCAATGGAACCACCTGGACATTTTGATCCAGAAGCAATAAGGAATGAAAAAGCTAAAGTTCTTCAGGCAATCAAGCTTGCTAATGAAGAAAAACCTTGGGAATGTTGCGTTAGGGGACAGTACTCAAGGGGCGGCAGCAATGAAGATCCACTTCTTGGGTATAGAGAAGAACCAGGTGTTAATCCAAACAGCACAACCGAAACATATGTAGCCATGAAGCTTTTCATAGATAATTGGAGATGGCAGGGAGTTCCTTTTTATGTGAGGACAGGTAAACGATTAGCCAAAAGACTTAGTGAGGTTGTTCTTACTTTTAGAGAAGCTCCTGTTCACCTTTTTGATGCAGCAGGAGGATGCCCAACATCAAACCAATTAATTCTCAGAATTCAACCTAATGAAGGAGCTGAATTTAGTTTTGAGGTCAAGTCACCAGGATCTGGCATGAGAAGCAGACCTGTAAATATGGAGTTTTCATATGACGAATCCTTTGGAGAACCATCAGACGAGGGGTATGTAAGACTCCTTGCAGATGCAATGCTTGGAGATCCAACATTATTTACTCGAAGCGATGAAGTAGAAGCTGCATGGCGTTTATATACTCCACTGCTAGAGAAGATTGAGGATTCACCATGGGAATTACCTGTATACCAATATGAATCAAGAACATGGGGACCTACTGAATCAGATTTACTGATTGGCAAAGATCAGCTTTTGTGGAGAAGACCTTGAAAAAATTTAACCTAAATCTTTTATTCGAACCAAATTAAATGTCTCCTCAATTAACGCTACAAACTCCTCTTCAGTTACCTCCAGCCGAAATCCCTACTTATCTTGAGCAACTCTGGTCTCATGACGAGAGAGGAGATAAAGGAGCTAACACTTTTTGTTTAATTGTCTGGCAACCTGCTTGGATTGAACAAAAATTAGTCAAAACCGGAAAAATATCTGGCCCAGTAGTAGGTAGTCAAAGGAACGATCTTATAGAAGCTGCAAGAGAAATTATTTTAAAAGGAAATCTACCTAACAGCACCTCACCACTAGATTTCAGAGTTCAATCTGCAATTCAATCTGAAGAGTTAATTAAAAATGTAGAAGACTTGAGGGGGCAACACATTGACACCTCAATAAGTAATTTGCAACCTAGAAGATTTATAACTATTGCACCAACAATTGAAAATGAAAATAATTTAGAAACTTTAGTAGCAGCATATTGTCCTCTTCCTGAAGAAGGTGGCGGTAAAACAGCTTGTGGCGACGTAATTGTTTTAAGAGGTAATAAAGCCGCAATCAATGATGGACTTGAAATTGTTGAAACTCTTGTTCCTAATGAACTTCCCTCTTGGTTGTGGTGGAATGGAAGAATTGATGAAGCCCCTGAATTTCTTAATGCTCTAGCGCTCCCAAATCGAAGATTAATTATTGACACTGCGCTAGGTGAACCAGAAGTCTGCTTAAATTTATTACTTCAAAGAATTCAATCTGGTCAAGCTGTTAACGACCTAAATTGGCTTCGTCTTAGAGCATGGAGAGAAACTTTAGCGATGGTATTTGATCCACTTCAAAGAAGAGATGCTCTTAATAACTTACAAAAAATTGACATCGATATTGAAGGCTCGCAAACAGTTCAAGGTCTTTTACTTGCTGCATGGATTGCTGATCGCCTCAATTGGAAACTTGAAAATTGCATCTTCTCAAAAAAAGATCAGCTGAAAGTTACTTATCTTCGCCCTGACAAAAATCTTGTTGAAGTTGGTATTACATCCCTACCTATTGGCATGCCAAGCATAAATCCTGGTCAAATAGTTGGTTTGAGATTAATTGCAAAAGCTAAAAACAAACAAAACAATGATATTTGTGTAATCCTCGCATCAGAATCTGGGGAATGTATGAGATTAGAAGCTGGGGGAATGGCAAGAATGGAACTTATTGAACAAGTCGTTCCTATTCAAAAAAATTCTTTAGAAAATGATGTTGCTCGCTTACTCTCCAGCAGTAGAGGTAATACGAGCCCTTTACTTGCTAGTGCAGCACCAATAGCGAAACAAATGCTTGATTTAATTAATCAATTCAACGAGTTATAGTCTTTAAATGGCATGCATAATCTCTGGTATATCTAGTAATAGTGGTAAAACCCTTTTAAGTCTCCTTTTAATTTCTTGGTTAAAAAGTATAAATAAAACAGTCCAGACTTTTAAAGTTGGACCTGATTATTTAGACCCTCAACAACTCACAGCAGTTTCAAAAAAAACTTGCCGAAATCTTGATTTAATTCTCTCTGGTGAAAATTGGGTTAAAGAAAATTTCAATCACTTTGGAGGATTAACTGATTATTCTTTTATCGAAGGGGTGATGGGGTTATTCGATGGAATTGGAAGTAATTCAAAAGGTAGCACAGCTGAATTAGCTAAAGTTTTAAGTTTGCCAGTAATCCTTATTGTTGATTCCAGAGGGAAGGCAGCGTCAATAGCAGCTTTAATAAAAGGATTTACAGAACATGATAAAGAATTAAAAATTGCAGGGGTTGTTCTCAATAATGTTCAAAGTCCTAGACATGAAAAAATATTATTGGAAGTTCTTAATCGCATCAATATAAAGTCATTAGGTTGCATTCCTAATTGCAAAGACTTACATCTTCCAGTAAGGCATTTAGGTTTAGCTCCAGCTCATGAAATTCTGGATTTAGAAATTAAAGTTAAGAAATGGGCATCAATAGCCCAAGATTATCTTGACATCAAAAGTTTTAGAAAGCTTTTATTACCTCCAGCATCTAACAACAAAACAATTAGCTTTTTACCAAAGAAAGCACCAGGATTGATTCACCCAATTGCTATTGCTGAAGATGATGCTTTCCATTTTAAGTACCAAGAAACAAAAGAATTATTAGAAGAAAACGGTATGCCAACAATTACTTGGAAACCTCTTGAAAACGAACAGATTCCAAAAGAAGCCAAAGGGTTAATAATACCTGGTGGTTTTCCAGAGCAACATGCAAACCAATTGAGTAATTCAACAAAAAGCCTTAACTCAATAAAAATATTTTCAAAAAAGTTTCCTATATATGCCGAATGTGGCGGACTGATGCTTTTGGGTAAAAGTATATTTGATATTGAAGGGAAAGAACATTTAATGTCTGGAGTACTACCTTTTAAGGTTAAAAAAGGTAATTTAAAAATTGGTTATAGAGAAGCAACCAGTAAAAACAACAGTCCTATTGCAATTCCTGGAAATAAATTCATCGGACATGAATTTCATCGCTGGGAAATAATTAATGAAAAGTATAATTCAAACATAAATCCACTATGGGATATCAAAGGATGGAATATAGATATTAAAAATGAAGGTTTTTGTAATCATTTAATTCATGCAAGTTGGATACACCTTCATTGGGCAAGTTCACCTCTTATTCTAGAAAATTGGAAGAGAAGCATTATGAAGTTTGCCTAAAGTAAAACTGTTTTTAAAAATAAGATTTTCTAAATTACTCGGTTAATAATTTCTCTAAAAGACCTTGATTAGTCTTGTTTGTATTATCACCAACAATCCATACCGCTTTACTCGCTCTGCTTACAGCAACATATACAAGCCTTCTTCTAAATTCAAGATCTTTAGGCCAAAATACATCAGAAGTTATGAACACTTCTCCAAAAGTACTTCCTTGACTCCTGTGAATTGTAAGGACAGAAGCAGGACCTAAAGATGCGAATGAATCTCTGATAAAAAAGAAAAGTTTCCAAATCGAAGCACTATTTTTTTTCCCTCTTTCTCTTGCCAGATTGCTCAATTCATTCAAAGAGAGGTCCAAATCACCGCGAGATTTAGAACCTATTTGGGGAATCAACCTCAAAGAAAATTCTTTTTGATCACAGCTAACTTTAGCTATCTGAGTTTCAATAACAGGCAAAGGATTGTCAAAATCTTGACAGATGCCTAAAGAGGCCAAGTCAAAACTATTTGGAATCACATCTTCTACAACCATCTCTCTATTGGAACTAATCAAAATATCTGGGTCTTCTCCAAGCTCATCCTCATTTAAAGACGCATTTACCATTACAGCTTTACGGCTTATTAAAACCTCCCCAGGTAAAACCTGGTATTGATCTGCCATATCACCATGAATAGCTCTTCTTGCATGAGGAACCAAATTGTCAACAATGCGATTCGTATAACACAAAATTCTTGCTCTATCGTAATCATCCTCTAAGGAAGACAACCTCAGTGCTGATTTGGCTCTTTCAAGCCAACTTGTTCTATCTAATATTCCAACATTACCTTTCTTAGTATTAATAACTGGCACAATTGGTGGCTGATTACAAGGGATTTGCCCGTCTCTAATTATTTTTGCCAATTTAAGAACAGGTCCTTGATGACGCACAACTTCCCTAAGCTCAGTATTTACAGCTCTTTTCATTAAAAAAACTGAGCTAGAACTTTCTCCCACTGGCGGGAGTTGAGCAGGATCACCAACAAAAACCAATCTAGTAGAGTTACATCTTGCGCATTCAAGAGTTATCTCCAATAATTTGGAATCAATCATTGATGCCTCATCAATTAAAACAAGTCCTAAATTTTCCAAAGAGTTATCGGTTTGATCAGTTTTTTCACATATTTCTACATCCGCCTGTCTTTTTAACTTAAGTCGAAGCAAGCGGTGAATGGTAGAGGGGAACCATGTGGGTTGAATAGATTCATTTTTCAGACCCTCTCTTAATACACCTACAGCTTTATGAGTTGGAGCAACCACGGTCCAACACAAACCTAACTCATCGACCTTTTTTAATAATTTCATCGATAAATATGTTTTGCCGCTACCTGCAAAACCTTTCATTACAAAGGGTTTAAAGGAATATGGGGCCTTTAGCCATTCACAGAATAATTTAAGAGATTTTTCTTGGTCCTTAGTTAAAAAAACACAATCCTCTTTTTCTTTTACTTCTTTCACAAAGAAACTAATCCAATCATTTGCAAAATATGCAAAGGGGAACCAATAAAGAAAATACCTGGCAAAGCAACAGTTGGTCCAAGAAGACTTCCTACCAATACCTCGATTTTTGTGTGCCCCAAAGATTCTTTTAAAGTAGTTTCTGAAGACAATTCATTGGAATTATTTTTTGTGATTTGATTAACTTTTGCTGCTGTTAAGCCTGCCGATCTTCTTATTCCTGAAGCGTCGTACATCACAATAAAAGCAATTGTTGAAGCCAAAGCAAATACTGGATCATTAAAACCAAGCTGAAGACCAACTCCTGCAGCTGTTCCTGTCACCAAAGCAGAATGACTTGAAGGCATCCCTCCTGTTTCGATAAGTACTGACGGTCTCCACCTTTGCTTAAAAATCAATTCAAATAATAATTTAGAAAATTGAGCAAGTCCACATGCTGCTAGGCCCCAGGCCAATACAGCATTATCAAGAATATAAATAAATTGAAATTCGAAATCTGAATTAAGATTCATCTATCTCTACTTGTGATGTAATCAGCCAATGCAAGAAGAGGTTTTGATTTTTCTGGCCAAGGATTAAGCGCATTTTTTGCTTTAGCGACTAAAAGATCTGCTCTCCTTCTTGATTCATCAAGACCAAGTAATTTGGGATAAGTAGTCTTATCAGCAATTAAATCCTTTCCTGCTGTTTTACCCAATACTTCACTACTTGCTGTTACATCAAGAATGTCATCAATTATTTGAAATGCCAAGCCAATCCCTCTCGCATAAACACTTAGTGCTTCCAAAAGCTTCTCATCCGCTCCTCCAATCAATGCTCCGCAAGTGACACATGCCTTGAGCAGAGCACCTGTTTTATGAAGGTGAATGTACTCCAAAGTTTCTAGATCGACTTCTCTCCCTTCACAATCGAGATCGACTACTTGTCCTCCCACTAGTCCAGGAGCACCTGCCACTAAAGAAAGTTCACCAACTATTTTCAATAATCTCTCTGAAGGTATTCCCTCTGTTCGAATTGATACCATCTCAAAAGCTCTAGTCAATAGAGCATCCCCAGCAAGTATGGCTACCGCATCTCCGTAGACTTTGTGATTGGTTGGACGCCCTCGACGAAGATCGTCATTATCCATTGAAGGTAGGTCGTCATGTATAAGAGACATTGTATGAATCATTTCCAAAGCAACTGCTGTAGGCAGCGCTTTTTCAACTTCGCCTCCAGCAAGTTCGCAGGCAGCAAGACAAAGTATTGGTCTTAATCTCTTCCCTCCCGCCAAAAGGGAATAGCGCATAGATTCTCTTAATTTTTCTGGCTTTTCAGGGCCCAGAGACGCATCCAGCGCATCTTCAACGCGAGCTCTAGCGTTCTCTAGATACTCAGCGAAGTCAAAAGAAGCGATTGCTTCCTGCAT
Organism: Prochlorococcus sp. AG-402-A21; assembly: GCA_003279655.1. Lineage (GTDB taxonomy): Bacteria > Cyanobacteriota > Cyanobacteriia > PCC-6307 > Cyanobiaceae > Prochlorococcus_B. Next base: position 28,415 of record QCHI01000003.1, on the reverse strand, counting down.
GCAAAAAATCGATTCCCACCAATTCTCTCAGGACATCGTGATTCATGGAAGTAAATGACTAATAGTTAAAGGTAATCCACAATGTTTCTGCCACCTATCAACGGTATTTGCTAACAGCATTGTTACTGTCATAGGCCCTACGCCGCCAGGTACAGGAGAATAAGCTGCTACTTTATCTTCAATTTCAAATATCTTTACATCTCCACAAAGTTTGGTTTTTGTGAGCTCTTTTGTATTTTCTTGATCTGGGGGAAGTCTGTGAATGCCTACATCAATAACTACGCAATTATCGCTGACATGGTTTTTACCAATCAGATATGGCTTGCCAGCTGCTACGACAAGTAAATCGGCTTCCCTAGTTAAGGAAGGTAAATCTCTAGTCCTTGAATGAGCAATCGTGACAGTGGCATTTGCAGCTTCAAGCATTAAAGCCATAGGCTTTCCAACTAGAATGCTACGTCCAACAACTACTGCTCTTTTCCCTTCAATTTTGATTTGATTTCTTTTAAGAAGTGACATAACACCTGCAGGTGTACACGATCTCGGGCCTTTTTCTCCTTTTATTAATCTTCCTAGATTCAAAGGGTGTAATCCATCAGCATCCTTATCAGGATCAATACTCCTTAGCAACGTAGACTCATCAAGATGAGAGGGTAATGGAAGTTGCAATAAAATTCCATCAACATTCTTTTCTTGATTCAAGCTGTTAATGGTTTTTGTCAGTTCCTCCAATGAAATATCTTCTTTTAAATGCTTTGCAAAACTTCTAACACCTATTCGATTACATGCTTTTTCCTTGTAATTGACATAAACTCCACTGGCAGGATCATTACCAACTCTAAGGACAGCAAGACCAGGAGGTCTTTCCGCAACTTCCAAACCAGATTCGATAGCCTGTTGAAGTTTGAATTCAATCTCCTGAGCGAGTTTTTTACCATCTAAAATTTTTGGCATAAATAAAATGAATACAATTTCAATAAATCAACGCATTAAACCTATTGCTAGGCGTAGGTGAACAAGTCTGTGTCTAAATTACCAAGTCCAAAAAATATTTGGAGGATATGGTTAGGGAGTCAATCTCCCAGGCGTCCAATACTTCGCTGGTCAGCCACTGACAAGTTAGGTTTATTAATGGTCTGCCTATTAGTAGCAATATTTTCTAGTTATAAGTTACTTGCTGTTCCCGATCTCAAACCAGGAGATATTGCTCAATTCAATGAAATAGCGCCTAGAGATGCAACGGTAGTAGACACGCAGGCTTTAAAAGAAAAGAAACAAGGCTTAAAAGAAAATTTTGTACAAGTAGTAGACAAGAATGAATCCAATAATTTAGAAAAGACCATTTTCCAAAAAATCAAAAAACTTCGTACTTTAAAAGATAATGATTTTGAGGTGGGTAAAAATGAATTTAATACAACAAATGCAGAGAAAAGTTGGCTGATTAATGTTTCAGATAGTGAATGGGAAGGATGGAAAGAAGAGATAAGAAATGCTTCAAAAAAAATGCTTTCCCAAGGAATTATTAATACACTTGCACTTGATCAACTTGAAAAAGCTTCTTCACTTCAATTAATAAATCTAGGTACAAAAGATTCCCCTAAAAGATCATTAGGTGCAAAAATATTATCAAGTAGTTTCTATAAAAAAAGTAATTTAAAAGTTGATCTCTTAAAAACCAACTTATTGCTTGAAAATTTAATTGATCAAGATGGTATAAACAAAATAATAGTTAAAGAAGGCACAATAATATCAAAAAAAGGGGAGCCAATAAGTTCACAAGAATTTGATATTCTAGAGCATTTCAACAAAGTAAACCGAAGTCCAAGACCCTTAAAGTGGTTAATAACTTTCTCAGAATCAATGGGGAGTTGTGGGTTACTTCTTATGATAATGAGAAGAGAAAAGCCTAGGTTACAGGCTAGGCATGGACTACTATCTTTGGCTTTATTATTATTAGTTCAATTAACAAAAGATTGGCTTGGACCTCTAGCAAGTCCTATGCAATTAATATTGCCTCCCACACTACTTCTTTCTCAAGGGATAGGTACAACAACTTCATTGGCGTGGATAGCTGCTGCCAGTCTTATCTGGCCAACATCTCTTAATGGATCAAGTGAAGTTAGACTAATAATTGCTTGTATTGCAGGTTCATTTGTTGCATTTTTAGGTAGAAGGATGAGAAGCCGGGCACAAGTTCTTCAAATAGCCGTTTTCATACCTTTTGGTGCACTTTTAGGACAATGGTTTATTTTCAATCAAATAATTAAAGAGAAGAATATAGAATTCAACAACATATCTTTCGAACCTAATTCTATTTTCAATGAAACACTTATTATAAGTGCAATTTTAATGGTAACAATATTAATTATTCCCATATTAGAAAATACATTTGGTTTACTTACTAGAGCAAGATTAATGGAGCTCGCCGATCAAGAACGTCCTTTACTTCGTCGTTTATCTAGAGAAGCGCCAGGAACATTTGAACATACACTTACAATTTTAAGTCTTGCAGAGGAAGGGGCAAGAGTCATAGGAGCTGATGTTGATTTGATAAGAACTGGAGCTCTCTACCATGACGTAGGAAAACTACATGCTCCTAATTGGTTTATTGAAAATCAAAAAGATGGAATTAATCCACATGAAGAAATTAAAAACCCATATAAAAGTGCCGATATTCTTCAAGCCCATGTAGATGAAGGTTTAAAGCTTGCGAGAAGATATCGACTTCCATCACCAATAGCTGATTTCATCCCAGAACATCAAGGTACTTTAAAAATGGGATATTTTCTTCATAAAGCTAGGGAAAGTGATCCCTCTGCTTCTGAAAAACGTTTCAGATACAAAGGACCTATTCCTCATTCCAAAGAAACTGGGATTCTCATGCTTGCAGATGGATGCGAGGCCGCATTGAGAGCGCTAGATGCTTCCTCTTCAGATAAAGATGCTTGCAAAACAGTTAGAAAAATAATTCAATCTCGTCAAATTGATGGCCAACTTAAAGAAAGTAGTTTAACGAGAGCAGAAATAGAAATAATACTCAGGGCATTTGTATCAGTATGGAGAAGAATGCGTCACAGACGATTAAAATATCCCAGCTTTAATTCAAGATAAAATGCTATTAGATTTATTGGAAAACCCCAAACAAGTTAAAGCCTAATTCGTCTATGACCTCTTCTACACCAGTAAAGTAAAGCTAATAAATTAAGTAAAGCAATTAGCAATGATAAGCCACTAATACCAAGGAGATCATTCACCTTAATTAATCTGATTATTCCGTAAGGCAAAGTTCCTGAAAGAGTCATAGATAATGCAACTATTGATAAAATCACACCCCATCCTCTTTGAGCAAATAGGCCTGCTGAAGCAACAATCCCAGTTACAGCAGCTGGCCAGGCAAGACTAATAGCCAGTGTAATATTGGCAGTTTGAAGAGGAGGTCCTGATCCAACAACATAGGCAATAAAAGGAATCGCAAGTGTATTTGAGATCATTCCAAACCAAGTTAATGTCCAGTAACCGCGCATTCCTAGACCCATTTTTTTAAAAATATTCTCTTAAAAAAAATCATAAAATTTGTATTACGCGAGAGAAATTTGCAAACAATTAGATGGATAGCAAACAGTTCTCCAAGTTCCATTCCCTGCAAGCACTTGTACGCCTATGCCTCTTTCTTTAATTGTGCAACTCAATCCTTGCCCATTGCACCACATCCTTGCTGCAATAAGTGCTGCATCAATACTTTCATAGGGAGCGTCTAGGACATGATGGGGGGTTCCATCGAGTCCAGTAAGTCGATAAAGATTTCTTTTAAAAGCCATTTATGTACGCATACAAAACCGTCACACTACATCTTAATCTTTGGATAATATTTTTGAGCAATCTTTCTAAAAAAATTTACGGAACTATATTCATTTGATCTGTTGATAGCTGGAAAAACAAATACAAAAGATTTAAACCCCTTTTTTATCTACCTGAGCCAATTCATATTGAGGATGAATGGATTTCCTTCCCTCAGCAGCTACTAATCTATTAAGAGCATTTATGTATGCTTGGGCTGCTGCAACAACAATATCAGTATCAGCAGAATGACCAGAGAAAAGTTTTCCAGCTTTTCTTATGCGAATCGTAACTTCGCCTAAGGCATCTATACCTTCCGTAACAGATTTCACGGAGAATTCAATTAACTCATTAGGTTCTTCCGTAAGAGTGTCTAGAGCTTGAACTACTGCATCAACAGGACCTGTGCCTAAAGAAACAGCTGTTTTTTCTTCTCCATCTTCTCCAAGAACAGTTACTGTTGCAGTGGGCATTAGAGATGTTCCACAACTTACTTGGACTAATTTCAATTGGAACAAAGCTTCTGGCAATTGAACTTGTTCACTAACAATTGCCTCTAAGTCTCGATCTGTTATCTCTCTTTTTCTGTCAGCTAAGTCTTTAAACCTTGCGAAAGCATCATTAAGATCTTCTCTATTTAAATCATATCCAAGGTCCTCTAGTCTAGCCCGAACAGCACTCCTACCACTCAATTTCCCTAATGAAATTTTATTATCGGACAACCCAACTGTTTTTGCATCGACAATTTCATAGGTGAGTCTATTTTTCAATACACCATCTTGATGTATTCCAGATTCATGAGCAAAAGCGTTTGCTCCAACGATTGCTTTATTAGGCTGAACTACCATCCCGGTTAAATTTGAAACTAAACGAGAAGACTTAGTTATTTCTTCTGTTCTAACTGCTGTTAAAGGGGTTGGAGATTCTGGAGGTCTACCGAAAAACGGATTAAAATATGATCTTCTTACATGAAGAGCCATTATCAATTCTTCTAAAGCAGCATTACCTGCTCTCTCCCCAATGCCGTTAATAGTACATTCGAGCTGCCTAGCTCCATTCTTTACAGCTTCAAGAAAATTTGCGACAGCAAGGCCTAAATCGTTATGACCATGAACCGAAAGAACAGCTTCATTAATATTTGGAACATTTTTATTGATATTTAATATCAAATCACCAAATTCAGCAGGAGTTGTATAACCAACGGTATCTGGAATATTTATTGTATTAGCTCCTGAAGAAATGGCTAATTCGATTACTTCATATAGAAAGTCTAAATCACTTCTCGCTGCATCTTCACAAGAGAATTCAACATCATCAACAAAACCTTTAGCATAACTAACCATATCCGGAACAATAGCAAGAACGTCCTTTCTGGATTTCCTTAATTTATGTTCAAGATGTATGTCACTTGTTGCGATAAAGGTATGAATCCTTTTTTTTGGAGCAGGCTCAATAGCATCAGCACAAGCCTTGATATCAGGTTTCGAGGCTCTTGATAGTCCGCAAATAATAGGTCCTTCTCCTCCTCCTACTTGCTCAGCTATTTTCTGAACTGCAGCAAAATCTCCAGGACTAGCGAAAGGAAATCCTGCCTCAATAACATCTACTCCTAATCTTGCTAATTGTTGAGCAATGGCTAACTTTTCTTCTAAATTAAGACTTGCACCAGGGGATTGTTCTCCATCCCTTAATGTGGTGTCAAAAATTAAAACTCGGCCTGGATCTTTGGCCATAGCATGAAATATATAAAAATAACTAAATCTTATTAAGATCTAGTTATTTTTATGGTAGTATATTTCTAACAAGTTTCTACAAAAAATATTAAGTTTCATACTATTTAACTTATCCTTTTATATGATTTTTTTTAAAACAGTAAAAATTTAAGATTTAAAATTAAATAAAAAACAAAGTGATAAATAAAAACCTTGTTATATTCAAGTATCTAATTTAACTAGAATAAGATTACAACTTAAAGTTTATCTTTTCAAATGCGGCAAAAGAGTATAAGTATCAAAGGATCTATTACCAAAATCTGGAAGTTTTAATGACTAAAGGCAATCTCGCCATGGTCCTGCATGCCCATCTACCTTACGTGAGATCAGAAGAACCTGGTTCCCTAGAGGAAGATTGGTTCTTTCAAGCTCTAGTGGAATGTTATTTGCCACTTTTAGAAACACTTGAAGAAGCCTATAGAGCAAAAGATCAAACACCAAAAATCACAATAGGCTTATCGCCCACTTTGCTTTCGCTTTTGGATGATGATTTATTAAAAAATCGCTTTGAAGAATGGGTGGCTATAAGGTTAAAAGTTCTAAATACATTAGAAACAGTTTGCATAGCAGCAGTCCAACATCTGAAAGAACACTTAAAACGTCAATTAGGAAGCTGGAAGACCTGCAAAGGAGATTTAATAGGAAGATTTAAGAAATTACAAGCATCAGAAGTAATTGATATTCTCACCTGTGCAGCCACTCATGGATACCTTCCGCTTTTAAGAGAAAATCCTGAGACAGTAAGAGCTCAATTAAAAACTGCTGTAAGAGAGCATCAGCGCCTTTTCACAAAAGCTCCATTGGGTATCTGGTTGCCTGAATGTGCCTATTATGAAGGCTTAGATGAATTAATGGCTGAATCAGGTCTTAGATATGCAGTTCTTGATGGACATGGCTTGTTAAATGCAGATCCAAGGCCAAGATATGGTTTATATGCTCCTATTTGCACAAGAAGAGGAGTAGCATTTTTTGGTAGAGATAGTGAATCAACTCTTCCAGTCTGGTCAGCAAGAGATGGTTATCCAGGTAACCCAAACTACAGAGAGTTCCATAGAGACTTGGGATGGGATTTATCAACAGAGAACCTAAAAAAAATAGGATTTAAGGAAAAAAGACCCCTAGGAATAAAATTATTTAAGATTTCAGCTAAAAATACATCTTTAGAAAACAAACAAGAATATGACCCACAAGCTGCAAAAGAAAGTGTTAAGAAAGATGCTGAGAATTTTTTAAAGGATAGAAAAAAACAACTTATAAAACTTGAAGAATCAATGCAAATAGAACCATTTTTAATCGCTCCATTTGATGCAGAACTTTTTGGTCATTGGTGGTTTGAAGGCCCACAATTTCTCTCCTATTTATTTATTAAATCCCAAAAAGAAGGTATTAAATTAATTACATTAAAAGAGGCTCTTCAATTAACTCCCAAAATCCAATTATGCAGTCCTTCTCCATCTAGTTGGGGACAAGGTGGTTTTCATAATTATTGGTTAAACAAATCAAATGATTGGATTGTTCATGAATGGAGTAAAGCTGGTAGAGAAATGGTCAGTATTTGCTCAGAAGGTTTAACAGTAGCATCACATATCAAAATAATTAAACAAGCTGGAAGAGAACTTTTACTATCACAATCATCAGATTGGAGTTTTATTCTAAAGGCAGGAACGACTACAGAGCTTGCAAGAGAAAGAATTCATTTGCATCTAAAAAGATTTTGGATGTTAATCAATTCAATTAAAGATAATAAAATTATCAATGAGAAAGTTATAGAAGAAATAGAAAAAGAGGATTGTATATTTCCTTTGATTTCTCCTATAGATTGGAGAAAGAAAATATAAATTTTGTCTTGCTAATTTATTAAAAAACCAATCATGCCAAGTCTAACTTTCAAAGGAGCAATAGAAAATAATTTAAGCATGACAATAAATAATCTTGGTAAAGGAAGAGTATTAGTTAAATATCCGTACCAATCTTTTTTGGGTAATTTAAAAAAAGTATCAAAGAAAGCTCTTAATAAGGATTCGTCAAAACTCATTAGCCTTTGAAGTCCGAATTGATAAAGACGGTGTCTTTGAACTAATTCGGTTGTCCAAAGAGTTTTCCATCCTCTTCTAGCTATCTGAGAGGTTGGCATAAGCGGATACTTTTTGATTACTTTTGCTATCTCCTTTGCTAGTGAGGGTGCTCTTCTTAAAAGGGATCCAACAAGATATCCCGAAGCAGGGTGTACCATGCTGGCCGAGCCTCCAAAGGCCAAAAGAGGTTGATCTCTATAGGGCAATGGCAAATTCATAGGGAAAAGACAATGTTCTTCATGAATTATTTCCTCAATTTGAATTCCTTTACTTGATAATCGTAAATTTAATCTAGTTTTTAAGGATTCAAATGAAAGTGGAGGGGCACATGCTAAGGATGTTTCCTCAACAAAATAACTTCCATCACCTAAGTCCATTGCATAAAGGAAAGAAGGTGGATCACTCAACTGATTTACATTTAAATGGTCTGGTCTAAAATCCATTAATACAAAACGATTTTTCTCCACAGGAGGAGAACTAAATTTTCCAACCACACCATAGGCCGCCTGCTTAGCTATTTGATCATGATTAGGCCTTCTAATAAAAGGGGTTTTGTGACCGCTTGCATCAATGACAAGCCTAGCGAAATATTTTTCCCCGGAAGTGCAAATAACAACTGTTTCTCTTTCACTAAAATCAATATTCTTTACAGTTTCGACTTGCCAAGTAAGTCCATTACATCTCTCAAGAAGAGCCTCCTGAAAATTAATTGAATTAAAAAGGCCGTAATCAAGGTAATGATTTATAAAATCATTACCCTTTTCACTTAATCCATCTCCAAAGAAACTAACCGTATCTTTCCACCTATATTTCAATAATTCCTGCAGATTTAAAGACTCAAGTTCAGAGGCCCAGATCCCATATGTATTTGGCCAAGGTTCTAAAGGAGACTTAGAAGCTATTGCCTGAACATTAAGTCCTTGTTGAACCAACTCAGCAGTGATGCAAAGAGCAGCTGGTCCTGCTCCCATAACTAATACATCAGCAGAATTATTCAATTTCAATTTTTTGACGATGGATCAGTATTTATTGAGTCCTTAGTTGAGGATAATTCTTTTTCTTCTTCATTAATTTGTTCTGGAGGCACTAAAACTACCTCCGACAACTTGTCACCATTATCGAGCTTCTGAATTCTTACCCCTGTTGCAGCTCTGGATTGTTGAGAAATTTTATCAGCACTAGTTCTAACAATTACTCCTCTTTCACTAACTAACAATAATTCTTCTCCTTTACCTAGAACCCTTAAACCTACAAGTTCATCTCCATTTTTTCTGAATTTTATTGCTCTTAAACCCATTCCAGCTCTTTTTTGCAACCGAAATTGTGTCACAGGGACTCTCTTCCCTAGCCCACTTCCAGAGGCAACAAGTACCCAAGGACCTTCGGAAACTGATGACTCATCCTCTAGTTCTTCTTGTTCACTTTTATCAACATGATCTGCTAACTCGGAAGATAAAACATCCATACTTACAAGAGAATCTCCAGTCTTAAGATTCATTGACCTAACCCCTCTTGCGGCTCTACCTAATGGCCGTAATTCAGAATCATTTAATCTAAAATGTATTGTCATTCCATTTTTCGAACCAATCAATACACTATCGCCAGACTCAGCTAAGCGAACCCAAGTTAAAGCATCACCATCCTCTAAACCTATTGCAATTAGTCCATTAGCCCTTATCTTGCTGAAAGCTGAAAGAGGTGTTCTTTTTATATACCCCCCCCTAGTAAGCATCAATAAATAATTTTCATCATCATAAGAACTCACAGAAATCAACGAAGTAATAGCTTCTTCCCGTGGAATTGGTAGCAATTGAACAATAGGAGTCCCTTTTGCAGTTCTACTACATTGAGGAACTCTGTAAGCAGGAAGAGCATAAGCGACTCCTCTATCACTAAAAAGGAGAAGGCTGTCATGATCATTACAACTAATAAATTTTTTCACCTCTTCCTCTCCTTGGCTTCGCGTCCCTGCCTTGCCTCTCGTACCTCGACTAGTTGCTTCGAATTCATTAACAGGCATTCTCTTTAAGTATCCTGTCTCGGTCAACAAAACTACTGATCTTTCATTCGCAATTAAATCAATATCCTCAAGACCTCCACCTAGATCAAGAATTTCTGTTCTTCTTGGAAAATTATATTTTTCTTTTATTTCATTTAATTCTATTTTAGTGATTTCAAATACCCTTTCTTTTTTATTTAAAATATCCTTTAAATCTATTATTTTTGCAACCAAATCGTCATGTTCAAGTCTTATTTTATCTGCCTCTAAAGCGGTCAGTCTTCTTAGCTGCATTTGCAAAATAGCATCAGACTGAATATCTGTTAATCCATGCAGTTCTTGTAATTTCCTTTTCGCTGTAGCCGAATCAGAGGCTGATCTAATAAGACTAATTATTTCATCTAGTTGATCTAAAGCTAATAACAAACCCAATAATATATGATCTCTACTCTCTGCCTTCTTAAGAAGATATTTAGTTCTTTTTTCAATAGTTTCTACTCTAAAATCTAAAAATACTTTCAACATCTTTCTAAGTGACAATATAACTGGCTCGCCATTAACTAATGAAAGCATATTTGCACTAAAATTAGTCTGTAAAGGAGTGAGTTTAAATAAATTATTTAAAACGACTTGAGGATATGAATCTCTTCTTAATTCAACAACTATTCTCATTCCATCTCTATCACTTTCATCTCTTATATCTGCTATGCCTTCAAGTTTTTTATCGTTAACCATATCAGCGATTCGTTCTATTAATGCTGCCTTGTTTGTTTGATAAGGAAGCGCAGTTATTATCACAGCATCCCTATCTGGCCTTCCTGGATTTTCAATAGTTTCTATTTCAGCAACGCCACGCATTGTTATTGATCCTCTACCAGAAAGATATGTTTCCTTAATTCCACTTCTGCCAAGTATCTGACCCCCAGTAGGAAAGTCTGGACCTTTAATAATATTCATCAACTCGATTTCTTCTAACTCAGGATTAGAGATTAAAGCCATCAATCCATTAATCAATTCGACCAAATTATGAGGAGGTATGTTTGTTGCCATACCTACAGCAATTCCAGATGAACCGTTTAATAACAGCTGAGGAATTCTTGCTGGCAAAACAGTTGGTTCTTGGACAGATCCATCAAAATTATCGGCAAAATCAACTGTCTCAGATTCAATATCTTCAAGCAAGCTATCAGTCGTTAAAGATTGCAATCTAGATTCTGTGTATCTCATTGCTGCAGGGGGATCATTATCAACAGATCCAAAGTTCCCATGCCCATCAATCAGAGGCATCTGCATTGAAAAATCTTGCGCCATCCGCACCAAAGCGTCATAAACGGCGGTATCTCCATGGGGATGGAATTTACCCAAAACTTCTCCCACCACACGTGCGCACTTTCTGTATGGCCTATCATTTGTCAGGCCTAGCTCATACATTGCATAGAGAATTCTTCTATGTACTGGCTTAAGTCCATCTCTGGAATCAGGTAAAGCTCTTCCAACAATCACACTCATCGCGTATTCCAAGTAGGAACGCGACATTTCGTTTCTCAAGTCAGTCTGGATGATCCGATCATCGGATTCCCCGGGACCAGCGCTATTAGGTCCCAATGGATCAGCCATATATAAGGGTTTTACCAATTATAAGAAAATCTGAGCATTAATAAACCTTTTAAAGTGAATAACCATATTTTTGAAAGTAAATCACCTCTAACAAAATCATCAATTACAAAAAAAAGAGCAAAATTCCACTCAAAGCCTTACCTAATTGTCTGCTCAATAAGAAAAAATAAACAAAATCTTGATTATCTATTCCCAACATTTGCTCAATTTGGCACTTCAGTTGGTAGTTTGACGAGAACTTATAAAATTTAGGTGTGAATATTCAACTAGGACGCACCAAAACTGTTAGAAGAGCCTACGGAATTGATGAAATTGCATTAGTTCCTGGAATAAGAACAGTTGACCCTGAAATCACAAGAACCAATTGGAATATCGGAGGAATTGAAAGAGATATTCCCATAATCGCTAGTGCGATGGATGGTGTTGTAGATGTAAACATGGCTGTCGCCCTTTCGAAGTTAGGGGCCCTAGGTGTTTTAAATCTTGAAGGAGTACAAACCAGGTATGAAGATCCACAGGAAGTCCTAACAAAAATCCAATCAATTGGAAATAATGAATTCGTTCCTTTAATGCAAGAAATTTACAAGAAACCGATAAAAGAAGAATTAATTATAAAAAGAATTCAAGAAATAAAAGAAAGTGGAGGTATTGCTGCTGTAAGCGGGACACCTTTAGCAGCAATTAGGTATCAAGATTTAATCAAAGAGTCAGAAGCGGACTTGTTTTTTCTTCAGGCAACTGTAGTTTCTACAGAACATATGGGCAAAGAAGGTAGTCAGAATCTTGACCTAAATGATTTTTGCGAAAACATTGGAATACCCGTTGGGGTAGGTAATTGCGTTACTTATGAAGTTTCTTTAAAGCTAATGAGAGCAGGGGCATCTGCAGTAATGGTTGGTATCGGACCAGGAGCAGCATGTACTTCAAGAGGCGTATTGGGAGTTGGCATCCCTCAAGCAACAGCTATTTCTGATTGCGCTGCTGCAAGAGATGATTTTCAAAAAGAAAGTGGAAAATATGTTCCAATTATTGCTGATGGTGGAATCATCACTGGTGGCGATATTTGCAAATGTATAGCTTGTGGAGCCGACTCAGTAATGATTGGATCCCCAATCGCAAGATCTCAGGAAGCTCCTGGTAAGGGTTTTCATTGGGGTATGGCAACTCCCAGTCCTGTTTTACCTAGAGGAACAAGGATTAAAGTTGGAACGACAGGAAGTTTAAAAAGCATTCTTTGTGGTCCAGCAATTCTTGATGATGGAACCCACAATTTATTAGGAGCAATTAAAACCTCTATGGGGACACTAGGAGCTACGGATATAAAAGAAATGCAAAAAGTTGAAGTTGTTATTGCACCTTCTTTGTTAACAGAGGGTAAGATTTACCAAAAAGCACAACAACTTGGAATGGGAAAATAAAGATACCGAAAGATTTCATAATTAAATACTTTGACTAGAATTGAGTAGTGAGAGCCTTTGCTCTTACACTCCTCACACACCAAAATGCCCGACCTGTTCGGGTTTTTCTTATTAAAAAAATCAAATCAATATTCAAACTTCGTTTAAAAATCACAGAAAAACTTTTTATAAGCAAAATACAATTGTTATGATCAAGTTCTTAAGACTTCTAAGGTATGTCCACAGCTTCTGCAGTAACTGATTCCTCTTTCGAACAAGAAGTCCTCCAGAGCGATGTGCCTGTTTTGGTCGATTTTTGGGCACCATGGTGCGGACCATGCAGAATGGTTGCTCCAATTGTCGAAGAAATCTCTAAAGATTTCGAAGGCAAAATTAAAGTTTTTAAATTAAATACTGATGAGAATCCCAATGTTGCAAGTCAATATGGGATTAGAAGCATTCCAACTTTAATGATCTTTAAAGGAGGCCAAAAAGTAGATACTGTTGTGGGAGCAGTTCCTAAAGCGACCCTATCTGGAACGATCTCCAAACATCTTTGATGTCAAATTAGACTTTACTTTTCTGAGCTCTATCAAATGATTCACAGGTAAATCTATTGACAAAAATTGGATTAATAGATTATGGAATGGGTAATCTTTTTTCCGTTCAACAAGCATTTAAAAGGGTTAACCAACCCTTGGAAATTATTAATGATATTAAAGCGCTCAAATCTTGTGATGCTCTAATTCTCCCTGGAGTAGGTTCTTTTGATCCTGCAATGATTAACTTAGGTAAAACTGATTTAATACCTTCGATTATTGAATGGGTAGATAATGGTAAACCACTTATTGGAATATGTTTGGGATTACAGTTATTATTTGAGACTAGTGATGAGGGAACTTCAAAAGGTTTAGGAGTTATAAAAGGTCATATACGTAGATTACCTCAAGAAAAGAATGAACGAATACCTCATATTGGTTGGGCGCCAATATACAAAACAAACTATTGTCCTATTTTAGAAAAATATCCTGATTCTAATTGGGTGTATTTCGTCCATTCATATTCAGCATGTCCTTTAGAACAAAAAAACATCGTAGCTACAACAAAATATGGTCAAACTGACGTATCGTCGATAGTCTGGCATAAAAATACAGGTGCCTTTCAGTTTCATCCCGAAAAATCTGGAATTGCAGGACAGAAACTTATTTTGAATTGGATTAATTGGTTAAAAAAAACTAACTTTTAACTTGAAAGGAAAACTGAAACTTATTTCTGGGAAAAGGATAGAGAGTCCTTTAAGCCAAATGACAAGGCCTACGTCCTCGAAAGTAAGGGAAGCAATTATCAATATTCTTGGGAACGAACTCGAAGAAGCGAGTTGGCTAGATCTTTGTAGCGGAAGTGGGGTTATGGCATGTGAAGCACTTCAAAAAGGTGTAAAAAAAATAATTGCAATTGAAAATCACAGAGAAACAGCAAAAACATGCAAAAGGAACCTTATCGAAGTATCAAACACAATGGATCATTCAATACATGTTGAAGTCAAATGCATTGAATTGATTTCGTTTCTCAAAAGGGGGCCAAAAAATAAAAAAATTGAGTTTATTAAAAATTCTCAAAGTCCTGATCCAAAATTTGATTTTATTTTTCTAGACCCTCCATACGAATCTGGTTTATATGAGCTTGCTCAAGAACTTTTAATTTCTAAACAATGGATTAAAGAATCAACTACTTTGATATGCGAATGCTCGACAAAATCAATGCCAAGAATACAAAATGGATGGAAATTATTGAAAGAGAAGTCTTATGGGAACACCTCTCTTCTTTTCCTTATTCCCAATCAGGCATTGAACTGCTTCGACGATACTGATTCCATGCACTAACAAAAAGACCTAATAATGTTATGGGAACAAGTCCAAGAACAATCCCACATAGGAGAGGCTCAATCATTGGCTAGAATTTCTCTTGATTACTTTTAACAATTCTTTCATGTCAAAGAGGTTTTAGTGAATACTCCGTCATCAAAAGCATTAATCAATCAGGATAAAAAGATTAGCTCTTTGCGAATATTTCTATTAGCTACTGCCACTGTTGCGATCCTTATCCTTTTTTGGACAATGGGAAGCTTTAAAGAAGATCCTTTCATAACTGAAACTTTATCTATTCAAGGGGAAGCGATATCAGGAAGCAAATTATTTAAAATCAATTGTGTAGGTTGCCATGGGATTTCTGCTCAAGGGTTTGTAGGACCCGACCTCCACGAAGCGACCCAAGAGATGAGTGATAAAAAGATTATTAATCAAGTTATTCGGGGATTGACGCCTCCGATGCCAAGTTTTGAAATTGAACCGCAATCAATGGCTGATTTATTGGCGTATTTACATACACTAAATTAATAATGGTTAATAAAAAAACCCTAAAAGTAGTACTTGTTGAACCAGCAGGTCCAATCAATATTGGAAGCGTTGCGAGACTATGTGAAAACTTTAGTGTTCATGAATTAAGACTTGTGTCTCCTAAATGCGATTATTTAGATCAAGAAGCGAAAAAAATGGCTGTCAGAGGATTAAAGATATTAGAAAAAGCGAAAGTTTATAGCGATCTAAATTCAGCACTTTCAGACTGCTCAAGAATCATTGCTAGTTGCGGAAGGAAAGAACATGGAGACATTCCTCTTAATTCAAATAAAGACGCTTTTTATTGGGCTTTCAAATCCAAAAGAAAAGAGACAATCGCTCTAGTTTTCGGAAGGGAAGATCGAGGATTATCGAACGAAGAGCTTCTAAAAGCAAATAAAGTGATTAGTCTCAATACAAGTGAGCATTATCCATCACTAAATATTTCGCATGCAGTAGCAATTGTTCTTCATCAATTCAATCAATTTAATGAGCCTGGCTTATTAAAACCTAATAAAGAAATAGGCCATCCTGCGAATTTGAATAAATTAGAAGATTGTATTAACGATGCAGGTAATCTTTTAATTGATATTGGATTCTTGATGAAACATACCTATAAGGCTAGAATGGCGAAGATCAAACAATTGCTTATAAGAGGTGAGATAAAAGATGACGAAGTTGCACTAATTAGGGGAATAATTAGCCAAACAAGATGGAAAATAAAAAACAAAGGTGATGAATTAAAATAACAAGCTACAATAGACAGCAATGATTTATATTTATTAATTTTAAAGTGAAAAGTCACATCAAAGTAATAACGAATATATTTTTAACAAGCATAGGCTTATCAGTATTACTTGGAAGTTTACTAAGAGTTCTTGGTCCTATTAATCAAAACTATAAAATAAATGAGAAAATCAATATAGGAGGAAAATCAAAGAGGTTAGTTGAGAAAGAACTGAAAAATAGAAAATTCGATTTTTCATTATTTTATAATGGTAAATCAGAAAGGCTTGAAAAACTAGAAAAGTTAATTAATAAATGGGAAAAACTTATAATAAAAAATCCAGATCTATATGTTAGCGCCTTCTTTCTGTCATTAGACAATCAGGTCTATGCAGAAATAAACTCTGACGTCAAACTCTCTGCGGCAAGTAGTATCAAGGTCCCAATTCTAATTGTTTTACTTACAATGCTAGAGAAAGAAGAAATATTTTGGAATGAAAAATTGATACTTACAGAAGATACAATTGGTGGCGGTTCAGGTTGGATGGCATACCAAAAAATTGGAGAGGTTTTTCCTGTTTATGAAGTGGCTTCTGAAATGATTAGAGTTAGTGATAATACAGCAACTAATTTACTAATAAAACGTTTGGGAGGAATCAAAATAGTCAATCAAAAGTTCAAAGAAATTGGATTGAAAAACACACAAATAAATAATTATCTACCTGACCTGGACGGAACAAACCTTACATCAACCAAGGATCTATCTTTTGCAATGGCTCTTGTAGATAATGGTTTTCTACTGAATATTAGTTCTAGAGATATTTTCAGAGAAATAATGCGAAAGTCAAAAACAAACACATTAATACCCTCTGGTATTTTAAGAGGTCTTGGAAAAGAATCTAAAGACACTGACTATCATCTTTCATTAAAAGGTTATTTAGTTCACAACAAAACTGGTGATATTGGAATATCATATTCAGATACTGCTCTAATTCAAACTCCTAACAACTCAAAGGCATTCGCAAGTTTTATAGTCAAAGGTCCATTTAATGATCCAAGATCGCCTGAGTTGATAAGAAATTTATCGGCAGAATTAGTCCCTTTTTTAGTTCTAGATCAAAAATCAAGTAAATCAAATTAGATTTTTTTCTGTATTAAATAAACTTTTGCTGTTCATTATCATTTTTTTTTTGAACTTTCTCAATCTAAAGTGGCCTGCTTATGAAACAATCTTGTTAATAGTACTAAGAAAGTGAGTTCAACTAGAAAACGCAGAGTTTTTCCATTCACTTCAGTGATTGGACAGGAGGAAATGAAGCTAGCGCTTCTTTTAAATGTTATTGACCCTAGAATTGGCGGTGTAATGATAATGGGTGATAGAGGCACTGGGAAGTCCACGACAATAAGGGCACTTGCAGATCTTTTACCTGCTATTGAAGTCGTTGAAGGAGATCCCTATAACAGCTCTCTTGATGATCCAGACCTTCAAAGCAATGATGTAAGAGAAAGGATAGACAGTGGCGGTGAAATTCAAAAAGGTCAGAAACAAGTACCGATGATTGATTTACCCTTAGGTGCTACTGAGGATAGACTTTGTGGAACTATTGATATTGAAAAGGCTCTTAGTGAAGGGGTTAGAGCTTTTGAACCAGGACTTCTAGCGAAAGCAAACAGAGGTCTGCTTTATGTTGATGAAGTCAACTTGCTAGATGATCACCTTGTAGACGTACTTCTAGACTCTGCGGCCTCAGGCTGGAATACAGTGGAACGTGAAGGGATTTCTGTTCGACATCCTGCAAGGTTTGTACTCATTGGTTCAGGTAACCCTGAGGAAGGAGAATTAAGGCCACAGTTACTTGATCGTTTTGGGATGAGTGTCGAAGTAAGAACAGTAAGGGAAGCAAAACTTCGCGTGCAAGTTGTTGATCAACGCACAGCCTTTGACAATAATCCTGAAGCCTTTAGCGATTCGGTTCAGGGTAAACAAGACACGCTTCAACAAAAAGTAATTGATGCTCAAAATTTACTTGACGAGGTTTCTATCGATGAAGATCTCAGACTAAGGATTTCTGCAGTTTGTGGCGAACTTGATGTTGATGGACTTAGAGGCGATATTGTCACGAATAGAGCCGCCAGGGCCCTTGCAGCCTTTGAAGGGAGAAAAGAGGTAACTGAAGAAGATATTGCTCGTGTCGTCTCGACAGCTTTAAGGCATAGGCTTCGGAAAGATCCTCTTGAGACAGTTGATTCTGGCGATAGAGTCATAAAAGCTTTTTGCAAAGTATTTGAAAAGAATGAGAGTAATGACGTATCTGCATTTGAACTAGCTGCAACTAATTAAGTGCGGATAATAGGAATAGATCCAGGGCTGGCGAGAGTAGGTTATGGAATTATTGATGAAATAGAAGGAAAAAAAATAATGCTTGATTGCGGAATTATAGAAACGAAATCAAACCTCAAAGAAGAAAAAAGACTTGTAGAAATTTCAAGTGATTTAAGCTCAATAATAAATAAATGGAATCCAAATTTTGCAGCGGTAGAAAAGTTTTTCTTCTACCGCTCTAGCACGACAATTAGTGTTGTTCAAGCACGCGGAGTGATAATGATGACTTTAGGAAAGCACAATCTCCCAATTCAAGAATTCCCACCAATGCAAATCAAACTTGCAGTTACTGGTTATGGTCATTCAGATAAAGATGAGGTTTTAAAATCTGTTATGAATGAACTCAGAATCACTTCGCCGCCAAAGCCAGACGATGCAGCAGATGCGCTAGCAATAGCACTAACTGGTATCTATCTTAAATAAGATAATCTATAATTAAAATATATTATTTTATGAAAAATATGTATTACGATATCAAATCAAAAAAAGAAATTAAAAGAAAAGAATTCAAGCTTATACGAAATTCAAATACATCATTAATACATGAGAAAATAAAGATAAATGTCAAATCAACGTTAAATATACTTTTAAATAAATATCATTCAGAAGGAAAATTTATAGGTATTTATTGGCCATTAAAAGGTGAGATTGATATAAGATTTATTAAAGAAATTAATAATCAGAAAGTTGCTCTACCTTCTAGTTCCAAAACCAAAGGGATAAGCTATCATAAATGGTCAAATAATAAATTAGAAATTGATGCAAAGAATATTCCTGCACCAAAAAGAGAAAATGCTATTAACCCTAATGATATTTCCATCCTATTTGTCCCTGCGATAGCTATTGATCAAGAAGGATACAGATTAGGTTATGGAGGAGGATACTTTGATCGTCTTCGACAAATAGATTTGTGGTTTTCAATACCATCATTTGTAGTCATCAGTAATAATTGCATTTCTAAAGAACCATTGCCTAGAGACCGATGGGACGTTCCTTTTAATGGATGGATTAGCGAAAAAGGTCTGCATCAAATCGAAGCAACTAAATAATTAGTTAGACTTTAATATGTATCAATTGCTTGAACCGAAGAGGTGACTGAAATTAAAGAAAAACCTTTCTTCAATACTTATGGGAGTGATTCATTAGATAGTCTTATAGATCGTCTACGATCAACTTCAGATCCCAAAAGGCGTTATGAATATATTTTATGGTTAGCTAAAAGTTTGCCCTTGCTAACTGAAGATCTTCACCTAGAGACTACTAAAGTTAAAGGTTGCATTTCAGAAGTATATGTTCTTGGAATTCTTTTGGATGGAAAAATTCAATGGAAAGGATATTCAGACGCACTCATAACAAAAGGATTGCTAGCTTTTCTTATAAAAGGTTTAAATGATCTAACACCTTTTGAAGTACTCTCTATAAATGAAAAATTTATTGAGATGACAGGACTAAGCAAAAGCTTAACGCCATCGAGAGCAAATGGTTTTCTCAACATCTTCCTAAAAATGAAAGCTCAAGCAAAAAATCTCTCACTAGCAAGCTCTGAGAATGAATAAATAAGCTTTAAACAAAATTATCACCTTATAAAAACATGAAAAAAATTGGTATCGGATTACTTGGCCTAGGAACTGTTGGGCAGGGTGTTGCAAATATCATTAGCAGCCCAAATGACAGGCATCCATTAGTTGGAGAACTGGAACTTATCGGAGTAGCAGTAAGGAATCTCCAAAAGAAAAGAAATATATCCATCCCAGATTCAATACTTACAACAAACCCAATTGAAATAGTAAATAATCCAAATATTCAAATAGTTGTTGAAGTAATGGGCGGAATAGAGCCTGCAAAATCATTAATCATCCAAGCCATAAGAGCAGGTAAATCTGTTGTTACTGCTAACAAAGCAGTAATTGCAAGGCATGGAGAAGAGATTTCAAATGAAGCAAAAGCAGCTGGGGTTTATGTCCTTATTGAAGCAGCAGTAGGAGGGGGGATTCCAATAATTGAGCCTTTAAAACAATCTTTAGGGGGGAATCAGATAACGAAAGTCAGCGGAATAATAAATGGAACAACAAATTACATCCTCTCCAGAATGGATAAAGAAGGAGTTAATTATGCCGAAGTTTTAAAAGATGCCCAGGCCCTTGGGTATGCAGAAAGTGATCCTGCCGCGGATGTAGAGGGATCAGACGCCGCTGACAAAATTGCAATTCTTAGTGGCCTTGCTTTTGGTGGAGCAATTAATCGAGCTCACATACCAACCATTGGAATAAACCTACTAGAAGCCATTGATGTTAATTACGCTAGAAAGTTAGGTTACGGAATTAAGCTTTTAGCCATATCTGAGAAGGGAAAACCTCAGTCAAAAATTGAAAACAGTCAACCACTATCGGTTTGGGTTGAGCCAACATTAGTACCTGAAGATAATCCATTAGCGGGGGTAAATGGAGTAAACAATGCAATCCTTGTAGAAGGGAATCCCATTGGCCAAGTAATGTTTTTCGGACCAGGTGCAGGATCCGGTCCAACTGCATCAGCTGTTGTTGCAGACATACTTAACATTGCAGGTATTCAGTCTATGAGTGAAGACAAAATCTTTAATTTAGATCCTCTCCTATCAGCAAAAGGTTGGAGGAGTTGTCACATAGCAGAAAAGAAAGAAATAACTAAAAAGAATTACATACGGCTTATCGCAGAAGATAGTCCAGGCGTGATTGGAGAAATCGGAACTATTTTTGGAAAGAAAAAAATATCTATTGAATCAATTGTGCAATTTGATGCAACTGATAAACAAGCAGAGATAGTAGTTATTACTCACAAGATTAATCAAGGTCAACTTGAAGATGCTCTTTTAGATATAGAAAACTTGTCACAAGTTAAGAGAATTGCCGCAAAGATGGGTTGCCTTTAGCTAACGAAAACTAGTCAAATCGCAATTAAGTTGCTAACTATATAAGTAGAACAAAGGAAATTTATCTTAAATTTCTTTTCAGAACTAAACCATGACAACATCCAAAAACGTAATTGAGAAAACAAGAAAAGAAACAGAAAAAAATATTAATCAAGGAGATTGTGTTTATCTAAATAATCAAGAAGAACTTTTCCAAGTATTAGGTATAGATAATTCTTATGAAAAATGTTGGGTTCGTAAATGGCCACTCAACCCTAATGGATCCCCTGTCTTCGAGATATCGATTAAACAAATTTCTGGTAATCAATAGCTATTTTGCTCAGGTAGAAATAACTTAACTTTAGAATCTTACACTAAATGTTTAAACAGAATTATATAAAAAATATTTTAAAAATTTCAGGTATTCTCTTAATAACTTTACAGTTATCTTGTGTTCAAAATAAGAAAAGAGAAAATATCATTGTTGCTAGTGCAGGTAAAATTGAATCCCTTGATCCTGCTCAAGCGAATACTCTTAGGACACTACAAATATTAAGCGCTCTTGGAGATACATTATACAAAATAGATAAAGGAGGCAATCTTTACCCAAGCTTGGCTAAAGAATTACCAAAAGTAAGTAAAAATGGTTTACTAATAGAAATCCCACTCAAAGAAAATATTTATTTTCACGATGGAAGTATTTTTAATGCAGAAGCCATGGCATTTAGTCTTAATCGCTTCAGAGAAATAGGAACTTTAAATTACTTATTGAATGACAAAATAGAATCTATTGAAGTCAAAGATGAATTTCTTATAAGAATAAAATTACAAAAACCATCGAGTTCTTTAAAAAGTCTTTTAACATCAGTAAATTTAACACCTGTATCTCCTAATTCATATTCAAACTATAAAGATAGTTTCAATAATAAAAATTTTATAGGAACGGGTCCATACTTCTTAGAAAGTTTCAATTCAAGTCAACAAATAATCAAGCCATTTAACAAATATTGGGGAGAAAAACCTCTAAATAAAGGAATTGACTTTATAAATTACAGCAATTCTAGTACTCTTTTTGGGGCTATAAAAACGAAAGAAGTTGACGTACTAATCTCAAATTCTATCGATGATATGCAGCGATTAGCTTTAAATAATATGGTTAATAAAGATCAACTCAGATCAGGCGAAGGAGATCCAATAGAGATAGGATATATTACATTTAAAAGTAATAAATTACCTTTAAAGAATAAAACAATTAGGGAAGCTCTTTCCTACACAATTGACAGAGAACTAATTAGTCAACAAGTAAGTTTTGGAACTAGAGAACCCTTAAGATCAATAGTTCCACCTCAATTATACAAAAAAGAGTTTTCTCCATGGCCTAAATATAATCCTAATATTGCAAGATCTTTATTAAAAAAAGAAGGCTACTGCGAAAGAGATATTCTTTCTATTCCATTAACATTTCGATCTAATATACCAGCTGATAAATTACTTGCACTTACATGGAAAGATCAAATCAAACGAGATCTATCTGATTGTATAGAGATAACTTTAAATGGAATTGAATCAACAACAGTTTACAAACAACTTTCCGAAGGGGCCTTTGAGGCCGTTATATTAGATTGGACTGGAGCATATCCTGACCCAGAAGCATACTTAACTCCCTTATTAAGTTGTAATGAAATAAATAATAATTCTTGCCTAAAGGGAGAAGCTGTATTCAGTGGTAGTTTTTGGGGTGATAATAAAGTACAAGAACTCTTGGAAAAAAGTGAAGAACTAGAAGGAGAAAGTAGGTTAATTAATTTAATAAGAGTTGAGAAACTTGCAGCACAAGGAAACGCCTACTTACCAATTTGGCTAGTTAATCCTAAAGCTTGGTCTTTAAAAGATATAAGTCAACCAGAATTCTCAAGCGATGGATTAATTATACTAAAAAACTTAAAAAGAGATTAGTTTTGTCATCCAAAAAAGAACTTTTCAAATATCTCCTTTCGAGAATAACGCTATTACCAATTATGCTTTGGATCATTTCTAGCTTAGTTTTTATATTGTTGAGAATTGCACCAGGCGATCCTGTAGATGCAATTCTAGGCACTCGAGCTAATGAATTTGCAAGGGAAAGTCTAAGAATTAAACTTGGATTAGATAAACCTCTAATTAATCAATATATTGAATATTTAAATCAATTAATTCATGGGGATTTAGGGACCTCATTAAATACACAAGAACCTGTAAAAGTAATTATTTCCAAGGCTCTTCCAGCAAGTTTGGAATTAGCTTTATTTTCAATATTAATAGCATCACTAGTGGGTTATTTTATTGGTTTTTTAGGAGCAGTTAAACCAGAAGGCAGAATAGATTTTTGGGGAAGGATTTATGGCATTGGGACCTATGCTTTACCACCTTTTTGGGCCGCAATGCTAATTCAAATTATCTTCGCTGTTTGGCTAGGTTGGTTACCCATTGGTGGAAGATTGCCTCCTGGTGCTATTCCTCCTCCCCCAATTACTGGTTTCATACTTTTAGATAGTATTTTAGACAAGAATATTGCAATTATTTTTAGTTCTATTAAACATTTAATACTACCATCAGTCACTCTAGGAATATTATTAAGCGGAATATTCAGTCGATCGTTGAAATTAAATCTAGAAGAAGTTTTAAAAAAAGATTATATTGAGGCTGCCAAAAGTAGAGGTATAAATGACTCCAGAATATTAGTTAAGCATGCTTTACCAAATACACTTCTGCCAATATTGACAATTACTGGATTAACCGTTTCCTCTTTAATTGGTGGAGCACTTTTGATTGAAATAACATTCTCATGGCCTGGAATTGCTCTTGGACTTCAAGAGGCTATTAACCAAAGAGATTATCCTGTAGTACAAGGAATAATTGTAACAATATCTAGCCTTGTTGTCATGATTAGTATAGGGATAGATATAGCTATTGCATATATTGATCCTAGGGTTAGCTATTGAATCTTGACCAGTTTCTCAATTATATTCCTTTCCAAAATATGAAACTTAAGCTCACCTTTAGTTAAATTAGTATTCGAAGGGATTGATTTATTTTCTTCTAATTTTTTTAGAAAATTGATGATCTCAAAAGCCAATAAACTCTGAACAGATAGTGGGTGATATCCAACAATTGATTCTCCGAGATTAAACAAGTCTTTACCTTTAGACTGATACATCTGTCCCTCTACCCTAATAGGTGAAAAATGACTAGCCCCTTCAATTAAAAGGACTCTACTCAAAGGATTGGAACTTAAAGAAAGCAATAGTCCTAATTGTTCACTTATCGATGGTGTAACTAAATCAAAAGTTCCTCCAGTAAGAAAAAGAGGTATATTTATTTGATTATCTAAATTCTTTTGCCACAAAAAACTCCCAAAGCTATTCATACCAACAATAGCCGAAAGATTTTCTATACCTTTCCTTTCTGACAAAGCAATATCTATTAGTTGACATTGTAAAAGTGAAGATAAATTAGAAAGAGAAAGATTATCCAGTGCCTTTTGGCATCTATTTTCAAGCTGGTCATCTATATTTACCCCTGAGGCCAAAATAGCAGTCAGTGCTCCTAACGAATGTCCCATTAAGACAACATTCTCTGCTGAAATATCAATTTTTTTTGATTTTTTTGCCATAAGAATACTATCTATATCGTTCAAACGTTCAGGAATAACTTCCGCACCTGGGAGAGGAAGTCTTCCTTTTACCAAGGCCTCTAATGCTAATGAATCACTACCTGGATGATCTAAGACAACAACAGGCCAACCATTGTGACTGAGACTTCTTGCGAGCCAGTTAAAATGATTACGATCCCCTCCTAAACCTGGCATTAAAAGAACCCAATTTTTTCTAATTTTCTTCCTAGAGGAAGGGTTCCAAACCTCTAAATTTATAGGCTCATTTCGATGAGAGACATATAAGGAAATTAATTCATATTCAGTCTCTTTTATTTCAAGAGGTATAACATTTATGTCTTCTTTTTTAACTGATAAATCATTAATTGAGACCAAATCGGATATGAGTTTTTGTTGTTTATTTAATTCACTTCTCCAGTTATTAGCAACTTCAATCCATCCATCCAAATCAACATGAATTGCTTTAACAGAAAGTGAGTTTAAAAGGTCAAAAGTTGTTACTTCATCCTTTTCATTTAAAAGGTTTTCCAAAGTATCGAGAACACTTTCGCCTGAACTATCCTCATCCATAAGTATTAGATCACTTACTTCATCAAGCAATTTTCGACCAGACCAACTTCTCAAAATTTGTCTTGCCATACTTTTATCTCTTACCAATGGTGTATTTAAAAACTTTGCTAGACCTTTCCTTTCCTTAAAGCCAAGTAAATTAAGCCAGCTAGCCAATTCTGAATTTTTCTCCTCAGCACCATTACTCCAATCAATCAATTCTTTTATTGAAATGGGAATAGACATTCCATCGAAATGAATTTCAAATCTCTCTGCTGCTTGAAGTTTTGGATAAACAGAATAAGAAGCTAGTAAGCTTCCAACTGTTCCAAGAACAACTAATTTTTTAATGAATGAATTTGTTCTCAACTTCTAGTATTAGCAATTATTGGGAGAGATTCCCTACATCCCTAAGATTAATCATAAAGGCTCGTTTATGGACAGCAATAGGCGCAGGAGGTGTATTGTACTTAAGCCCAATAATTTTCAATAGTTTAGGTTTTTCAGCAGAGCAAATCGGTAGCGGAATAACTACAGCTGCATTTGCTGGTATAACGACAAGGTTGGGGGCAGGGCATTTACTTGATAAAAATTATAGCTATGGAAAAGCAATTAAAGTTGCATGTTTAATTGCAATATTATCGGATTTAATATTTTTTTATTCGCAAAATTTTTTAGCTTACATTTGTGGTCAATTTTTTTTAGGAGCTGCAGCTGGAATTTATTGGCCTTCTGTAGAATTAGCAATTCCATTAAGTTGCGATAGCTCAATAAAATCAAGCGAAGGTTATTCTCTTGCAAGAAGTGCTGACGCTATTGGAGTCACATTAGGTATCTTGCTAGGTACAGTAGGAACGTATTTTGAATTCAAAAGGATAATATATTTAATAGATATTTTATGCATGTTATATATATTTAACTTTTTATTAAATAAACTAGCTATAAATGAAATCGAAACCGAATATAAGACCAAAGAAGATATAGACGTAAAGTACAAACATACTAAAAGAAAATCTAGTCTAAACTGGGTAAAAAAGTTATTTCCTTTATTGTTGATAACTCTATTTATAACCGGAGTAATGAGTCTGTTGCAAAGTATTCTTCCATTGGATTTAGCAAAAGGCGGTATAATAAGGACACCATTTATTGAGCAAAGAGTAGCGACATTACTATCAATTAAACTTATTCTACTAGCCATTTTTCAATGGCCAGTAGGTTATATTTTAAGGAATAAAAATTCAACTTTTAAATTCAAATTATGCCTAATATCACTATTTATAGGTTTTATTTTCTTATCACTTTCTAATTTCTTGCTTAACGGATATCTATTAATACTTGTAGCTTTCTTACCTCTAACAATTTCTTTATGTATATTCCTACCATCTGCCTCAGATGCAATTATAAAATCTTCTCCAATTAAATACCGAGGTTCCGCTATAGCTTTATATTCTCAATGTTTTGGGATTAGTTCTTTAATAGTCCCATGGATGGCTGGAAAATTAATTGATATGTACGACACAGCATTTCAATTATGGTTAATTGTTAGTCTTATTTGTATTATTTTATTACCTATTTGTAAGAAAATCAAATAAAAAGCTAATAGTTTCAAACGATCTAATCTCTGTTCATCTCTTCAATTCGTAATTCCCTTAGATATAAAAAGAGAGGAGCTGAAAAAGCAAATGCAATAGTAAATGTGGTTAAAATTACAATCCATAGATTTTTCATCTCTAGTCTCTTTGATTCAGAAATTATCCAAACGAATACAGCTGATGAACCTATAAAAAGATCTCTAGATAGGGACTGAGAAGCTGGATTATTATTAGCCAACTCTATAAATAATTGAATATCAAAAGCAGGTCCATAGCTTTTGGCAAATTCAATATTTGCAAGTGTAGGTAAAACGGCTCCTAATATAGCCAAAATCAAATAAACCCACTTCAACCATTTAATCTCTCTTGTCATAGAGAATTTATAATTTAATAAGAAATAATATATCAGAAAGATTAAAAAGTTTATCTATTTTATGAATAAAAAAAGTCATAGCCCACTTATGAATCTAGCTTAATAGATTAGATATAATATAGTAAGTTAAGAATGAAAATTAATTCACCTAAAGAAATTCTTAGCCTCCCTAAACTTAAATTAGCTGTGATCGGTCATGTTGAATGGGTAACATTCTTAAAGGTTGATCAGCTTCCAATAGCGGGACAAATTTCACATGCAAAAGATTACTTTGAAGAAGCAGCAGGGGGTGCGGCAGTAGCAGCTGTTCAAATGGCAAGGTTAATAAATGGACCTATTGACTTAATCACATCATTGGGCAAAGACAATTATGGTGAAAAATGCTATGAAAGACTTACTAAACTTGGTTTGAATTTAAAAGTAGCCTGGCGTGAGAAACCAACTAGAAAAGGCATTAGCTTAATCAGTAAAGATGGGGAAAGAGCAATTACAGTTATCGGAGAGAGATTACAGCCAATCGGTTCTGATAATCTACCTTGGAGTGAAATGAGAAATTACGATGGTATTTTTGTTACCGCCACCGATAAAGAAGGAATAAAATTCGCAAGAAAAACTAAATTCCTTTCTGCAACTCCTAGGATAGGTATGGAAATTTTAAAAATGTCAAAAGTCAAACTCAACGCATTAATTGGCAGCGGTCTTGATCCTGGAGAGAAAATAAATTATGAAGAACTTCTACCTAAACCAGATATATACATAGCAACAAGAGGTAAATCAGGTGGAACAATTTTTCCTGAAAATCATAAATACAAATCTATAAAACCTAGCTCAAAAGAAATAGACAGCTATGGATGTGGTGATTGCTTTGCGGGAGGAGTTACTGTTGCTCTATCAGCGAAACTGAATTTAGACAAAGCGATTAATATAGGTGCATATTGCGGAGCTGAATGCTCAACTCATCACGGACCTTACTAAAATGAAAAACAAGAATTCAGAAAATGATACATCAATAACTAATAATTTCATAATCCTAATATTTTCAGTTTTTTCTCTTTTTATTGAATCAATAATTATAATCATTAGTTTATTTAAAAAAGGTATTTTAAAAAAAGAAATACTTTCAAAAACAACGGGTCTTGGATTTGACTTGATAATTAAGA
>QCHI01000002.1 GCA_003279655.1 Prochlorococcus sp. AG-402-A21 | reverse complement strand
TAATTAGACTGCCAGACGTGATAATAAAGGAAAACGATCCTTTCTGTGGACTATATGTAGGACAATTTATGAAGAGAATCAGTAGGTTGAACCCAAGAAGAACACAAGATGTCTTAAGATTCTTTTAAGATTTAGCCTCTGAGGTTAAAATTGGTTCTAATCAAGTGGCTAATTAACGGACATAAGCTTGAAGAGAGGGTACCTCTGTGTGAGGCTCGTCACAGAAAAGATCAATTAGAATCTCAAGGGGCAGTTGTTTATTGGAGCGAAAGAACTTACTTTTGATGAACTACATCAATGAGCGATTGCTTCCATTCTTTTTTAAAATCCCATAATTCTCTTTTTGTGAAGCTCATAGCGATATTTTTTTCCGCATATGCCGCTTCATTTATAAAAACAGGAACATAAGATTCATCTTCTTCAAATCTAATAGTTTCTCCATTCAACTTAAAAAATAATTCATCGTTTTTCTTTAATTCCTGCCAATCCTTTGATTGCCTTCGAGAATGCACATATCCATCAATATTGCCTTGTTCATCTCTTGGGAAATCGATGCTTTTAATGTGCCTATGAATGATCAACTTCTCAGGAAAAAAACAGTTGAGGTTCTTAACTTGATGAATTTGTTCCATTAAAGACTCAAGAATCAATTTTGTCTGTGAAATAATTCTCGAATTCAATAGGCCCTGTCCTATTGGTCCAATTTCTATCACAAGCCCACAAGGCCAAGATTCAACTAGAAAACCTGTTTGTTTTTGATCAGATTCATGAAGGTATATTGGCAAACCTAATTCATTTTGTATTAAAGAAGCCAAAGCAAGATCTGCATCTCTTCTGCCATAAACAACTAAGCAGCTCCCCATTGAGGCTGTAGTTGTGTGAAAATCTAATGCTATTTGGCAGGGGTTTTTTCCAGTCTGCCCAAAAAGATTTACTAATTCATTTGCTCTACTGACTTCGAAATTTGAAGAGTTTCTAGTTAAAAATAATTCTTCTTGAAAACTCCTATTCAAATCATGGTGAATATATCTTTTCCCAGCCTTTTTCGCCTCAGGATTTCCAATTACCCTAAAAGTTTTAATGCCGTAAGTATTTATTAAAAAGGATGATTTATTCCATTCATCGAAAAGCCAAATACCATTTATTTCATTACCATGCGTTCCAGCCACTAGAAGTACTTGTAGCTGCATCATCCATCAACAACCCATAGATAAAAATAATCTTAAAAGAAACTCATGGCCATACCACCAATATTTGTAAAAGTTGCGAGACAAATTTGGGGTTTTGAGTGGAAAATTCTAATGAATGGTCTTGCCCCCTCTGATTCCAGTGGGAATTACAAGAGGCCAATAAACCTATCAAAACAAATTCAAATTCCGACCAAGGAAGATTTAGAAAGTAGAGCTTCAAATCAAATACCAGGTTTGATTATAGGCAAAAGCTGCCCTTGGGCACATAGAACATGGATGATTTACGAGATCAAAGGGTTAAAGAAATCAATCAATCTTCATATTGCTCAAGTAGACAATGCGGGAGGAAGATGGATATTAGATCCTCCAATAAAAGGGTGTAAAACCCTTCAAGACCTTTATCGAAAATGCGGAAATCATCAATCAAGAAGAGCAACAGTACCAATGCTTTTCGATCAAGATGATGAACCCGAATCAAAATTAAGACTTATAAACAATGAAAGCGCTGAGCTTGTCGAAATATTAAATAACTGGCCTATATGTGATCAAGAAATAGACCTTAACCCAAGTAAACATCAAAAACAAATAATTAAATGGCAGACTCTAATTCAAGAAAATATCAATAATGGAGTTTATAAATGTGGATTTGCTAGAAACCAAAAAGCTTATGAAAAAGCTTCTAAAAATTTATTCGCTACTTTAAATATTATAGAAGACAGTCTTAAGTCAAACGGGCCTTGGCTATGTGGGCAAGATTTAACAATTGCTGATATAAGGCTATTTCCTACTCTGATCAGATGGGAGTCTGTTTATGAACCACTATTTAAGTGCAGCAAGAAGCAAATGAAATCATTTCCAAATATAATTAAATGGAGAAAAACTATTTTTAATTTATATAATATTAAAAAAACATGTGATGCAGATGTTTGGAGAAAAGATTATTTTGGAGCATTATTTCCATTAAATCCAAGTAGTATTATTCCTAAAGGTGAAAGTATAAGCGAAATCGTAAATCATTAATTATCAAAAATGAAACAAGAACATTCCTACTTTCAATCTTCGAATTCAATTAAAGGAGTTTATGGAGATTTCATAATAACTTCTGATGATAAAAAAGAAGTTTTATTTTACCGCTTGTCAATTCTGTTCTGCGGCTTATTCTTTTCAATAGGAATAGCTCAATGGTTTATCAATGGATCTCATCAAATATGGATTTGGCTATTATGCATGTCAATAAGTATAGGTTTAAGTCTTAAGTGGATACATATATATTTAAGACCTTTACATCAAACACTAACAATTTTCTGGGTACTCGGTTGTATTGGATTATTGATACTTTTATATCATTTTGGAGTAACAAATCTAATGTATGGTCTCAGAGAAAATCCAAAATCGATATTACTTATCGGTCCACTTTTTGCTTCTTTAACTGGGATAGGTTTCAAAGAGTTTTTTTGTTTTAGAAGAATTGAGGCAATAGGGATAACGATTTTTATTCCAATTTCTTTAATTGGATATTTAACTCAATTAGCCAATGAAAGTTTTACTTTTGCAATGCTACTTTTGTCGTCCTTGCTATTGCTATCAATGGGAATAAGGAAATTCAACCTGCCAGCAGAAGCTGATATAGGAGATAAAAGCGTTTTTGATTATTTAGAAAGCAAAAGGAAACTAAAAATATCTGATGGTTGAATAAATGAACCAAATCACCAATTGAAAGAGAAAACCTACAAAAGATCTTTTTTGTAGGTCTTAAGTCAGGAAATGGTGAGGAAATCCAACCAAATTTACAAACCACGTGCAATATTCCTCCGTCATAATTATTGTGTTAGTCAAACGATCCTGCTCTTACAAGACTCCATGAAAACTATTGACGAGCATATTAAAAAGGATGAATCCGAGATCCAAGAAGCAAAAGCTCAAGGAAATGAATCCAAGCTCCACCATTTAGAAGATGAACTTAATTCTCTCAAGGAATATAAGGAGCATCATCCTGAAGACAAGCATGATCCAAATGCTCTGGAACTATTCTGCGACGCTAACCCTGACGAACCAGAGTGCCTGGTATACGACGATTAAAATTTAAAACAACTAATAGACCAAAAAAAAGGGAGGCAATAGCCTCCTTTTTTTGGTCTATTAGTTCCTATTAATAATCCATATTAAAATCTGAAGGACTTCCAGTTAAAGAGCAAACAACTGCCTCCTCATTTTTCATTTGACGTACTTCAGCGATTGGTCTACCCATTTTCTTTAGAACATTAACATCTTGATCAGTCTGACAGCGAGCAATAATTTCTCCTTGTCCATCAAAACAACTGTAAAAATCCATAATTTTAAGAACTCTCTTTAGTTATGACCAAAAATTAACTGTAAGACAAGTAGGTATGATTCACTCATAACAATTAATTAATATCCAAGTTCATTCCAAATAGAACTCAACAAATCATCCAAACCAAATTTCGTTACCGCGGAAATTATATGTACCTTTTTCATAGTTATTTTCTCAATTGTATTTAGAAGTTGTTTAATTTCATTCTCATTTAATAGTTCTTTTTTATTCAAAACAAAAATTCTAGGCCTAGAGATCAAACCATGACCGTAAGACGTTAATTCCTCATTAATGGTTTTGAAATCATTTATCGGATCGGTTGATGCTGAGTCAATTAAATGAAGCAAAACCTTTGTCCGTTCAATATGTCGAAGAAAATCATGCCCTAATCCAATACCTTTTGAGGCTCCAGAAATCAAACCAGGAATATCGGCAAAAACTGTTCCATCTCCTGAGGGTCTTCTTACTACTCCCAGATTAGGAATTAAAGTTGTAAATGGATAATCAGCAATCTTTGGTCTTGCAGAGGAAAGTACAGAAATCAAAGTACTTTTGCCTGCATTGGGCAAACCAATAATTCCAACTTCTGCTAGAAGTTTTAATTCCAATTGCAATGACCATTCTTCCCCTACTTTCCCTTCAGTGAATTTTTCTGGAGCTCTATTGCTATTTGATAAATAGCGAGCGTTACCAAAACCTCCTTTCCCACCAAACGCGACAATAAGTTGCTGGCCTTTATGAGTTAAATCACCAAGAATAATATTTGTAGAAAGATGTCTTACTTCTGTTCCGCATGGAACTTTAAGTACAGTGTCTTTTCCTGATGCCCCAGTGCATTTATTGGGACCACCTCGTTGGCCATTCTCGGCAGAAATTAATTTCTGAAATTTGAAATCCAAAAGAGTTTGCAAATTATCATCAGCCTCTAAAACAACATTTCCTCCTTGTCCTCCATCCCCTCCAGCAGGACCACCTGCTGGAACATACTTTTCTCTTCTAAAAGCAGAGATACCATCACCACCTGAACCTGCTTTGACATCAATAATAGCCTGATCAATAAATTGCATTTTGAAATATCTATAATCAATAAACTAAATAATAATTCTTATATTCATCCTTGCTAAATTAAAGAGCTGAAAAAACTGCTATAACTTTCACCTCAATTTCAATCAACCATCCACACAACACTACATCCAGGGCCGCCATCATGAGGTTCAGCATCGGCTACCTTTTCAATATATGAAAGTGAATCAAACCATTTCCTCAAACCTTTTTTCAGTTTTCCAGAACCAATTCCATGAATAACCCATAAAGCTCCGGAACAATTTCTCAATTTTTCTTCAATTACCCCCTCAGCTTCATGCACGCGTAACCCTCTTACATCTAAGGTATTTTTTTTAGTACGTACTAAAGATAAATTCTTTCTTACCTGCGAAGTTTTTACTTGCACACTTGGAGTTATTTCGGCCTTTTGACCATCAAGACTTTCTACTTCAGTTAAACTGATTTTGCTTCGAAATACACCACACAATACTGTTAATTGCATTCCATCATCTGAAAAAGAAATTATTTCACCTGCTTTACCTATAGAGGATAATCTAACTTTATCCCCAATTTTGGGAACCCAGCCCGGCACATTAGGAACCCGCCTATCGCTTCGATATCCCTTCTCCATTTGCCGTAATCGTTTACCAGCAATTCTTGCTGTTTCACCACTAGCATTTTGATCGCGCAAACGTTTAATCAAATGTCTAACTTCTTTTTGACCTTCTCGAATTGATGACTCCAGTTTAAATCTTCCTTGTTCATTAAACTTCTCCGTTTGTTGACGTTGTTTCTGCCAACTCTCAAGTAATTCTTCATGTAATAATTCAGTTTTTGCCAATAAAGCCGCGGCATCTTCAGCTGCTGATTGTTGCCGCTCACGTTGTTTTTCTAAGCCTTTAATAACTTGATTAACATTATCAACGCTTGCAGGATTGATAAACTCTTGAGCACGTTTTATCACTTCCGAATCAAGACCAAGTCTTTTTGAAATCTCAATTGCATTACTCCTACCAGGAATTCCCCATTGCAAATGAAAGGTTGGTTTTATTGTTTCACTATCAAAAGAAACTGAAGCATTTTCAAATCTTGAATCACTATATTTCAGTGCTTTTAATTCTCCAAAATGAGTAGTAGCAATAGTTAATCGTGCTCTATCCGCCATTATTTTTAACAACGCCATAGCCAAAGCTGTACCTTCAGAGGGATCAGTTCCTGCTCCAACTTCATCTAAAAGAACAAGAGTCGTACCAGGGGAAAAGGCTATGGCATCGAGTATTCGACTTATACGAAGAATATGTCCACTAAATGTAGATAAATTTTGCTGTAATGACTGCTCATCACCAATATCAGCTAAAACATTTTTACACCAGGGTAATTTTGGTGAGCCAGTACATGGCAAAAGTATTCCTGCTTTTGCCATTAAAACTGCTAGACCAATACTTTTTAACGCAACTGTTTTACCTCCAGTATTAGGACCTGTAATTGCAACAACTTTTAAATCAGATGGAACATCAAAACTAGTTGGAACTACTGTATTTTTTTTCTCATGAAAATCATTCCATACTAATAAAGGATGACGAAAACCTTTAATCTCAAATAGTGTATTTTCCTTTTCATCAAGAATTGCTGGTACCCCGTTAAGCCATTTAGAGTAACGTGCTCGTGACAATGCAAACTCAATCTGTAAAAGAATCTCTCCTAAATGAGCTATTACATCGGCATTCAACCCAACCTCTTTACTCCAATTAGCTAAAAGTCTCCTCTCTTCATCTAAGATTTCAGAATCTATTTTAGCCAAACGATTACCTATTGATATGACAACTTGTGGCTCGACATAGATAGTATTTCCTGAAGCTGAACTATCATGAACCATTCCTTTCATCTGATCGGAAGTCCCAGCTTTAAATGCTAAAACAGGTCTTCCATACCTCTCTGAGATAATATTATCTTGAAGTAATCCACCATATTTCCGGATAATATCTTGAAGAATATCTTTTCTTTGAAGACGTACCGAATTCCTATGGCGTCGTAATTCAGAAAGTTTTGAACTAGCACGATCTGCAATTCGCCCACCTTCATCCAGGCCAAATTCGAGGAGTTTTTGCAAATCAGGCAAAGTTGCAACGTCTTTGAGTAATTCAGAGAGTTGTGGACGTATTAATTGATCAAATATTAGTTTTCGTAATTTTCTAGCAGCCCTTAAAGTATCAGCAACTTTTAATAAATCCTCACCTATTGCGACACCACCTTTGGCACATATCAAAAGAATATTTTCCAAATCATGAACACCTTCAAAAGATATTCCTCCATCAAGGGAAATGTCTAATGATCCAATTTCTAACGTTTGGGACAATAGCTCCTGGCTTAGAGATATATCTAATGGCAAATCAAAGCTTTTACATTTATTACGACCTTGTTGGGTAACCGCGAATGTAGACAAATGGCTACAAACTATTGGCCATTCAAGTAACTCCAAAGACTCTAGAATTATTTGTGTTTTTTCAGAATCATCATGATTTATTGTGAATCCCATTCGTCTACCTAAGTTCTATTGATTTGTTGGGATTCCTGTTGATGGGTGATAAAGCATTTCCAACCAATTACCTTCTGTATCTTTCAAGTAAAAAGAAGAAGTTCCATCTCGATGATCATGCAAAGCGCCAACCTGTACACCTTGATTTTTTAAAGAAGAATGAATTCTCTCTATTTCATCCTTATTAGTAAAATGAAATGCAAAATGTGGACCAGCAGCTTTATAGCCAGGACCGAGCAAAGCAAGGCCATCTTTATTCTCTCCTGTCTCTAAGTAACACCAATCAGGATCATCCCAAACGAGCTTCATTCCCAAGCTCAAATAAAAACTTTTAGCCCTATCAACATCATCCACTCTTATAGCTACGTGGCCGAGCCGATGAACTCTTTCAATATTTAAGTCAGACTGTTTTTCTAGCATTACTTTTGATTGAAAATTGAAATTTCTAATAATTTTCTTAATTAACTCTATTATTCTTTTAACCATCCTGCGGCATCACACGCATGATATGTAAGGATCAAATTTGCTCCAGCTCTTTTAAAACTCAATAAAGTTTCTAAAACTATTGCCTTTTCATCAATCCATCCTTTTTGAGCAGCAGCTTTGACCATTGAAAACTCTCCACTAACGTTATATGCAGCGATTGGTAATTCTGATTCTTCCCTTAAACGATAAATAATATCTAAGTAAGCCAAACCAGGTTTAACCATTAGGATGTCCGATCCCTCTTGTTCATCAAGTTGAGCTTCTGTTATAGCTTCTCTAGCATTCGCTGGATCCATCTGATAGGTATTTTTATTTTTTGGGATAGGCTTATTTGATAATGATCTAGGAGCAGAATCTAAAGCTTCTCTAAAAGGCCCGTAATAGGCAGATGAATATTTTGCGGTGTAACTAATTATTCCCACATGTTCAAAACCTTCATCATCTAAAGCTTCTCTTATAGCTCCTACTCTTCCATCCATCATGTCACTAGGTCCAATTAAATCTGCTCCAGATTGTGCTTGGACCACTGCTTGTTTACATAAATAATCAACGGTTTCATCATTCAAAATTATTCCTTGATTACTAACTATTCCATCATGACCATCACAAGAATAAGGATCTAAAGCGACATCAGTCATGACACACATTTCAGGTATTTCTATTTTCAATCTTTCAATAGCCCTTGGTATTAAACCTTTTTCATTAAAACATTCAGCTCCATCTTCTGTTTTCAGCTCATCAGGAACTTTTGGGAATAGAACGATACATCTAATACCTAGATTCCAAGCACGTTTAACTTCATCAACCAAGCCATCCATTGACCAGCGAAATGCACCTGGCATCGCTGGTATTTCTTGAATATCTGAACCTTCATGAACAAAAAGAGGATAAATAAAGTCAGATGCAGAGACACTATGCTCTCTAACCATATCTCTTAAAGAGTTTGTTCTACGAAGACGTCGGGGCCGATAAGTAAGATCCATATTGACCAATAGAGATAACTACATTAGAGATAACTACATTTTACTTCCTTTAAGTCCTAGCCTGATCGAACCAACTAGAACGAGGTTCATCTATTCGAACACATCGAAGCTTTTCAAGAAGTCTCAACTCCTCATCTGACCAGTTTTCAGGGAGCTTTAATTTTAGGGTAAAAAACAAATCTCCTTGTGTATCTAGATTGTGTAATCCTCGACCTTTTAATCTCAATTTTTGCTCAGGTAAACTTCCAGAAGGTATTGATATATATGTATCTCCTTGAGGAGAGGCAACCGAAAAATTTGCTCCCAAAGCTAATTCATCTAAAGAAATAGGTAAATCTGCATAAACATCTAAACCTTTTACTTTCCAAATTGGATGAGACTTAATGCTGACTTCAACTAATAAATCTCCTCTTTTCCTTTTCCCAGACTGTATATTACCTTTATTTTTAATACGTATTTTTGATCCTGTTTCAATTCCTTGTGGGATTTTCACCTCGATGCGTTCACCATTCACTAAAAGATTCTTTTTAGTTCCATTCAAAGCTTCTAAAAAGCTAATCTGTAAATTAAATTCAGCATCAAGATTTAATGATGGATCATTATTATCTAAATATATATTTGAGTAAATTTCTTTGCCAACCTCACTAAATCTTCCAATTAAATCACTCAGAAAATCGTCAAAGTTTAGATATTCATCAAAGCGCTGGTCAGATTTTTCCCTATAAAAATCTCTCGTCTTTCCATCTCTATTTTTAAACCAATAATTTAGAAATTGTTCATAAGACTTTTTTTTATCCTCATCTGAAAGAATCTCATAAGCTTCATTAATTTCTTTGAATTCCGACTCAGCCCTATTGTCATCTGGATGTAAATCAGGATGAAATTGTCTAGCTAGTTTCCTGAAAGCACTTTTGATTTCTTTATCGGTAGCATTTCTACTAACGCCAAGGATTTTGAAATAATCCTTAAAACCATCTGATGCCATCAAAATCACCTTGCATTCTTAGTAAAAATCAATCTTTTCAATGATTTTTCGTCAATATTAAGTATTTAAAAGTCTAGATTCCAAATTTTAATGGAACCTTGAAGAGATAGGCTTATTTAAGTTAAATCAAGTAAGGAGAGTCGATTGGCGTTAATTAATGGCTTTCACCTAAAAAATATCAGAGGTGATGTATTAGGAGGCTTGACTGCTGCGGTTGTAGCACTGCCACTAGCTTTAGCGTTTGGTAATGCGGCGCTGGGGCCTGGAGGCGCTATTTACGGCCTTTACGGAGCAGTCGTAGTTGGATTTCTTGCTGCATTGTTTGGAGGAACCCCTGCTCAAGTAAGTGGTCCAACTGGGCCGATGAGCGTCACAGTTGCCGGAGTAGTTGCGAGCTTGGCGGCTGTAGGAGTACCTAGAGATTTATCTGCTGGCGAAATTCTTCCTTTAGTAATGGCTGCAGTGGTCATTGGAGGATTATTTCAGATTTTATTTGGCCTACTAAGACTTGGTAAATACATCACACTTGTTCCATACTCAGTCGTTTCAGGCTTTATGTCTGGAATTGGAGTAATCATAATTACACTTCAAATAGGACCTTTACTTGGGATCACAACTAGAGGGGGAGTATTAGAGTCTCTATCAACTTTAGTTAATAATTTCGAACCGAATGGGGCTGCAATATCAGTTGCAATAATGACACTTGCGATAGTGTTTCTGACCCCCCGCAAAATCAGTCAATGGGTCCCCTCTCCTCTTTTAGCATTATTAATAGTTACACCTTTATCAATAATTCTTTTTGGCGATAGTTCCCTAGACCGAATAGGCGCAATACCAGAGGGTGGGCTTTCATTAAGTCTCCCAGATCCAAGCTTTGATAATTTCTTCCCAATAATTCTTAAAGCTGGACTCGTCCTTGCTGTTCTTGGCGCTATTGACTCCCTTCTTACCTCTCTCGTAGCAGATAATATTTCTCAAACAAGGCACAATTCTGATAGAGAACTAATTGGACAAGGTATTGGAAATGCAATAGCTGGGATTTTTACAGGTTTGCCTGGAGCTGGGGCAACCATGAGAACAGTAATAAATGTAAAATCTGGAGGTTCCACCCCAATCTCAGGGATGGTTCATTCAGTTGTATTGTTATTCGTTCTAGTTGGTGCTGGTCCTTTAGCAGCTCAGATTCCTACAGCTCTTCTTGCCGGAATTTTAATAAAAGTAGGCTTAGACATTATTGATTGGGGATTTTTATTAAGAGCTCATAGACTTTCTCTGAAAACCGCAAGTGTGATGTATGGAGTCCTCTTGATGACAGTTTTCTGGGACTTGATATGGGCTGTATTAGTAGGTGTATTCATAGCAAATATGCTCACGATCGATTCAATTACAGAGACACAATTGGAGGGAATGGAAGCTGACAACCCATTTAATGCAGCATCAAATAACAATGCAGCAAATGCTCAACTCCCCTCAGATGAAAAAGCTCTTTTAGATCGTTGTGCTGGAGAAGTAATGCTATTCAGATTAAAAGGGCCACTTAGTTTTGGAGCAGCGAAAGGAATTACTGAAAGAATGATGCTTGTAAGAAACTATAAAGTTCTAATTCTTGATATCACTGATGTTCCCAGGCTTGGAGTTACTGCAACACTCGCAATAGAAGATATGGTTCAGGAAGCGTTAAACAACTCAAGAAAAGCATATGTTGCTGGTGCAACTGGAAGAGTTAAAGACAGACTTGCTAAATTTGGAGTTGATGTAATTGGTTCAAGGAAGGAAGCCCTTACAGCTGCAATTGACAGCCTCAATAGTTGAGAATCAATATATTTCTCTGATTGCTTGCTTTAAGAACTAAAAAGAAATGGGACAAAACCTTTTCATACAAAATGCTTTAAGTCCGCCAATACTGTTTTTCTTTTTGGGTGCCATTGCTTACACCCTGAAGTCTGATTTTGAGATACCAGCTCCTTTACCAAAATTATTTTCTTTATATCTTTTACTTGCCATAGGATTCAGAGGCGGTATTGAGCTTCAAAAAAGTGGCTTTGATTATCCAGTTCTTCCAACCGTGATAGCAGCAATATTAATGTCACTATTAATTCCACTTATTTGCTTTTTAATACTGAGATTTAAATTCGATGTTTTTAATGCAGCAGCAATATCAGCAGCATATGGATCAATAAGTGCAGTTACATTTATAACTGCTGAAAGCTTTCTCGAAAGTCAAAATATACCATTTGATGGTTTTATGGTTGCAGCTTTAGCACTAATGGAGTCTCCAGCAATAATAATTGGTCTTCTCTTAGTCAAATTTGGAGCGCCCAAAGATAGGCCTATCAAAAGGAAAATGAAATGGGGATCCATTCTTCACGAGTCGATGTTAAATGGTTCTGTGTATTTGTTACTAGGAAGCCTTCTAATAGGTTTTTTAACATCCGCGATTGATCCATCTGATATAAAAAAAATGGAACCATTCACAGCCGAATTGTTCTATGGCGCCGAATGTTTTTTCCTTCTTGACATGGGAATTGTTGCTGCTCAGCGACTCGCTCGTCTAAATAAAACTGGTAGCTTTCTCATTATTTTTTCAATATTCATGCCAATAGCTAATGCAATACTTGGATCAGTAGTAGCTAGATTCCTAAATCTAGATCCAGGCAATGCTCTTTTATTCGTAGTTCTATGTGCTAGTGCTTCATATTTAGCAGTACCAACAGCAATGAGAATGACTGTTCCTGAAGCAAAACCTGGCTATTACATTTCGACCACTCTTGGATTAACTTTTCCTTTTAACATAATTTTTGGAATACCAGTATATATGGGCTTAGTAAACACAATGATTCCATCAATTGGGTAACTCAATTTCATGAAAAGACTGGACTTGATTTTTAGTGAAAGAGAACTAGACGATGTTCTCTCAGCATTAGAAAAAGCCGAAGTTCCTGGCTATACAGTTATGAAACATGCTACGGGAAGAGGACCAGAAAGAATTGTCACAGAAGACATGGAATTCACTGGATTTGGATCAAATGCACACGTAATTATTTTTTGTGAGCAAGCGATAATCGACAAGATACGAGACAATATAAAAACTGTTCTTAGTTACTACGGTGGTGTGGCATATGTCTCTGAAGCCACTCCTCTTTAAAAAATATTTATCAATTGCTCGAATTACGCATGAACCCAATCGACACGGATTGATTTACGACTATTCAAATATCTGTCTATTGCCATAGCTGCTATGCATCCATCCGATGCTGCAACAACAGCTTGTTTAAATGGCGTATTTCTGATGTCTCCAATCGCCCAAACCCCTTCAACTGTAGTAGACATAAAATCATCAACCAAAACTCCACCATCTTCTTTAAAAGCAACCTGTTCCCCAAGAAAATCTGTAATAGGCTTTGAACCGCTCATATAAACAAAAACACCTTCAAGAGCTATGTCTTGAGGTGTATCAATTGATCGGTTCTTAACCTTAATACCTGTTACTCCTGAATCATTACCTTCAATCTGCATTAACCTAGTCTTACTCCAATGGTTCACATTTTGTTTTGATAATAGATCTTGCGCATGATGATCATCTGATTTTGGATCATTGGATGTTATCCAATGAACTTTGGAAGCAAATTTTGTAAGAACATTTGCTTCTTCAATTGCCTCTTTATTAATACCAACAACAGCTACTTCACGATCTCTATAAAATGCCCCATCACAAGTCGCGCAATAACTTACCCCTTTACCAAGGAATTCAGCCTCACCTTTAAATGATGCTGGCCTTCCCATTGCACCACTCGCAACGACAAGTGCCTTTGCTTTGAAAGTACCCTCTGGGGTGTAAATAGTTTTCCAGTCACCACTAGAATCAATACCAAAAACTTGAGCTCTACGATAATCAGCCCCATATTGAGTAGCTTGATCTCTCATCAATTTCAACAAGGCCTCACCACTCATTTCACTAGAAACACCTGGATAATTAGCAATTTGATGTGTTATTGCTAGCGCACCTACATCAGGATTCTTATCAAGAATTACTGTTCTTAAGTCTGCTCGGGAAGTGTAAAGAGCACAACTGCAACCAGCAGGCCCACCACCAACTATGACAACATCAGTTTCAATGGTTTCCAATGGAAAATCTCTTAGTTAGGTTTTGCTCTCTCAAGGAGAGAAAAGAATGTTTTGAAGTCACTTGGGTTAATAGATTAGACTTTTTCCCCAAATCAAATCAAATGTTTGCTTCTCCAACTCTAATGAAAATATTCCAGGTTGAGCGATAACAAACAATCTTCTAAATAGATTTAATTGATTTAGAGCAAATCTGCATATATCCAGTTTCAATCTGAAGACACAAAAAACCCTGGATCTTCTAAAGTGAAAGCTGATTAATTAAATCATTGAGCGACTCAGAAATACTACTAAAAGCAGCTATGAACCGAATAGCTGCTCGGATAACTGAGAAAGTTGTCAATTCTGCCCAAGAATTTACCGAAATTGCTGAAGAATTACCTCAAAAGCTCCAAAATGAATGGTCTAGCTTTAAAAAAGAGGTTATTGAAGAATCTGAACGTCTAGAAAAAAAGACTAATGCATCTAAAGAGAAGAGTTCTAAGGAACAATTAAGTAAAGAAGATTTAATTCAAATACAAATAGATACTCTCAGATCAAAGGTTATCGATATCAATAAAGATATTGAGGGGGGAAATTGATATTTCTAGCTAGTCAATTTCAAAGATTTAGTAGAGCCCTTAAGATTTGGATATTATTATTAGGGTTACTTTTCTATTTGTGGTTTGATTCTAAGGAATGGACTTATTTAAAAGGATATACCGCTAAAAAAAGAGAAAAAAGAAATACCTTAAGAGCAAAATGGCTTACAAAAAATTTAATTAATCTTGGATCAGCATTTATAAAATTAGGCCAACTTTTATCTGCAAGAGCTGATGTTATTCCATCTACATGGGTAAATGAGTTCAGCTCTCTTCAAGATAAAGTTCCACCTTTTAAGTTTGAAAAAGTTCAAGAAATCCTAAAAAAACAACTTGGAAATTCATACAAAAAAATTATAAGTATTGATCAAATGCCAATTGGTTCAGCTTCTCTAGCTCAAGTGCATAAAGCAAGATTAATTGATGAAAAAGATGTTATTTTTAAAGTTCAAAGACCAGACATAGAAAAGTTTTTCAGGCTTGACTTAGATGTAATGAATCAAGTTGCAAAAGTAATACAAAGAATAAAGTATATAAGTCGAGGTAATGACTGGGTAGGTATTGCTAAAGAGTCTAAGCGAGTATTACTTAGAGAGCTAGATTTTCGCATTGAAGCTCAATATGCTGCAAGATTTAAACAACAATTTATAGATGACTCAGATATTTTAATCCCAAGTGTTTTTTGGGATTTAAGCACTAGCAAAGTTTTATGTTTAGAGTATTTACCAGGAATCAAGATAAATGATGTTAAATCTCTAAAAAGGAATGATATTGATACTTCTTTAATCGCAAAGATTGGCGCTACAAGTTATTTAAAACAATTAGTTAATTACGGTTTTTTCCATGCGGACCCTCATCCCGGCAATCTAGCTGTTTCAAAGACTGGTTCTCTTATTTACTATGATTTTGGGATGATGGGTTTTGTCTCTGAGCGTATTAGAGGCAGACTCAATTCAATGATCAAAGCCGCAGCGTTGAGAGATGTTAGTGGACTAGTCAAAGAACTTCAAATCGCTGGATTAATAGAAAAAGATGTCGAGATAGGTCCCGTT
Organism: Prochlorococcus sp. AG-402-A21; assembly: GCA_003279655.1. Classification (GTDB taxonomy): domain Bacteria; phylum Cyanobacteriota; class Cyanobacteriia; order PCC-6307; family Cyanobiaceae; genus Prochlorococcus_B. The sequence continues at coordinate 173,474 of QCHI01000002.1, read as the reverse complement.
AGAAGGTTAATAAGAATAATGTTAAATGAAGCTCTTACTCCTCCATTTAATTCTCAAATTATAGAAAAGCTCTCTGGGGATATATCTGAACTAGCTTATGGGAAACCATTTAGAATACCAATTGAGTTGATTTTTGTTTTTAGAGCATTATCAACTTTTGAAGGAGTTGGAAGATATTTAGACCCAGAATTTAACTTAATAGCAATAGCAAAACCATTCCTTCTCCCCTTAATGACTTCAACAAATCAAGATTCGAACGACTTATTTAATGAATTAGGAAGACAAGTTACTGAAATAGGCAGTAAAGCCGTTGGGTTGCCAAAACGATTGGATGAAAATCTAGAAAAACTAGAACAAGGCGACTTGCAACTTCAAGTGCGAATGGGTGAATCAGACAGACAACTCAGAAGAATGATTAATGCTCAACAATCATTAGGTAATTCTGTTCTTCTAGGCTCACTTGCAATATCCTCAGCTTTACTAGCTTCTACTAATAAACCTTTTTTATTTCTCATTCCAGTAACTATTGGATTCCCCATAACTCTAAGCTGGATTAAATTAAAATTTAAGATGAGAAGCGAAAGTCGTTTAGATAACTTTCAAAAAAAAAAAAAAGGATTTAAATAGTAAAAATCAAGTCTGAGAGCAACCTCTTGGTCCCAATCCGACAAGTCCAGCATATGTCGCTTGACTACCTAACTCATCCTCAATACGAAGTAATTGATTATATTTCGCGACTCTTTCACTCCGACTCAATGAACCTGTTTTAATTTGACCAGATTTAGTTGCTACTGACAAATCAGCAATAGTTGTATCTTCAGTTTCTCCGCTTCTATGACTTATAACAGTTGTATAACTTGATCTTGAGGCAAGCTCTATAGCTTCAAATGTTTCAGTCAGAGAACCTATTTGATTAACCTTAATTAATATTGAATTTGCAATATTCTCATCAATACCTCTTTGTAAACGAAGTGTGTTGGTGACAAATAAATCATCTCCAACTAATTGCACACTTTTTCCAAGTTTTTTCGTAAGCAAGCTCCAACCATCCCAATCATCTTCAGCTAATCCATCTTCAATAGAAACAATTGGGAACGAATTAACTAACCCAGCCAATTCCTCAACCATTTGCTCGCTGGAATAGGAATTCCCACCATAAAAATATTGCCCCTCCTTATAAAATTCCGTACTTGCGACATCCAAAGCTAAAGAGATTTGCTCCCCTGGTCTAAATCCAGCCTGTTCAATGGCTTGCATTAATAGTTCACCTGCGGCTTTATTACTTTCAAGATTTGGAGCGAATCCTCCTTCATCACCAACAGCAGTTGATAAACCTTTCTGACTCAATAGATCTTTAAGCGTGTGAAAAACCTCAGCACCCATTCTTAATGCTTCTCTAAAGCTTTCAGCGCCATGGGGAACCAACATGAATTCCTGAAAATCTAAATTATTTGCAGCATGTTCGCCTCCATTAATGACGTTCATCAACGGCACTGGCAATAGAGAAGACATTGGTCCCCCTAAATACCTGTACAAAGGCAAACCCAATCCATTGGCCGCTGCTCTTGCTGTAGCCATGCTGACAGCAAGAATTGAATTTGCACCAAGATTTGATTTGTTATCCGTATCATCGAGTTGCTTCATTACCGAATCAACTGTGGCTTGATCTAAAGCAGAAAGACCACATAGAGCGGGAGCAATACTTTCTTCTATATGACCAACTGCCTTGATAACTCCTTTGCCCAGATAACGTTTTCCACCATCTCTTAATTCATGAGCCTCATGGGCTCCAGTGCTTGCACCACTTGGAACAATCGAACGTCCGATAGCTCCACCTTCTAAAAGCACTTCAGCCTCAACCGTTGGATTGCCACGAGAATCCAAAACTTCTCTGGCCATGATGGTATCAATTACTAGTTCTAGAGAGTCAGCCACGAATTTAAGATGATTTTTAGATCTTATGAACTACATTATTCCTATATGTTCCTGAATTGCTAATCTAGCTTGCTTTCCAAGACCTAATCAATCAAATTTGTCTTAACAAAAAATACATGTGTCGATAAAAAGGTCTCAATCAAAATTCAGAAGGCAAATGACCACTTTGAATCAAAATTGATCGCAAATGAATGGAAGCCTAACTACAGAACCAGATTCTTTTAGCGATGAAGCTTGGAGTCTTTTACTAATAGCGGAACAATCAGCAAGAAGGTGGCGACATCAGAATTTAGATGTTGAGCATCTTATTCAAGTTCTTTTTAGAAATAAAAAATTTCAGAAATATACAAATTCCCTTCCTGTAAACCATGAAGAAATAAATGAAATTTTAGAAAACTTTATCGCTGAACTACCAATCAACAATCAATCAGACTTATTTATTGGAGAAGATTTAGAAATTCTTCTAGAAACAGCTGATGATTTTCGCTCTAGATGGGGATCCAACCAAATAGAAATATCTCATATGCTTATCGCAATTGGTAGAGACAATCGATTAGGAGAAGATCTTTTTTATCAAGCAGGTCTCCCTAGTGAAATTCTTGAAGCGGAATTGAGACGACTACCAGCACCTAAATCATTTAACCAATCAAAAAGAATTACCACTCAACAAAAAGATGATAGACCACAAAAAAATTCAAGGTCTTCTGTCTCTACCAAAAATACTTCAAAGAATCCTGACCCCGAGCCACTTACTCCTATTAAGAAGGAAGAGATCACATCAAAACAAGAACCTTTAAAACTTAATGAAACGCCAAGTCCACTGGATCTATACTGCAAAGACCTTACAGCCGAAGCTGAAAATGGGAGATTAGACCCAGTGATCGGCAGAGAGTCGGAAATCAAAGCAATTACAAAAGTTTTATCTCGAAGAGGCAAAAATAATCCCGTATTAATTGGCGCTCCAGGTGTTGGGAAAACAGCAGTAGCAGAATTATTAGCTCAAAAAATAATAGCCAACGAACTTCCTGATTCTCTTCAAGGTTTAAGACTAATCTCACTTGATATCGGTGCATTAATAGCTGGAGCTAAATTCCGAGGACAATTTGAAGAACGATTTAGATCATTGTTAAGTGAAATCAGCAATAGTGAAAAAGGAGTAATTCTATTTATTGACGAATTACATTCAATTGTAAGCAAAGACAGATCAAACACTGATGCTGGCAGTCTATTAAAGCCATTATTAGCTAGTGGAGACTTACGTTGCATTGGTGCAACGACTCCGGACAATTATAGACGTACAATCGAAAAAGATCTTGCACTTGATAGACGATTTCAGCAAGTATCTATCAAAGAACCCAGCTTAGATTTAAGTTTAAAAATCCTAAAAGGACTTAAAGAAAATTATGAGTTTCATCACGGAGTCACTATTACTGAAGAAGCACTAATCACAGCAAATCGCTTATCTCATAGGTATATAAGTGATAGATGCCTACCTGATAAAGCTATTGACTTAATTGACGAGGCTTCAGCTCAAGTAAAAATCGAATCTGCATCAAAACCAAAAGTCATAGAAGAGAAAGAATCCCAGATTAATCATTTAGAATCTTCAATCCAAAATGCAAACGAAGAGACAACCTTAGAGACTATAAATAGTCTTGAAGAACAAAAAGAATTGTTACTCTATGAGCTAGATCAGGTCAAACAAAAATGGCAAGATCAAATTGAGAAATCAACTGAATTACAAGAACTAAAAATTAGGACTGAAGAAGTAAAAAATTTAATAAGAGAAGCTGAAATCTCTGGTGATATTGAAGAAATAGAAAGACTTAAATATGAACAATTTTTTCAAATCAAAGAAAGAATAAAAGAAATAGAAGTTTCTATTCAAGAAGATAAAGAGTATGGCAATTCCTTGCTAACAGATCAAGTTGACCCAGAAGATATAGCTGATGTTGTCTCAAGATGGACAGGAATTCCTGTTAGCAAAGTTTTATCAGGTGAAAGACAAAAGCTCTTAAATTTAGAACAAGACTTAGAAAAAAAAGTTATTGGTCAACCAATTGCTGTTCAAGCAGTCTCAGCAGCGATTCGTAGAGCAAGAGCTGGGATGCAGGACATAAGAAGGCCTATAGGATCCTTTCTTTTTCTAGGCCCTACAGGTGTTGGAAAAACTGAACTTGCTAAATCACTAGCAAGTTCTTTATTTGATGAAGAGGACGCGTTATTGAGACTTGACATGAGTGAGTATATGGAGAGAAATGCTGTTTCAAGACTCTTAGGTGCACCGCCAGGATACGTGGGTTACGAAGAAGGTGGGCAATTAACAGAGGCAATTAGAAAAAGACCTTATGCAGTTTTACTCCTTGATGAGATTGAAAAAGCTCATCCAGAAGTTTTCAACATCCTTTTACAGGTGTTAGACGATGGAAGACTAACTGATTCTCAAGGTCGAACAGTAGATTTTAGAAATACAGTTATTGTTATGACCAGCAATCTCGCTAGCAAAGCAATCTTAAATAATTCACGTCAAGTTCAAAGCGAAAATTCAAATAAAAATATTCTTGCTCAAGAATTAGATCAAAAAATCAACGAGGCTTTAACAAAACATTTTCGACCGGAGTTTTTGAACCGCATTGATGAAGTAATAAGATTTAGTCCACTAAAGCCTGAAAGTTTACAACAGATAGTCCGACTTCAACTTGAAGAACTAAAGAAGCTTCTCAAGCACCAAGGTTTAGATCTTTATGTTGACGAAAACACCATTAAAACTCTTGCTGATGAAGGCTACGAACCTGAATATGGGGCCAGACCACTAAAAAGAGTGATTCGAAGAAGATTAGAAAACCCACTGGCAACACAAATTCTAGAGGAGGCTTTTGAAGATGCCAGCTCAATTAGGGTTGAGACTAAAAATGATGAGTCTAAAAAACTTCTTTTTTTAATCGATAACTAATCTATCAAACATAAGTTAATCTAGGTTTATAGCCTTTCTTTTTAAAGTACCTTCCTTTCAATCTTCCCAAAGTGACAAGTCCAACCTCTAAAGAGGATCAAGAAAAGGTAATTCCTACACAACAGGAAAAGCCTGCCTTAAAAAAAAGTTTTTTATCCTCTACAATTGATGAAATGAAACTTGTTGTATGGCCTTCACGCCAACAACTTTTCAGCGAATCTGTTGCTGTGATTTTAATGGTCACTTTATCAGCAGTATCAATTGCCGCTGTAAGCCGTTTTTATGGATGGGCCTCTACTCAGATATTCCGCTGAGTTCACTAATCTAAATTTTTAAACCTCTCACAATTTTTTCCAGTGTCAGATATTGAAACCACCCCTACTAAAGATTCAAAAAAAATAATTGATAGCTCAGAAATAATTGAGGATGATCAATCACATTTTGCAAACCAAGCAATCAAGACAAATATTGCACGTTGGTATGCTATTCAAGTTGCGTCCAGTTGCGAAAAGAAAGTAAAAGCGACACTTGAACAAAGAGCTATCACTCTTGGCGTTAGTGACAGAATTATAGAGATAGAAATCCCTCAAACACCTGCGGTTAAGCTAAAAAAAGATGGTAGTAGGCAGACCACAGAAGAAAAGGTATTCCCTGGATATGTTCTGGTTCGTATGGTGTTAGATGAAGACACCATGATGGCTGTAAGAAGTACTCCCAATGTAATTAATTTTGTTGGTGCAGAAGACCGAAGAGCTACTGGTAAAGCTCGAGGGCATATAAAACCTCGCCCTCTTAGCAGACAAGAGGTTAATAGAATTTTTAAACGAGCAGCTGAGAAGAAAACTGTAGTTAAGTTGGATGTAGAAGAAGGTGATCAGATTGTTGTAACTTCAGGTCCTTTTAAAGATTTCCAAGGAGAAGTAATTGAAGTTTCAGGAGAAAGAAACAAACTTAAAGCGCTTTTATCAATTTTCGGAAGGGAAACACCTGTTGAACTTGAATTTTCTCAAATAACCAAACAAAATTGATTTTAATTTCCTTTTGCTGTCTGGTCAGTCTAGGAGTTAAGTTTATTAGATAATTTATCTGATTAGTTTCAGGTTTTCCGCATTAGTTCAATTTTTAGCCGATGGCAAAGAAAGTAGTAGCCCTGATCAAGTTAGCCTTACAGGCTGGCAAAGCTAACCCAGCTCCTCCCGTTGGACCTGCGCTTGGTCAACATGGGGTAAATATAATGGCGTTTTGTAAAGAATACAATTCGCGCACCCAAGACAAAGCTGGCTTTGTTATTCCTGTAGAAATATCAGTTTTCGAAGATAGAAGTTTTACTTTCATCACAAAAACTCCTCCCGCTTCTGTTTTGATAACTAAAGCTGCAGGTATTGCGAAAGGTTCAGGCGAGTCTGCTAAAGGAACTGCTGGTTCGATTAGTAAAAGTCAACTTGAAGAAATTGCTAAGACAAAACTTCCAGATCTCAATTGCAGCAGCATTGAATCAGCGATGAAAGTTATTGAGGGGACAGCCAAAAACATGGGGGTTTCCATAAAGGACTGATTAAATCGTAAAATCATCAAACGTTCTCTTAAAGGGGGAGACTAAAAGTCGAATGGACCCCAATTTATTATGAAAAATTTTTCTAAAAGAATGACAACGTTACTTTCCAAAGTGGAAGAGCGTTCATATTCTCCAATTGAAGCCATAAAGCTAGTCAAGGAGAATGCAAATGCAAAATTCGATGAGACTATTGAAGCTCACATAAGACTAGGCATTGATCCAAAATATACTGATCAGCAACTAAGAACGACAGTTGCCTTACCAAGTGGTACTGGTCAGAAAGTACGAATAGCAGTAGTTACACGTGGAGAAAAAGTTTCTGAGGCAACTAAAGCAGGAGCTGATCTAGCTGGAGAAGAAGATTTAGTTGATTCAATTAACAAAGGAGAAATGGACTTCGACCTACTAATTTCAACTCCGGATATGATGCCTAAGGTTGCAAAACTTGGAAGAGTGCTTGGGCCTAGAGGGCTCATGCCTAATCCAAAAGCAGGAACAGTTACAACCGATTTAGCAGGAGCTATTAAAGAATTTAAGGCAGGAAAACTTGAATTTAGAGCAGACAAAGCAGGAATTGTACATGTCCGATTTGGTAAAGCAAGTTTTTCGGAAGAGGCTCTTCTTGAAAATTTGAAGACATTGCAATTTACAATAGAAAAAAATAAACCAAGCGGAGCAAAAGGAAAATTCTGGAGAAGCTTTTTTATTACATCCACCATGGGACCATCCGTTGAAGTAGATATCAACGAATTACAAGAATTGCAGAAAGAAAAGTGACCCTTGTTGTTGTAAATTAGCTAAGTGGCATAGCCACAAGGGCATGCGCCCAGCCAAAGACAGCAGGTCTGAATCCATTAAACCTATCTTTTAATGGAATCTATAAATCCCGCCGAGGCATACGCAGGTTTTATCTTTATTGGATTGAATCGTTAGCGGCCTCGATTCCTTATGGGAATATGGCCGTATGTCCAGTTCTTCCCCCGATTCGATCCAATTATTATGGGCCGCACGCTGGAAAGCAAAAAACAGATCGTCGAAACAATAGAGGGGCTACTAGATACCTCCGAAATGGCTTTAGTTCTTGATTACAAGGGCTTATCCACAAAAGAGATGTCTGACTTGCGCTCAAGATTGCAAAAAAGCGATGGCATCTGCAAGGTCACTAAAAACACCTTGATGCGTCAAGCCATAAAAGGGAAAGACTCCTGGACTGGTTTGGAGTCATTGCTTACTGGAACTAACGCCTTTGTTTTAATCAAAGGTGATGTTGGGAGTGCTGTTAAAGCTGTTCAAGCATTTCAAAAGGAAACTCAAAAGTCTGAGACTAAAGGAGGTCTTTTCGAAGGCAAACTTTTATCTCAAGATGAAATCAAAGCGATTGCAAAACTTCCTAGCAAGGAAGCACTTATGGCACAAATTGCTGGTGCAATGAATTCCATAACAAGCAAACTCGCTATTGGCATAAATGAGGTTCCATCTGGACTTGCAAGATCTCTTAAACAACATTCTGAGAGCAGCGAGAGCTGATACTCCTTGTTAAACAATTTGTTTTCTACTTACTTAGTTGCTGATTTAAAACATGTCTGCAAAAACCGATGAAATCTTAGATTCATTAAAAAGCCTCTCTTTGCTTGAAGCTTCAGAGCTTGTCAAGCAAATAGAAGAAGCTTTTGGTGTATCTGCTGCCGCATCTGCTGGCGTTGTCATGGCAGCTCCAGGAGCTGCTGCGGGTGGCGATGGTGCCGATGCCGCCGAAGAAAAAACTGAATTTGAGGTAGTTTTAGAAAGCTTTGACGCTTCATCTAAAATCAAAGTCCTTAAAGAAGTTCGAAATGCCACAGGTTTAGGCCTTGGCGAAGCAAAAGCCTTAGTTGAAGCTGCTCCAAAAACAATAAAAGAAGGAGCAACAAAAGAAGATGCTGAAGCTTTGAAGAAAGCAATTGAGGCTGTTGGCGGAAAAGTAACTTTAAAATAAATATCGTTACTGGAAAAACACCTATTTTCTGCTTATATGAAACCGGTCTATTAAGACCGGTTTTTTTTTATGTATAAAGAAGAAAAATTAGCTATTGCTGCAGCAACTGATGGTGCATGTAGCGGCAATCCTGGTCCAGGCGGATGGGGAGCATTAATTAGATTTCAGGATGGAAGCGAAGTTGAATTTGGTGGTTTCAGCCCTTCGACAACAAATAACCGTATGGAATTACAGGCTGCATTAGTTGTTCTTGAGAAATTAAAAAAAATAAAATGTCACCCTTCATTAACCATAAAAACTGATAGCAGATATTTAATTGATGGAATGGAAAAATGGATGTCGAATTGGAAAAAGAAAGGATGGAAAACTACATCAGGTAAACAAGTTCTCAATCAAGATCTATGGAAAGCTCTTGACCATCCTGATCTACCAAAAATCAAACTGCAATATGTCAAGGGACATAGTGGAGAAAAAGATAATGATAGAGTTGATGCAATTGCTGTAGCTTTTTCTAAAGGTCGAAAAGTACAACTAAAAGATTTTGCCAAAGAATAAAAAAAACGACTTATATAATATTCTGCTTGGTCAGCTTCTATCTCAAGACGAGGGTATTGATGCAGAAATACTTACTAATTCAGCTCTTAATGCCATTAAATTTGCGTCATTAAATAGAAATTTCCCAATAATTTCTAATTTCCTTTTAAAAGCATCAAGTGATTTTCAAAGAAGCAATTCCAGCTTAAATCAAATTATCTTTGGCTCGCACTTTAAAAACCCTGTAGGACTTGCTGCTGGATTTGATAAAAATGGGGTAGGAGCCGGTATTTGGAATTATTTTGGATTTGGTTTCGCCGAATTAGGAACCATTACTTGGCATGCACAAAAAGGTAATCCAAAACCCAGACTTTTCAGAATTGCAAAAGAAAAAGCTGCACTGAATAGAATGGGATTCAATAACGAAGGTGCAGAAAAATTCTTACGCACTATAGAAAAACAAAAAATCCCTGCGCCAGGAAATAGACCATGTGTCCTGGGAATAAATTTAGGAAAGTCAAAAATTACACCTCTCAATGAAGCCCATAAAGACTATTTTTTATCTTTAAGACTATTAGCTTCTTCATCAGACTACGCCGTTATCAATGTTAGTTCGCCAAATACCCCAGGCCTTCGCTCATTACAAGGAACAAAACCCATCAAAAAGTTAATACGCACACTAAAAGATTTATCCAATTGTCCTCCTTTGCTTGTAAAAATTGCTCCAGATCTGTCAAATGAAGAAATTGATGAAATTGCGAGTGTTGCAATTGAGAATGGTATTGATGGAATAATTGCAATAAATACAAGCTTAAATAGATTTAACCTAAAAAACCTAAAAATCAAAACTGGAAATACTTTAGAGCAAGAAAACGGAGGTTTAAGTGGACTCCCTTTAGAAAAAAGAGGAATGGAAGTTATTAGAAGACTTAGAAATATTACTAATAATTCTTTACCGCTCATTGGTGTAGGTGGAATCAGTTCAGCACAATCGGCGTGGGAAAGAATTGCAGCTGGGGCATCACTGGTTCAGGTGTATACAGGTTGGATATTTGAGGGACCAAATTTAGTTCCAGAAATTTTAGATGGATTAACCCTGCAAATGGAAAAACACGGATTCCAAAATATCAAAGAGGTAATTGGTTCCGAAGAACCATGGAAATAAAAGCACAAATGATTCCAATAAATTATTATAATTATCTATAAACTGATCACAATATTATCTCAAATACAATGAAAATAGATTTTGATATTCATGGGGGTAATGTTGAAAAAGAAGCAAGAAAGTTTGGACTTTCAAACGATAAAATAATCGATGCAAGTGCATCAATAGTCCCTTTTAAGTTACCTAAAAAGTTAAATAATTATCTTGTTAATAGTATAAATAACAGATCTATAAAATCTTATCCTGATAGAAGTTTTTTTGAAGTAAAAAATTCTATTGCGAAATGGCATAATATTGAACCTTCAATGATTTTACCTGGCAATGGAGCCTCAGAATTGTTTACTTGGGCAGCAAGAGATGCAAGTTTAAATGGTATAAGTTCTTTGCCCTCACCTGGTTTTGGAGACTATCAAAGAGCTTTAAAATGTTGGAATGCTTCTTATGTACATCACCCTATTCCTTTATCTTGGACTAATAGCAATCCTCAGTCATTTCCAATTAAACCAAAAACCCATGTCTTATGGATTACAAACCCACACAATCCAACTGGACAATTATGGAGTCGTTCATCAATAGAAAAATTATTAACTAATTATAAACTCGTAATTTGCGATGAAGCATTTATTTCTCTTACTCCAGGGGGAGAAAATCAATCAATCATTGATTTAACTAAAAACTATAAAAACCTTGTGGTGATTAGAAGTTTAACTAAATTTCTAGGTATTGCCGGATTAAGGATTGGATACGCCATAACGAACTCAGATAGATTATCAAAATGGAAAGAGATAAGAGATCCATGGCCAGTAAATACGCTAGCAATAAATGCAACTAATATGATCATGACAGATTCCAAAATGCATAAAAAAAGATTAAAAAAAATCCATAAATGGGTAGAAGAAGAAGGGAAATGGTTACATAAAAGTTTATCAGAGTTTTCTAGTATTAAGCCTCTACCGTCAACTACGAATTTTCAATTAATTAAAAGCGATAGTTCTATATTAAATCTTATTGAGAATTTAAAAAAAAGAGGAATTTTATTAAGAGACTGTAGATCATTTATTACTCTAGATGAAAACTGGATCAGAATAAGTCTCCAAAAGCGAAAACATAATATTCAAATCATTAATACTTTAAAAGATTATATTAAATAATCGAATTTATAATCTGAAATATCTTTTTTTCAGAATCTATGCAATCATAATTATTCATATTTGATTTCATTGTACTGAGAGAATTAGATTCTAATAAATTAGATATAGTTTTTTTCAAAATATCTTTTTCTGGATCATGTTGATTAACTATTATAGCTCCTCCATATCTAGCCATATAAGCAGCATTTAGTTCTTGATGGTGATCAGCAGAAGCTGGAAAAGGTATTAATATTGATGGGGTCTTAGTTACCATTAATTCACCAATTGAACCAGACCCTGCTCTACTTATTGCAAGATCTGCATTTCGCAGCAAGGCGGATATTTCATTACTAAATTGTCTTACAACCAAATTAGCGTGTGTATAAACTTTATCTAATTTTTTATAGAAAAAATCGTTTTTACCTGTCAGATGAATAACTCTACAACCCTTATCAAGCAACCAAGGCAAGATATTCCTTACCATCTCATTCATTTTTACTGATCCTTGACTACCTCCCATAACTACAATCAATACCCCCTTCCCTCGTGGCACCCAAGGGGGAAGAGACTGATCTAAAAAAAATTCTGACCTTACAGGTGTTCCAGTAAAACTTGTTCTACAACCTGGCAAATACTCAGATGCTGATGGGATTCCTAACGCAACATAGTCACAAAATCTACCCAAAAACCTAGTTACTTTTCCTGGTATAGCATTAGATTCATGCAATAGAATAGGGATGCCAGTCAGCTTTGCGCCTAAAATACTAGGAGCAGATATATAACCACCAGTAGTAAATACTACGTTAATTTTTTTTTGACGTAATAGAAAAGAGACCCGGATAGAAGCAAAGAGTAATTTACATAAATCAAACATTTTTCTAAAAATATTTCCTTGTAACGCTCCGACTTTTAGCTTTATTAAATTATATTTTTTGGGAACCATTTGAATTTCCAGCCTATTTGGCACACCTAACCACTCAATTTCCCAAGAATTTGAAAGTGAATCAGCAAAAGACAATGCAGGATAAATATGCCCACCCGTTCCGCTTGCAGCAATTAAAAGCCTAGGCATAAATTAAATAACCTTATCTTTTGAGGCTAAGTTATATTAGGTAAAAAAGGTAGGCGTGCGACATTCTCTGATAGCGAAATCCATAGTTTTTTTATTGCTATATCCAGTTATGATTAATTCTGCTTTAAGTAAAAATATCAATCATAAATTATTAATTAATCAATTAGAGGTACACCTGAACCAGAGAAAGGATAATTTGCTGAAAAATCTATTTCTACAAAAGTCATTCATTCAATTTAATAAAAGCTATAAATCTTTCAGGGGAAAATATAAAGATGCAAAATGGTCAATTAAAACATTAATAAATGATGAGAACAAATCATTACTAGATATAAAAATCATATCTTCAAGAGAAATTAATGATCAAATTTACAATCTATATACCAAACAGACTGTTGAGATAGATACTTACAAAAATAAAATTAAAGGATATAAAGTTATTAATGAAGAGTCAATTCTAAATAGCCAAGAGTCACCTCTTATTATAAAAATCGTATCTCCAGAAAAAGTTCTTACTGGTGAAAAATATGAAATGAATTTAATCATCGAAAACCCATTAGACAATTCAATAACTGCTAGTGGAATAATCGTACTTAAGAACGAAGATAATAAGAATATATCAAATGATATATTTGGGCTTAAGCCTAATAAATCAGGTGGTTTATATAAATATATTCAGGCTCCCCTACAACCTGGTTATCAAACTATTTCAGCAATCATTACTCATCCTGAAGGAATTTATTTAATTACAAAAAAAATAAAAGTAGGTTTATAAAAACCTACTTTTAGCACTCATAAAATCAGATTGAAATTATCAAGCATCATCTAGAGCAGAAACCCCAGGAAGAACTTTCCCTTCCAAAAGTTCAAGGCTAGCTCCACCCCCAGTAGAAATATGAGACATATTTTTCGCTAAGCCTGCTTTCTCAACTGCTGCCACCGAATCTCCACCTCCAATAATAGTGCAGCATCCTTGAGCACTTAAATCAGCCAAAGTATTTGCTATTGCATTTGTTCCATTTGCAAATTTCTCAAATTCAAAGACACCCATAGGTCCATTCCAAATAACAGTTTTGCAATCTTTTAGAGCATCCTGAAAAAGTTCAACTGATTCTGAACCAATATCCAATCCCATCCAACCTTCGCTAATAGAATCTACTTTTGAAGATTTACTATTTGCATTAGGAGCAAAATCATCAGCCAATACAACATCACTTGGCAAAAGAAACTCAACTCCTTTATCTTTCGCTTTCTTCTCCAAAGCACTTGCTAATTCGAGCTTATCTTCCTCGACAAGACTATTACCAACAGATAATCCTCTGGCTTTGTAAAAAGTAAATATCATCCCTCCACCAACAATTATCTTGTCGCATTTATCAATCAAAGACTCCAAAACACCGATCTTACTACTGACTTTTGAACCGCCAACTATTGCTGCCAAAGGTCTTTTAGGTTGATCTATAGCTCCTTGAAGGTACTTAAGTTCTTTTTCCATCAAATAACCAGCTACACAAGGACTTAAGAACTTTGTAACTCCCTCAGTTGAAGCATGAGCGCGGTGGGCAGCTCCGAAAGCATCATTAACATAGACTTCAGCCAAAGAAGCTAATTCCTTTGCAAATTCTGCATCGTTTTTTTCTTCACCAGCAATAAATCTAACATTTTCCAAGAGGACAACATCGCCATTGGACATCGCATCTACTTTTGACTTGGCTTCAGCTCCTACACAACTTTCAGTTTTTAAAACTGTTTTACCAAGCAATTCACTGAGTCTTTGTGCAACAGCAGTCAAACGCATTGTTTCATTCACTTCTCCCTTTGGCCTTCCAAAATGAGCAGAAAGAATAACTCTTGCACTCTTCTCAAGAAGGTCATTAATAGTTGGTAAAGCAGCACGAATTCTTGTGTCATCAGTTATCTGCCCCTCATCTCCTAATGGGACATTAAAATCAACTCTAACTAAAACACGTTTGCCACATAAGTCTTCAGCGCCGAGACTTGACAGGGAACGCTTAGACATAATTTATAGGATTCATAAAGGAAACTGAGTGACCATAGCTCTTGAAAGGCACCAATTGGCTAATTACTAAGACACAGAAAAAATCTACCTAAACCTTTGAGAAACTAAAAACCGCTTTTCAGATGTTAAGAGCCTGTGATTAGAATAATTAATTACACCCTCAAATACTTGCTATTACTAAAAAAACAAACTTTTAATGCAGGGCTAAAAATCAAAGTTTCTTTTTCTACTGCAATATGAGGCATATTTTGCACTGGAAAGTTATTAAATATTGTAATTCTATGAATCAAGATTGATCAATAAAATTTAACTCCCATTAGGACATTCTGAATAAATCAATTATTATTATCAACTTATTTAATGTTTTCAAATGATAAGTTGAACTTAGAATTTTAAAAACTACACACGCAAATAAATCAAAAATCAACTTTTGCAATTTTTAAATTAATCAATTTCAACCAAATTCCTTTTAAAATTCCGTGAACAAGCAGCTTATACAATGGTATCCAGGGCATATTGCTAAAGCAGAAAAACAATTAAAGGAGCATCTAAAAAAAGTTGATCTAGTTTTCGAAGTTCTAGACGCAAGGATCCCCCTCGCCACTTCTCATCCATATCTTCAAAAATGGTTAAAAGGAAAGAAGCAAATATTAGTTATTAACAGAAAAGATATGATCAATGTCCATGCCCATAGAGCTTGGGATAAAAAATTAAGATCAGAAGGGAAAGTGCCATGGTGGTGTGATGCAAAAACCGGAACAGGAGTTCTCCAAATAAAACAAGCCGCTATTCGTGCTGGGCAAGAGTTAAATCAAAGACGTTTTGACCGAGGGATGAAAAATCGTGCAATTAGAGTTCTAACTCTTGGTTTCCCAAATGTTGGAAAATCTGCCCTAATTAACAGGCTAGTTAAAAAGAAGGTTGTATCTAGCTCAAGGAAACCTGGGGTCACAAGAAGTTTGAGATGGGTAAGATTGGGGCAAGATCTGGATCTATTGGATGCGCCTGGAGTTCTACCACCTAGATTTGAAGATCAAAATGCCGCGTTAAAACTAGCTATTTGTGATGATATAGGTCAAGCCGCATACGATACTGAACAAGTAGCCATTAACTTTATGAAACTTCTTGAGAGATTAGAAAACAGCCAAGAAGCGGGAATCAAGTCAATGTGTCTTCAAAATAGATATGGAATATCTGCCAATGAAACCATTAAAGACAAATCTTTATGGCTACTTTCAGCAGCAGAACGTCACACTTCAGGAGATACTCGAAGAATGTCTCAAAGATTACTTGATGATTTTCGCAAAAATTTGTTGGGGAATATTTCTCTTGAACTCCCCCAATGAATAAAGAAAGCAAATATGAATTTGGGGAAGGCCCAGGTGAATTATTTGAAGGCGAATATAAAAAACCTTTGCCTATGAGACTTGATAGATGGCTAGTAAGTCAACGAGCCGAACAAAGTAGAGCTCATATTCAAAAATTTATTGAAGCGGGTTTTGCAAAAGTGAACGGTAAAACCGGAAAAGCAAAAACTCCTGTTAGGCCAGGTGACATAATTCAACTTTGGGTTCCACCACCTGAGCCTCTTCCTTACTTAAAACCAGAAGAAATTGATTTAGATATTTTATATGAAGATAATCATTTAATTGTCATCAATAAAACAGCAGGGATAGCAGTTCATCCTGCACCAGGTAATAAATCAGGAACTTTAGTCAATGGATTAATCAATCATTGCCCAGACTTACCAGGCATTGGAGGTAAATTAAGGCCTGGAATAGTTCATCGTTTAGACAAAGACACAACTGGATGCATTGTCGTAGCGAAGACTCAAGAAGCCTTAGTTAAACTACAAATTCAAATACAAAAAAGAGTAGCCTCAAGAAATTATATTGCTGTTGTCCATGGAGCTATTAAAGAGAATGAAGGTATGATTGTCGGATGTATTGGTCGACATCCAAAAGATAGAAAAAAATATGCTGTGGTTGACGAGGAATCTGGTAGATATGCTTGCACACATTGGAAATTAATTGAAAATCTAGGAAATTTTTCTCTTCTTAAATTCAAACTTGATACAGGCAGAACGCATCAAATTCGTGTTCATAGTGCACACATAGGTCATCCGATTATTGGAGACCAAACTTACAGTAGGTGTAAAAAATTACCTATTAAGCTTGTTGGCCAAGCTTTACATGCAGTTGAATTGGGTTTAACACACCCAATAACACTAGAAAAAATGAACTTCACAGCTCCATTACCTAAAGATTTTGAACGACTTTTAAAAGTATTACAACCTAAAAATAATACTATTTCGGAAGTCTAGGACAAGCATTAACCATTTTTTTTGTTAGGTATTTTTGAGGATGATTTAACAAATTCTTACCAGAATTCTCTTCGATAATTTTCCCTTTATCAAACACTAATACTCTGTGACAAAAGCCTGCCGCAATAGACAAATCATGAGTTATGAACAACATAGACAGTTTTAATTGTTCTTGCAAAGAGCGTAGTAACTCCAAAACTTCTGCTTGAATTTCTGCATCTAACATACTGACACTTTCATCACAGATAAGTATTTTGGGACTAAGTGCCAGTGCTCTTGCAATAACAACTCTTTGCTGTTGTCCGCCTGAAAGTTGAGAGGGTAAGCGTTGTTCATACATTCCTGTGGGTGTTAAACCAACTAGTTCTAAAAGATTACGAGCTTTTTCTCTAGCTTTAGATCGACTTAACAATTTATGGATAAGAATTGGATCAATAATTGCATCCATTACTGACATCTTAGGGTTCAAAGATGCAGAAGGATCTTGAAAAATAATTTGAATATATTTACGTAATTGTTTTAAAGATTTCCTATTGATAATTGAAATATTCTTTCCCAGAAAAACAACACTCCCACCTCTTGTAGGCAATAAACCAGTCAACGCTCTACATAGAGTGCTTTTACCACATCCTGATGGACCTACGATACCAAGAGTTTCACCTTCATACAGAGCAAAGGTAACTTCATTAACAGCTTTCAACCAAAAAGAATTGAAAGGCCAAAAGCCTGAATTATGCCAGCAACGTAATCTATTTACTCTCAATAATGCAGTACTTTTATTCATTATTGCTCTCTCAGAACCCTCTAAAATTTTAGCTGAATCAACTAATCTTTGAGCAATACAAGTTTTTGGATTACCAACTATTTCTTCAATATTTCCAGACTCAACTATGTGCCCACAATCAAGTATTGCTATTTTATTACACCATTTATATGCCATAGATAAATCATGACTAATTAATAGCAAAGCAGTTCCTGTCTCATCACAAAGTAAACTCAATTCACTCATAATTTGATCAGCAACTATTGTATCCAAACTAGTTGTAGGTTCATCAGCAATTATCAAAGGGGGTCTTAAACAAATTGCCAAAGCAATTGCTACACGTTGTCGCATCCCTCCACTAAACTCATGAGGAAAAGAATTAAATCTTAAAGGATCTATTCCAACTTTTTCTAATAAGGTTTTAGCTTTTTCTACTAACTTAGAAATTGGTTCAGAATTATCATGAGCTTTAAAAGTATCAACCAAATGTTCGCCAATAGTCATCAAAGGATTTAAACGTGACATTGGATCCTGAAATATCAATCCAACCTCTTTCCCTCGAATAGTTTGCAAAGTGACCTTATCGAGATCCAATACATTTTTTCCATTTAAAACAATCTCACCATCACAAACACATCCATCAGGAAGAAGCTGCATTACAGCCTTAGCGACAGTACTCTTACCACATCCTGAACTACCAACTAATGCAAGCCTATCGCCACGATTCATATTCAGATTTAATCCGCTTAACACGTAAGTAGTAGTATTTGGATAAATAGCATTTAGTTTCTTTATCTTTAAAACTTCTTTTGATGAATTATTCATAAAAAGGTAGCAAGAAATGTTGAGTTTGAATAAAATAAATTAAGCTCCGGTGCTGATGCCTAAAGTCACTTCTGCACACAATTCAAACCAGACTAATATCGTCTGTGATGAATTTTTTGATGGCCAGCCGCCGAAACTTAGAACTTATCAAATCAAACATATCGATGATTATGAAATTATTTTGCCAGAATGGTTAAAAAATTGCATTAAAAATATTCCGCCTGGGATAGGAGCAAGTTGTCCAAGAGATTCTGAGGCACTTTTAGTTGCCGCTTTTGATCTTGCATTTCAATTGCATAAAGGGCAATACAGAAAAAGTGGTGAACCTTATATAACCCATCCAGTTGCAGTAGCTGACTTACTAAGAGAGATAGGTGCAAGCGCTAGTGTAATTGCAGCAGGTTTTTTACATGACGTCGTCGAAGATACAGACATAACACCAGAACAACTGGAGGGGTATTTTGGCAGTGAAGTTAGATATCTAGTCGAAGGTGTGACTAAATTAGGCGGAATCCATTTTAATAATCGGACAGAAGCTCAAGCAGAAAACCTACGTAAAATGTTTCTAGCTATGGCTAGCGATATTAGAGTTGTACTTGTGAAGCTTGCAGATAGGCTTCATAACATGAGAACGATTAGTTACTTAGACAAAGATAAGCAAACTCGCATAGCCAAAGAAACGAAAGAGATTTATGCTCCTCTTGCAAACCGTTTAGGAATAGGACGCTTCAAATGGGAACTAGAGGACCTAGCATTTAAACTTTTAGAGCCAGATCCCTTCAGAGAAATTCAACAACAAATAGCCAGTAAACGTAGTGAAAGAGAAGAGAGATTAAATATAACAGTTCAATTACTAAAAGATCGCTTGAACTCAGCAGGGCTTAGTCAATGTGAGGTGAGTGGAAGGCCAAAGCATTTATATGGAATATGGAGCAAAATGCAAAGACAACAAAAAGAATTTCATGAAATTTTTGATGTTGCAGCTCTAAGAATTCTTGTCTCAGATGTCGAGACATGTTATCGAGCTCTTGCTGTTGTCCATGACACTTTTAGACCAATACCTGGTCGGTTCAAAGACTATATAGGACTCCCAAAGCCAAATGGCTACCAATCGCTGCATACAGCTGTAATTGGCAGGCACAGGCCTATTGAGGTACAAATCAGGACTCCAGAAATGCATAGGGTTTCAGAATTTGGAATTGCAGCTCACTGGAAATATAAAGAAGGAGGATCTCCTGCGAATCCTGATTCAGAAAAATTTAATTGGTTACGCCAATTAGTTGAATGGCAACAAGAAGATGGGGTTAATGATCATAATGACTACCTTGCATCAATTAAAGAGGATTTATTTGATGATGAAGTATTTGTTTTTACTCCAAAAGGAGATGTTTTGGGATTAAGGAATGGTTCTACAGCAATCGATTTTGCTTATCGTATTCACTCTGAAGTAGGGAATCATTGCAATGGGGCAAGAATTAATGATCGTCTTTGCGTTCTATCAACACCTCTTGAAAATGGAGATTTCGTTGAGATACTCACTCATAAGAGCTCTCATCCAAGCTTAGATTGGTTAAACTATGTAGCCACACCCACAGCTAGAAATCGCATTAGACAATGGTATAAAAAAAGTCATCGTCAAGAAACAATATTAAGAGGGAAGGAACTACTAGAACAAGAATTTGGCCGTAAAGGAATTGATAATCTACTGAAAGGTGAAACAATAACAAAAGTTGCTGAGAGATGTAATCTAAAGTCTACTGAAGATTTATTAGCTGCTCTTGGATTTGGTGCATTAACCCTACATCAAGTAATTAATAGATTTAAAGAAGAGATAACAATACAAAACAGGCTACCTGATACTAAATTAAGCGATATCGAGCTAGCCAACCAAATTGGGTCACAATTAAATCTAGCTTCAAACAAATCAAAAATATCTCAAACAAAGTATTCGCCAATAGTTGGCTTAGAAGGACTTGACTATCGACTAGGGGGGTGTTGCAGCCCTTTACCAGGAGAATCAATACTTGGAACAATTGCACTTGGTAATCATGGGATCACAATACATCGAACTAATTGTGTCAATATACAATCAGTACCTAACAATAGAAGACTATCAGTCAAATGGAATAGCAATACACATATCAAAGAAGAGAAATTTCCTATTCAATTAAGAATTGAAGTTATTGATAGAGTAGGAGTACTTAAAGACATATTAATGAGACTTTCTGATAGAGGTATTAATGTAATCGATGCAAGAGTTAAGACATCTCATGGTAAACCTGCATGCATAGACCTTAGAGTTGAACTGGAAAGCGTTAATCAATTAGAAATTACTATCAATCAAATACGTTCAATGGTTGATGTATTAGATATCGCAAGGACAGGAATTAATTAACTTTTCAATAATCCGAAAGATTATTTAAGACAAATAAATGCTATCTAATATTTAAATTTTATTAGAGAAATTTTTGAGTAAAAAATATAGACCCAGTCCACCAACTATTCCAGTAAAAAGACCCATACATATCGAGCCCATTATCAGTCGGGAACTCAAGTACCAACCTTGAGACCACAACTCATTAGTAGTTATATGGCTAAAATCTACTATATTTTTATCTTTATTGAGTATTACAGAGCCTAATCGATAATTAAAATAATAAAGAGGAACATAAGTAAATGGGTTGCTAATCCATGTTCCAATAGCAGCCAAAAGACTATTACCCTTGAAGACTTTTGCTAAAAATACACCCATCAAGGTTTGCAAACCAAAGAATGGAAAGCAACCACTAAATATCCCCATACCCAATCCTAGTGCTCTCTGAGCAGAAGAACCTTCCTGATTCCAGAGCCAAGAGATAAATTTACGAATTCTTTGTATTAGATTTAGGAAGATTTTTTTCATATTTTAAAAAATCTTTGTCCAAAAAAGAAACCTAGATCTGATCTTAGTGAAGATTGCGTGATTATTGATTAATGAATTCGTTTTCCCCTACCGAAGATACTATCGCTGCAATTGCGACTGCCGTTTCTCCCGGCCAAGGAAGTATCGCTGTTATTAGGATCTCTGGCTCCTCAGCCATTGAGACAACTAAAACCATTGTTCATATTCCTGGATCGCACGCTTGGAGTACTCACAAAGTGCTTTATGGACATGTAACAGAAGAAAATCAAACAAAATATATCGATGAAGTATTAATACTAATAATGAAAGGGCCGCGAAGCTTTACAGGTGAAGATGTAGTAGAAATTCATTGCCATGGTGGAATTATTGTAGTCCAGAAGATCCTTGAACGAATATTGGATATCCCAAGCGTTCGTAGGGCAGAACCAGGTGAGTTTAGTCAACGAGCAGTGCTTAATGGTCGTCTTAGCCTGACTCAAGCAGAATCAATTAGTGAGCTGGTGTCAGCAAGAAGTCGAAAAGCAGCAGAACTCGCGATTAATGGAATTGAAGGAAATATTCAAACTACGATTCAATCAATCAGGAAAAGATTGGTTGAGCAACTAACGGAAATTGAAGCAAGAATAGATTTTGAAGAAGATCTTCCCATTTTAAATGAAAAGCATGTAAAGAGTGAACTTATCTCAATCAGAAAAGATCTTATTGAACTAATTGATAATGCTAAAAGAGGCTCTTGGGTTCGTTCTGGCTTAAAAGTTGCACTAACAGGGAAACCTAATGTAGGAAAAAGCTCCTTACTAAATAGGCTTTGTAAACAAGAAAAAGCTATTGTGACTGACCTACCTGGAACCACTAGAGATCTTTTGGAAAGTGAGATTGTCCTAGAGGGAATACCAGTAACTTTCATTGATACAGCAGGTCTAAGAGAGACTAAAAATATCATCGAAAAAATTGGTATTTCTAGAACTAAAAAAACTTTAATTCAAGCTGATCTCATCATATTAATCTTTGATTATTCAAAAGGATGGACTAGCGAGGATGAATCAATACTAAAACAATTACCCATAAATATTCCATTCTTAATTGTTGGAAATAAATCTGATTTAAAGAATGATCAATCTTTTGAAAAAGTTCCAAAATATATATTACAAAAGGAAAATCTATTGATTGTAAGTGCAAAAACTGGAAATGGAGAAGACAATCTAATCAATTACTTACTAAAAACATGTGGTTCTTCTCAAACGCATGGATTGCATATTGCTCTAAATGAAAGACAACTTGACCTGGCCAAGTCAACGATGGAATCACTGAAAAAAATTGATAAAGTTTTTGATGAAAAGCTACCTTGGGATTTCTGGACGATCGATTTAAGACAAGCTATTAATTATTTAGGAGAATTAACAGGAGAAGATTTAACAGAAAGCTTACTTGATAATATATTTTCAAAATTCTGTATTGGTAAGTAATCAAGCAATTTTTATCTACTAGTTTTTATCTAATGTAAAAATATAATATAAGTAATAGCAAACTCCTCCAATTAGTAATGCAACCATAATATTCACACTATGAACAACGTCCACTTGATCCAAACAGTCGATAGTAAGTTAATTAAAGCATATGGTTCACATATCACAAAGAAAAAAAATTAAAGATTTCTTTTGTCTTTAAAATATTTCAAAACTAAGATAGGTAGATGAAATTACAAAATAGAAAAAAATATATTTTTAAATGGTTTTAGCATTGGTATAGTAATAGATGTATTTGCCGTATTGTGGATCTTCGCTCACCAAAGCTACATAAAATATTAGACACCTGGATTGAGGAAGATCTCGGCGATGGAGATCTCACAAGATTTATCCTCAACGACAGAAGTGCATCAGCTCATTGGATTGCAAAAGAGGGTGGGATTTTTTGTGGTGGAGATCTCGTCAAACTAATATTTAGAAAAATTGATCCCCAAGTTGATATTCAACTTCTAATAGAGGATGGTCAGAAGTTTGAAAAGAATCAGAGACTCATTGAATTAAAAGGGTCATCCTCTTCCTTAGTAGCAGGAGAGCGAGTAACTCTGAATGTAGCCATGCATCTTTCTGGTATTGCTACATCGACAGCTTTACTGGTAACTAAACTATTAGGATCCAATGTGAAGTTAGCAGACACCCGTAAAACGACTCCAGGTCTAAGAATATTCGAAAAATATGCTTTTCATTGTGGTGGCGGAATTAATCATAGACTTGGATTAGATGATGCTGCCATGTTGAAAGAGAATCATATTGAATGGTCTCAGGGTATTAGCGAGAGTATCAAAATCTTAAAAAATACTCTTCCATGGACAAAAAAAATAATCGTCGAAGCAGAAACCCCCTCCCAAGCGAAAGAAGCTGTAGAGGCAGGCGCTGATGGAGTTTTACTTGATGAAATGTCTATTCAAACCATAGCGAAATTAGTTCCAGAATTACGTCAACTTTCAAAAACCAGCGATTCCAAATACGTCTCACAAAATATTGTTATTGAAGTTTCTGGGATTAACCCAAATAATTTGTCAGACTATATTTTCACAGGTATTGATTTAATCTCAACTAGTGCTCCAATCACTAAAAGCAAATGGATAGATTTCAGTATGCGTTTTGACTAAACAATGAATATCCAGTTTTCTTACAACATCCTAAAAACAAAAAAGTCTCACAAGTATCTACCTAACCAGAAACATCATGCTTGAAATATCCTCTAGATTAGAAGAAGCCCTTAATAGAGCTTTCATCAAAGTATTCCCAAACGAGGATCGAAGTTCAAAAACTTCTTCAATACTCACACGTTCTAATTTAGTCCCCGCATCCAAGCCAGAATTCGGAGATTTTCAAATAAATTGTGCTTTATCACTGGCAAAAGAAATAAAACAACCTCCTCGTGAAATTGCACAACAAATAGCTGGTCAACTACAAAAAGATAACGATTTCGTTGAAATATGTAATCCACCACTCATTGCAGGTCCAGGGTTCATAAACCTATCTATAAATTCAAAAACACTTACATCGGAAATCCATGTTCGTTTAAATGATAAAAGATTAGGAGTCCCGCTAAAAAAATTCAGTAGTGAAACAATTGAAGAAGGGAAAAATAATAACCGTGTAATTATTGATTTTTCCAGCCCAAATATTGCTAAAGAAATGCATGTTGGGCACTTACGATCAACAATTATTGGAGACTCCTTAGCACGGGTTCTGGAATTCTGCGGTTATGAAGTCTTAAGACTCAATCATGTGGGGGATTGGGGTACACAATTTGGCATGCTCATTACTCATATGAAAGAGGTTGTACCAGAGGCACTCCATACAAAAAATGTAGTGGAAATAAGCGATCTAGTAAATTTCTATCGTCAAGCAAAAAAAAGATTTGATGAAGATCAAATCTTTCAAAATAAATCTAGAAATGAGGTTGTTAATTTACAAGCAGGTGACCAAGAAAGTCTAATTGCGTGGCAATTACTCTGCAAACAATCTAGAAAAGAGTTTCAAAAGATCTACGATCGACTTGATATCAAGTTGACTGAAAGAGGTGAATCCTTTTATAACAAATTTTTAGTAGATGTGATTAATGATTTAAAAAATAAAAATTTACTAATAAATGATCAAGGAGCTCAATGTATTTTTCTTGATGGCGTAGTAGGAAAAGACGGCAAACCTCAACCAATAATTATTCAAAAAAGTGACGGAGGTTTTAATTATGCAACCACCGATTTGGCAGCAATTAAATACAGATTAACTACTCCTCCGCATGGAGATGGAGCATTCCGGTTGATTTATGTCACAGATGCTGGGCAAGCATCACATTTCTCTGGGGTTTTTCAAATTGCAAAGCTTGCAAATTGGATTCCTAAAGATTGTCAAATTGAGCATGTCCCCTTTGGTCTTGTTCAAGGAGAAGATGGTAAAAAGTTAAAAACTCGTTCGGGAGAAACGATTAGATTAGTAGATCTTCTGGATGAAGCAATTCAACGAGCAAAAGAAGATCTTAAAGATCGTCTCATCAATGAAAGCAGATCCGAAAATGAACGTTTTATAGATAAAGTTTCTACGACTGTCGGGATTGCAGCCATCAAGTATGCGGATCTAAGTCAAAATAGAGTTTCTAATTACCAATTTAGTTTTGATAAAATGCTCTCTTTGCAGGGAAATACAGCACCATATTTACTTTATGCATTGGTACGAATAGCCGGAATATCTCGCAATGGTGGGGATTTAAATGTATCAAGTCAAAATATTCAGTTCAATGAACCACAAGAATGGGCATTGATTCGCAAGCTATTGCAACTTGATTGTATTATCGCTGAAGTCGAAAAAGAACTGCTTCCTAATCGTCTCTGCGGTTATTTATTTGAATTAAGTCAGATTTTCAACAGATTCTATGATCAAGTTCCTATTTTAAAAGCAAGTGAACCTGCAAGAACCAGTAGACTGGCTTTGTGCTCTATCACTGCAGATACACTTAAACTGGGAATGAGTTTGTTAGGCATCCCTACGCTGGAAAGAATGTAATGGAAAAAACAGAAAATTCATTTGTTGATCTACCAAACCCCAGGAAAGATATCGAAGATTTACAGCCATATTCTGCACCACTGGAAGGAAGACGAAATTTACTAAGACTAGACTTTAATGAAAACACCATTGGACCAAGCCCACTAGTAATTAAATCTCTCAGAGAAATAAGTAGAGATGAAATCTCTATTTATCCTGAATACTCAGGTTTAAAAGAAAAAGTAGTAGAAACTCTAATCAAGCAAAATTCAAGCGTGAATATCAACTCATCAGAAATTGGTATTTTTAATGGAGTAGACGCAGCAATAAATGCCATATTTCATGCCTATGGCGATTTCAATGATCTAATGCTAACAACATCGCCTACTTTTGGATATTATACTCCTTGCGCACAAATGCGAGGAATGAAAATCAACTATATACCTTATGAGGGGAAAGATTTTCAATATCCATTTGATAGTATTTGCAAATTCATCACACAAAATAATCCAAAAATTTTACTCATCTGCAACCCCAATAACCCAACTGGAACAAGATTAAGCCCAGAGAGAATTATAGAGATCACCAAACTTTCATCTAAAACACTAGTTGTTGTCGATGAACTTTACGAGGCGTTTACAGGTGACAGTGTTCTACCATTTCTGAGTTTCCAAAACACACCTAATCTTATTGTATTAAGATCGCTTTCTAAAACTGCTGGTTTAGCAAGCTTAAGAATTGGGTTTGCTATTGGTCATTCTAAAGTAATTGATATAGTGAATAGAGTCACTGGTCCTTATGACGTCAATAGCTTTGCTGTGATTGCTGCTTTTGCAGCACTTAATGATCAATCCTATATTGATTCGTATGTGAACGAAGTGCTTGAGGCTCGTACGTGGATCAAAGATCAATTCGAGAAGTACCACGTTAAGCATCATATTGATGGAGGAAACTATTTTCTGATTTGGCCAAAATCAAGCCCAAAACAAGTTGAGCAAAAGTTAAAGTCATCTGGAATTCTAATTAGAAATATGGATAAGAAAAAAAATTTAAAAGGCTCTATCAGAGTAAGCATTGGAACAATTAATCAGATGAAAAAATTCTGGTCAGCTTTCAAAATTGTCGATGAAGTATAGTTATATTAATTTATAACATCTACAAAGTATAAGATAATCTAGGTAGCATCTGCTATATCCAAGAAATTAGAAAGTAACTTATGACCAGATTCAGTCAATACACTCTCAGGATGGAATTGTACTCCGAATATGTGCGGATAATCTTTATGAGTTATTCCCATAATTGTTTCATCCTCTAACCAGGCTATAACCTCTAAGCATTCTGGGAACCCCTCTCTCTCCGCAATTAAGCTATGATATCTAGTTGCTACTAACGGATTAGGCAAATCTTTAAATATTCCAGTACCTCTATGCAATACATTAGATGTTTTACCATGCATTAATTCATTAGCTCTGATTATTTTTCCACCGAACACTTGAGTAATCGCTTGATGGCCAAGACAGACACCAAGAGTTGGTATTTCAATTGATAGCTCAGATAAAATATCCAGACAAACTCCAGATTGATTTGGATCTCCTGGACCAGGAGATAACAAAATCGCATCAGGATTTAAATCTTTAATCTCACTGATCGTAAGAGCATCATTACGTTCGACTCTAACTTCTGATGCAATAGGATGCTGAGAAGCTAATTCGCCCAAATATTGAACGAGGTTATAAGTGAAACTGTCATAATTGTCGATCACCAAAAACATAATTTTTAAGCCATTAAATTCCTAACTGTTTAAGTAATGGAGGAAATAATAATAAAACAGCAATCAGCAGCGAACTGATTGAAGCCACTAAAACTGCTCCAGCTGAACAATCTTTAGCGATTTGCGCGAGAGGATGAAATCGTTTGCCAATGGCCAAATCAACAACAGACTCAATCGCTGTATTCAGCAATTCAACTACTAACACACTAGTAGCTGTAAGGGCCATTATTGCTAAATCACTTTTATTAAGGCCTAAAAAAAAGCTTAAGCCAAACGCACCCAATGCAAAACCAACATGAATCCTAAAATTTCTCTGGGTCGAGAAAGCATATCTTAAGCCTTTAGCTGCATATAAAAAGCTAGTTGGTAAATCTTTAGCTATCTTCCACGATGACCTTTTATTGGGTCTTTGAAGAGTTTTAGACATCTCCCTAATTTCTCTCTCAGAGTCATTTGATATCTCAGGAACCATATTTGTGAACCTTCAATTCTTTATTTTTAAAGAATACCTCTAATATCAAGAAGTTGCTCTTGAATTAAAAGCATTTGATCAAGGCTCTCTTCATCACTATGGTCCCAACCCAAAAGGTGTAAGAGACCATGAGTAGCAAGCCATCTAAGTTCTCTAAATAAATCAGCATTATTATCTTTGGCCTGCCTGATTGCTGTCGGGACAGAGATAACTATGTCACCCAATTCGATACATTCATTACTTACACCAAAAAATGTCTCATCAATTATGGGAAATGACAGCACATCTGTACTTTTTGATTGCCCGAGCCAGGCATGATTCAAATCAAGAATTTTCTTATCATTAGTTAATTCCAACCCCAAGCTGAATTGAGACGCATTTAAGACTATTTTCGGACACTTAAATGCTGAATTTACTTGTATGAATCTAATCCAACTTCCTATCTCCTCAATCCATTGACTTGGATCTTTCATCAACTCCAAAGACGCACTGTTCACGAAGACATCTAAATCTTGAACCGGGAAGGGTGTAAAAGAAAGGTCAACATCTAATTTAGAAGAGCTAGTCGAAAAATTCTCCATAAAGTTATTGAGGGATATGAGGTTTTCCAAGAACAGCTACTAAAAGAATAAATCCAAGAAAACCCAAAGCTGTTAATCCAAAGTGAGAAAGGCTTTGACTACCTTTCCGAACCATATTTTTCATCGCAAGTTTGACAAAGCTTGGAGGTGGAGTTGCTTTCTTGGTGACGTCATCAGAAATAATTTTATTGTTCATATCCAATTGATTTATGATTCTTCAATATTTTGCCTTAAAAGAGACTGAATAAAAATATCTATTTCCCCATTCATTACTGAATCTACATCTGTTGTCTCTTGTTCAGTACGTAAATCTTTGACCATTTGGTATGGGTGAAAAACATAATTTCTAATTTGATTGCCCCATGCAGCCTCAACAATATCCCCTCTAATATCTGCAATCTCTGCAGCCCTTTGCTCTACTGCTATTACCATCAATTTTGATTTTAGTAGAGCCATTGCTTTGTCTTTGTTTTGAAGCTGAGATCTTTCTTGTGTACATCGAACGGCAATGCCACTAGGCACATGAAGAATCCGAACTGCAGTCTCAACTTTATTTACATTTTGTCCTCCTGCTCCACCTGAGCGACTTGTCGTGATTTCTAAATCTTTATCGGGGATTTCAAGTTCAACATCTTCATCAAGTTTAGGCATAACTTCAACTCCAGCAAAACTGGTTTGTCTTTTTCCATTTGCATTGAAAGGGGAAATTCTGACTAAACGATGGGTCCCCTTTTCATTTTGTAAAAAACCATATGCGTATACACCTTCTATTTCGATGGTGACACTTTTTATTCCCGCTTCCTCTCCCTCAGAAAGTTCATTAATAATTACTTTCATACCATTGTTTTCAGCCCAACGGGTATACATCCTAAGAAGCATTTGGGCCCAATCTTGGGCATCAGTTCCGCCAGCACCAGCATTAATTGAGAGAACTGCACCCTCCTTATCATAGGTGCCACTCAAGAGACGCTCCATCTCCCAACGTTCAAGTTCTTGCTTTAATTTCTCAAGTCCATGGTGAGCCTCCACAAGCATTTCTTCATCAGGGTCTAACTCATAAAGCTCTAAGGAAAGATTTGCGTCCTCAATAGCACCTCTCCATGTAATAAGTTTTTCTAACTCTGCTTTAACCTCATCAAGTTGACGCATTTGTTTTTGTGCATTTTTGGGATCGTTCCAAAATTCAGGTTGCGATGCAACTTGCTCTAAATCCTTTTTTCTAGCTAGCAATGCAGGTTCGTCAAAGACAATCCTGGGCTGTACCCAGGCGAGCAGTCAATAAAGAAAGGTCTCTTTTAAAATCAGTCAGGTCTTGCAAACGAGGTAATAGAATTAATACATTAAAAGCTATCAGCATATCAACCCAAAAACTATAAATGAACAGATCAATTCACGATTCAGGCATTACTACAGTGGAAATATACACTTGGAGATTTTGCCCATTTTGCCTACGTGCAAAAGCACTATTAAATGAAAAAGGAGTCCAATTCAAAGAATATTCTATTGATGGAGACAATGATGCAAGAACAAAAATGTCTGAAAGAGCAGGAGGTCGCAGAACTGTTCCACAAATTTTTATAAATGGAGAAAGTATTGGAGGTTGCGACGAGCTCTACGAACTTGAGAGCAATAACGAATTAAATGAACTGATTGGAATTAGAAATTGATTCATGAAGCAACTATTCATTCTAGATCCAATTGAAAATATTAATCCCAACAAGGATTCATCAGCAGCACTTATGCAAGCCGCATCTAGAGCTAAAATAGATGTTTGGATCTGTACTCCTTCTGACCTGCAAGCCCGAGGGGACGATGCATGGGTGGTTTCTAATAAAGTCAATTGTGAACCATGGATCAATGTCCATTCATCTCAAAGCCTTCCTTTAAGAGATTTCTCATGCATTTGGATGCGAAAAGATCCACCTGTTGATGAGGCTTTTTTATACGCAACTCATTTATTAGAAGTTGCAGAAAGAGATGGTGTCAACGTAATTAACAAGCCTGCATCACTTAGAGCTTGGAATGAAAAGTTAGGAGCTTTAAGATTTAGTGATTTAATGGCTCCCACTCTTGTAGCGAGTCGGGTGGAGCAATTAATTTCATTTGCAAAAGAGTACGGAGAAGTTGTTTTGAAGCCACTTGGAGGTAAAGGTGGGCAAGGAGTTATACGAATTGCAAAGGACGCTCCAGGCTTAGAGGCATTACTCGAACTGGTTACTTCACAAGAACATTTGCCAGTGATGATGCAACAATTTTTACCAGAAGTAATAAATGGCGATAAAAGAATCCTTTTGGTTAATGGAGAGCCATTAGGTGCAATTAATAGACGTCCAAAACAAGGAGACTTCAGAAGCAACCTCGCTTTAGGTGGAAAAGCCGAGGCAACTAGATTAACTCCTAAAGAGATAGAGATATGCGATCAAATAAAGCCTGATTTACAAGATGAAGGGCTCTTTTTTGTTGGGATAGATGTTATTGGAGGAATGCTAAGTGAGATTAATGTTACGAGTCCAACTGGTATTAGAGAAGTAGAAAACCTAATGAATGTTCCATTAGCAGATAAAGTGATTGATTATCTTATAGATCATTTGAACAATTAACCCTATCTAAATTTAATTGATTTCTTAAAACTTCAAATTTCAAAGCGACCTCTTGCATTTCTCCCTCAACAGTTGAGCCTTTTACTAGGCCAGCACCAGCAAACAATTTAAGTTCATAGCCTCTCACATGTCCGTAACGAATGGCCACCCTGAATTCTGAATTTTGATTTTTATCTATCCATCCAATTGGAGAAGCATATGTTTGACGGTCAAATGGTTCTAAAGCTCTCAACCAACTCAAAGATTTACTCAGAGGCAATCCAGCAACTGCAGGAGTTGGATGAAGAGCTTCAACTAAATCCAGAGGAGATTTTTCTTTGACACACGCTTGAATAAGAGTATGCAAATGTATTAAATGACCTTGAGTAATTAATTTTGGTTGAGGGGAATGACTTCCTTTAATACCTTTTCTTAAAAGTTGTTCGACAATAGAGTTAACTACAAAATGGTGTTCTCTTAATTCTTTAGAAGATGCAAGTAATTCTTCTCCATCATCACCCTTTTTTGCAGTACCAGCCAAAGCATCGATTAGTAATTGATTGTGATTGAGACTTATCAATCTCTCAGGTGATGCACCAAAAAATGACTCATCATGATTTTTTTGCCATAGAAATCGACAACTATTAGTTTGCTGAACTCTTAGGCGAGCAAGTAAGTTCAGCGGATCTAATGGCTTTCTGAGGGAAAGACGTTGTCTCGTAGCCAATACAAGCTTATCCAAATCACCTGCATTGATTAATTCGATCCCTTTAGCCAACGAATCTCGATATTGAGATTTCCATTCATTAGAAAAATTATCGACTAAGAAATTTTCTTTTACATCATGGAAAATTCGGACTGGTGATCTATTTATCTTTTCTCGAATTGACCATAATCTTTCTACGGATTCACGAACATCTGAAGGATTTAGGGCAACTGAATTTAAACGTAACCATGTCAATCCATCTTTTGCAGTTAATTGCCACTTAGGCAAAACAGCCTGCAGGGAAAATTTATCATCTATTGATTTTTCATTACTCTTTATTTGATCAAAAAAAGAAAATGAAAATAGAATCCTTGATGCTGAAAATTCTGGACTTGGAGAAGTATCTATCAATCGAGTAAAAATCTCATCACTAAACCTTTGTGCATTTTCAAACCTCTTTGGTCCAGATAAATCCAAAGATTGACAATGTCCTCCGGCAGAAATGCACAATCCGGGAGATAGATCCCAAAGAAATCTAAACTGATGTTTTTCAGCAATTAAAGGTAATGTCGTTAAAGGGTCTGTTTGACTTACAGGAACAGAAATGCTCAAAATACATTCATCAACTTTTCGTTCACTCCATTTCTGAAGAGAACTCACTAAAAGCTCACTAAAGACAGGTTCTAAATTCATAACCAATTAGAGCCTTTAGACATAAATAAACCAATACATGAACTGCTGCCTAGTCTTAAGGAAGGAACCAAGAAACAAACAGAACAGGTTATTTTGTCAGTGAAGTCTTCGAAAACTGAAAAGAAACATCTTTGGCAAGCTGCAATTAAGTGGCCATTATATTCAGTCGCAATAATGCCTGTAATTTTATCTGCAGCATGGGAGCTAGGAAATAGCGGCAATATTCGTGTAGGACAATTCATCGGTTTTCTAATTGCCTCTATCTTGATTTTACTTTGGGAGAATCTTACCAATGATCTTTTTGACGATGAAACTGGCGTTGACAAATACAAATTCCACTCCGTAGTCGCTTTGACGGGTAATAAAACCACTGTAAGTCGAGTTGCATATTTTTCTCTTTTATTAGGTTTATTTATCATATTTATCCTTGCTTTAAAAAGTAAAATAACAGTACTTTTTTTGGTCTTAATTTGTTGTTTCCTTGGATATTTATATCAAGGGCCACCATTTAGACTGGGGTATAAGGGCTTGGGAGAACCCCTCTGCTGGATTGCCTTTGGCCCGCTTGCTACAGCTGCAGCACTAATTGTTGTTTCTCCAAAATCTACTTTTCATGCCATCCCCTGGGAAACAGCACTGATTGTTGGGGCAGGTCCGGCTATGGCGACCACTTTGGTTCTATTCTGTTCGCATTTTCATCAAATCAATCAAGATGCTGCTGTCGGTAAAAAATCACCCTTAGTTATTTTAGGCACTCATCGCGCGGCAGAATTTTTACCGTGGTTCGTTGGTCTAATATTTTTTTTAGAATTATTACCAGTACTAATTGGAATATGGCCAATAACTACTCTTATATGTTTAATTAGCCTTCCTTCAGGTGTAGATCTTATCAAATTAATTAAAAGACATCACAACCAACCTGAGCGTATTAAAAACAGTAAGTTTTTAGCTTTACGCTTTCAGACAATTAATGGTTTATGCTTGAGTATAGGTTTTGCTATATCCTCATTCTTTTATAATTAATTTTTGATTTTGTTGAATCATGAAATTAAGAATTAATATCAAGCCATTTTCATTTCAACTAACAAGAAAATTAATAACCTCGCAAGGAAGTATTCATAAAAAGGTAGGTTTATTGTTGCAAATAAAAGACTCAGATGGAAATTACGGATGGGGTGAAGTATCACCTATTGAGAAAAAGGAATTACAAAAAAGTATCGAAAGTCTCGACTTTATTGGGAGACAAACTACAAAAGATTCAATAGAAAATTATTTATGTGAGTTGCCAGGAGCACTGGCTTTCGGATTAGGAACCTGCTTAGCCGATTTAGAAAATCTCACTAAAAGCAAGTTAAATTTTGATGGTTTTGACATCGAAAAATCAGCTTATCTTTTACCTACAAATATTGATCCATTAGAGTCAATAGTTAAATATGTAGATGGATCAAATGACAAGAAAAGTTCTTGTACAATAAAATGGAAAGTATCTCACCAAGAAAATAACTTTAAAGAAGAGAAAACATTACAAAAAATCTTAGATATTTTACCAAATAATTTTAAACTTAGGATTGATCCAAATGGAGGATGGAGTCGCCAAAAAGCACAAGAATGGATTAACGAACTCAAAAACGAACCTCGTTTGGAATGGATTGAACAGCCACTCCCATCAAAAGAT
Organism: Prochlorococcus sp. AG-402-A21; assembly: GCA_003279655.1. Lineage (GTDB taxonomy): Bacteria > Cyanobacteriota > Cyanobacteriia > PCC-6307 > Cyanobiaceae > Prochlorococcus_B. The sequence continues at coordinate 139,331 of QCHI01000002.1, read as the reverse complement.
ATTGAAGGTTTATTTTCATTAGCCAATCAAATTCCAATCGCACTAGATGAATCTTTGGTTGAATTTCCATATTTACGAAAAACATGGAAAAGTTGGCAAATACGTCGCCCTGCATTAGATGGTGACCCTAGATCACTGTTAAAAGAAATAGAACAAGAAGATAGTCAAACAGTCATAAGCACAGCTTTTGAAACTGGTATTGGGAGGAGGTGGATTAATCACCTCGCTTCCAGGCAAGTCAAAGGGGGAAATTCTTGTGCACCTGGACTTGCACCTGGATGGTGCCCAAAAAGCCCACTCTTTAGCAACAATCCAAAATTAGTCTGGGAAGCCGTATGAGCGAAATTGCAGTTGTAAAATGTATTCCTGAAAAAAACCTGGATTGTTCAAAAGAAATTTTGAAGAATTTTGAAAAGCATAAGTGGGTATATCTAGCACCTCCAAAAGATCAAACGAAAATTCCCACATCGTCAACTTTACCTGAAGGAGAAGGAATAATCATTTCAAGCGGGGGGAGCATTGGAGGCCCAAATCTTTGTTTACAATCACTTAAAAATCTAACTAATTCGGCTTTAGCTACTGGAATGTGGTTAAAGAATCATGGCCTTATGCCAAATGAGTGCATAATTCTCAATGCACTACCTTTACACCACATAAGTGGTTTCATGCCTTGGTGGAGACATCACACGTGGCGATCGGAGTATCACTGGATTTCACCTTCTTTAATGCATAAACCACTTCAACTTAAGCAGTTTAGTGAAGTATTAACTAATAAATATAGACGTCCATTAATTACATCCCTAGTTCCAACTCAATTATCATCTTTGATTGATGATTCTGATGGTTTAAAATGGCTTCAATCTCTAGCTATAATCTGGGTCGGAGGGGCCTTGATCTCCACAGATCTTGCTGACAAAGCGCGAAAAAATTCTATTAATTTAGCTCCTTGTTATGGGGCCACCGAAACTGTTGCAATGGTGACTTGCCTGAGTCCCAACGATTTTTTAAAAGGAAGTAATAGTGTTGGGTTCCCTCTCGAAGATGTTGAGATAGAAATCAACAAAAGGAATTCCCTTAAGATTAAAACTAGTAGGATTGCAACTTCAAAATGGAAGAATGGTAAATTCGAATCAATTACAGGCACAAATGGATGGTGGGAAGCAGGCGATTTAGCGCAATACATCACTCTCGACAATAGAAAAGCAATACAAATCCTGGGTAGAAGAGATTCAGCTATAAATTCTGGTGGTGAAACGATTTTCCCAGAAGATATCGAAATGGAATTAATGACAATAATCTCGAAAAATCAAATCCCAATTCACGACATTTTTGTACTAGGAGTTAGTGATAAGAAATGGGGACAACGTTTAGTTGCCTTAACTAAATTCAAAGAAAAAGGAATCAACAGATCTCCAATCATCTCACTTCTGACTGATCTCATTGAAGACTGGCAACCATCCAAAAAACCAATGAAGTGGTACGATTGCCCAAAACTTTCAAGAAATATCAATAAAAAATGGGAAATAAAAAAATGGCAAGATTGGATAGCCTTTAATAGACCTATTCACTAAAAATTCAAACTAGATTCATGAAGCCACAAATTTATTTGCTTAGATAATGCACATATGTCTCTTGTAATCGGATTTATCGATACATGTTTTATATTTGCCGTGCCGATTTTCTCACCATTTTTTTTAAATTTAAATCGAAGTACAAATGAAGAGACATTTATCTTCTCTGGATTTAGTTCGATATTGATAGTATCTCCAACATAAAGTGGTTGAAAATAATTTGCTTCACAATGAACAACTGGCAAAGCTACATCCAGTTTGCTTGTATTAATTTGGTTTGTAGGAAAAATTTCTTGTAAAACTACTCCATGTTTTTCTAAACTTGCTTCCCAAGTTTCATGACACCATTTCAATAATTCAAGAAAATGCACTACGCCAGCAGCATCTGTCTCACCAAAACGAACGGTTCGTTCCAAACATAACCATTCTCTAGGATTACGCTTTTCCAAAGAACCTATCTATCAACAGAACCCATAATCACATCAATGGAACCTAAGATAGCCATTATGTCAGCGACCTTAGCTCCCTTCAGTATGTGAGGCAGAATCTGCAAATTATTAGAATCAGCCGCTCTAATTTTAAACCGCCAAGGAGTTACATCATTATTACCTTGAATAAATACTCCTATCTCTCCTTTCCCAGACTCAAGACGTGTATATAATTCACCATTAGGAATTTTAAAAGTAGGTGCAACCTTCTTAGCTACATACTGATAATCAAAGCCTGACATATCACCTTTTTTTCCCTCAACTGTCCTTTTCGCCTCAAGATTTTCTGTTGCCCCCCCTGGAATCATCTCACACGCTTGTCTTAATATTTTTAATGACTGTCTCATTTCTTCAATACGAACTCTATATCTTGCATAACAATCCCCCTCTTTCTCCCATGCAATATCCCATTCAAAATCGTCATAACATTCATAATGATCTACCTTTCTCAAATCCCATGGAACACCTGCAGCCCGAAGCATTGGACCAGAAAGACTCCAGTTAATAGCTTGCTCTTTTCCTATAACTCCTAAACCTTCTATGCGTCTACGAAAGATAGGGTTATTAGTTATCAATTTTTCATACTCATCGATTTTTGGACCAAACCAATCACAAAAGTCTATGCATTTTTCTAACCAACCCCAAGGTAAATCACATGCAACGCCACCAATACGAAAATAATTATTATTAATCAATCTTTGACCAGTTGCAGCCTCCCATAAATCGTAAATCATCTCTCTTTCTCTAAAAATATAGAAGAAAGGAGTTTGAGCTCCGACATCTGCCAAAAATGGGCCTAACCATAGCAAATGGTTAGCGATCCTATTCAACTCAAGCATTATCACTCTAATGTAACTTGCTCTCTTAGGTACCTTTATATTTGCTAAACGCTCAGGAGCATTAACAACAATGGCTTCATAAAACATACCAGCCGCATAATCCATGCGACTCACGTAAGGCACAAACATGACGTTTGTTCTATTCTCAGCAATTTTCTCCATCCCTCTGTGCAAGTAACCAATAACTGGTTCACAATCAACAACATCCTCTCCATCAAGGGTTACGACCAACCGCAATACCCCATGCATTGATGGATGATGTGGCCCAAAGTTGACCACCATTGGCTCCGTACGCGTTTCAAGCTGCGTCATTGGGCCCAATCAAAGCAATGTCTAAATACTAGTGAAAACTTATGAAAGAAGGGCCAATTAGTTCAAGTTCTAACTTTAATCATGTCCCAATAATGGGGAAAGAAATAATTCAATCACTAAAGGAATTACCAAGTGAATTAACAAAACAAGGATTAATTATCGATGCCACCATTGGAGGAGGGGGGCATTCAGCTCAAATACTAGAGAATTTCCCAGGAATCAAAATTATTGGGCTGGATCAAGATCCAATGGCTAGAGAAGCAGCATCAAAAAGATTAATAAAGTTCCGAAAAAGAATAGAAATAATCTCTACAAACTTCGCAGATTTTTCACTTAACGGAAAAGCTATTTGCGTCTTAGCTGATCTTGGAGTTAGTAGTCATCAACTTGATGAGCCTTCACGAGGTTTTAGCTTTCGTTTAGATGGTCCGGTAGATATGAGAATGAATCCTGAAAAAGGTCTAAGTGCAGCCGAACTTATTGACACTCTATCTGAACAGGATTTAGCAGATTTAATATACAACTTAGGAGAAGAAAAACGTTCTAGACGTATTGCAAGAAAAATCAAAAATGATCTTGCAGAAAATGGAGCATACAGTGGAACTCAAGCTCTTTCTTATGCAATTGCTGGTTGTTTTCCACCCAAGCAAAGATATGGCAGAATTCATCCTTCAACTAGAACTTTTATGGCTTTAAGGATAGCTGTTAATAATGAATTGGAATCGCTGGATAGCTTATTAGAAAAAGCTCCAAACTGGTTGTTAGAAGATGGACTATTTATGGTAATGAGTTTTCATTCACTAGAAGATAGAAGAGTTAAATCGATATTTAAAACTGACAATAGATTAAAAGTACTATCTAAAAAGCCCTTAAGAGCAACCCCTCAAGAGATAGAATTAAATCCAAGAAGTAAAAGTGCAAAGTTAAGGATTTCTTCAAAAAAATTTGTAAAATAGACTTAACTTATTCTCTAAGATTAATCACTATCTTTGTAATAATCTCAATAGCTTCTTTGATATCTTTCTCAGTAGTATTTCTACCAATACTCATCCTTATTGATGCTTCAGCATCATTTTTGCAGAGTCCTAGTTCCTTAAGTACATGAGAAGCTTCACCATTACTACAAGCTGAACCACTAGTACAAAAAATAAACCTTCTTAATTGGCCATGTAATTTACTTCCCTTCACACCAGGAAAAGTAATATTGAGGTTATGAGGCAATCTTTGATCAATAGATCCATTAACTATCAATCCAGAAATATTCTTTTTTAATCCACTCAACAATAAGTTTCTAAAAAATAAAAGTCTCTTATTTCTCTCATCCTGATCATTTTTTGTTATTTCGACTGCGGTTGCAAAGCCAACAATTAAAGGAACAGGTAGAGTGCCAGATCTTAATCCAAGCTCCTGACCTCCCCCATATTGAAATGGTTCAATTGGGAACCCTTCTCTAATCACCAAAGCCCCAATGCCTTTAGGGCCATAGATTTTGTGAGCACTCAAGCTCATCAAATCAATGCGAAATTTATCGGGGTCTAAATCTATGTAACCCAAGGCTTGAGCAGCATCAGTATGAAAAGCGATTCCATTTCTTTTGCAAAAAGACCCAATTTTAGCAATAGGTTGTAAAACCCCGATCTCATTATTGGCAGCCATGACGCTAACTAAAAAAGTATCTTTTTCAACAGCTTCAGAAAGTTGTTCAATATTGATTAAACCATCTTTATTCGGTTGTAATTCTGACAAACGGAACCCTTCTTTTTGAAGCTGCCTAAGAGGATCAAGGACTGCATGATGTTCAGTTGAGACGGTAATTATGTGTCCAGGTTTTCCAATTAGTTGTGCTTTAGCTCTTGCATGCCCAACTAAACCCAAATTATTCGCTTCTGTTGCCCCACTCGTGAAAATTAATCTTTTCGGATTGATGTTCAAATAAGAAGCTATTTTTTCACGAGATACTTCTACTGCAGCTGAGGCATAAACACCGGATCGATTATTATTATTAGAGGGATTACCCCACAAATCATTCCAATAAGGGGCCATCTCCTCAACGACCTTTGTACTGCATGGTGTTGAGGACTGAAAATCAAAAATCAGATTCTTATTACCCATTGATTCATTCGTTAAGCTAAATAATAGAGAGGAATAAGGGTTAATATCCTCTTTAAAAACTATAGAAGTCCTAATCTTTTTTATTTATGAGTGATCCAAATCCATCAACACAAGAAGTTTCTCAGACTCCCAGAATATTACTTGTCGATGACGAGCCTGGTTTAAGAACTGCTGTTCAGGCTTATCTTGAAGATGAAGGATTTCAAGTTACAACCGCTGTAGATGGAGAAGAAGGGTGGGAAAAAGCTCAAAAAATGATCCCTGATGTAATTATCAGTGACGTTATGATGCCTAGGTGTGATGGTTATGGGCTTTTAAAAAAAATCAGAGAAGATGAAAGACTTGGAGGTACACCTGTAATTTTCCTTACTGCTAAGGGTATGACTGCTGATAGAACTCAAGGGTATCAAGCAGGTGTAGACGACTACATGCCAAAACCATTTGATCCTGATGAGCTGGTTGCAAGAGTTAGGAATGTAGTTCAGCGGCAAGAGCGATTGTTAACTGAAGCAGCCAGATTTGCAAATGCTGATGTTGGCCAAATGGCAAAACAGATTACAGAAATCAAATCAATGCTAAGTCATGGGGAAAAAAATAACTCACGGAAAGATGACTCTATTCCTAATTTCACACCAAGAGAGGCAAGCGTTTTGCAACTAGTAGCGGAAGGTTTAATGAACAAAGAGATTGCTAGACAACTTGAGACTTCTATACGCAATGTAGAAAAATATGTGAGTCGATTATTTATTAAAACCGGAACTTCTAGTAGAACAGAACTAGTTAGATATGCACTTGAAAATCATTTAGTTACTTAAATTTGTTTTTGAAAAATAAAAATTTTAGTTATCTAAGATTTTACAAATTCAATTAATTTCGAAAAATAGAAAGGGGCTTGATTCAACTTGCTTTTGACCACTTTAAAACCAGATTGCTTGGCAGCATCGATAATGCCGGTCTCTCTTAATGTGTAGGCGCGAGTAGTTTTACTTGGTCCAGGGAATAGTTGACCAATACCTTTCAAAAGGGCGAGTAAAGGAGTATAAGGAGCAAAGCTAACAATTAATCTCTCATCAGATAATTGACAAAGATGTTTCACCATTGCTTCAGCCTCCTGTTGAGGGTAGTGAATGAAAACATCTAAGCAAATAACTGTATTAAATGAACCTTTTAAATTCTCTAAATCAGATGTTCGAAAATTCAGCTTATTTAAGTCCAAACCTGCTTCTTTTGCCCTACTTTTTGTCTCATTGATCATGGCTTCAGAAATATCACTTAAATGAATTGATTTAGCACCCAATTTTGCCAATGGAATACTTAAGCTACCAACACCGCAACCAGCATCACAGAAACTTTTATCCTTTATATTGTCATACTCTTTCAACCAACTAATGACATCATCAACTGTCTTTTGGTGACCGATCCTTATATTTTTTTGCACCTTATTTACATCATCACTTTCGCTATATATTCGATTCCATCTATCAAACCCCGTCCCATTAAAATATTCAGTGACTTCCGCCTTTTCATTGTTCTCAATTTGCGTTGTCATTTAATCAAATAATTACCTCTTACCAATCTTACGCAGCCAACTGCCAAGACAACTTATGATTACAAGAATTCATTTTCCATCGAAGTAAAGACCGAATATTTTTTCCAATAAAAAAAGATTTTGCAGTTCTTTTGTCCTGACTCAATACCATACGAGGAGCAAGTGTTGCCATCCAAATAGCAGCAGAAGGATCATTAATCCAATGTGCTATTTTTTTGCATGCATCTAGTAAAGGCAAAGTCGATCCTGCAATTGTTTCATTTGAAAGTGTGCATAAACCATTTTCTACTTTTATCAAACGTTTATCCCAATTAAACGATCCATCTCCTAAACCATAAGCTGAAATTGCATCACTAACTAAGACAATTTGTTTTGGTGCAAGTCTCTTTAAAAGCTTAATCATATCTGAATGAACATGAACACCATCAGCAATCAGTCCTAGGAAAATATCGTCTCTTCTTACAGCCGCTCCAATAGGTCCAATAGATCGATGATGCAAACCTTTCATTGCATTAAAAGTATGTGTAACCATGGTCACTCCATTATTAAAAGCATTCATCGCCGAATCAAAATCAGCTGAAGAATGTCCAAGTGAAACCACGATATTTAATTCTCTTAGACGAGAAATGACATCAAAAGAACCGTTTAATTCTGGAGCCAATGTCATTAATGCTATGTCGTCTTCAAATCCCTTTATTCGTTCATCTAAAGCAGAAATACTTGGCTTACAAATACTCTCTATATCATGTGCTCCAGAATATGATTCACATAAAAAAGGTCCTTCCATATGAGCACCAAGAAGTCGACATCTATTTATAGAAGTATGTTTTTTTGTTTCCTTTAAGACCTTCATTCCTAATTGAAATTGATCTTGAGGACAACTAACAAAAGTCGGACAAATTCCTTCAACTCCATCAAGCCAAAGTCGATCAAGCAATGTTAATAATTTAGGTATTTTATTAAAAGTTAAATCTGTAAATGAGATCCCTAAACCTCCATTTATTTGAAGATCAATCGCTCTGGGACTTAGCCAATCACCACACCAATCTTCGTCATAAATTGATTTCCTATTGGAACTTTTATCAATCGAGAGAATAATTCCTTGTTCATCTAAAACTAATGAGAATAAATTATGTTCATCTTCGCTTTTATCTGGCTGAGGTAATTTTATGTTTGTAATTTTTCTCATTTCTTAAAAACTAAAAATAATTAATGCAGGATTCATAAATAATTGGCATGATTAAGAATGAGATTTATAAAATCGAGAATTGTCTTTAACCGAAGCTAATACATTTAAGGAAGTGGCAGTAGTAATGGGTAGTGATTCAGATCTTAAAACTCTTCAGCCAGCGATTGCAATTCTAGATCAATTTGGCATATCTAATGAAGTCAGGATCTTATCTGCTCATAGAACTCCAAAAGAAATGATGGATTTTGCTCAAATGGCAGAATCGAATGGTTTTGGAGTCATAATTGCGGGAGCTGGAGGAGCTGCACATTTACCTGGAATGATCGCATCACTTACTACCCTTCCAGTGATAGGCGTTCCAGTCAAAAGCAAGGCGCTATCAGGAATAGATTCTATGTATTCAATCTTACAAATGCCCTCAGGAATCCCAGTAGCAACTGTTGCCATTGAAGGAGGCCTAAATGCTGGACTTTTAGCTACTCAAATTTTGGCAATTAACAATACTAAATTGACAAATAAATTAAAAACCTACAGATGTGAGCTTCACAACCTTGTCGTAGAAAAAGATCAAAGACTTAAAGAGATTGGAGCTAAAACGTATCTAGAAAAAATGTAATGTACGTAAAATTCATTGCTAATTTACTAAGAAATTTTGGAAATAATCTTTTTCTTCAAAAGCAAGTTATTAACTATGTCTACACATTTATCAATCTCTAGATTTCCAGTATCAATTTTCAATTCTGGAGACTTAGGATCTTCATAAGGACTTGATATTCCAGTGAAGTCTTTTATTTCTCCATTTCTTGCCTTGGCATAAAGTCCTTTTGTATCTCTTGTTTCACAAACACCTAAATCAGCTGAACAATATATTTCTATAAAATCATTTTCTCCGACTAATGATCTTGCATTATCGCGATCGACTCTAAATGGTGATACGAATGCAGTTAAAACAATTATTCCAGCGTCAAGAAACAATTTAGAGACTTCGCCAATTCTTCTAATATTTTCTTCTCTATCAACATCAGAAAATCCTAAGTCTTTGCATAAACCATGTCTGATGTTGTCACCATCTAAAACATAAGTTGAATAACCATTTTTGTGTAGAGATACATTTACTGCATTGGCTAGCGTGCTTTTTCCTGAACCAGATAGACCTGTAAACCAAAGTATTGCACTGCGATGTCCTCTTTGCTGGGATCTAGCTTCTCTATCAACTGAAGATTCATGCCAAACTATATTTTTGGCTTTTGATAAAGGACTTTTAGATTGTTGTTCCATGAATCCAGACTAATTGTTTACTATTCTCTATGTTGATCGACACAGTTTATTCTTAACCTCCACTCTGTTTTGGCCTAAAACCCTCCTTAAAAAGAAATTCTTGAGCTTTTGATATTTGATCTCCTTGTAACTCTAAAAAATCACCTTTCAAAGCCCCCCCTGTTCCGCAAGCTATTTTCAAATTCTTAAGAATTTTTTTTGCCTCTACTTGATTTAATTCAAGTCCTTTAATAACAGTAACAAGTTTTCCTTTCTTTCCAGATCGAGTTCTTTCTAGACGAACTTGTCGCTTTCCTTTAGGAGTAACACTATTTTGAGTGTCATTCCCTATTGTCTTAAGAGGGTCATTGAATTCACTCCAGCCACCTTTAGACATTTTCTTATGTTTTGGCTGGTAACTATTTTCTTAATCTAAGGTGACAGGTACACTCCCAAAACAATTTAAAGATTCGGATTTATCTCCATTAACAAGACCAAATGCTCTTGGTCGATTTGGTAAGTATGGGGGGCAATATGTGCCTGAAACTTTAATACCTGCCCTTATTGAATTAGAGCAAGCTGCTAAAGAAGCATGGAAAGATTCTTCATTCAATTCAGAACTGAATCATTTACTAAAAACTTACGTAGGAAGATCTACTCCTCTATATGAAGCTACAAGATTAACTGAACATTACAGAAAAAATACATTAAAAGGACCACGCATATGGCTTAAAAGAGAAGATTTAAATCACACAGGTGCTCACAAAATAAATAATGCACTTGGACAAGCTCTTCTTGCGATAAGGATGGGAAAAAAAAGAATTATTGCTGAAACAGGAGCTGGTCAGCATGGAGTTGCGACTGCGACAGTCTGCGCTCGTTTTGGATTGGAATGCATCATCTATATGGGCAAAGAAGATATGCGAAGACAAGCCTTAAACGTATTTCGAATGCAATTACTTGGAGCATCAGTGAAGCCAGTAACAAGTGGAACTGCAACACTCAAAGATGCAACAAGCGAAGCTATTCGAGATTGGGTTACTAATGTTGAAACGACTCATTACATTCTCGGTTCAGTTGCTGGGCCACATCCATATCCAATGTTGGTCAGAGATTTTCACGCAATTATTGGAGAAGAAACAAAGCAACAATGCAAACAAGCTTTTGGGAGGTCTCCAGATGTTCTTTTAGCTTGTGTTGGCGGCGGGTCGAATGCAATGGGTCTGTTCCACTCTTTTGTTGAAGACAAAAGTGTTCGAATGATTGGAGTTGAAGCGGCTGGAGATGGAGTCGAAACTGGTCGGCATGCAGCAACAATTACTGAAGGAAGGATAGGAGTTCTTCATGGAGCTATGAGTCTCTTACTACAAGACAAAGATGGGCAAGTTGAAGAGGCGCATTCCATTAGCGCAGGTCTTGATTATCCAGGAGTTGGACCGGAGCATAGTTACTTCAAAGAAATTGGTCGCGCTGAATATGAAGCTGTTACTGACACTGAAGCCATAGAAGCTCTGCAATTAGTTAGTAAATTGGAAGGGATTATTCCTGCGCTAGAGACTGCTCATGCATTTGCCTATCTCGAAAAACTTTGCCCAACTCTCAACAATAATTGTGAAATTGTCATTAACTGCTCTGGTAGAGGGGATAAAGATGTGAATACAGTTGCTGAAAAACTTGGATCAAAAATATAAAGTAAAAAGCGTATTAGTACCTTGGAACCGATTGATCAACATCAGTGCTCCAAGCATCTATTCCCCCGACAAGATTCCAAACACTTTTAGTGATTCCTTGTTCTAACAGCCAAATACCAAAATTCAAACTTCTCACACCCGCATGGCAGACAACGACAATAGGCTTATCCTTCGGTAACAGTTCACCTATTTTGGCTGACCATTTTGCAGCCTTACTCAAAGGGAGATGTAATACTGAAAATGAAAATGAAGCAATAGCAATTTCATTATCCTCCCTCACATCTACAATAAATGGCTTTTCAGAAGAATCATCTTCTAAGATTTTATTTAACTCTTTTGGAGATATATTTAAAGGAATATTCTGATTCATATTTATATTCTAAGTAAAGATTAAACTTTCTGTTATCAAAACTCAAAAAGTATACAAACGCTCAAATATTAAAAAATGAAATCACGTCTATCATATTTTTTAATATCAGGAATAGTAATTTTATCAATTCTCATCGGAATATTTACCTGGCGGAATAAGCATCTAAAGCAAATACCTAAGTTCAATGTAAAATCATTTAATGCTCCGGTTTCCTCGAAATATATACCAACAAATACTGATCTCGTTCTTCACTGGAAACTGAATCCAGCTATAATTCCAAAGTATATCGAAAATTATCAAGATAAAGCTAATAAAAATACTATAAATAAAAAAATAAGTTTTATTAGAGATTCTTCTTTCAAATTAATTAGTCTTGATTTTAAAAAAGACATCTCAAAATGGGTAGGAGATTATGGGAGCTTTGCAATGTTTGATTCAAACACACAAGCTCTAAATGATTGGATAATGGTCTTAGCAATAAAAGAAGATATTGATATTGAAACAGAATTAGAATCTATTTTAGGCTCAAAACTTATTGATGAGGGTAATAACCCAAGCAATAAAATCAGTAACTCAAAAATAGAAATAATTTCAAAAAAAATTAATTCAAATAACTCAATTTACTTTGCAATTAACAAAGGCAATCTATTAATAGCATCTAATCCTAATATCATAGATTCTTCAATAGAGAAATTAGATAGTACTATATTAAATACAAAAAATAATTATAAGAATATTCAATTAAAGGATAATCTTAAAGACGGGTTGTTGTTACTAGAAATTTCTCCAAAGAAAGTTTTAAATCTAATAGGTCAAGAAGAAGATTTATTAGAAATAAATGATATAGATAAGTTAATATCTTCTATAAATTTAGATAAAAATACATTAATTTTAGAAGGATTACTATCTTATAATGTTAAAACTAAAATGCCAGTAAAAGATATTAATTATAATTTAATTGATATCAAAAAAGAATTTGAATTGTCTGAAGATTTTATATTAGTTGACAATCCCAAGCAATATTTCCAGAAAGATTCTGGACACCCATATCAAAAGCTTATAGCATCTCTTGTAAAAGAATCAACAACCTCAGATTACTCTAACCTTCTCAAAATAATTCTTGAAAACTCTAAAGGAAATTTGATTTGGGCAAATAATAAAGACTGGTTGATTTTAACTAGGAAATCTGATACGAGTAAAACAGAGATAAGTGATATTCTAAAAAAAGAGAACTTTTTAAATTCAAATCTAGATTTCGAAAACAAAAAGCTAGAGATTTGGTCAAAAATAAGTACAGATGAAAATAAAAAGTTCGAACTAAAAGATAACATTGAGGCAATTATTGAAGAAGACGAAGAGACTTATATTTGGAGTCAAAACTTATCTTCTATTTCAAATTTTGATAATAGAAATTACTTAAAAAGTTTTTCAGATAATTATCAAAAAATAGATGAGGTTAATGATTTCAATGATGTCCTTAGAATTCATTTAGGGAAAGAAAAAACTAAGAAAGTTTTAAACAATTTCTATCCATATATCTTATTTAAAACTATGTTAGGTAACAAACTAACTCCCCCTCAGGATATTGATATATCTATTGCTGTCCCTACAATTAATTATTCAGACTTCATTAAAGTTAAAATCAACCTAAAAACAAGTTAATAAAAAGTCTAAAGTGCTATATTCAAAATATAGTTTAATTCTATACTATTAAGTTCAAGTTGAAAAAAAATTTCAACTTGAAAAGAAAAATTATTTTGCAGGAGCTAAATCCATAGATAACGATCAAAAGACAACTAATTTGGTTCTAAAGCCAGGCTTGGAAGGGGTTCCAGTAACCAACTCAGGTATATGTGAAATAAACGGAACAGAAGGAAAGCTGAACTACAGAGGTTATCCAATATCGGAGTTGGCCCAAAAAAGTAGTTTCCTAGAAACTTCATTTCTATTGATATGGGGAGAACTTCCTACTGAAAAAGAGCTTCAAAAATTTGAAGAGGACGTTCAAATGCATAGACGAGTGAGCTTTCGAATTAGAGATATGCTCAAGTGTTTTCCAGAATCTGGGCATCCCATGGATGCTCTGCAAGCAAGTGCTGCATCTCTGGGCCTCTTTTATTCTCGAAGAGCAATTGATGATCCAAAATACATCTACGACGCAGTCGTGAGGTTGATTGCAAAAATTCCAACTATGGTTGCTGCTTTCGAGCAAATAAGAAAAGGAGACGATCCAATTCAACCTCAGGATGACTTACCGTATTCCTCCAATTTCCTGTATATGCTCACTGAGAGGGAGCCAAATCCTCTTGCAGCAAGGGTTTTCGACAGATGTTTAATTCTTCATGCCGAGCACAGTCTCAATGCGAGTACGTTTAGCGCAAGAGTAACTGCTAGCACACTAACTGATCCTTATGCTGTCGTAGCTTCTGCCGTTGGAACATTGGCTGGTCCTCTTCATGGTGGTGCCAATGAAGATGTGATAGCAATGCTAGAAGAAATTGGAAGACCTGATAAAGCTTCTTCATTTCTCAATGATGCCATTTCCAAAAAAAGGAAAATCATGGGTTTTGGGCACAGAGAGTATCGTGTCAAAGACCCCAGAGCAACTATTTTACAAGCCTTTGCAGAGGAACTTTTCTCGGAATTTGGTAAAGATGAAATGTATGAAGTAGCAAAAGCACTTGAAGAAGAGGCTATTTCTAAGCTGGGTCCAAAAGGTATATTCCCAAATGTTGACTTTTATTCTGGACTTGTTTATCGAAAGCTTGGTATTCCTCGAGATTTGTTTACACCAGTTTTTGCGATTTCCCGAGTTGCTGGTTGGTTGGCTCACTGGAGAGAACAACTTGGAGCAAATAGAATTTTTAGACCATCACAAATTTATAAAGGAGAAAAAATCAGAAATTGGCAGCCTCTTGAGAGCAGATAATTTGAAATTTATTTTTTTAGAATTTAAAATTAATTGAAAATTACACTAACCTTGTTAATAGATTAAATATCAGAAGTGAATTCAGGTATAGACCTTGAAATGAGTTTTACCCAAGGTGTTCAAAACCTTGGTTTATCTCACGAATTAGCTCATCTTCTATGGATTCCTCTTCCAATGCTTTTAGTATTGGTTGCAGCTGTCATTGGTGTATTAGTAACAGTTTGGCTTGAACGAAAAATTTCTGCAGCCGCTCAACAAAGAATTGGGCCTGAATATGCAGGTGCACTAGGTATTCTTCAACCAATGGCAGACGGTTTGAAACTTTTAGTCAAAGAAGACATTATTCCAGCAAAGGCAGACAGTGTTCTTTTTACAGTTGGTCCAATATTAGTTTTAGTTCCGGTAATTCTATCTTGGTTAATTGTTCCTTTTGGACAAAATCTTTTAATTAGCAATGTAGGCATAGGAATCTTTTTATGGATTGCTCTAAGTAGTATTCAACCTATTGGTCTTCTGATGAGTGGCTACTCATCCAATAATAAATATTCTTTGCTAGGTGGACTTAGAGCTGCCGCTCAATCAATTAGTTATGAAATTCCACTAGCGCTAGCGGTTTTGGCAATAGTGATGATGAGCAATTCATTGAGTACTGTTGATATAGTTGAGCAACAAAATACAGTTGGTTTTCTTAGCTGGAATATTTGGCGACAACCTGTAGGTTTTATTATTTTTTGGATCTGTGCATTAGCTGAATGCGAGAGACTACCTTTTGATTTACCTGAAGCAGAAGAAGAACTTGTAGCTGGTTATCAAACTGAGTATGCAGGCATGAAATTTGCTCTGTTTTACTTGGCTGGATACATAAATCTTGTTTTATCTGCTTTACTTGTTTCCGTTCTCTACTTAGGAGGATGGGGTTTTCCAATCTCAATTGATTGGTTTTCATCTTTGTTAGGTCTTTCAATTAGTAACCCATTAGTTCAAATTATTGCTGGGTCTCTTGGAATTGTTATGACAATCCTCAAGGCTTATTTACTGGTTTTTTTAGCAATCTTATTGAGATGGACTACTCCAAGAGTTCGGATTGATCAACTACTTGATTTAGGATGGAAATTTCTTTTACCTATTTCGCTGGTCAATTTACTTGTAACTGCCTCACTTAAATTGGCATTTCCTATGACATTTGGCGGATAAAAGAAAAGCAACACAATCGCTGTTTTTAAGTAGAAGTACCTACATATACTTGAAAAAAACTGTATAATGACTAATGTAAATAGAGGCCGCCGGCAGCAAATTTAATATGCTTGGTTTCCTTGAAAAAGTTTCCAACTACACTAAAGAAGCCGTTAGTGCAGCGAAATATTTAGTTGATGGACTAGGCGTTACGTTCGACCACATGCGTCGAAGACCTGTAACAGTTCAATATCCCTACGAAAAGCTAATCCCATCTGAGCGTTATAGAGGAAGAATTCACTATGAATTCGACAAGTGTATTGCTTGCGAGGTTTGTGTAAGGGTATGCCCAATTAACCTACCAGTTGTTGATTGGGTGATGAATAAAGAAACCAAGAAAAAAGAATTGAGAAATTATTCTATTGACTTTGGTGCATGTATTTTTTGTGGAAATTGCGTTGAGTATTGCCCTACAAATTGCTTATCAATGACAGAAGAATATGAACTTTCAGCCTTTGATAGACATAGTCTTAACTACGATAATGTTGCTCTTGGAAGACTGCCAACAAGCGTAACCTCAGATCCATCAGTTCGACCTCTAAGAGAATTAGCTTATTTACCCGAGGGTATAATGGATCCTCATGAGTTACCTGCGAACCAAAAAAGAGCAGGTAAACTTCCAAGTCAGATTATTAAAGAATTACAAGCAAAAAAATCACAAGATAAAGATAATAATAATTCGTCCGACATGGTACCAAATGAATTGAATCCTACTAAATAATGAATATCGCTTTTTCAACAGAATTAATTTGCTTTTTAATTCTTAGTTCTGTCATAGTTGCTGGAAGTTTGGCAGTGGTTTTACTAGAAAATATTGTTTACTCAGCATTTTTATTAGGCGGAGTATTTATGGCTGTTGCAGGTTTGTATCTTTTACTAAATGCTAGTTTTGTCGCTGCAGCTCAAATTCTTGTATATGTAGGAGCTGTAAATGTTTTAATATTATTTGCAATTATGTTGGTTAATAAGAAAGAAAAGTTAAAACCAATCGAAGGTCTTAAAATCAGAAAATTTATATCTGGTGGAGTTTGTGGTGGATTATTACTTTTATTATTGCGGGTTAGTATTACCACTAAATGGAACTTACCTGGACCAACCTCTATTGGTGAAGAAGCAACGGAGAGAATTGGTGAACATTTATTCACAGATTATTTATTACCTTTTGAACTTGCTTCGATTCTATTATTAATGGCTATGATTGGAGCAATTGTATTAGCAAGAAGAGATGTCTCAATTCCAACAGATGATATAAATGATTTCAAAGATCAAAAGTCTTTAAGTGACAAGAAAATTCCTCTTCTATCCGAAACTAGTTTAAAATGAATTCAATTATATATATAAAATTTAATTACTAAAGATGTTAGAAAACTCTATTGGGCCAGTACCTCTTCAAGCTTATCTTATAGTTGCTGCATTTCTTTTTTGTACAGGTGTCTGGGGATTAATAAATAGTCGAAATGCTGTACGAGTTTTAATGAGTATTGAATTAATGTTAAACGCAGTGAATATAAATCTTATGAGTTTTTCATCATATATAGATGGATCAATCATTAGGGGACAAGTATTTTCAATATTTGTTATCACAGTAGCCGCGGCAGAGGCGGCTGTTGGACTAGCAATACTACTTTCATTGTATAGAAATAGAGTTACTATTGATATGGAAAGTTTTAATCTACTAAAATGGTAGGTATTATCGATGAAAACAAATCTGATCTGGATCTTATATAGATCAGATAGCGATACTGCATATAAAGAGACCCTAAATTGTAAGAGAATAATTGAAGGTTATGGAAAAAAAGTTTTATTTTCAGAACTAAGTAACGAAAGCAATAATATTAATCAATTATTTTCAGTATCTGAGGTTTTACCAGAAATCACTCTAGTTTTAGGAGGTGATGGAACAGTTTTAAGAGCCGCCAGATTTTTATCCCCAAAAAATATACCTATTTTAAGTTTCAATGTTGGAGGTAATCTAGGCTTTCTGACACACGATCGTAATATCTTAAAGCAAGCGAATTTTTGGGAAAGAGTTTCAAATAATAGATTTAATATACAAAAAAGAATGATGCTTGAAGCAACTGTATTTACCAAAAATATTAATCATGAAAGCAAAATTAAAAGATCATTTTTTGCACTCAATGATTTTTATTTACGATCTTGCACAGAGGAAATTACACCTACTTGCAGCCTTGAGCTTGAGATAGATGGTGAAGCTGTTGACAAATATAAAGGGGACGGACTTATCTTCTCGACCCCAACAGGCTCTACTGCTTACTCTATGGCCGCAGGAGGGCCAATAATCCACCCTTCCTTAGATGGAATAATAGTTAGTGCTATATGTCCAATGAGTTTGGCCAGTAGACCGATCGTGGTCCCTCCTGAGTCTCAATTAATAATAAAACCAATCAGAGGAAAGAAGCAAAAAATAAAATTATGGTTAGATGGAACTAGTGGATGTCTAATTGAAGATAATGATACATGCCTAATAAAGAAATCTAATCACTCAACCTCAATAATAATTTTAGATGAAAATCTTTCTTACTATAAAACAATCACTCAAAAACTTCATTGGGCCAGTAGCCTTAATGAAAACAATAAATAATGGGAATAGAGATTGAAAGAAGATTCTTAGTTGAAAATGAAGAGTGGAAATCTCAGGCAATACTTAGTGAAGATTTTAGTCAAGCGTATTTAAATTCAAGTATCGATGAATGGGCTACGCGAGTCAGAACAATAAACAACAATAAAGGATACATAACATTAAAGTCCTCTTTAAATAAATTAGTAAACTATGAGTTTGAATATTCAATCCCTATTAAAGATGCTATTGAATTAATAAAATTATCAAAATATAAAATCACCAAAACTCGTTATCAGCTAAAAATAAATAAAAAAGATTGGGTAGTTGATCTTTTTTATGGGTCAAATTCTTCTTTAAAAATTGCTGAAATTGAATTGAATTCTGAATCCGAAGAAATTCAAGTTCCATCATGGTGTGGTCAAGAAATTACTGGAATCAAGTCATTAAGTAATGCCTCTCTTGCAAAAACACCTATTTCAGAGTTGTCATTAAAAGATCGGATGAAAGCGGAAGGATCATTAGCAAAAGGGTAAACTGTCCTTTAGATTGTCTTTATAATTATTGCTAGCAACAGCTAGCAGCCTATGCATTTTTTGCAGGAGGTATGACTTGTTTGGTCTTTATGACAGAGAAGGTATGCTTCGCTTTACTTGTACTGACAAGGAAGCATGCATTGCATATGCAAAGTTATTTGATTTATCATCTATTGAATTCTCTTTAATGCCTCTATTAGAGATTAATGAAGACGAAAACAATTCAATCTCCTAAGAATCTGATTCATCTGGCAAAGAACAACAATTGAACCCATCCCTGCAGATCTTTCCATGATCCATTGCCCAGTTCAATAAAGCCACTCTGTTTTTTGAACCTGTTTTTGTAAACATATTGCTGACATGATTGTCTACAGTCCTTTTGCTAATTGTCAGTTTTTCAGCAATCTCTTGATTAGTGAGGCCATCTGCAACCAATCCAATAATCTCCATTTCCCTAGCAGAGAGTCCCATGTGGGACGAATTAGCGATCTCTCCTGTAAACATTCACCTCACTCACAACTCATTAATTAATACTACTTAGATTAGGGCCTTTAATCACCGATAGTAATTATCTAGTAAAAAATACATGTGAAATCTAAACTTCAAAATCGTCTTGAATCTGGATCATCAGCTATTACTGCTGAAATCATGCCTCCTAGGGGTGGTAATACAGCTGAAGCCCTCTCAAAAGCCGTCAAATTAAATGACCTTGTGCATGGATTTAATGTTACTGACGGGAGCAGAGCAATTATGAGAATGAGCAGCCTAGCCTTATGCAAGCTGCTTTTAGAGGCAAATCTTGAACCAGTCCTTCAATTATCATGTAGAGATAGAAATCGAATCGCATTACAAGCCGAATTACTAGGAGCACATGCTTTAGGCATAACTAATATCCTCTGTTTAACTGGTGATCCAGTACGAGTAGGAGACCAATATCAAGCCAAATCAGTTCAAGACTTCAACTCATTAGAACTTATTGATCAAGTCACATCACTTAACAAAGGGATAGATCCCGTATCTGGTTTGTTACCTGATGGCCCCACTAATTTATTTGCTGGAGCGGCGGCAGATCCAAATTGCAGAGGATTTGATGGTTTAAGAAGAAGAATAGAACTCAAAAAAAAGGCGGGTGCAAATTTCCTTCAAACTCAAATGGTTATGGACCCCAAAGTACTTGAAAGATTTTGCAAAGAAATAACTGAACCTATGCAAATTCCTGTTTTAGCTGGGGTTTTTCTGCTCAAATCTGCCAAAAATGCCCAATTCATCAATCGTGTAGTACCAGGAGCATGCATACCAGAATCAATTATTTCCAGACTTGAGCGTTCATCAAACCCTATTGATGAAGGTATCTCTATTGCAGCTGAACAAGTAAAAAGTTTTCTAGGAATTGCTCAAGGAGTTCACCTTATGGCCGTTAAAGCAGAACAACAAATCCCTATGATTTTAGAAAGAGCAAATATTAGTTAGAAGATCCTATAAGGTCAGTTCCTAATAATTCAGCCATTGCTTTTTGTTGAGGTGACGGTTCTCCCAAGTCCTGTCTTCTAGCATCAGTAATTAACCAATCTAGAGCGGCTTCCTGTAGATCAAAGTGATCACCTTCTTTACCAACACAATATCTTCCAAAAACTAACTTTTCTACAAGTTGTACTCCGGGTCCAATCAATGAATAATCAAAGATTATTGAATTATCAATTGTTGCGCCTTCACAAATACAACAACTCGGACCAATCATTGAAGGACCAACGATTGTCACACCATCTTCAATTCTTGTCATTCCACCAACATATATAGGTCCTTTCACATTTATTTTATCCCAATTAGCTGCAACATTTAAACCAGTATAGATCCCAGGTCTCACCTGCTTCCCTGGTATTTCAACCTGTCTAACGTCACCTTTAAGTACATTCCTTATTGCCCTCCAATAATCCGGGACTTTACCAATATCAACCCACTCAAAATCCATAGGTAAAGCATAAAAAGATGCTCCTTCTTCTACTAGTTTTGGAAACAAATCTGAGCCAATATCAAAGGGTCTTCCAGACGGAATATAATTAAAAATTTCAGGCTCAAATAAATAAATTCCAGTATTAATCGTATCTCCAAGTGCATTATCTATGGAAGGTTTTTCTTGAAAAGCTTTAACACGATCTTCTTCGTCAGTTACAACAACGCCATAACTACTTACTTGATCTTTTGAAACACGTTTAGTAATCAAGCTAGCTAGAGCTCCTTTCTCTTTATGTCGTTTGACAGCCTCAGATAAATCTAAATCAATTAGTGCATCTCCACACAAAACGACAAAAGTATCATCAAAAAACTTTTGAAAATCTTGGATTTTCTTCAGCCCGCCCGCTGAGCCAAGTGCATCTCCAATTAATTCTCCATCTTCAATACGCCCTTCAAAGCTGTATGCAATTTCAACTCCAAATCTTTGTCCATCCCGAAAATAATTTTCTATTTCTTCTGCTAAATGTGAAACATTAACCATAACCTCAGTAAAACCGTGCTCCTTAAGAAGTTCCAACAGAAACTCCATCACAGGTTTCTGAAGGATAGGAATCATTGGCTTTGGAATCACATGCGTGATCGGCTGAACTCGGGTTCCTTTCCCAGCCGCCAGGATCATCGCCTTCATAGGCGGTTTAACCGAAGCTACACAATGACAACATAGAATGCTGCCTCCACAATGAGCTAAGCAGCAGCCGGCGAGCCATCTGTCACGTCTAAAGAAGCAAGGGGAAGTTGAGCAACCATTCCTGGCTCCAAAAGCCTCTTTAAACTTATTGGAGAGAATAAAGAACCTTTTTGATTAATCTCCACCTTGCCCTGAGAGCATAAAAACAATAAAGCCCAAAAGACTCCGACTCTATCGGTATCTAAATCGTCTGAGGCAGAATTTTCTTTCCACTTCTCGACTAATAATTCAAAATCAACCCAGTGCAAAGCCTGCTCCCACTTATTTATAAAAATCGCAAGAGCAGCGGTGGTTTCAGGTAATTTTTCTCTATGAGCAAGAGATGAAACTTGAGAAATAACTTCCCTGTTGCTTAATTTTTTTTGTCGAAATTTTCTGCGATTTTGTAACTCATCATTTTTCAAAGATTCTGCAATTGTCTCAAGCTGATTTATTAATTCTCCAAGAGTAACTGGCCTTCTAAATGGCGGAGGTGCCACTGGCCTTCTGAAAAGGTGTCTCTCTGGTCGAAGAGGTAGTTGAAAACTGTCATCTAACCAACCCTGTTCACCAAAATCACAGTCTGAATCATCTTCAATCTCCATATCAACTGAAAATATTTCAGCCTCCAAGACCTCCGCCTTTAAACCAACCAGTACAGAAGCCGCTAAAAAAGCCTCACTACTCTGAGCGAGATCAACCTCATAACTTCCTCCATTTTGACTGAAATGTTTTGAAATTTTTTTTGGAATTTCAATACGCTGTTTAAGTTGATCTAAAAAACCATCTACAACTGGAATGACATCCACATCCCAGGGATCAATATCTCCTCTTTGAGCAGCATCTTGCAATAAACGTATAGCAAGTCTCGCTCCAGAATCTGCAGTTTGAGTTAATAGATCAACTTGCAATTAGAACTAAGAATCTAAAGGCAATTTATCTCTTTAATACATGTGATGCCAGGTGAAATAATTTTCAATTTAAGATAGGAGCCTCAAGCGTCCCAATTGATAAGTTTGTATTACTAATAATTGTTGCTTGATCACTTCTAATTCTCTCAACGGCTAACAAATCTCTTTTAACCAATCCATCAATTGATGAAATATAAGTATCTGTCATAATTTTTGGATACAGCCCAATCCCAATAATTGGAACTAATAAACAAGCAATAATATAAATTTCTCTAGGTTCTGCATCTACCAACTTTGCTTTAGATATTAACTTGGGGTTTGCTTTCCCGAAGAAAATCTCTCTCAGCATCGATAACAAATATATAGGCGTCAAAATGACTCCAATTGCTGCTAAAGAAGCAACAACAATTCTAAATGGGAGTGTATAAACTGAATCAGTTACGAACCCAACGAAGACCATTAATTCTGAGATAAATCCACTCATTCCAGGTAAAGCAAGAGAAGCAAAAGCGCAAGCAGTCCATAAAGCAAACATAATCCTCATATTTTGTCCAATACCACCCATCTCATCTAATTGAAGCGTGTGTGTTCTGTCGTAAGTTGCACCAACAAGGAAAAACAAACTTGCTCCTATTAAACCGTGGCTAACCATTTGCAACATTGCGCCACTAGTTCCTAAAGAACTAAAGCTTCCAATACCTATCAAAACAAAACCCATATGACTGATTGAGCTATAAGCAATTTTCCTTTTTAAATTTCTTTGAGCAAAAGAAGTTAAAGCTGCATAAATAATATTTACTACTCCAAGAACAATTAACAATGGTGCAAATTGAGCATGAGCATCAGGCAATAATTGTGCATTAAATCTAAGAAGAGCATATCCACCCATTTTTAACAATATTCCTGCTAAGAGCATATGTACGGGAGCAGTGGCCTCTCCATGCGCGTCTGGCAACCAAGTATGAAGAGGAACAATAGGAAGTTTGACCCCAAAAGCTATTAGCAATCCTGAATAACAAAGCAGTTGAAACCCCTTACCAAAATTTTGCTGAGCTAAATGGGTATAACCGAAATCTGGTATTCCTCCCCCTTGAAAGAAACCCATTGCAAGACCAGCAAGGAGAATAAATAACGAGCTGCCTGCTGTGTAGATAATAAATTTGGTCGCTGCATATTGCCTTTTCTTTCCGCCCCAGATTGCAAGAAATAAATACACCGGGAATAACTCCAATTCCCAAGCCAGAAAGAAAAGCAACATATCTTGAACAGCAAATACTGCTATCTGCCCACCGTCCATAGCGAGGATTAAAAAGAAAAATAATTTTGGTTTATAGCTAACTGGCCACGCTGCCAAAACCGCAAGAGAAGTTATGAAACTTGTAAGCAAGATCAATGGCATTGACAAGCCATCTGCGCCAACAGACCAAGTCAATCCTAGATCTGGGAGCCAACTAACTTTTTCATATAACTGCAAGCCTTCTTGACTTGGATCAAAACCTTTGAAGTAAGCCGCAACAGTAATTAGAAAAGTAATTAAAGCAATTATTAGGGCATACCATCTAACTTCTTTTCCTTCGCCTTTATCTGGAATAAAAGGAACAATTAATGCCCCAACAATGGGAAAAAATATGGATAAACTTAACCAAGGAAAATCGGCTTGAATTGGCTCAGGAATCAGCGTTGTTCCTAGGTTTAAACTTGCATTGAGAGCGAATTCCAAGACTCGAAATTAATCACCACTTTTTGAGTTTAGAAATTATGAGATTATTGGCACCCTCTAGATAGGGGATGAAACACACACCTAAAAAAATTATGTAAATTAAGCTCCCATAACGCCAAAAAGTGCGACTAATGCAATCACTCCTCCAAAAACAATCAATGCGTAAAACTGAGCTCTTCCTGTCTCAAAATATTTAAGTCCTTCTCCACTACCAAGAGTCAATAATCCAGTCAGATTTACCACTCCATCAACTACTTTTGCATCTACTTCAAGTACTTCTCTTGCGAGCTTTCTACTGCCTTTTACAAAAATTTTATCATTAATATCATCTAGGTACCATTTGTTCTGTAGAAATGCATTGATTTGAGGATACTTTTTGGATAAAGAAACACCAAGATCAAGTCGTTTCGAATAATAAGTAAAAACGGCCAATAATATGCCTGCAGATGAGATAGCTACAGAGGCAATTGCAAGTGGGAGAAATTCTCCCCAACTAAACTTTTCTGCTGCTTCAATAGCCTCATGGGGGTCTAACAAGTTGGCAAAAATGCTGTTCCAAGGAACTCCTATAAATCCAATCAGGACAGAAGGAATTGCCAAAACTGATAAGGGGACTGTCATAGGCCAAGCAGATTCATGTATCTTGCCAATTTCATGATCTTCATGCTCATCATCTTTTTCTTTACCTGCTAGAGCAAGCAAAGAAAGCTGCATGTTTTGGTTTTCGCCTCGAAAGTCTCCTTCAAAAGTCAGGAAATATAGACGAAACATATAAAAAGCTGTCATTCCTGCAGTTAAAAAACCAATAAACCAAAGTATTGGAAAACTATTAAAAGCTTGGCCAAGAATTTCATCTTTACTCCAAAAACCCGCAAGAGGAGGAATACCGCTAATGGCAATGCAACCAATAAAAAAAGTTATTGCCGTAATAGGCATTTTTTTGCGTAAACCACCCATTAATCTCATGTCTTGAGCAAGAATTGGTTCATGACCAACAACCTCCTCCATTGCATGAATAACTGAACCTGAACCAAGGAATAACATTGCCTTAAAACATGCATGGGTAACCAAATGGAACATGCCTGCAACTGGTGCTCCACATCCCATTGCAAGCATCATGTATCCGAGTTGAGAAACTGTGCTGTAAGCCAATCCCTTTTTTAAATCCATTTGTGTTAAAGCAATTGATGCACCTAAAAAACAAGTAACAGTTCCAATAATTGCTATAAACAATCCAACAAAAGGAAATTGGCTAAACAAAGGATCAAGCCTTGCTACTAAAAACACTCCCGCTGCAACCATTGTTGCTGCATGAATGAGGGCAGAAATTGGAGTTGGACCTTCCATTGCGTCAGGCAACCAGACATGCAGAGGGAATTGTGCAGACTTTGCCATTGGTCCCATAAAAACAAGTATGCAAAGAGTCAAAGCCGCCCATATTGGCACTGTCCCAGAACTGACTGACTCTGATAAACCGTCAGCAATTCCATGAAAATCAAAACTTCCAGTTGCCCAAAAAAGACCCAAGATGCCAAGTAACAGGCCAAAGTCACCTACTCTGTTAACGATAAAAGCCTTTTGCGCGGCATGCGCAGCACCATCTCTGTCGTACCAAAATCCAACAAGTAAATAGGAACACATTCCGACTAATTCCCAAAAAACGTATATCTCTAGCAAATTTGGACTTACTATTAGCCCAAGCATAGAACTGCTAAACAAGGCTAAATAAGTAAAAAAACGAACATACCCAGGATCATGTGCCATATAACCATGGGAATAAATCATTACTAAGAAAGCAATTGTCGTCACAAGAGCAAGCATGACTGCCGCTAAAGGATCAATCACATATCCCATCGGCAACTCAAAAGAACCTGCACTTGCCCATACAAACAAGTGCTCAACTGGAGGATTACCTGAAAGTTGCTCAACCAAAACTGCATAACTAATAAATGCAGAGGCACCTAAAGAAGTTAAAAGAGTTATTGCAACGGGTTTTCGTGAACGATTAAAAAGATCGTTAAAGCTAATTAATCCCAAACCAATCAAAACTGCCCCACAAAGAGGCAGAAGAGGAATTAACCAAGCAAAATCTGCAGCCGAATGCATCCAGCTAAATCATATTGAAATGATTTTAGGCAATTCTTGCTAGTAATTCAGTGAAATCAAAAGAGAGAAACTTCTGAGCTCCAACAGAAATAAATTTATGGGACCACCAAAAAAAGAACACTGCAATGAGAATGCCCATTTGAGAAGGCCTAAGAAATTCTTTGATTTCTAATTTTTGTCGTCCATCCAACACAGCTAAGAATGGAAATACTGATGTTTTTTTCTTCACATCCTCAAATTCTTGTCCAAATTTGAGGCTAAGTCTTCTATCACCATGCCAGATAGCAAATAAATGATGAGCAATTAATCCCAAGCAAGTCACAAGTGTAAAACTTGTGCCTATCCAAAGCAAATGCGCAAAGCACCAAATGATTTGACCAACTGCCTGCGGATGGCGAGTGACTCTAATAATCCCAGTAGCATAAATTCTAATTTTGGGTTTAAGAACAGCTGGAATTTCTAAAAGGTTATATGTAGCTGGGTATAGGAAAAGAAAACTAATTGCACTCAAAATCCAAATCATTGGAATTAGTTCGTTAACCCCTTGCAAATTCCAAAATCTAACTCCATCGTAACGATGAGCAATAAAATAACCTACCAAAATAACTGCTGAAGGAACACTTGCAAAAGCAAAAATCAATCTCCAAGCTCTTGCACCAATCAAACCTTCCGCCCGGCCCCTTAAAGCAGCTCCACCACTATGAATAACGGCAAAACAAAACAAAAGTAATATCATCACAAAACTCGAACCATGAGTATCTGAAAATGCCATTCGTCCTTTTAAAAGCCTCTCAATAAATTATTAGATCCATACCGGATCAACAGTTGGTGTTGTTTTTCCCTACATTTTATTTTAATAACTGCCATGAAGGCCTGCCACCATGGCCGAGATTCCATTCACTCTTGATCAACTAAGAATCCTCAAAGCAATTGTGGATGAGGGGAGCTTTAAAAAAGCTGCTGACAGTCTTTTTGTGACTCAACCGGCTGTAAGCTTACAAGTACAAAATCTGGAAAAACAACTAGAAATTGCCATCTTTGATAGAGGTGGCAGAAAAGCTCAATTAACTGAAGCAGGCAAACTGCTTTTAAATTACTGTGAAAAAATCTTAGGAGAGTGTCAAGAGACTTGCAAAGCAATAGAAGATTTAAATAATCTCAAAGGCGGGTCCCTCATTATCGGAGCAAGCCAAACCACAGGTACATACTTGATGCCAAGAATGATTGGTCTTTTTAGACAAAAGTATCCAGAAGTTTCAGTCCAGCTGCAAATTCATAGCACAAGAAGAACTGGATGGAGCGTTGCCAATGGGCAAATAGATATAGCAATAATAGGAGGGCAACTTCCCTTGGAATTAAATGAATCATTACAAGTAATTCCTTTTGCAACCGATGAGTTGGCTCTTGTTTTGCCTGCTAATCATCACTTAGCAAAGTCAAAAGAACTCACAAAAGAAGATTTATATAGTTTAAGATTTATAACGTTAGATACTCAATCAACCACAAGAAAAGTCGTAGATCAATTACTTTCTTCTTCCGGATTAGATGTACAAAGATTACATATTGAGATGGAATTAAATTCTCTTGAAGCTATTAAAAATGCTGTTCAATCGAATCTTGGAGCTGCTTTTCTACCAGTAGTATCTATTGAAAGAGAACTTTCAGGAGGAAGTATTTATAGAGCTATTGTTGCTGACCTAGAAGTTAAAAGAGAACTAAAAGTTATAACAAATCCCGGCAGATATTCATCAAGAGCTACGGAAGCTTTCATTCAAGATATTTTACCTATATTCGCTAGTTCATTTTCGCCTCTATACATTTCTAAAAATTAGAACTGTATAGCCTCTTTATTTATACCAACAGCATCTTCTTCAGCTCCTTTAATTATAAATTTATTTTCATTAACATCTGCTTGATAAACGCAACGCACAATTGGCTGATCCCTAATTGAACCTATATATGCAAATGTATTCATTCTCTGCTTGCACTCCCTAACATCTTCATTATTTATGGCTCCTTGTTTTTGCAAAACAGTCCAATTCTCTCTTCTAATTACACACCCTGGTTGAAGAGCAGGTTGTGTAACAAAGCTTGTAGAAGGATTTAAGGTCGTATACATTTCAACATCGATAACAAAAGCACTTGCACCGTATTGCCTACAAAAGTCAGGGTCCGGAACTGCCATATCCAACTGTTGCTGACTTGCAATATTTCCCTGACCACCTGAAGTTGTGCTTGTGATAAGACTTCCTATCCCCACACCAATTACCAATACTCCTGCCAAAATAGCAATTGAATTCGAGTTAATTTTTATACCACCACCTCCTCCTCCATCTGAGGGGCCTGACGATTTAAATCGACCTCGTGGTTCATATTGGTCTCTGACATTTGAATCTTTTCTAGAATTAAACCTATTTCCTTCTTGTCTTCTCGCTAGATCCGATCTTCTACGAGATGATGGTCGCCGATTATAAGGACCTTGATTCATAATAATTCTTTAGTTCGAGGTAGTCCCATGGAATAGTTCATTACTCTGCTATTTGGGTTATAACTGAGTTCTCCATCTTTAAGCAACTTTCGAATAAAATCCTCAAGTAACGATCCTATTTTTCTCAAGCTGTAATCGCTCAATTCATTATTGGCTTGAGAGTCCACTAATTCACGAAAATAATCTTGCACCTTTGTTGTTGATTGATCGTTCCAAAGAAATTCATTATCGGGATCAATATCTAAAGTCAAATGCCCATCATCTAAAATTAAATCATTATTTTCGACCACTGCAGTGAATATTCTGACGTGTCTCGTTGTGCATTTAAGAATAGTATCGCTCATGAATTTAAAACAACAAACCAAAATATATACTGCAAATTTAACGACCTTACCCCTTGTTGGGTGGTCTTAATCACTAAAGTTGTTAAATACTCTTTTTTTAAGTATGCGCGTAGCTATTGCTGGAGCCGGATTGGCAGGACTCTCATGTGCAAAATATTTAGCTGATGCTGGTCATACACCATTTGTTTATGAGGCAAGAAACGTACTTGGTGGAAAAGTTGCTGCTTGGAAAGATGAGGATGGTGACTGGTATGAGACTGGGTTACATATATTTTTTGGAGCATATCCAAACATGCTCCAGCTTTTTAAAGAGCTAGATATTGAAGATCGTCTTCAATGGAAAAGTCATTCCATGATTTTCAACCAACCAGAAGAACCTGGCACATATAGCCGTTTCGACTTCCCTGATCTTCCTGCTCCAATAAATGGAGTCGCTGCAATTTTAAGCAATAATGACATGCTTAGCTGGTCAGAAAAAATTTCGTTTGGCATAGGACTAATACCAGCTATGTTGCGTGGCCAAAATTATGTAGAAGATTGTGATAAATACTCTTGGACCGAATGGCTAAAAAAACAAAATATACCCGAAAGAGTAAATGATGAGGTTTTTATCGCAATGAGTAAGGCACTCAATTTTATAGGTCCTGACGAAATATCTTCAACAGTATTGCTAACTGCATTAAACCGCTTCTTACAAGAAAAAAATGGATCAAAAATGGCATTTCTTGATGGAGCCCCACCAGAAAGACTTTGTCAACCAATTGTTGATCACATCAGAGCCTTAGGTGGCGACGTGTTTTTAAATAGCCCTCTTAAAAAAATAAATTTAAAAGAAGATGGCTCTGTTGAAAATTTCTTAATAGGTAGTGCCAAGGAGACACATGGGAAAGAAATTGAAGCAGATGCATATGTCAGCGCAATGCCTGTGGATATCTTTAAAACAATTTTGCCGAATGAATGGGCCTCTCAAGATATTTTCAGAAAACTTGAAGGTCTGAAAGGAGTCCCAGTTATTAATATTCATCTTTGGTTCGATAGAAAACTTACAAATATTGATCACCTGTTATTCAGCAGATCTCCACTTTTAAGCGTTTATGCCGACATGAGCATAACTTGTAAAGAATATGAAGATCCAAATCGTTCAATGCTTGAATTAGTTTTTGCTCCCGCAAAAGACTGGATTGGTAGTAAAGATGAGGAAATAATCGATGCAACGATGCAAGAATTAACGAAACTTTTCCCCATGCATTTCTCAGGGGAAAATCAAGCTAAATTGCGAAAATATAAAGTAATAAAAACCCCAAAATCAGTTTATAAAGCTGTTCCTGGATGCCAAGATTTAAGACCAGATCAAAAGACTCCAATCAGGAACTTTTTCTTAACTGGAGATTACACAATGCAAAAGTACCTCGCTTCCATGGAAGGTGCTGTATTAAGTGGAAAACTATGTGCAGAAAAAATCCAAATCTCGACTGACATAGGTTCTTCTTAGTCTTAATGTATCAACATGAATTTATTTAAAATTGAGTTTCAACAGCTTAATGCACACTAAAAAACTTACAAACTTCTAATTTTGGCGCAGCCTTCTTTGAATCTAGAGGATGCCTACGAGGCTTGCAGAAAAGAAACTGCACAATGGGCCAAGACCTTCTACCTTGGCACCATGTTGCTGCCCCCTGCTAAACGCAGAGCAATCTGGGCTATATATGTTTGGTGCCGTCGAACAGATGAGCTAATGGATAGCACAGAAGCTCAAAAAAAATCTAGAAATGAATTATCAGATCGCCTGAATAAATGGGAAGACAAAACAAAAAATATTTTTGCTGGTAATACTGAAGATGATCTTGATGCAGTCTTAGTCGATACTCTTCAAAAGTTCCCTCAATCTATTCAGCCTTATATCGACATGATTGAAGGCCAAAGAATGGATTTAGATACAACCAGATATAAAACCTTTGAAGAACTTGAACTCTACTGTTATAGAGTCGCTGGAACTGTTGGTTTGATGACGCAAGGTGTAATAGGAATAGATGCTGCCTATACGTCTAATCCAAATTTCCCATCTCCTGATACTTCAAAAGCAGCTATTGCACTCGGAATTGCGAATCAATTAACCAATATCCTTAGAGATGTTGGAGAGGATAGAGAGAGAGGACGAATTTATTTGCCATTAGAGGATTTGAAAAAATTTAATTACTCCGAAGAAGATCTAATGAATGGAAAAATTAATGAGAACTGGAAAGCTTTAATGTCTTTTCAATTATCCAGAGCAAGAGATTGGTTCCTTAAATCGGAAGAAGGAATCAAGTGGCTATCAATAGATGCAAGGTGGCCAATATGGACCTCACTTAGGCTTTATAGCGGAATATTAAATTCAATTGAAAAACTAGACTATGACGTTTTCAATAATCGTGCCTACGTGAAGGGATGGGTAAAAGCTCTAAACTTACCCATTGCCTATCTAATTACTATCAACGATGAAAAATATAAACTTAGAACACTAATTGACTGAAGATTTATACAGGAGTTTTTTGATTAGCTAAAAGATCTTTTAATTTTGATAGTTCTCCAGCCCATCTTGGATCTGGAGCTTCTTTAATTGGTGCATCGCTATGTACAACTTTCTTAACATCTTTACGATTGGAACCTTTATTTCCGTTGTTACCACTTGCGCCTCTTCTTGAGTTGCCAGAATTTGAATCTTTACGTTCAGAACGCTCAACCCTCAATTTATTGCCATTAAATTCATGGCCATTTAATTTTTCAATAAGCTCATTTGCAACATTCTCATCTTTGATATTAGCGAAACCAAATCCCCTACAAGCCTTGGTATCTCTATCGAAAACAGCTTTAAATTTGATGCCATCTCCAATGGATGTTAGCAGGACTTCAAGTTCTTTAACATTGACATTCTGCGGCAAATTACCGATGTAAAGACGAACACTCATTTAGATAAAAGGGGATAAGAAGACGACGGCATACGGCCGAGATTAATTTGATTTGTGTGTAGTTAATCACAAAAAGGGTGAATTCTCTAGGGTCCATTTACGAGCGACCTCCAAAGCCTCTTTATCTGTAAAAAATCTTCCATAAGCTTTTTCCTTTGAAAGATGCCTAATAAGTTCTCCCAAGAAAGGGCCTGGAGGGATCCTAAAAGCTTTTTGAAGTATATGTCCATCCAAAGGAGATGAAGGGTGAAAGAGGGGGTCAGAAGGGTCTTTCCAGCGTTTTAGCCAAGCACTTGTGTGTTTGTCTTGCAAGAAAAGAATTAAAGATGGCAAATCCTCCTCCAAATCGACGTGAAGTTGGAACCTTTCATCCTCGGAAAGATTATCTAAACCTAAATTATTAATTTTATGAACCCAAAACCTAAGATTCTTGCATCTTTTGATTTCATTTTTACTAAACGTCAAATTTGATAAGCCTTCATCACTAAGTAAACATACCAACTTCGCCAAAACAGATCCAATCAATGGCTTATTAGAAGAAATATCTTTTCTTTTTAGCTCAACATATGGAAGATTATTCTTATTCCAATTTTTCAATAATTGAAGCTCTAAATATGTTTGCCAAATTGAAGAATTCCATTTTGAATGAACTATTTTTAAAATCTCCATTTTTATCCTTTCAGGTGCAACATTACTTAATTTATCTACATTGTTTTTTAGAAAACTTTTGGTTTGTTTCTCTAACTTAAAATCCAATTCACACATTAATCGAAAACCTCTAAGAATCCTCAAAGGGTCATTAATTAAGTTCTTCTCACTGATTGCAACAATTTTCTTACTTTTTAAATCATCAATTCCTCCAGTCGGATCAAAAATCTCTGGCTTTTCGTTAAGCCTTAAAGCAATTGCATTTATCCGAAAATCTCGTCTTAATAAATCTTCTCTAAGATTTGCTCCAACTTGTCGAGCAAAATCCAGAGTCCATCCATTAATCACTAATCGAGCAATATCTCTCTTTACATCAAGCTTTATAAAAGTGGCACTAATTTTTTTAGATAAATTTTCGCTGAACTTTATGGCATTTATTGGTATTACAAAATCCAAATCAGGTTTTTGACTCAATTTGTTCAATAATCCATCTCTAACAGAACCGCCCACTAAGGCACTTCCAGGAGGCAAATCATCAATGGATATTGGCCAATCTTTTGGGTTTAAATCTCCAAAAAGATCATTTGATAGTAATGTGGCCTTAGTTATCAAAATGACACCTAGATTTTTCTTGAATAGTTATGTGCATCTGTGTTGATTGTGCTTGGGTAGATAGATGTAAGACCTACTACACAGTCGAAGAAAATCATCAAGTCAAACACCTCTCCAAAAATCCAGATTTTCAAGGTACCAATCCAAGAATACATATCAATATTTTTGATCTGCCTAATAACAAGACAGGTATAGAATGGGATGTAAGAGGATGCGATAGTTTTAAGCTTGATCAAGGGAAATGGAGCAGGCTACGTCCAGGAGAAGAAGTTCCAAAATAATAATCATAATAAATCTGTTGCAAAATTTCCATAACTCAAAATCAAAATATTTATTGGCCTTACACAGCTCCTCAGAATCCTTTGGAATAGCCATTAAAGATGCTAAAAATTCAGAAAAAACAATAAAAAGCGAAGTATTTAATATTGGGCGCTCATTATCAAACAAATTATTTAGTTGTGTAGAAACAATTCTTCCTAGAAAGTTTTGGAAGCAAATTATTCGCATCTCAGTAGCAAATGGTCCTGGGAGTTTTACAAGTACAAGATTAACTATCTCAATGGCTAGAATGATTTCTCAGCAAATTGATTGTTCATTAGATTCGATTAGTTCTTTTCATTTAATGGCTCCAAGACTTTACAAAGATCTTCCTAAAAGAGAAATTTTGAATCCATTTTGGATAAAAGATTTTTTGCCGCGCAGAGGAATTGTGGCTGGCAAATATCAACTAGTTAAAATTCACAAAGAGTTAAATTTCTTTGAATTTCGTGAAATAATTTCTCCACAATTAATAAGCAATGAAGTACTGATCAATCCATCAATCAAGGCCTCTAATAATGTAGAAAAAGATATTATTTCGCTTATAAATTTTTCTCAATTTTGTCAAAATGCAAAAGTTCAATCTAATTGGCAAGCAACATTA
Source organism: Prochlorococcus sp. AG-402-A21 (assembly GCA_003279655.1). Classification (GTDB taxonomy): domain Bacteria; phylum Cyanobacteriota; class Cyanobacteriia; order PCC-6307; family Cyanobiaceae; genus Prochlorococcus_B. The sequence goes on along the minus strand of QCHI01000002.1, from coordinate 105,298 downwards.
CCCATCTATCCAACTTCACCAATCGATCATAAAAATAAATTTGTTCCAAAATTTTCTAATCTTGAAGAGATCACTTAATTTCAGATATTCTGTATTAGACCTTTATCCAACATTGAATTTATAGATATCTGAATTTCTTTAGTTTTTGATGTTAAATCTTCTCTTTTCTTAGTTTTAGGGGGTTGAATTAATTCGCCAACTCTTAAATGAATAGAGACAAATCGGGGGAGAAGAGATCCTTTAGGAAAAGCTCTATGACTATTCACTATTGCCACAGGAAGAATAGGGGAACCTGTTCTCGCAGCCAGAAGAGCAGCGCCAGCTTTTGGATCATTAACTCTCCCATTTTCTTGTCTGGTTCCATCCAAAAAAACGCCCGTAGCCCAGCCTTCAATTAATCGATTAGATGCATTTCTTATTGCCTCTCTATCTCCAGCACCCCTCTTTACTGAATAGGCACCACAAGCAGAAATTATGAATGACAATATGGGCACCTTGAAAAGTTCAGATTTTGCCATGAAAGCCACCGGTCTCCCCAAAGCATGGCCCAAAATTGGGGGGTCCAGGTGTGATCCATGATTAGAAACAACAACGACTCCTCCTCTCTTAGGTAAATTCGAAATCCCTATTGTTTGACCTCTAAACAAAAACCGAAAAATCGGAAAAACTAATAGATAACTAACACAACCATAAACAAAACTTTGTCTAGGCCCCTTTTTACTGATTTTTTCAACTCCCTCAACAACATCTAAATGTTCCAAAATCAATAACCCAAATCACTTGCATTTGATATTTGACTAGTCAGGACCCCTTTCATTGATCGTTTAGCAAGACCGCTAAGTACATTTCCAGGTCCAATCTCAACCATTGTGGTTATTCCTTCACTATGCATAACATGCATAGTTTCTCTCCACCTAACTCCAGTAATCATTTGTTTTTTTAAATTTTCCCTCAATATTTCACCATTGCAAGTTGGAGTTGGATCAACATTACTAAGCACTGGAACTTGAGCATCTTTAAACGTTAATTGATCAAGTTCTTCAGCAAAGCTTATAGATGCTTCAGTCATAAATACGGAGTGAAAAGCTCCTGAAACTTGTAAAGGAATTGCTCTTTTACATTTTAAATTATCAGCCACTTTCCTAACCGCTTGAGGTAAACCAGACAAAACAACTTGAGATTCACTATTGTCATTGGCTATTGCAGCGCCATCAGTTTCTCTAATCAAAGCATCTAATTCATTTCGATCAAAGCCCAACACTGCAATCATTGCTCCTCCTCCTGCAGCTGACATCAATTCAGATCTTTTTTTCAATAACAACAACGCTGTCTTGGCATCTAAAACATCTGCTGAATAAAGACCAACTATTTCCCCCAGGCTGTGTCCTGCAATCAGTTGGGTCTCCCTATTTTGTCTCTTTAAATCATCAACCAATAGTGACTCAACAACAAAAAGGGCAGGTTGAGTATTTCTCGTATCATTTAAATCATATATTTCTTCGTTAGGAATCCCTTCACCAGAACAAATTCTCCACAGATCTCTCCCAAGAATTTCTGAGGCTAATTCAAATCTCTCTCTAGAGCCAGGCAAATCTAGTAACGAATTTGCCATCCCTAGTTTTTGAGAGCCTTGTCCAGGGAAGACCCAGGCAATAGTCATAATTTTCTGGATTAATTGTTTAACACCCTAATCGGGACCATGCCAATAAAACAAAGCAGCGCCCCAACTCAAGCCAGCACCAAATCCACTACAAGCTATTAAATCTCCTGATTTAATCCTTTGATCTCTAACTGCCTCATCAAGCATCAATGGGATAGTTGCAGCTGAGGTATTTCCATAGTGTGACAAATTTGAAAGTACTTTTTCTGCTGGTATTGAAAATCTTGAAGCTACAGCATCAAGAATTCTTTGATTAGCCTGATGTAATAGAAGCCAATCAATACTCTCAGCCTTAATTTGATGTTTTTCTAAAAGTTCTCCAAGAATTATTGGAACTTCTTTAACTGCAAACTTATAAACCTCCTTTCCCTCCATTTTGATTGGCAAATATTCTCCTTTTTGATGTGTAGCTCCTTGAACTAAATCTAAAAAAATATTTGATTGAGAAAGATTTAAGCAACCACCTCTACTTCCATCTGACTTCAAACCATATCCAATTAAATCACTTCCTGCATCAGTGCTCTCAACAGCTACTGCTCCTGCCCCATCTCCAAACAAAACGCAAGTCTTCCTATCATCCCAATCAACCCATTTTGATAATTGGTCTGCTCCAATAACAACCGCTCTTTTCATAGAACCAGAAGCTAAATATTGTGATGCCGTTACCAAAGCAAATAAAAAACCACTACAAGCAGCAGTCAAATCAAAAGCCACTGCATTTGAAGCACCCAAGTTTGATTGAATTTGAGGCGCCGATCCAAATAAATCCTCAGGAGTAGATGTTGCAAGAATTATTAAATCGATGGTTTTCACATCCCAATTAGCCATTTTGACAGCATTCAGGGCTGCATTAGTAGCTAAATCAATCAAAGATTCATTTTCTCCAATTACCCTTCTTTCTCTAATTCCAGTTCTACTTTGAATCCATTCATTATTAGTATCTACTCTCTGACCAAGTTGATCATTGTTAATTATCTCTTGAGGAGTAGCGCTTCCGCTCCCCACAAAAGATATTCCTGAGTCCCATTGAGAATTACTAATCAAATCTAAAAAAAGCCCCTCATTTCATAAGTAAATCACATGGTAGGACAGTTCCAATTAGACCTTTAAAACATCTGGTTTATTTAAATCAGCTAAATCATCCATGACTCCATGGCTTGCCGCTGAATGCACAACTCTTAAAGCACTTAAAACGGATAAAGCTTTACTTCCACCATGACCAATAACACAAATCCCATTAATTCCCAGAAGCAAAGCTCCACCATGTTCCGCATGATCTAAACGTTTCTTTATTCGTTTCAAATTATTTCTCAAAAAAGCAGAACCTACTTTACCTCGTCTTCCTCTAGGTAACTCAGCTCTCAATACTCCCAGAAGAACACTTCCTACTGACTCGAGAAATTTCAGTAAAACGTTACCGGTGAATCCATCGCAAACCACGACATCAAAATCACCAGATAACACATCTCTTCCTTCACAATTTCCTGAAAAGCAAAAACTTTCTTCCTCTTTTAAAAGTTTGTAAGTTGCTAGAGAAAGATCATTACCCTTACAGGATTCTTCACCAATATTCAACAATCCTATTCTTGGCTTGTCTACCTGCAAAACATCTCGACAATAAATATTTCCTAGAAGGGCAAATTGATGCAAATAGGTTGGTTTGCAATCCATATTTGCTCCAACATCTAAAACAAGTACTGGTTGACCTGGATCTTTGGTGGGGAATAATGCTCCAATTGCTGGACGATCAATCCCTTTTAAACGTCCCAGCTTAAAAATCGCTGATGCCATCATTGCTCCAGAGTTTCCAGCTGAATAGATACCCATAGCTTTTCCTTCTTTCACCAATTTCATTGCAATATTTATGCTCGCATCCTTTTTTTTACGCACTGCAGTGGCTTCTTCATCCATACCAACTGAGAGACCACTAGGAATTAGCTCGAATTTTCCATTATTTATAGCTTTATCTAGAGATTCTTCCAAGCCATATTCAATAGCTGCTTTTTCTACTTTCTCAATTTCACCTACAAATTTAATTTTCAATGGAAGCAAGTTCAAAGATTTCAAACAGCCATCAAGAATTGCTCCAGGTGCAAAATCTCCACCCATTCCATCGACCGCAACCCAAATCCTCTCAGAATCTTGAATGTCATTTTTTTCCTCTGTACTTTCTCCACCTTGTAATCTTCTAAGAGGGTCAAACACAAATGGTTCTAATGTATTCCTAGCTATTGATCCAGCACTTGTAACAACAGAACCTGCATTAGAGACTACAGATCCAGCGACATTACTTGCTGCTGTAGCAGAGCTTGTTGCAGTATCAACCAGACTTGTAACAGCTGAGTTTCGACGATACCAAATTACCAATCTTCTAATTGCCTTAGAACGATTTGTTTTATTATTTAGGTGATTTTTTTCCACTTATTTATGATCCTTCAGGAATCATAGAATCAACAATTCTTTGAAAAAGATAACCTGTTCCTCTTGCCGTAAGAATAAGTTCTGGATTTGCAGGATCATCCTCAAGTTTTGACCTCAGTCTTGAAATATGAACATCCACTACTCTTGTATCAACATGTCTTTCAGGTGTATACCCCCAAACTTCTTTAAGGATCTCACCTCGACTAAAAGGTTCTCCTGATCGACTAACCAAAAGCTCTAAAAGACTAAATTCCATTCCTGTTAATCTTATTCGTTCATCATTTCGATAGACCTGACGTTTATTTGTATCAATCTTTAAATTCATGACCGCGATCACACCGGAATTAGGTAATCCTGCGATTTGTTCTTTTTCTACTCTTCTTAAAACACATCTGATCCTAGCTTCTAGTTCTTTTGGGCTAAATGGTTTAACAACATAATCATCAGCTCCAAGCTCTAAACCAGTAATTCTATCTGCAACATCTCCCAATGCTGTCAGCATGACTATTGGAACATCTGATTCCTTTCTTAGTTCCTGGCAAACTCCATATCCATCTAATTTAGGCATCATGACATCAAGGACAACCAAATCAGGCTCACAATTCCTGAAAAGATCCAAAGCCTCATTTCCATCACAAGCTGTAATGACCTGATAGCCAATCATGGATAGGCGAGTTTCAAGGATCCTCCTAATACTTGCCTCATCATCAGCTACGAGGATTGTTTCCTTTGAGGGACTTGTGGCCGTCATTTGTTCCTTAGCTTTGGCGGCTGAGACAAGATCTTAAGTGAAGGTTCACTAACATTTAAAGATCAGTATCTTTATTCAACTACAGCCAACTTCCTTTTTACAACTAAGTGTCTCGTTCTGTCTCTATTTATGTCTGTCAAAGTTGCGGTGCTCAAACAAGGCAATTCTTTGGCCGCTGCAACAATTGTGGAGAATGGAATTCAATAATAGAAGAAAAAATCAATCAAAAATCAGATAAATCTATTTACACAAAGATTAATTCTCCAAAAAATAAATCTCCCTATCGTTCAGAGCTAATAAGCAGGACAAAAAACCAAATCATTGAACGCATTCCAAGTGGATTTGAAGAATTAGACAGAGTCCTTGGGGGTGGTTTAGTACCTGGATCACTTGTCTTAATTGGGGGAGACCCAGGTATTGGGAAAAGTACTCTCATCTTGCAAAGTGCTACTGAAATGGCTCATCAAAGATCAGTACTTTATGTAGCTGCTGAAGAATCAGCTCAACAAGTAAAACTCAGATGGAATCGAATTGAAGATTCTGAGTCTAATCTTCATTTACTTGCAGAAACAGATCTAGAGCTAGTTATTAAAGAACTTGATTACTTAAAACCTGAAGTTGCAGTTATTGATAGTATTCAAGCTTTGCATGATCAAAATTTATCAAGTTCACCTGGCTCAGTAGCTCAAGTTAGAGAATGTTCAGCAGCTTTACAACAAATTGCTAAACGAGAAAATATTTCTCTTTTAATCATCGGGCACGTTACTAAGGATGGCATGTTAGCCGGGCCAAAAGTTCTTGAGCACCTCGTAGATGCAGTACTTACTTTTGAAGGCGATAGATTCGCTTCTCATAGACTGCTTAGAGGAGTAAAAAACCGCTTTGGTGCTACCTGTGAGCTAGGTGTCTTTGAAATGCAAGCAGATGGATTATCGGAGGTTTCTAATCCAAGCGAATTGTTTTTAAGCAAAACCTCTGCGCCTGGAATTTCAACAATTGTTACTTGCGAAGGAACAAGACCATTAGCAATAGATATACAAGCACTTTTAAATCCCACTAGTTATGCAAGTCCTAGGAGAACCACGACTGGTGTTGAAATAAACAGGCTTCATCAAATCTTGGCAGTTCTCGAAAAAAATATGAATCTCTCATTGTCCAGATATGACTGTTATCTAGCTGTAGCTGGAGGGTTAGAAGTAGAAGAGCCAGGGGCTGATCTTGGAATAGCTGCCGCAATAGTTTCGAGCTTGAAAAATATTGAACTTGAAGAAGGTGTGGTTTTTATAGGAGAAATAGGTCTGGCTGGTCAATTAAGATTGGTCAGGCAAATGCAACAACGGATTAATGAAGTTATGAGACTTGGATATAAGACATTAATTATCCCAGATGGTCTAGATACAAGTGAGTTCGAAACAAAACAAAAATTAAAAATATTAAAAGCCTCTAATATAAATCAAGCTTTAATCTATGCACTAAATAACAATTAATACGCAATAGAATTATTTATAAATACACATCAACATTTCCTCTGCCTGTAGTCTTCAGCCAATTCTCAATATCTAGATATCCTCCTGGATATAGACGAACAGCTTTACTCCAAACGTCAGCTGCCTGATCGAACCAGATATCACCTTCATCTTGATTGCCATTCCTTTGAGCCATTCTGCCTCTTTTTTCATAAATTAATCCCATATTTTTCAAGCAAGATGGTTGCTTAGGATTTTGTGCCAAAGCTTTTTTATATGTATTTAGTGCTCTCTCTTCATCTCCATTACTCATATAAATTATTGCCATATTTTTTAATGTCTCTCCTCTATCAACTTGATTGTCCTCAAGTTTCAAGCTCTCTTCGTAATACTCAAGAGCCTCAGAGTAATCTCCATCATTTTGAGCTGCTAAACCTTTTCTGTAATAAAGATAGGCTTCTTTTTCTTTAGAGGCGATTGGCATGACTTTAACTATTCCTTCAGCCATCTTCGTGAAGGCCTTATCAAGAAAATTGTCTTTGTTTTGACTTCTAGGCACGATTGAACCAATATCAATATATGTAATTCTATCCTGCCTGGAAAAAGAAAAAAATGAATAGAAATAATAAACTAATTTTTATGTATTAATAAATTATTAAATGAATGCAACATGCTTTTTATTTATTAAATTTAGAATGAGTATCAAGAGTTAATATCCCTTGAGTAGTAAAAAAATTGCACAAAGCAAAAATTCAATTCTGCTTGATGTAGATGGAATGAAATGTGGAAGTTGTGTACAGTCAGTAGAAAAAATACTTAAAAACCACCCAAATATAAGTAATGCAAGCGTTAATTTAGTTACAAAAACGGCTTTTATAGAACTTAAAGAACCTAATAATTCCTTAACTGATGTAATAAAAACTCTTTCATCTAAAGGTTTTCCTTCAAGGGAAAGAAATTTCCAAACAATTTCAAACAATGTCGAATTAGAAAAAAACGAAAATCAAAATTTATGGAATAAATGGCAACAACTAATAATCGCTACTTCATTACTAATCCTTTCTGGAATGGGACATTTAGTAGAGGGCCAACAAATACCTATCCCCATTATTGGTTCATTACCTTTTCATGCAGCACTAGCAACATTTGCTTTACTCGGTCCCGGCAGATCAATACTTCAAGCAGGTCTGAAGTCAGCAATTATTTTTACTCCTACTATGGATACTTTAGTTAGTCTTGGTGTACTGAGTGCTTATTTAGCAAGCATCATTGCTTTAATTTGGCCAAAAGTTGGTTGGCCCTGTTTTTTCAATGAACCAGTAATGCTACTTGGATTTGTTTTATTAGGGCGTTTTTTAGAAGAACGGGCTCGAGTAAAAACAGGAACAGCTTTAAAAGAATTAGCCAAGCTGCAACCAGATACAGCCAATCTAGTTTTAGAAAACAATGAAATTCGTGAAATAAGAATAGGTGCGCTAAGACCAGGAGAAAAAATTCAACTATTAGCAGGAGATAGAATCCCAGTGGATGGCTTAGTTATTCAGGGTAATTCGGCAATAGATATCTCAAGTTTAACTGGTGAATCTTTACCATTAGAAGCCTCACCAGGTGTCGAGCTCCCTTCTGGAAGCTTAAATTTAGAGTCAACAATTATCTTAGAAGTACAGAACATAGGATCAGAAACTGCAATAGCTAAAATAATAAGCTTGGTTGAAGAAGCCCAAGCTAGAAAAGCACCAATTCAAGGATTAGCAGATAAGGTGGCAGGAATTTTCTGCTATGGAGTGACAACTCTCGCCTTTATAACCTTTATTTTTTGGTGGAAGATAGGTACAAAAATATGGCCAGAAGTTTTAGAAGTCTCTAATACAGGTTTCATGCAAAGCCATCACTTGCATGATCATTTAATGAATACAACTCAAACACCAATTGGACTTGCATTTCAATTATCAATAGCCGTCTTAGTTGTTGCCTGTCCATGTGCGCTAGGTCTTGCCACCCCAACAGTAATAACTGTTGCCTCTGGGGAAGCCGCAAAACGAGGTTGGCTTTTCAAGGGTGGGGATGTCATAGAAATGGCATCCAAAATTAGCCAGATCGTTTTTGATAAAACAGGCACATTAACCATTGGCAGACCTTTAATTGTGGGCTCATGGGAGAGCCACGATTCACCGAAAAATGAAATGCTTAGATTGGGAGCAAGCATAGAACAAGATAGTAGGCATCCTCTTGCACAAGCAATTATTCAAGAAGCAGATAAAAAAGAAATCAAACTGGAAAAAGTTTTATCTTCAACTACATTTCCAGGGAAAGGTCTTGCTGGCAAAATTAATAATGTAGAAGGATTGATTAGAGTTGGAACTCCCGAATGGATTAAGGATGAAGGAGTTCAATGGAATGAAACAATTGAACAAAATTTAATACTTTCAAAAAGAAAGGCTCAATCACTAGTTGCAGTGGCTTTAGGGATTAAGTTATTAGGTTTTTTCTTAATAGATGATCAATTAAGAAAAGATGCTTTACTTTCAATTAATAAATTACGCTCAAGAGGCTTTTCATTGAGTTTGTTCAGTGGTGATAGAGATTCAGCAGTTTTATCTTTAGGTAAAAAATTAGGATTTAGTTCAAAACAAATTGAATGGCAAATGTTACCTTCGGGAAAACTTAATAAGTTAAATATTTTAAAAAATAATGGCTTAGTTGCGATGGTAGGTGATGGGATTAATGATGCTCCAGCTCTTGCCTCTGCAGACTTAGGAGTCGCAATAGGAACAGGAACTCAAATAGCCCAGGATTCTGCAGATCTTGTTTTACTCGGAGAAAACTTGGAAGCCCTACCCAATGCTTTACAACTATCGAAACAAGCAATGCTCAAGATAAGACAGAACCTTGCTTGGGCATTTGGATACAACTTAATTGCCTTACCAATCGCAGCAGGATTACTTTTACCATCCTCTGGCTTATTACTATCTCCTCCCTTGGCAGCTTTACTTATGGCTTTGAGCTCAATAAGTGTTGTCTTTAATGCTCTATCGTTGAAGTCAAAATGAAAGGAAAATTTATTGTTTTTGAGGGTATTGATGGTTCTGGTAAAACGACTCAAATCAATCAATTATCAAAATGGCTTATTAACTCTGAACTGATTCCTAAAAATAATCAATTAGTTATCACTAGAGAACCAGGAGGAACAAAAGTAGGGAAATTAATCAGATCACTTTTACTAGATACTTCTCAAGAAAACAGCCCTGATTCAATTACTGAACTTTTACTTTATGCCGCCGATAGAGCACAACATGTCAATGAAATTATTCGCCCATCTTTAAATAAAGGAGATTGGGTAATAAGCGATAGATTTTGTGGATCAACGCTTGCTTACCAGGGTTATGGAAGAAAATTAGACATTCAGTTAATTAAAGATCTCGAAACCATTGCCACCCAAGGTATTTATCCAGATATCACATTTTTATTAGATATACCTGTTGAAGAGAGTATAAAAAGAAGAAGGAATAAGAAAGATGATCGAATAGAACAAGAAGGTAGCGAGTTTTTAACAAATGTCTCTCTGGGCTTCAAGGAACTATCTGAAGAAAATAAATGGAAAAAAATATCTGCTATGAACTCCAAAGAAAAAATCATATCCGAGATTCAATCTGAGATAAAGAAGTTACAAAAAATCTACTAGAATGAATGATTTTCAAAATATATATGGACAAGATTTAGCAATTGAAATTTTAAAATCTGCCATCTCTAAACAACATCTTGCTCCAGCTTATTTATTCTCTGGACCTGAGGGAGTTGGGAGAAAAAAAACTGCAAAAATTTTTATCAATGCTATTCTTGACAGGAATTCGGACAAAGATAGTACAAAAAGAAAGATAGAAAGTAATAATCATCCTGACTTGTTATGGATAGAACCTTATTACATAGTTCAAGGTAAAAGTATTTCACAGACTAAAGCAAGGTCAGAAAATATAAGCATGAAATCACCGCCAAAAATAAGGCTTAATCAAATTCAGGCAATAATAGAATTCTTAGGGAAAAAGCCATTTGAATCAAAAAGAAGCATCGTGATAATTGAAGATATTGAAAGAATAAATGAATCTGCATCAAATGCATTACTAAAAACTCTTGAAGATACAAATACAGGAATATTTATTCTTATCTCTCAAAGACCAGAAAAATTACTATCAACTATTAGATCAAGATGTCAAACAGTACCATTTATACGATTAAATGATACTCACGTTAATAAAATTATTCAGAAATCAGAAGTTGTTCAAGATATAAATGAAATTCCTAATGAAAAACTTAAAGAACTAATCAATTTTTCATATGGATCTCCTGGAAAGTATCTCATAAATCTGCAATGTTGGTTAGGCATTTCAAGTCCTTTAAGACAAAAACTAGAAGTCAAATTAAGCAATCATATTGAGTCGTTAAAATTAGCCAAGGAAATCACTGATGAACTCAATATAGAACAACAACTATGGTTTATTGATTTCGAACAAAATAGAATTTGGAGACAAAAAAAGAACTCAAATATAGTAAAAAAACTTGAAGACCTAAAAAAGCAATTATTAAATTATGTGCAACCCAGACTTGCTTGGGAAGTAACTTTATTGGACATAAACATGATTGATTAAACAATCACTTTTTCATCTGTATTCTCTTTGATAGAACTAGCTTCTCTGGCTTGGATGATTAAGGGATGAATTTCCTTTATTTTTTCCCCCGTTGGTAATTCTAAGCAGTATCCAGCACCATAAACAGTTTTAATGAATCTTGGCTTTCTAGGGTCAGGTTCAAGCTTTGTTCTTAAATGTCGTACATGCACACGTATTGTTTCAATATCATCGTCAGGTTCATAACCCCAAACTTCTTTGAGAATTAATGAGGGTGCGACAGTTTGCCCATGCCTTTGCATCAAACAATGTAGCAATTCAAATTCTAAATGAGTTAAACGCACTGGAGATTCAAACCATATCGCTTCAAATCTTTCAGGAACAAGTGTGAGAGGGCCGTAATTGAGTATTTCTTGCTGATTATTACTTCCTAAGGGGGCACGATTAGTTCTTCTTAGCAAAGCCTTGATCCTGACTTGTAATTCCTCTAGATCAAATGGTTTTGTTATGTAATCATCTGCACCAGAATTAAACCCAGTTACTTTATCTTTGATACCACCCAAAGCAGTAATCATAAGAATCGGTATAGCAGCTGTTCTCTCATCTCTTCTTAAACGTTGACAAAGAGTTAATCCATCAACTTTGGGAAGCATTAAATCAAGAAGAATGAGATCAGGCGCATATTGCAAAGCAAGGGCTTGACCCTTGATACCATCCTCAGCTTTTTGGACATCAAAACCAGTGTGCTCAAGATGCCCTGCGACAAGATCTCTCATGTCTTGGTCGTCTTCAATCAGTAAAATGCAAGGCTTCATTAATAATTGCCCAAGTTAAAAAGTACCCGCGAGAGCGACTACTAAAGATTCATATGATTCTCTCAAAATTTTGTTTTTATTGCAGAATTCGAAAAATTTGGTTTTTCACAATCTAATCGACAAGATCACAAGCTATCACTGATTTATTATCCCTGAAAAAGCGAAAAGGAGCTGAACTGTCTTTAGAAAGTCTTCCGATTCCAGGGCGCTACTGTTAAGGAATTCTCAAAACTGGCAGAAAAAACGTTCAAAAAAAATCATAAGATTTGTTTTTAATTCACAAATAGAGAAAAAAGTTTTTTTCATCTCAAATTTTAACGATTTAATTCCTAATTAGATAAAACAAATTTGCATTTGTTTCTAAAAACTCCCCGGGCGGGATTCGAACCTGCGACCAATCGGTTAACAGCCGATCGCTCTACCGCTGAGCTACCGAGGATTACAACATTAAGAACTTACCCTTGCCAGCTACCTAAGGGCAAGTGATTTTAATTGTTGGAACACTTTTGAACCAGAATGCCACTTACTGATGCCTCCATTTTTTACTATTGCCGCACCATCGCAAACAAATAATTCTTCTAAACGATGAGTAACCCATATTGCCGTTATCGGATCAACTGAGGAATTTGTCAATTTCTTAACAACCCTCAAAACTGCGTTTTGACTTTGAGGGTCCAATAGCGCAGTGGGCTCATCCAGTAAAAGTAAATTTGAATTACTTACAATTGCTCCAGCAAGAGATAAACGCTGCTTTTGGCCACCACTTAAAGTATGAATAGGTCTGTCCAACATTTCTCCTAAATCCACTTTTTCAAGAGCTGATTGAATTAATTCAAATAGCTTGCTGTGAGGAATAGTCTTAGGAACACTGAGCATCAACTCACTTTTACATGTTGGCATAAGCAATTGATGATCTGGATTTTGATAAACCATTGATGGTCTCAGCGAACAGAAAATTTTTCCACTTTTAGGGAGAATAGCTCCACTGATTAATCGAAATAAAGTACTTTTACCACTTCCATTTTCTCCCACTAGCATCCACAAACCAGGTTTTATAATTGAAAAAGAGCATTGATCAATAACATTACCTCCATTGGGCCAAGAAAAAGAAACTTTATCGAATTCCAAATAGCCAGACTCAGTTGGTATCAAAATTGAATCACTCCTATTTTTTTTTAATCCTGAAATGAAAATCCAGGCGGTTTACTTGTACTACTACTAGTTTTTTCATAAATCTGTACAGCTATAATTTCACTAACAAGAACGGTAATTCTTTTATCTTCCACTTTTTCACAAGTCAACTCTAAAAGCCTTTGATTACCTTTTTGTATAGATTCCACAATTTCAGAGTAAAGCCTTTGAGCATCTCCATGCGCCTTTCTCTGGACTACCAAAGGCATAGGACTTAACTTAATAGTAAGCTCGATAGAATACACTTTTTTAGAAAACCCCTGTAACTAGATAATTCTTACAAAAAAAAGCCAAAGAAGTGAAAAATATGTTAAAAATAATATTTTATTTAATCATTACATGTATAAAGAACCCAATCATTAGTTTTCTTAATTGAGTTGCATTTAGTTTGAGTTTTTTCGTCAAAAGGTTTAATTTGTTTTCTTGCATACCAATTTAAACTTGGTCTCTCAAAGCTATTTTCAATATAAATTTGTTGACCAGGGAATCCTGATATAAATTCAGCTACAGGCTTTACATCCCAATTCTCATTTATTTCCCATAACCAAAATTTAGAGCTCGCAAAAAAGAATAAACCGATAATGCTTCCAAAAATTATTCCAATAAAACCAAGTTTCCTAATATTCTTTCTTGTATTAGATAATAATAATCCCCCAATCAACCAAGCCGAACTAATGGAAAAGATTGCACTAAAATAACCTTTTTGAAAATTAATAATATTGAATTTAACTAATAAAGAAAATGCAAACAAGCATATTCCAATAAAAGAAATTACATAAGGAATTTTTCTTAATATTTTTCTAGCGAAAATATGATCATTATCTTTTCTTTGAATTAACCAAGATACCGGTGGGCCACATACTAAAGCGAAAGGCAACCAAAATGGATGGATGTACCAAGGAAGTTGCATTTTCAGAGGTAAAATACTCCCTGCAATAATCATCTGAGTACTAAAAGCCCAAATACCCCAACGAGTATTAAGACTAAAGCATGCCCATAAGAAGCCAATTGGCCAAACAAGAATCCAAGGCCACCCACCTTCAAATATTTCAATTATTGGTACAAGAACTCCTAGCTCACTACCTGAGCCTTTTTCAAACAAAACTCTTCCTGCTCCATCGCCCCACCACAACCATAAAGCACCTGAACCATATGAAACGATATTCCATACATGCCAAGCAAAACCTGGGATTACCCCATAAAAAAACCAAGACCATGAAAGATTATTTAAATATTTTTTTGAATTATGTTCCCAAATCAAAGGTAATAAAGATGCAAATAGTACAGGAATAATTACAGGAGCTTTAAGTAAAAGCAGAAAACTACAAGCAAATCCAGCTCCTAAAAGATAAAATTTAGTAGGCCTATTATTTTTTGTTGATGATAAGCAAAACCATAAAAGTGCAATAGCACTCAGCTGCGTTCCATCCAACATTGCCATTCTGCCATATCTAATAATTGGTAATAAAGTCAATAAAATTGCTGATGTAGTAATACATGCTATTCGATCTTTAGGGCGCAAATTCCACTGAATCAGGCCCCCCAATGGAATAACAAAAGTAGAAAACAGTGCTGGGAAAAATCTTATACAAAACTCAGAGGGTAATAAATCAAAACTATTTTGAAAATTCCGACTAATTCCAATAGCAAAAGATATTATCCAATGCAATCCAGGGGGTTTATTCAAATAGGGCTTATCCCAGATAGAAGGAAGCAATCGTTCTAGTCCACTTTTTTCGGTTAATTCCAATGCAACTCGTGCAACAGTTGCTTCATCAAAATCTCTTAAAGGCAAATTTCCCAAAGAAACCAATACAATTCCACAGGCTATGGTCCAAAAAAGAAAAATCCATAAAATTGGAGGTCTATAGTTGTGGGAAATGCTCTCGTTCAATATCAAAAAATTATTCCATCTATTTATATCTCTAAAAGGCCAATAAAGCTTTTGAATCAGAAATTTTCAAGCATTATTAAAAAAGAATTGAATCCTAAAATAACTATTACCTCGAAACTGATTCAAGTTTTTAAAATAAGATCATGCCAATAGCTAATGACATAACTTCTTTAGTTGGCCAAACACCCTTGGTCAAACTGAATAGATTACCTAATGAATTTAATTGTAGAGCAGAAATTATAGCCAAATTAGAAAGTTTCAACCCGACAGCATCAGTTAAAGACCGCATAGCTGGAGCAATGGTGAAATCAGCGGAAAAAGAGGGCACCATCAAACCTGGACATACTGTTCTTATTGAACCAACCAGCGGAAATACAGGAATTGCATTGGCCATGGTTGCTGCAGCAAAAGGTTATCGGCTCATACTTACAATGCCTGACACAATGAGTACTGAGCGACGTTCCATGTTAAGAGCATTTGGGGCAGAGCTTCAATTAACTCCTGGTAAAGAGGGGATACAAGGAGCTATTCAGCTAGCAAAGGAATTGGTAGCTTCTATACCTAATGCATATTTGCTCCAGCAATTCGATAATTTATCCAATCCTGAAATTCATGAAAAAACTACTGCCGAAGAAATTTGGGAAGATTGCGAAGGCAAACTTGATGCATTAATTGCTGGCGTAGGAACAGGAGGAACAATTACAGGTTGTGCCAGATTTTTAAAACAAAAAAATCCAAAAATCAAGGTTTTTGCAGTAGAACCTTCATCAAGCCCTGTTCTTTCAGGAGGAAAGCCTGGGTCTCATGCGATACAAGGCATTGGTGCTGGTTTCATCCCTAATGTATTAGATATGAATCAAATTGATGAAGTCATAAGAATCAATGATAATGAAGCAATGGACATAGGGAGAAGACTTGCCAAAGAAGAAGGATTGCTTAGTGGTGTCAGCAGTGGTGCTGCAGTAGCTGCTGCTTTAAAAGTAGGAAATCAAATTGAGTTTGCGAATAAGCGCTTGGTTGTTATCCTGCCTAGCTTTGGGGAAAGATATCTCTCAACAACTATGTTTACTTGCATCCCTGCAAACCCTGTAAAAGGAAATGAGTACCTCTAAAAAAGAAATAGTTATTTAACAATGAGCAAAGACCCATATCAAATATTGAAAGTTCATCCCAGCGCAAAATTAGCAGAGATTAAAAAAGCATATAGAAAACTTGTTAAAATACATCACCCAGACAAAGGCGGAGATGCAGTAGTAATGCTGGAAATAAACTCAGCATGGGAAATATTAAAGAAAAAACATAAAGATCTTCATTTAAACAAAGTTAATAATTCGAAAGTATACAACAATAATGAATACAAAAGAGAACCTAATAATTACTCTAAAGCTGAAGATATAAAAAAATGGTTTCAGAATATATACCTCCCTATTGATAAATTATTAGGACAAATAATTAATCCTTTAGGTTCAAAAATAAGAGATTTATCAGCTGATCCTTATGATCAAATATTAATGGATTCTTTCTGCCTGTATCTCGAGAAAAGTAAAAACAAAATAACAAAGATCAAACAAATTTATACATCTTTTGCGAGTCCTTCAATTATCAGAGATTTCAGCCTGGATCTATATCATTGCTTATCACATGTTGAGGACGGTATTAATGAGTTAGAACGCTACACAATGGGCTATGTAGACAATTATCTTCATGATGGAAAGGCAATGATTATTCTTGCTAAGAAAAAAAGAAAATTTTTACAAAGCAATAAAAAAGAATGGCTTATATTATGATTTCAATCTTTATTCATTGATTAATATAAGACTATATGATAAGTACTGATCCAAACATCAGGGACTGGCCTCCTCCATCTAACTTGACAATAATCACCTTTAATCAATAATACTTCTCCGGGCCCTTGAAAAATATATTCAGGTAAATTAGTGTCGCTTGCTTTAGATTCTAAGCTATTCGAATATTTTTCACGATCAACTTTTACAAGATCTCCTTTTCTAAATTTCTTTTTTATCTGTGGAGGTGATTGTGAATCATCTACTTTTCCGGTTTGTTCAGACATTTTAAATAACTAATAAAAAAAGCTAATGACTTAATTCAAATGTTCAAATGAAGAATAGCAGTTAAAACAAAATGGTAAAAACATGTCATTAATTAATTGAAAATTCCATAAAGCTAATATTTTTGATTGATTAAAACCATAAGCTAATCGAAATCCCTCTAAGCTAAGCAAATCTAATTAGAGAAATCATGAAATTACTACTTACTGGATGTACTGGTTTTATCGGAAGAGAATTAATTCCTTTGCTAATCAAAGAAGGTCACAGCCTGACAGTCATATCTAGACAATCCAAAGGAAAACTCAAAGCGATAGCGAATGACCAACGAATCAGTTTCATACAAATGAATCCAGCTGAGTCGTCGTCTTGGAATAAAGAAGAAATTCAAAACTCTCTTAAGAGCTGCGAAGGTGTTATCAATCTTGCTGGGGAACCTATTGCTGAAAAAAGATGGACAACTGATCATTGTAAAGAAATTAAAAATAGTCGCATAGAGACAACAAAGAATTTGATTGAAAACCTAAGGAATCTAAGAAAACCGCCAAAAGTTCTTATTAATGCATCTGCAATTGGTTTTTACGGCTCACATCCTCAAACTAAATTCACTGAAGAAAATGTTCAGGGTAATGATTTTCTAGCAAATTTGTGCAAAGAATGGGAATCGATTGCAAAAAACAAACCAAGAGCGACTCGACTTTTAATTGTAAGAATTGGCATTGTATTAGCTAAAGATGGTGGAGCACTTGGGAAAATGCTTCCCATTTTTAGAGCTGGTCTTGGAGGCCCAATAGGAGATGGAAAACAATGGATGAGCTGGATACACAGAACAGATCTTTGTAATCTTATTAACGAAAGTGTGAAAAATTCTGCTTGGTCAGGTGTCGTCAATGGGGTTGCACCAAATCCTTTACGAATGAGTGAGTTCTCTAACTCACTTGGCAAATCACTTGGCAGACCAAGTCTTCTGGCAGTTCCTGGCCCAATATTGAAGTTAATTTTAGGAGATGGAGCTCGTGTAGTTTTAGAAGGACAAAATGTCCAACCTCAAAGATTGAATAAACTCAAATTTAAATTCAGTTTTCCCTCAATTGATAAAGCGTTTAAAGCAATATTAACTTAAAAATTTTTGATGGAATCTAATCAGAAATCAAAGATCTAACCAATTTTTTATTTTAAGTAAAGTTTTCCAATTAGGTTTCCGTGAAAGACCATCTTCAAATGATTCTTTTAATTCTTTTTCTAATTCAGGAAGAACGAACATAGCTCTTCTCACATAATCAATATGATCTCTAACTCCTTTAGAATTAGTTTCTAATAATGCAAGACTCAAATTTATCCTTGACTGTGGATCTTGACCGTTAAGTTTCACTGCATACCGAGCAGAGCGCAAGGCTTCCTGAGGCGAATCACATAACAATTGTAACCAAGACAAACATGTCCATGCAGCAGCATTAGATGGAGTAGTAGAAGCTATTTTCTGAAAATCTTCAATCAATTCATCTGCTGGTAACCCTGCTTTATAGCGATTTAGGGCTTCTTCAAAAAGACTTTCCTCTGTTTGATCCATTGTTAATTTAAAAATTCTTTTAGTTAAAGTTAAACTGCAAAGGAACTTCCACAGCCACAAGTTTGTGAAGCATTGGGATTAGTAAAGTTAAAACCTCCACCAATTAAATCTGTACTGAAATCTAATTGCATCCCATATATGTATAAAAGACTCTTTGGATCACAAATCACTTTAAACGAACTGCTACCAACTGAATATTCATAGACTTCATCATCTTTTTGAATATCATCAGTAGATACAAAGTCCATTGTGTAACTCATACCACTACAACCTCCTGAACGTACTCCAACCCTTAATAATTTTCCTGAGCCTTGTTCTTTACAAAGCCTAGACAACTGATCCAATGCAGGAGTGGTAATGAGTACTCCCTTACCACCTTGAGCTTTATGAGTTTTGAGCGGTGCCTTTGATTCACTCATTGTTTTTTCTAAACATTAATAACACTCTATTAATCATATTCGATTTTAAAAGTGCCAAAAAAGAGTTTTTGTTCATAGAGTTAGTGTATCCATCTAATTAAACGAGTGAAAATCGCAATAATAGGTGCAGGTTTAGCAGGATTGACTGCTGCAGTTGACCTTGTTGATGAAGGACATGAGGTCGACCTATATGAGGCAAAACCATTTATGGGAGGAAAAGTTGGAAGCTGGGAAGATTCAGATGGAAATCATATTGAGATGGGTTTGCATGTGTTCTTTTTCAACTATGCCAATCTTTTTGCATTAATGAGAAAAGTAGGGGCATTTGAAAATCTTTTACCAAAAGACCACACTCACCTTTTTGTTAATAAGGGAGGTGACATTAAGTCACTTGATTTTCGATTTTTTGCAGGAGCTCCTTTTAACGGCTTAAAAGCCTTCTTCACTACACCTCAATTAAATTGGATTGACAAACTAAGAAATGCTCTTGCCCTTGGAACAAGTCCGATAGTCAGAGGGCTTATTGACTACGAGGGTGCGATGAAAACAATACGATCACTAGATTCTATAAGCTTTGAACAATGGTTTCTTAACCATGGAGGAAGCCTAAATAGTATCGAAAGGATTTGGAATCCTATTGCATATGCACTGGGATTCATTGATTGCAAAGCCATTTCTGCAAGATGCATGCTTACTATCTTTATGATGTTTGCTTCTAAAACAGAGGCATCCAAGCTCAACCTATTGAAAGGGTCGCCCCACAAATGGCTCACCAAGCCAATACTCGATTACATTGAACAAAGAGGCGGAAGACTTCACTTAGAAAATATTGTTAAAGAAATTCATTCAGAGAATTCCGACCAACCTTCTGTGACTGGATTAACTCTTCAAACACCAGAGGGTGAAAAAGAAATTCAAGCAGACAAATATTTAGCGGCTTGTGATGTATCTGGGATTAAAAGAATAATTCCTAGATCATGGAGACGTTTTAAAGAGTTTGACTCAATTTTCAAGCTTGATGCTGTTCCAGTCGCGACAGTACAACTTAGATACGATGGCTGGGTAACCGAGATCAAAAATGCACAAGCTCAAACCAATCTAAAAAGTCCATCTGGTTTAGACAATTTGTTATACACAGCCGATGCTGATTTTAGTTGTTTTGCAGATTTAGCTTTATCAAGCCCAGAAGACTATAAAAAAGATGGTCAGGGGTCACTACTTCAATGTGTTTTAACACCTGGAGATCCATGGATTACCAAGCCCTCAGATGAAATTGTAAAACATACTGATTTACAGGTCAGGTCACTTTTCCCTTCTTCAAGAGGCTTGAAACTTTTATGGAGCAATGTGGTGAAAGTTTCTCATTCTCTCTACAGGGAGGCTCCTGGAATGGAGCCATTTAGACCAAATCAAAAAACCTCTTTTAGTAATTTCTTCTTAGCAGGCAGTTACACAAAACAGGATTACATTGACTCTATGGAAGGTGCAACAATGAGCGGTCATCTTGCTGCTTCAGCAATGCTCTCAAAGTCTGTTTCACTAGCAAAAAATTCTTCGGTTGCTTAAGAAATGGGAAAGTGGCTTGATCACACAGTGATAAGTGAAATTCATGCTCCAGTTGAACTTGTCTGGAAGTTTTGGAGTGATTTAGATTCGATGCCTTTGTGGATGACTTGGATTGAGTCAGTTAAGACAGTCGATGAACAAACCTCGACACTTCCTGATTTAACGGAGTGGACACTTGCAGCTAATGGCTTTCGTTTTAAATGGAAGGCTCAAATTACAGAAAGAGTAGAAGCAGAGAAATTAGAATGGAAATCAGTTGGTGGTTTACCTACTAAAGGTTCAGTACGTTTTTATAATGAAGAAAACTCTAAAACTGTGGTTAAATTGAAAATATCTTATGAATTACCTCAAGTTTTAGCAAATCTAATGAAAGCAAATATTCTTGGAGGAATGGTCACAAAAGAATTACAAAAAAATCTTGACGGATTTAAAGAACTCGTCGAAAAATCAGCATAAATTTAATTAAAATTTAGTTCTAGACAAGCGTATAATAATCCTTCAAGATCATGAGGTTTAGCCTCTTTATCAGGTTTTCTAATAAAGTTTTTACAGCTAATACTTGTTTGAGGTCCAATCGAAACAAGTTGAATCTTTTCAATCAATTGGAACCAATTTTCACCAAAGTGTTTTTTAAATAAGGTGACAGTATTTATTACTGTTTTAGCACTAGTAAAAGCAATAATATCTATTTCCCCACTGTTCAAAGCATCTATAGTCTTTTGAGGTATATCTTTAGGACAAGAAGATTCATAAGCAGCTACTTCAGTAACCTCTGCTCCTTTTAATTGAAAAGAGTTAGATAATATTGATCTGCCGCCGGTTTGTACTCTAGGAATAAAAAGTTTTAAACCTTTTGGATTCTCAGGGAAATATTCAACCAAGCTATCTGCAACAAAAACAGGAGGAACAAAACTAATCTTTGCATCCATATCTGATAACAACGCAGCTGTTTTTCTTCCTACAGCTGCAATTTGAATAGTCTTAGAAATTTCCGACAAAGATAAGTCAATTTTTTTCATTCTATCCATAACATTTTTAACACCATTTGCGCTAGAAAAGACTATCCAGTCAAAGGTGGTAATTTTCTTTAAAGCTTCATCTAAGGGAAACCAGTCATCTGGAGGTCCAATCACTAATGACGGAAGATCGAATACCTGCGCTCCATTTTTTCTAAAGATCTCACGAGCCTCTGAAGACTGTTCTTGGGCACGAGTAATTATTATCTTCTTGTCGATTAAAGCCTTTTCTGTATGCTTCATTCCAAGGAAGTCTAAAGAATAACTATGCAGTCATTTAAACAATAATAGGGGGTTTCTTGAATACTAAATTTTCGATTAAACAATTCTCAATCAGTAAATTCTTTAATAAATTTTCTTTGAACTTCGTTATGGGCTATTTTAGATTGCAAAATACGGCTCAAAATTTGATTTTGTGCTTCCTCTATTTGACTAGGACTATAAGCCAAAGGAGTAGAGTAATGAATAGTTTTTTTTATTTTATCATATAAATATGGACATCCATATATAATAATTCCTGATAATCTTTCCTCATTTTCTAAACTTTTTATAGCGTCTAACCAATGATCATTATTATAATCTAATCCGATAAATGGTTTACCTCTTACAAAAAGTTGAACAAGAATTTTACTATTACCCAGTTGCTCAGATTCTAAAAATCTTTTATTAGTTTTTTGCCATGGGCTGATACCCAATGGATGTATAATTAAATTTTTAAAACCTACTGATTTAGGTAAATCTAATGCAGGACAAAATTTGTTAGATACTTGATCAAAATTATCAATTTGTATAAGATTAATATCATTAACTTCAGCTTTTATAGTACTTTCTTCTCTGATGAAAATTGATTTGTTTATTATAGAATGACTAAATCTTGAGGCATCCAATAAAAATTTATTCTTAGTATCTTCATTCCTCAATTCTTCTTTTTCTAAATCATTTTCATTGTTAATTAAATCAAGTTGTTTTTTTCTTCTTTCTCTAGATATATGTAACCTTTCTAAAGAAATTTTTTCTGAATAAAAAGCATCAGTAAGAGCATCAATTGCCTCATCGATATTTTTTGGCATCATAATCAAATCAATTCCTGCATCGAATGCCATGACTGCAGCCCTACCACTACTATATTTATTAGATATTGCATTCATAACTAACGCATCGCTGACGACTAAATTATCGTATTTAAATTTGATACGTAATAAATCAGTAACTACTCTTTTTGAAAGTGTCGCAGGATAAATAGGATCAATCTTTGGAAAAAGTAAATGCCCAATCATGACACTATTGACTCCTTGGTTGATTAAAGATTTAAATGGAATTAACTCACATTTCTCTAATTTAGATAAGTCATTATGTATTTCTGGCAAATCCAAGTGAGAGTCAACTTCTGAATTTCCATGCCCAGGAAAATGTTTCGCACAAGTTAGCATTTTTGATCTAGAAACACCCCGCTGAAAAGCACAAGTTAAACTTTTTACTGTTTCAGCTTCTTCTCCCCAAGCTCTTAAATTTATAACCGGGTTATTTGAGTTGTTATTGATATCACAGACTGGTGCTAATAGCCAATTTAAACCAATATTTTTTGCTTCTTTACCAGTAAAATACCCGATTTGCTCAGCAATAGAAATTGCTAAATTGTTATCTTTTTTATAAATCTGAGCGATACCCATTGGAGGAATGAACTTTGTTCCTCCATAAAATCTTTGACCAACACCTTCCTCAATATCAGCACATAATAGAAGGGGTTTACCAGACCATTTTTTTAAGACATTGCAACGAATTTCTAATTCTTTTACTGTTCCTCCTAGAAAAATAACTCCGCCAACCCCTTCTTCTAAAAGTCTCTTTAAATTTGAATTAGATTCCTCTAAGTTAGGATATAAACGTTGCGAATCAAGATTAAATCCACTAGCTCGAACTATAAATAATTCAGCAACTTGTGTTCTAAGATCAGATTTATTCATCAAAATTTTTGATTAATCTATAAGTCTTTACTTTTATCTTTACTTCTTCGTTCAAGTTCTAATGAATTGAGAAGATCTAAAACTTCTGGACCTTTTGTCATTCCTTTGTCAATCTTAAACACAAGCTCAGGAGATCGTCTCATTTGAAGCCTTCGAGCAAGCTCAGCACGAACAAATCCCTTTGCTTCCTCTAAAGCAACTAGCACTTCAGCTTTTTTTTTGTCCTCACCAAAAAGACTTATAAAAATTTTTGCATGCTGCAAGTCACCTGAGACTTCAACAGATGTAATGGTAATCATAGTTTGATGAATTCTTTCATCTCTAACACCATTAACTAAAAGTTCACTAACCTCTCTTTTTAGTAAAGCTGCTAATTTTTCTAACCTTCTTGCATTAGCCATAACTAAGTAATTGGAACGGGGAAAGCCATAGCCTTTAATAAGAAAATTATTGTCAGAAGTCCACTGAACAAAGCCCCAACGAGAGCAATTGCTGTAATCGGATTACTACCTCGTTTAATTAATGGAGAAATTGCAGCAGTGAAAACACCCAAAACTATTGTGATGAGATATTTGGGATATCTAGAAACATTAGAAAAAAACTCACCCATTTTTCACCACCAAAAGACTGAATTAATAGCTACTCTGCTAACCATTTGAGGGAACATAAAATGTTGGAACTTCATCAATTTAGGCACTCACCTTATTGCTTGAAAGTAAGAATGGCTTTGGCTGTAAAAAAGCTTGAATATCGAACCGTTGAGATAACTCCAGCCATAGGGCAAATAGATATCTTTCAAAAAACAGGACAAAAAAAATTACCCGTGCTTTTTGATAAGGAAACAACAATCCATGACTCAAGTTCAATAATACGACACTTAGAGAAAATTGAAATAGAACCAAAATTAATTCCAGAGGGTATAAAGGAAGCTTCTCAGGCCCAAATAATTGAGAATTGGGCAGATACAACCTTGGCAAAATCTATAAAAATTGTCTTTTTAGAAGAACTTACGAAGAATCCAATATTGATTTCCTCATTATTCGCGAACGAAGTTTCGGATTCTATGCAAAAACTTCTTTTTAATATTCCTACAAAGATTGCTAGTCAGATTTCTGGATTAATCAACCAGAAAGAGAAGGAATCTCTAAAATTAAATCTAGAAAATCTATCAAATTTAATTGATCAAGAAAACTTTCTTATTGGAGAAAAACTTTCTATTGCAGATATTGCTGTAGCATCACACTTATCACTACTCAAATTTCCAAATTCATCTGGAGCAAATCTAACAGGAAAAGGTTGTTCTTTATATATAAATGATCCAAGTCTTCAAAATCTTTTCAACTGGAGAGACTTAATTGAAGATCAATTGGCCAAAACTAATCATCATTAGTGTTTCTAAGTATTAATTTAGATTTCTCTGTTTTAATCGGCAAAGAAATCAGATTTTGCCCAGGTTCATTGTAAATCGCCTGAAATTGTTCTCCACAAATATTAAAATCATTCGGATTTATTTCATCATTTTGATTAGATCCACATTTTGTAAATTCAGTTAATGTTTCGACCTGGCTAACCCGACTAAATTGTGGAGTATGCAAAATTTGTAAAATTAATTCATCAGTAATAAAAATATTATTGTCGATTTTTTCTTGAAGTCTTCCTATAATCTTCGTCTCTAAATACCTATCTTCAGTTAATTTAGCAAACTGACGATTGGGAGATTTAGGATCATTCTTGACTGATAAAAAATCACCAGTTTTTGTGCTCAAAGCATAAGAATTAGTGTTGTATTCACGGTCAGCAATTAAATCACCAGAGGTTTTATGAATAAATTTAGCTGAATGCATAATAGGTTCTTGATTCTGATCACTTTCAATCTCGCTAGTAACATCCCATACACCTTCAAACCAATCAGGGTAAATTAAATCATCTTTCAATCCTGGGCGATTAATGGAAGAAGGAAGGCGCCAATCAGGCCAGATTAATTTGCGTTCGGTAAGCTTAGATGGTTGAAAATTATTTATTTCAAGAATACTTTCAGCAAGGGTAGGACCTGTGTAAGTAAAAATAATTAAAATAGAAATCAAAAAAAAGAAAAATTTCTGTCTCATGTCTGATCCGCTAATTAGAGAAATGGATAATTATGTTGTTTTGGTTCCCGGCGAAAGTGAACAATTCCTGGATAAAGAACAAACTCTTTTATGGCTTCAATCTTGGTTAAATAAATTCGATTCATTACCATTAGATCTTGAATGTAAGTCTTCAATAGCAGAAGCTGCTCAACATTTGCTTGATACAGCATGTGACCTAGAAATCAAAACAGGTTTTATAATCCAGTGGTATGCCGTTCGGCTTGAGTCTCCGGGTCAATAAGGATGCTTGGCAAATGTTCAGCAATCATAGTTGCGACTTCATATGGATTTTGATCCTCAACTTCTATTCTCAAATCTGACTCTAAATATATTGGTTTTCTACTTTCATAAATCTGACTAAAATTCTCAGCTAAATCATCCCCAATTAGTAAAGGGCGTTTCTTTTTATCACTTTCTAATCGTTTAATTGAACGTTTGAGATCAAGATCTAACCAAATAACTATTCCTTGATGAAGAATACCCCAGTTTTCTGGCAAGGTAACTAAACCACCTCCAGTAGCAATTACAAGAGAATGATGTTGACTAATTTCTTTTAAAACTTTTTTTTCAACATCCCTAAAAACTTTTTCTCCATCTTTTTCAAAAATAGATGAAATAGATTGCTTAGAAGCTTTTTCTATAACATCATCAGTATCAACAAAAGCATAATTGATCATTTTTGCTAGAACTGGTCCCGCCTGACTTTTGCCAGAACCCATCATTCCTATCAAAAATATATTTCGACCACCTAACTTTTCTTTAAGAGTTTCATGGGTTGATTGGACGGCCATAAAGACAGAAGTAACTAAAAGTTATTAAGATGTGTATTGATGTGAAAAATTTATGGAAGCAATCACATCTAATTTCCCTCACGGAGAGGGTAGAAGCTGTGTAATCACAAGGCGAGCCTGCTTTAGCGCAAGCCACCTTTATAGGCTTCCTGAATTATCTGATGATGATAATTCAGCTTTGTTTGGTCCATGCTCAATAGCTCCTGGCCACGGACATAATTACGAGTTAATCGTAACCATGGAAGGAGATCTTAATAAATATGGCATGGTCTTAAACCTTTCAGAAGTTAAACATGCCATAAAAAAGGAAGTAACAAGTCAACTTGACTTTCGTTTTTTAAATGACACATGGCCAGAGTTTGACCTTTCCAAACCCGAAGGTTGCCTTCCCACAACTGAAAGTTTAGTTCGTATTATATGGGAGCGCCTTAAATCTCACTTACCTCTCAAATCTCTTCGTCTTTACGAAAACCCAACACTTTGGGCTGACTATCAAGGAAATGCTATGGATGCTTATTTAACAGTTCAAACTCACTTTTCAGCCGCTCATCGCTTAGCTAGAGAAGACCTACCTCAAGCCGAAAACGAAAAAATATTCGGAAAATGTGCTCGACCTAATGGACATGGTCACAATTACTTAGTAGATATAACTGTTACAGGAAAGATTAACCCTAGAACCGGAATGATATGCGATTTATCAGCATTAAATAGTTTAATAAATGATTTAGTTGTAGAGCCTTTTGATCATACTTTTTTAAATAAAGATATTCCTTATTTTGCAAATTGTGTACCTACAGCTGAAAATATTGCATTACACATTTCAGATAAATTAACTAATCCAATTAATGCGATTGGGGCTAATTTATATAAGATAAAACTACAGGAGAGTCCAAATAATGCAGCTGAGGTTTATGCAAACGTACCTGAATCAAAGGTCGATACTAAGGACTCAAAGAATCAGGTTGGATTGTTGAGATAATTGAAAAAAAAATGGGTTAAGTTAGTTTTAGCTTCCAGTATTGATGGACGTATCGCATATCCAGAAGGAGGGAAAACTCAATTAGGTCAGTCTGGTGATCGTTTAGTTTTAGAAGAATCACTTGCTTGGTCAGATGGGATTTTAATGGGAGGGCAAACACTGAGAGATCACCAATCGATTTGTGTCATTAAAAATAAAAGCTTATTAAAGCAAAGAACTTCAGAAGGAAAGAACGAACAGCCAATTGCTCTTATAGCCAGCAATCAAATAGATTTTCCAGAAAATTGGCTTTTTTTTAATCAACCTCTTCAAAAATGGTTGATCCAAGCGCAAGATAAGAAAAATGAGATTATGCTTCCTACTGGATTCGATAAAAAAATAAATTTAAAAGTCACGTGGCGTGATTCTCTTGATGATTTATATCAGAAAGGAATTGAGAAAATTGTATTACTAGGAGGCGCAAATCTTATTTCAGCTTTTCTTTTAGAGGATCTAATAGATGAATTGCAAATCACCATTACACCTCTTCTTATAGGAGGAGATTACTGCTGGGTTTCATCTAAATTAAGAAACTTAAATACAATCATGAATAAAAAAAATAACTGGATTTTAAAAGAAAGTAAAAAGCTCGGTAATAATGAATTACTTATCAGATATTTTAGAAATAATTTATCCTGAATATAGATTTAGTCTAAAAGAAATGAACAATATCAAAATCAAATGGCATTCAACAATAAAAGAGATTCCTAAAATTATTTGGAATACTTTCTTAGAAGGAAATTCAACTCCTTTTTATCAATGGGATTGGTTAAATGCATTAGAAAGATCAAAAAGTGTTAGTACAAAATATGGATGGCAACCATTATTTCTCTCTGCATGGAGTGAACATGATTTAATTGCATGTGCACCTCTCTATCTTAAATCTCATAGTTTTGGAGAATTTGTTTTCGATAATGCCTTTGTTCAACTAGCTCAAGATATGGGACTTCAATACTATCCAAAACTAATAGGAATGAGTCCATTAAGTCCAATTGAAGGCTATCGCTTTCTTTTTGCAGAAGGTGTTAATGATATAGACCTCACACAAATATTAATCTCTGAAATTGATAGTTTTGCCAAAAAAAACGGAATTCTCAGTTGTAATTTTTTATATGTAGATCCTAAATGGATGAAAGTAGCTGAATCTCTAAATTGCGCTAAGTGGCTCAATCAACAAAGTTTGTTAAAATTGAATGAAGAAAAAAGTTTTTCTGATTTTTTAAAAAAATTTAACTCCAATCAACGTAGAAATATTAAGAGAGAAAGAGAAAGCATAAAAAAATGTGGAGTAAAAGTTGAAGCTCTTACTGGGTCTCAAATAAATGTGATGAATTTAAAAAAAATGCATTATTTTTATGAGCTTCATTGTTCAAGATGGGGAGTATGGGGAAGTAAATATCTCACTGAATCATTTTTCACTGAACTTACATCAACAGAACTCAAAGAAAATATTGTTTTATTTGATGCAAAAGAAGAAGGAATTGATAAAACAATTGGAATGTCATTATGCGTAAAAAACGAAAATATGCTTTGGGGACGATATTGGGGTGCCGAAAAAAATATAGATAATTTACATTTTGAAGCTTGTTATTACTCCCCGATTGAGTGGGCCATAGAAAATAAAATAAAATATTTTGATCCTGGAGCAGGCGGGAGTCACAAAAAACGAAGAGGTTTTATTGCTAAACCCAATGCAAGTCTTCATCGATGGTACAACTTACCTATGGACTCATTAATAAGAGAATGGCTACCGAAAGCAAATAAGTTAATGCTTGATCAAATAAACGCTACAAATAATGAAGTACCTTTTAAGTTTGAGGAGCCAAAACTATCAAATACATAGTAACTTCAGACAAATTAAAGACTTAATCTCAATGACAGAAAACAATTTACTAGATTCTCCTGAAACCAATAAATCACTTTCTACCGAGAAAGATGCAGTTGATTCTAACGAAGAAAAACCTTTCTTTGCTCAAGGGATTTTTAGTTATAAAGATAAAGGGACTCAAGGTGTTATTACTCTTTTTGGCTATGAACTAACAGCACCAGAAGGCCTAAAAAATCCAGGTATTGTTTATTTATCTTTTATTTTTGTAAACCTGCTCATATTTTTAATCTTAAAAAGCTTTATTTCAGGATAATTTTTGAAGGAAAATCTAAAAATCAATAATTACAAAACCAGTGACTTATGTATCTTCTTTCAAATTTGTAAATTAAAGAAATGAACAATCTAGATCTTCAAGAAGATTTAATTAACTCAATAAAGCTTTTAGACGATAAATTATCCAAGCGAAAAATTGACCTTGACCCCAAAGGTTATTTCTTAATAAAAATTGAACCTAAAACGAATGAGTTAATCCTTGAACATTATTTAAATGATATTGATCAAAAAGGTCGAGCTATTGATCCAGAGTCAGGAGAACCAATTGGTTGTAAAACAAAAAGTAGAAATCAACCAAGCAATATCTATAGAGGCAAGAGTGCCAAGCAATTAGGTATTCAAATCTCCGAGTGTAATGGACCATTCCCCATCAGTCGTTTAGATCATGCGATTTACATTGGTCGTGAATTACAAAGAGCTGAAGAATGCCTGATCACAGGTAAACAATATATTCAAGATTAAAATTAATAAATTCAAAAGATAAAGCACTGATGTTCTATTATTAGTTAAGAAATTTAAATCAAATGGGAATTCTATTTTACTTAGTTTTTGTTGGAGCAGGCCTTTCTGCAGCCTTCTTGATTCAAAAAGCCCTGAAAGCTATTAAATTAATCTGAATAAATAAACCACTCTTATTAGTACTAGATTAGTTAAAGAGGTTTATATTTTAATACTCAGTCAGATATTTATAGTTCTTAAAATATAAAGAACATTGAAATTAATTTAGACTGTTCAGCCTTTAAATGAATTATTCATTAGAATATTAAATAAATTTACTTATTTAGAATTCATTGCATGGGATCTTCAAGACTAAAAAGTCGACGTCGCCAAGATATAGGTTCTAAATGGACGAGGGTTTTAATAGCTATATTATCAACAGTTGGAGTTATCGATACAGGATCAATAACATTGAATAAATGGGGATTAATAGGAAATTTAAATTGCCCAGGAGGATTAGGAGGTTGCGATAAAGTTTTAAATAGCCCTTGGGGGACTCTAATTCAAACAAATAATTATTCTATTCCGTTATCTTTAATGGGTTTAATCAGTTATTTTTTAATATTATTAATGGCAATATTTCCATTAATACCTATCTTCAAAAACCAAAAAAATAATATCTCAAAAGTTGCATGGTGGGGCTCTTTTTATATATCTACATCCACTTTTATTTTTAGCTTAATTTTAATTTCAATTATGATATTTAAAATTAAAGCTTTCTGTTTTTTCTGTCTTCTTTCTTGTCTTATATCACTTTCACTTCTACTATTAAATGTGTTTGGAGGAGGATGGGAAGATTATGGAAAGTTATTGTTCAGAGGTTTTCTCATGTCAGTAGCAGTTCTTTTAGCAGGACTAATTTGGTCATCATCTGTTGATCCATCTACCAAAGAAGTTTCCAATAATTTCGAGGGTATGCCACCTGCCGTAATAGCAATAAGTTCTCCTGAAAAAATAAAACTCGCTGAACATCTCACGCAAGAAGGTGCTGTTATGTACAACGCTTATTGGTGTCCGCATTGTCACGATCAAAAAGAAATGTTCGGGAAAGAAGCTGCAGAAAAATTAAATTTAGTTGAATGTGCAAAAGATGGGTTTAATAACAAAAGAGAGCTTTGCGAAGCTAAAGGGATAACAGGTTTCCCTTCTTGGGAAATTAATGGTTCAATTGATTCAGGAGTGAAAAGCCTAAAAGAATTAGCTGAACTGAGCAATTACAAAAACTCTAAAGATTTTTAAGGAACTCAGCTTTAGCACCTATGGGTCTTGTATGAATATTCTTTCCTTTTATTTGACGAGTATGACATTGCCAAAAAGGAACGGAAGTAGGAAAGTCATCTCTAAAGTGCCCTCCTCTGCTCTCTTCACGGAACAAACAAGCTTCCAACATAAGCAAACTTGACATTTGTCTATTACTCAAATCAATTAGCAAATTAAGGTCTCTTCTGGCAATTTCATCAAATTCATTAATTGCATATTTTGACTGTCCAAAAACCAAATGCAATAAGGGCTCATTTAAAAGATTTTGATAATCTCGTTTAACTTTTGTAAGAGCAGAGCTCATTCCTTTCCGTGATCGATCAACTCCAGCTTCACGCCAGCATAATTGTCTAAGTTTTTCAATTTCTTTAGATAAATACTTAGTTCCTTGATCCTTAGAAAAGCGAAGATTTGATTTGTGGACACTTAAATTGTTTTCTGATATGACAGAAGTCTTGAAATCATTTAATTCAATATTTTTCATTTGATTTGCAAAAACCAAACATTCCATTAATGAATTGCTTGCAAGTCTATTGGCACCATGCAGGCCAGTACATGCCACCTCACCTATTGCAAAAAGTCCTTTGATATTAGTTTGTGACTTCAAGTTGGTAGCAACACCACCCATCCAATAATGGGCAGATGGAGCTACAGGGATTACTTGTTTTAAAGGGTCCAAACCAAGTTCTCTGCACCTTTGAAAAATTGATGGAAAGCGCGCTTCTACATCCTTAACACCAATGGATTTGACATCAAGACCAATGTGATCAACTTTTTGCTTTTGCATTGCTTTAAACAATGCCCTGCTGACTTGATCTCTTGATGCAAGATCTTTCCCTTCCAGTTGATCTACGGGGCTTCCTCCTAGAGAATCCACTAAAACTGCGCCCTCCCCTCTTAATGCTTCAGAAATCAAAAAAGAGGGCGAATCATCCAATTTCAGAGCAGTTGGATGAAACTGAAAAAATTCAAGATCTTCTATGAATGCTCCAGCTCTCCACGCTAAGGCAATTCCTTCACCTGCTGCTTGAGTTGGATTTGTGGTATTGGCAAACAAATGTCCGCCTCCTCCAGTAGCTAAAACTACTGCCTTTGCTTTTATCCATCGCAAAGCTGGGCCATCTAGGACTTGTACCCCTAAACATCTTCCTTTTTCAACCCAAATCTGAGTCACTCTTATTCCTCTTTGGTGTAAAACATTTTCTTGTTGATCGACTTGCTCATTAAGAACATCTACCAATGCCTTTCCAGTTCTATCTTTGACATGAAGTACTCTTCTATGAGTATGAGCAGCCTCAAGAGTTGTAGATAACTTTCCTGAGGTTCTATCAAATTCCATTCCTAGTTGCAAAAGTCTATCTACTAATTTCGGTGCACTCTGAACAAACATCTGAACTGCTTCAGAATCACAAAGTCCTGCCCCAGCTTTCATGGTATCCAGAGCATGAATATCCTCGCTATCTTCAATTCTCGTAACAGCAGCCATTCCTCCTTGTGCCCATCGACTGGAAGAACGCTTACTAGTATTGCGATTTAACAGTAAAATGTTGAGATGTGATGGCAATTCAAGTGAAGACATTAAGCCCGCAGCTCCTGCTCCAACAACAATTACATCCCAATTAGTTGAGTAAATGTCATTTTTATTAAAGCCAGTATTTAAATCCATAAAATATTAATTTTCAAATCAATCCACTTAGTTGAGGCTGAATCAAGGTAGTTGCAAAAAATAAACCATCGACCCATAAGGTTGTTGTCAGAGCTGAACTTGAAACGAGCCAAGCATCAGAAGATAAAGATTCCCTTTTTGATTTTTGATTCATCCAATTTGCTATCAAAATTATTAAAAGGGCCGCAATAAAAATGGCAAATAATGAAAAAGGTTCCAGTAATTGATTCGCAGTGAAACTCAACATTTTGGAGGCTTCTGAAAAAGGCGCATCTACAACTTCCGGCCAAGCCTTCATTACACCTGTTAATACAATCATTACGTCAGTAAAAGCAGTTCCTAATAGAGATGCCAAATAGAAACTGGCTCCAATTTTCCATCGAGTCTTTAAGAGGCTTACTGCTATTGGCAAAGCTATTGACTCCACAGGTAAATGCCACACAGGATGAGCTCTTAACCATCCCCAAAAAAGACATCCTCCTAACCAGCTCCAACTCACACCAACCAATAACGAACCAACAGAGGACCATCTATCACTACAAAATTTTAGTAAATAAAATCCCAGAAAAAATATAATGAAACTAAATAAAAAAGCTGAAAAAGGGAACACATGAACCCATGGAGCCTGAACAAAAACCGGCAGGACAACCATAGTGCTAGCCCAAAATTGCAATGTCCTTGGCTTTGACAGATAGGACGTCTCTTGATTTATGGGCTTGGTGGGATTGTTTGAGTAAATCAGGATTAATAAAACTGAGTTGGTTTTCAGCTCAACCTTCTATGAATTTACATTCAAGTCGATACCCAAACCAAACAGTCTTCGGAATACAAATAAAAAGTTTTTAAAAAAAATCTTAAAAACTTCTTAATTACAATGATTACAATGGTTTTCAAGGGCCGGTGTTTAAAATCCTCCGCAAAAGAGATGCTTCAAAAAATCTTGTTAGGTACTTTTTGTTGAAAATTTACTTATATTGAAAATATAAATGATTGTTCAAAATCAATTTAACTTGTTCAAACTACCCGAAAAGTATAAAAAATTTATTTTTTATTTAGGAGCATAAATGAGCACATTAAAGATAACCAAAAACAAAATCAAACCTGCTGTTGTTGCCTCTGTCGAAGAAGGTTCTATAGGCGAGGAGCTTGGATTTGAAGTTGGAGATAAGTTAATTAGTATTAATGGTGTAAAACCAAGAGATCTTATTGATTACAAATTTCTTATTGCCGAAGAAAATATTAAATTAATAATATTAGATGAAAAAGGGAAAAGACATACAATTGATATTGAAAAAGATTATGACGACGAGTTAGGACTAGCTTTTACTGAAGCTTTGTT
Source organism: Prochlorococcus sp. AG-402-A21 (assembly GCA_003279655.1). Lineage (GTDB taxonomy): Bacteria > Cyanobacteriota > Cyanobacteriia > PCC-6307 > Cyanobiaceae > Prochlorococcus_B. The sequence continues at coordinate 71,015 of QCHI01000002.1, read as the reverse complement.
TGATGGATTAAAACAATGCAATAATCAATGTCCATTTTGTTTTATTGACCAACAGCCCCCAGGCAAAAGAAAAAGCTTATATCTAAAAGATGACGACTACAGGCTAAGTTTTTTATATGGTTCTTACTTAACACTTACAAATCTTTCCGAAAAAGACTGGTTGAGAATTGATCAACAAAGACTCACTCCTTTATTTGTATCAGTGCATGCAACAGAACCTTCTTTAAGGTCAAAATTACTAAGGAATCCTAAAGCTATTGACCTTCTAAATCAGTTAGCTTGGTTCTCAGAAAAAAGAATACAAATTCATGCTCAAATTGTTGTTTGCCCTGAAATGAATGATGGGAATGCTTTAGAAAGAACCATTAATGATCTATATAGTTTTGCGCAAGGAGATTTCCCTGTAGTCCTTTCAGCAGCAGTAGTTCCAGTGGGGTTAACAAGGTTTCGACCCAGCCATGATGGGCTAATACCGGTTGATTCTGATTGTGCCAAAAGAGTCATCAATCAAGTTGAGACAATGCAGAGAATATTTTATAAATCAACGGGTTCCCGTTTTGCCTGGTTATCTGACGAATGGTATTTAATAGCGAAGAAGGCTTTACCCTCTCTTGATTCTTACGAAGATTTACCTCAACAAGAGAATGGAATAGGAAGTATTCGCATTTTTCTTAGAGAGATGGATGAAGCCACAAAAAATCTGCCTAACAAAATTGATCAAAAGAGAACCTGCAGCTGGGTTGTTGGCAAACTTGTTGAAAATGAATTACAGAAGCCTTGCAAACGACTAAATAAAATAAATAACTTCGTAGTGCACCTGTATGGGATTCCAAGTCCTTATTGGGGACAAGAACAAATAGTGACAGGCTTACTAACAGGCCAAGACCTCATAAAAGGACTATGTGGAAAAGAATTAGGCGATGAATTACTTCTACCATCGGTCATGCTAAGGCAAGGTGAAAAAATCTTTCTTGATGACATGACTCTTCAAGAGCTCTCTTTGTCACTTAATGTGTCTATAAGAATTGTCCATGATGCACAAGACATCGTGAACAAAGCACTTGGTAAAGCATAATTGCTTTATTAAATCCATCTCAGTTTTTCTTATAACTATGAGGAGAGTGAAGAGAAAGTTTCTCATTGTTGCAGGTTTATTTATATCTGGACTAAATCCTTTATGGGCTACAAGTTCACAGAAAATAACCTCCAATATGAAGATAAAAGGAGACTTAAGTAAAAGCCAGAGTCAAAATCAACCAAGAGTCTTATATGAATTAAATTCGCCTGAAGATCTTTTCTTACCCTCTAGAGCAGAGGAAGTATTAGTAAAATCCTATCAAAAAATTAACCTCAATCAGTTAGAAGACATTCTTATAAATAACAACCAAACGATCAAAATTTACTTAGAAAGAGTTGAGCAAGCCAAGGCAATATTAAAAAGTTCGTTATCTTCCTGGTACCCAACATTAAACTTATCAGCTAATGGCATTCCTCAATATTTTGAATCTAAGAATTATAATGAATCAAGTTTCATTCAAGACACTTCAAGTAAACAGTGGAGCTCTTCTATTTCTGCTCAAATTAAATGGGATTTAATTAACCCTGCAAGAGTCCCAGAGATAGCATCTGCTAGAGATAGTTTTGAAAAGTCAAAATATACCTATTCAATAATTTTAAGAGATTTAAAATTAGAGGCAAAAAAGCGTTACTTCAATTTGCAAAAAGCAAATGAGGAAATAGAAGTAGCAAAAAAATCAATAGAATCCTCAACTGTTGGATTAAGAGACGCAGAAATTAGATTTGAATCAGGTATTGGTACGAAATTAGAGGTTCTAGAAGCTAAAACACAATTAGCTAGAGATCAGCAATTATTTAATATGAAATCCGGAGATCAAAAAATTGGTCAAAGATATCTTGCTGAAATACTTAATTTGCCAGGGAATATAACACCCTTAATTGGTTCAAAAACTCAAGTAACAGGTATATGGGGTTTATCATTAGAAGAGAGTATTATTGCAGCTTATAATTCGCGAGAAGAGCTTGAAAGCATTCTTTTGGATATATCAATTAATAATAGTAATGCCAATGCAGCACTAGCTGCTGGCCAACCAAAATTAAGCATAGTGAATACATCTACTTCTTCATTTGCAAAAGGCGAGTTAAATCAAATATCCCCAAACACTAGCAATACATCCTCCAGCTTCTCTAACACCATTGGACTCAATGCAACATGGTTTCTTTTTGATGGAGGAAAATCAAGATCTTTATACAATTACAACAAAAGTAAAGCAAAAGAGTCAAAGCTCAATTTTGCTGCACAACGAGCCCAAATCAGGAAAGAAGTCGAAGAAGTCTTTTATCAACAAGAGTCGGCCAAACTAAATATTGCTGCTGCTTACACAGAAGTTTTATCTGCAAGAGAGTCTCTAAGACTTGCCAAACTTAGATATAAATCAGGTATCACTACACAACGAGAAGTTGTGAACAATCAAAGAGATTTAACTGATTCCGAGGTGCGTTATATTATTTCTGTTACTAGCTACAACAGCTTATTAGCTGATTTAAGTAGACAAACAGGTTTAGACAACATCAAACCATGTGATATCAAAGTCAATCAAGAGAATCAAAGCAAAATAGATAGCAAATTAAATCTTTATGAATCGAATTTAATTCCTTTATGTCAGCTATAGCTTATAACTAAATAACAATGAATCAAATCCCAATATCTAAACCCCTGAGCAATGCTCAACTAATTTCAATTCATAATCTTGTAGACGAGGTGGGAAGACGTCAGCTTCAAGACTTTGGTCAAATCAACTCTGACATCAAACCTGATGGAACACTTATTACAGAGTGTGATAGGTGGAGTGATAAAACAATCGTTCAAGGTTTATCACAAATTGCTCCTGGAGAAGGCGTCCTGAGTGAAGAGGGCAATAAGTCAATTCCTGAATCCAGTGAATATTGGGTGGTTGACCCTCTTGATGGCACAACTAATTTTGCTGCAGGCATTCCTTACTGGGCAATATCAATAGCACGTTTCACCAATGGGGAACCTGAGACAGCCTTTCTTGATATCCCAGCTTTGAATAAAAGAATTTTTGCAATAAGAGGAAAAGGAGTTTGGCTAAACAACAAACCACTTAAACCTGAATCTCGCTTCAAAAAAAATAGTGACTGCATTTCTCTTTGTAGCCGATCCATTAAAGTCTTACAAATAAAGCCAGAAAAATCTTTTCCCGGAAAAATCAGATTACTTGGGGTCTCAAGTTTAAATATGACCAGTGTTGCCATAGGACAAACCATTGCTGCTTTAGAGGCGACTCCAAAAATCTGGGATGTTGCAGCTGCTTGGTTAATACTGGAGGAGCTTCATTGTCTTATCAATTGGTTGGACAAAAATCCAAAAGATATTATCTCTGGAACTGATCTTACTTCTGTCAATTTCCCATTACTAACTGCATCGTCTGAAGATCAGTTGAGCAAAATGCAGCCTTGGGCCAGGGCATTAATTCAAGATAGTTAATTTATTCTCAGCTTTTTGTTTTTCAATAAATAATGAAATTAGCTGCACTAAAACAATCTATGATTTTAAATCTACTAATTCAAGTAAGAAAAATCCTCTCCCGTCGAGGTAGCGTAATAGTAAATACTTTAAAACCAAAGTGGACTTGAACTGGAGTCAAAAAGCAAGATGGTTTTTTAGTAGCCTCTGGAGAGCTTATGAAAGATGGTCTAAGTGTGATTGCGTTGATTTAAGCGCAGCATTTGCTTACTACACTCTTCAGTCCTTTTTCCCAATATTACTGATATCTTTATCTGTTGCATCATGGTTTTTAGGCCAACAGCAAGGTTTAGATCAACAAATCATTGCTCTGGCTGCACAAGTTTTACCTCCATCTGTTGTTGGCCTAGTGGATTCAACGTTAATAAAATTAGTTAATCAAGGATTTGGAGCGGGATTACTTGGAGCAATGTTTTTAATGATAACTGCTGGAAATGCCTATCTAACATTACAAAGAGGTGCAGATAGATTATGGGAGGATGTCTTACCCGCCAAATCAAAACCTGATCCACTTAGAATTCAAGCATTTCGATTTCTCAGAAACAGAATAGAAGCATTTTTTGTAGTTCTATTAGTTGGTTTTTTAATGGTAATAGATCAAATCAGTGCAAATATTCGTATGATCCCTGGCGCAGTTTTAGAGGAATTAGCAAATACAACACCTTGGATTCAAAATGCAATGTCAAAAATACCCGTCCTTCAAGTGGGGCAATTCATGCTTCCATTAATAGGTTTTTCAACCATGGCACTACTTTTGCAGGGTTTACTCCCAAGTAGAAGAGTGCCTTTAAAGCCACTTATACCTGGGGCTTTTATGATTGGAACTTTACTAACTATTCTAAATTTGGCAGTTAGCAGAAGTATCCTTTCACTGGGGACAAGATTTCAAGCTTATGGATTTATTGGAGGAGTCCTAGTATTGACTCTTTGGGTTTGGATGGTAGGAGTGATTATTTATTTTGGTCAATGCTGGAGCGTTGTAATTGCAAGCATGCGTCGCAATCGATACGTTTAAAGATCAATCAAACAAGAAACAAACTTTAAATTAGAATATAGAAGGAAATCCTTTAAATACTTATGAATAAGCCATCTTCATTAATTTGGATGGTCTTTATTTTACTTGTTATTTTGCCTACTCCGGCTGGGAAATTAATTCTTGATTTAGCAGGTGGAATATTCATTATCATCACCTTAATACCACTAATATTGGGAGGCATTGGGTGGTTTACTTGGAAAAACATCCAATCAAAATTACAAACATGTGAAGCTTGTGGCTCAAGCTTTCTGAATAATCAGAAAATGTGTCCCATATGTGGAGCAACTATGAACAGCAACGAGGATATGCTCGAAAATATTCCAGCCAGTGCAGCAACAATTGATATACATTCAGAAGATATAGATTTATAAAATTAATCTATATTTAAAAAATCAGGATTAATTTCGTTAATTTCTTGTTCAACGAATTGCAGCAGTTCCTCGCAATGTTTAAGGAGAAGATGACCTTGAATATAATTAACCTGAATTTTATCTAGTGAAATGTTTTCATCTTGTACATCGGCTAGAATGGTTTCCAATGCAGATATAGATTCTTCATAACTTAATTTCTTAATATCCTCTTTAAAAATTTCTATATTTTGTATTTTTTTAGCTTTATTAGACATTGATAAATGGTTTGTAGTTCCCCTGTCTGGAGATAACATAGAATATAAAGTTGTTAATTAACAACTTTATACTTTATCATAATTAATTTTATCAACCTCTGCGGTGATTTTTCCATCAGCAAATTGAACTAAGAACTTATCTTTTTTCTTAAAGCTATTTACACTATAAATTGAATTACCTTTCTCATCAGTAATTAGTGCAAAACCTCTTTTTAACCATTTTTGTGGAGAAAGTGCATTCAAAAGTTCATACATATACTTTATTTTTATTCTTTTATTTTTCAATAATAATAGAGGTGAATGAGAATGAAATAAAGATTTGTTCGTAGTTAAAAAATTCTTTTTATTCTGAAAGAATAATTTAAAAAAATCTTTGAGTATTTTTTTATTTTGCAGACAATTGTTTTTCTCAATTTCTCTTGAAGGTAGTAAATCAACAATAGCAGCAGTTGGAGTAGCAGATCTATGGTCTGAGACAAGATCAGCAACTGTTAGGTCATCTTCGTGACCTATTCCTGTAATTACTGGTATAGGAAATGTTGCTATTTCCTTAGCTATGATTTCACTATCAAATAACATTAAATCTTCTCTACTTCCTCCTCCTCTCGCAATGATTATTGCATTTAATTCTAACTTATTCATTTTTAAATTTCTTAAAATAGATTTCAATTCATTTTCATGATTACCTTGAACTGGAATAGGAATTATTTGCAATTTTGTTAATGGCCATCTTTCCTTAGCTGCTCTAAGCATGTCAGCCAAAGCAGAGCTTGGAACACTAGTAAGAATACCAATTGAATGAGGATATTTTGGTAATTTTCTTCGTAATGAATCGTCTATAAAACCCTCTTTAAAAAGTTTTGATTTAACTATTTCGAACTTCTTGAGAACAGTAGAAATACTTGCTCGAATATCAAAAACTTGTACAGATACTCTTGCTTGTGATTCCCAGAAATTTAATTTCCCTATAATAATAACTCCATCATCTTGCTTAGGTAAAAACTTTAAAGATTTGATTGTTGATGACCATGCAACTCCATCGATACTTGCTTTACCATCGGTTAAAGTCAGCCATAAATGACCTTTTTTTCGTTGTGATTTTGAAACAGTCGCTTTAAGTATAAATTTTGGGGCAAATCCTCTTGATAGTAATAAACCGATAGATTGGTTTAATTCTTGAACATCATAAGTAGTTAAAGATTGATTAGAGGTTTTAAAATTAGTCAAACTATAAAAATATAAAACTAAAATTAGTTTTTCAACCTATTCCCATCTGAGTTAAAATCCCCTGTCCTGTTAAAAGCTCTGTTGTTAAACCTATTAAAATACCTATCATAGCTAGTCGACCATTCCATATTTCAGCAAAATTGACAAATCCATAACGAGGTTCAAAGTTATCTTTCATTTGTAAATCAAAATTATTTTAATAATACTAAAGAAATGCTCACAATGAGAAAACATATAAATATACCATTAAAAAAAAATTTAAAACTCTATCTAACATGTCTTGCTCCATCAACTGGATGATAGTCATCGCCAGTTAGTTCTTCGTAAATAATGGCTGGTAATCCAGTTTCGAACATTGTTTGAAGAGCTTCTTTTAAGTAAGGATTCCATCCACCAGTGCTTACGTCACCATGCCTTACAGTCCAATCCCATGTTCCTTGTAAATCTCTAGGCATTCTTCCTTCTCTGTCTCGTCTAGCAACCAAATCTAAAGATTCTACTAACCCAACTTGAATAGGATCTTTTCCATAGGCTGGGGTAAGACTTAATTCAAGCCTTACTGGATCTTCCTTTAATAATCTGAGACGAAATCTTGGAGGTAACTTCGTGTTTTTCAAAACTGCAGCGACTATGCGGGTTCTTTGTTCCAAAATTAAAACCTCTTTGAGAACTATTTAATGTCAAAGCAAAAAATCTAATGAAAATTATTCAAAAGGCTTTTCAGATGATTGTGGATGATCAGTGTCCTTAGAAAAACGAACTGTGAGCAAATCTTCATCAGTAAGGCACCCATCTTTATTTAAAAGCTCAGGGTGAACAGTAACTAAACCTGTTCGATCAACATTTTTTTTATTGGAAAATGAATTTTGAGTCTTAAATGAAGCTTGACCTGAAAAAAACCCATTCAGCATTATTCTGGCAGCCAAAATTAACAAAACAAAAACTGACAGGCCATAAACAAAGGGTAAAAAATTGCTCAACATTTGCAAAATGATAAATCAAAAAACTGAATGCCTCAATCAGAGTAAGCTTTTAAGTCGCTCGAGTTTCATCATCAATCAAAAAATAGATCAGATAAATATTCTATAGGAAAGAAAGTTCAAAGATATCGTTTTTAGTAAAAATCTACGGTAATTAAATTAGTGGATCTTTCAAGTTCCAAATTAGCTATGATTCATTTTGATAATAAAAACTAATCCCTCCTAAAAGATCATGCATGGATTAGATGCAAAGAGACTATTAATAGGAGCCCTAAAATTAAACCAACAAAAATATTTTAAAATTTTTGTATTATCTATTTTTATTTTTGTAAATTTCCGATATGAGACTCCAATTCACTCTAGTGAAGCGTTACTGTCATTTCCACAAAATCGCAATACACAATCTTTCGTATCAAAAGCACTAAATATCAGTGGAGATGCAGTAGTAACAATTGAAACACAGCGCAAAGTTTTATCTTCCAGTGAAAGCGTATTTCCTCCTGGGATCTTGAATGATCGATATTTGGAAAGATTCTTTGGTCTGAGAGGCCTCCAAGTTCCACGATCTCGAATAGAAAAAGGCCAAGGAAGTGGAGTAATTTTTTCTGAAGAAGGTCTAGTTTTAACTAACGCTCATGTAATAGAAAAAACAGATCAACTCATAGTGGGATTATCAGATGGAAGAAGAGTGGTTGGAACTGTTGTTGGGTTAGATTCTTTAACGGATCTTGCGGTTATTAAACTGAAGGCAAAAGGACCTTGGCCGACCGCACAATTGGGAGACTCAGATAATTTAAAAGTTGGTGATTGGGCCATTGCAGTTGGAAATCCTTTTGGGCTTGAAAATACGGTTACCCTTGGAATAATCAGTAATCTTAATAGAGATGTTGCTCAATTAGGTATTTCCGACAAAAGGATAGATTTAATTCAAACAGATGCAGCAATTAATCCAGGTAATTCTGGAGGACCATTGCTGAATTCTGTTGGAGAAGTGATTGGTATTAATACTCTTGTTCGCTCAGGGCCTGGTGCAGGATTAGGTTTTGCAATACCAATAAATAGAGCTAGAAAAATCGCCAAAGATTTGGTCAAAAGTGGTAGAGCCAAGCATCCAATGATTGGAGTAACACTTTCAAGCAATATCAAACAAAAAAGTAATTTTCTTTCCAAAACAGAAGATGGAGCAATTATTCAATATCTGATGCCAAATGGTCCTGCCGAAAAAGGTGGATTAAAAGTTAATGATCTAATAATTTCAATCAATAATGAAAAAATTAAAACTCCAGAAGATGTCGTAAAAAAAATTAGTCAAAATAATTTACAATCAACTTTAAAAATTAAAATAGTTAGAGCAAACATAGAGTCTATAAAAACTATCAAACCAGTTGATATTTATAATCTCCAACTATAAACTAAGAAAGATTTTTATAATCATTTATTTATTCTTTTTTTCTTCTTTTTTCGCTGTTTTTCTCGGTTATTCAACCTTTTCTTTTCACGTTCAGCCAATTTTAATTCTTTTTCTTTTTCTTTTTCTTCTTCCATTTTTTTTTCTTTAAAATATTTATAATCACCTTGATACTTAATTAATTGACCATCTTTAATTTCAACAATTGTATTTGCAACCTTTGAAATAAAGTATCGATCATGAGAAACTATTAATGCAGTACCATTATAATTAGACAATGCCTGCTCAAGCATTTGCTTTGAAGGTATATCTAAATGATTTGTAGGTTCATCAAGAATAAGCAAATTTGATGGCTTAATAACCATTAAAGCCAAAGCGAGTCTTGCTTTTTCCCCCCCACTTATCTGACTAACCTCCTTAAAAACCGAATCATTAGTTAAGCCGAAGCTTCCTAGTAAAGATCGTATTTCTGTTTGGGTCCAATTTGGTACGGATTGAGAAATTGTCTCGATTACTGTTTTTTCTAATTCCAAGGCTTCTGCTTGATTTTGTTCAAAATAACTAGGAATAATATTATATTTTCCTATATTAATAGATCCTTCATCAGGCTCCTCTAAACCCATAATTAGACGAAGCAAAGTAGATTTCCCGGAACCATTAGGACCTAAAAATGCTATTCTTTCACCTGGTTCAAGATCTAAGAATGCTCCTAAAAATAAAATATTATCTTCATAGCTATGTGTTAAATCCTGAATACTTAATACATCCTTACCACCTCGAGGTGCATCCATAAATTTAAAAGTAGGTCCTTTTAAATTATTCTCAGGAGCTTCTACTTTTTCAACTTTATCTAATAACTTTTCTCTACTTTTAGCTTGTGTGCTTCTTGTCGCACTTGCTCGAAACCTTTCTATATATGCTTTTTGAACTTGTATATCCTTCTGCTGTTTTTCATAAGCAACTCTGGTTGATTCCAATTCAAAATCTTTCTGCTGTATATATGATGAATAATTCCCAAGATAACTTTTAGATTGACCTCGCTCGATATTAACAATTCTTGTACAAACTTTGTCTAAAAAAGATCTATCATGGCTAACAATTACCATGGCAACTTTCTGATTAAGTAAATAGTTCTCAAGCCATTCAATAGTTTCTAAATCCAAATGATTAGTTGGTTCATCTAATAATAATAAGTCTGGACTTTGTAAGAGAATTTTTCCTAAAGCTATTCTCATCTGCCAACCACCCGAAAAGTCACCAACTAGTCTGTCACCTTCATTTTGGTTGAAACCAATCGTGGGTAATAACTTTTCAACTTTAGACTCTAAATCGTAGCCATTAATTGATTCAAATTTGCTTTGAATAGTGCTTAATTCTTTGATTAATGAATCCAGATAATCTAAATTTTTAGAGGCTAACTCAGATTCCATATTTGCTTGAATTAATTTTTGACTATGAAGCAAATCGGATGCTTCTTTAAATGCCTCAAATAATTCCTCTCTGACAGTTCTTGAAAGATCAACATCAAATTCCTGTTTTAAATATGCAATAGATGGATCTCCTTCAGTAATCAAAGATCCATCCGTCGCCTCTTCTAATCCAGCAATAATTTTTAATTGGGTTGATTTCCCAGCTCCATTTACTCCAACCAAACCAATTCTCTCTCCATTTCTTATTTCCCAACTGACGTCTTTCAAGACTTCTCCAGTGGGATAAATCTTACTAATCTTCTCAAGTCTCAACACTATAACAAAACCTCAAATGAATTACCTTCAATCATTTAGCTTGAAAAGATGCCAACTGATTAAAATTACATTACTCAAGCCAGCCATGTTAAGACTCGAACAAATTACTGCTTTAGTACTCGCAGCAGCTCTTGCAATTCCCAGTTATTGGTTTTTTTGGACAATGGCAGGCGGAGGTGGTTATGACAGAAGAGGAATTAGAGAAAATAGTCAAGATTCATTAGAAATCCCCTCTTCATTCAGTAACTAATCACAACCCACCCCTAGCTTTTATTAACCATTGTTTAGCATCTAAATCATCAATAGAAGTCAAATATTCTTTTACCTCTTCTGACGTAACTGGTAAATTCATTTCAGTCCCAAATGCACAGATAGATTGCATGGCACCTTTGGGGTTTTGGAGAGCTTGACGAAAAAGATCTTGTTTTTTATTAGGATCTGCATTTATAAGCTTGTAAAGCTTTGCAGCATTGCCACTCATGATAAAAACTTTGACTATTTAAACAATATTCAATTATGCAACTTTTGTCTCAAAACCGTTAGATCCATTGCACAGATCTAAATCACTGTCCTTTAAACCTAAAGCAGACGCGTCCTTCATGCTTCTAGCGTCCATGCAAAGGACTTTACGAAGTTGAGCAAAGTTTGCAGCATGAGAAGATCTTCCTTCTTGACTAGCTCCATATTCTGCTCTTTGCAAAACATGGTGTAAATGAGTCAATAAATAAGAACTCACAACAGCAGAAATTAAAACATCTCCATTTTTACCATTACTAGAACTCTTCCTTCTTTGTCGTTTTACAGTCCCTCTACTGGTCATAACATTTTTAGAAAGATTTTTTGAGGTTGAAGGAAGAGATGGCTTAGACATAAAATACCCCTTTGAATTAAAAATTTAAGTAAAGGCTTACCAGACAAACTGGCCAGATGAGCAAGTATCATACACAAGGATACTACCCTTGCATATAAGTGTACACTATTTACTACTTGGTAGTTCTTTGTACGCATGGCTACTCGTCAAAACTCATCAAACGGGAAACAAAAATCGCCTCGCATACAAGTTGTCCTACCAGAAGATTTATGCCAAAGATTGTCAGAATTAGCCGAAACAGAATCTAGGACTGTTAGCAATATGGCTAAAGTTTTAATTCAAGAAGGAGTCAGGAATCACGAATTGAACGAAAGTTCAGCATCTAAAGAATTAGAAACAAAAAAAACCAAAACACAAGATTTTATCAATGCATTAGAAAAACAAAAAACACAAAGATTAAAAGGTATTCCAAAAAGATTAAGATTTAAAAGAAATTAAATCTTAAATAATTTAAGGTCAAGGATCAACTCTTACTCCATACAAAATAGATTTATTTGCTCCTGTGATGGACTTCGGATTAATTTTTTTCCCTAACAAGTTCCACCAAGATAAAGTTGCAAAAACCAGAGCCTCTCTATATTGCGATGGAATTCCAATTTCATTGATTAAACGGACATGAATACCACAACATTGTTTCTGAAGTTGCCTCATTAAAAATTTATTTCTAGCTCCACCTCCAGCAACTAAAAGCTCAATTAGACTTATGTTTTTAAGCCTAAAAAGATTTTCTAAATCTTGCGAGATTATTGATGCAGTAAATGTCGTTAATGTTGAAATTAAATCTTCTTTTGATATATCTCCCAAGTCCTTTTTCCTTTTTTGTAAATCTTGAAAACCGAACTGCTCCCTACCTGTCGATCGTGGAGGTTCTAGATGAAAGAAAGTATCCCTTAACCACTTGTCAATAACCTCCAATTTAGGTACTCCACTTGATGCTATTGAGCCATTCTGATCAAACATTAAAGATGAATTAGTCCTTTCTTGAATAGCTAAATCAATTAATGAGTTAGCCGGTCCGCAATCCCAGCCTAAACATTCAGAGGTTTTATCAATACCAGTTTTAGGTGGGATAATTGTAAGGTTCGCAATGCCACCAAGATTAAGAACGCCTCTCCATCCATGAAGCCTTCCACATAAGGCTTCATCAACTAACGCCACTAAAGGGGCACCATGACCACCTGAAGCAATATCTTTGGATCTAAAATCATAAATAACAATTTGATTTAAAATATTTGCAAGTAAAGGTCCTAAAAGGATTTGCAGACTTCCTCCTCTTTTAGATTTTTCTACACTTCTATGAAATAAAGTTTGGCCGTGACATCCAACAACCTCTGCGGTTGATTCAGGATCACAACTCCTTGCCGCATATGCATTTAGTTCCGTAATTTCCTCAGCCAACTCAAGCCAATTTTTACTATTAATTTTTAATCCCTGACCAACTTGTATTATTTTTTCTCTTGTTGAGGAAGGATATAAATAAGAAAATGTATTTAAAATTTTCCATTTTGGCTTTAAAGGATCACCTTTAAAATCAACTAAAACTGCATCAATTCCATCAGCACTAGTACCACTCATTAAACCCAAGACACGCATGGATTAAGTTTGTGGCAGCTTTTGAAGATCTTCCATTGAACCCATAACTACAAGAACATGGTCTTTTTCCAAAATATATTTAGCAGGAGGATTGACCGTTAGTAGTTGAGCAGGACCAGCGGCTAAAACGTTAACAAAATAATTTTTCCTGAGATTCAAATCACGTAAAGAACGACCTACAAATACCTCAGGCACTTTAATCTCATCAATACCGGTTTTATCATCGAGTTCTAATCTTTCAATCAAATTAGGTCTGACTAATTCCAAACCCAATCTTTCTCCTTGCATTCTTGAAGGGAATACAACCCGGTCTGCACCAACCCTTTTCAACATTTTTTCATGCAAATCACTTGTTGCTCTAGCAATAACCTGCTTCACTAAACTTCCCTCTGTATCTTTAGCAATAAGAGTTGTCGTAATACTTGCCTCAATTGGCTCACTAATACCTACGACTACAGTCCCCATTTCTAGAACACCTGCTTCTTTCATAGACTCTTCATCCGTCGAGTCAACTACCCTCGCTTCAATTGTTGGCTCAAGTTGACGTAATTCCTCTATTGCCTTCTCTGATGAATCAACAGCTAAAACATCAGCACCATTTCTCAATAGCTCTCTACAAACCGCGCTTCCAAAACGACCAATCCCAACAACAGCAAAACCAAGTTTCTGGTTTGCTTTTATGGGAGACCATTGCCACCAATCACTCATGATTTATCCTCCTTAAACATAGAGATCCTCCCTCGGGTAGCCAATTCGATTACGATTTTGAAGCTTGCTTTTATAAAGAGCTTGCCATATAGCGCTCAAGAATAAAAGAATGCCTAGTCTGCCAACAAACATCCCGATAACAAGTATTAATTGACCTAAGTGTCCTAGCTCAGATGTAACACCAAGATCGAAACCTACAGTAGCAAAGGCAGAAATACAAGTAAAAAGCATTTCTAAAAATGAAAAGTTGTCTCCACTATTGAATCCATTGCTCAAGCTTAATAGTAGGGCCATAATTAAAACAAATAAAAATGAACCAACTGTTATACCAACGGCTTTAAGAACTACTTTGTCTGATATTTGACGATTACGAATAATAATTTCATTTTGGCCACGTAAGGTTGCTCTTGTAGCGGCCATTAATGCAGCAATAGTTGTAGTTTTAATTCCACCTCCAGTACCACCTGGGCTTGCCCCAATAAACATCAGAAACATAATCAACAAAAGACCTGAGTCAGAGACACTGTCAATTGATATCGGCAAATTTGTAAAGCCTGCAGTTCGAGCACTAACAGAGGTAAATAGAGCAGTTAAAATACGATCATCAAAATTCAGTAATGAAAAGAAACTACCTCTTGCTAATGATTCAGTAAAAATCAAGCCCAAAAAGCCTAGGGAAATTAATATGAAAGATGATCTAATTACTAAGCGTGTATGAAGACTTAAATTTCTTAATTTTAAAGATCTACGATTTATCCAAATATCATTGGTCACTCTCCATCCGAATCCCCCTAATACAATTAAAATAATTAAGACAAAATTCACTACCCAATTGTTTCTATAATCTTGTAGACTATTAGTCCACAAACTGAATCCCGCATTGTTATAAGCAGAGATACTATGAAAAACTGATACCCAAATCCTCTCGTTTGAGTTAGTTATATTATTAAAACCAAAAAAATATAAAGTCACAGCTCCTAAACAAATAAGTATAGCTGCTGTTATGGCTATTCCTCTAAAAGTTTTACCAACACCGCCGACTCCAAATTCATCTAGGGTTTTCCCTCTATCAAGACGTGTTTTCAATTCTGTTCCACTTACAATAAAGCCCTGTAAAAATGTAGTAATTGCCATCAAGCCTAGACCACCAATTAATAACATAATTGCCAAAATTAGTTGTCCAAAAAATGTCAAATCAATTCCTACATCAATAATTGATAATCCCGTAACTGTTACAGCAGAAGTTGCAGTAAATAATGCCTCCCATAGGCCTACATTTGCATTTGAACAAATAGGTGTTGCTAATAATAATGTTCCACAAGTAATCACAAGTAAACCTGTAACCACAGTGAACTGTGGAACCGTAAGCCTTCTGTAAGTTTCTTTTCTAATACTCACTTTCTTAGACAATAGATAGAGAATAATTCTGAAAAGGTTAAAGAATCAAAATCAAATTTAATCTCTAAAATCTCACCTAAGTTAATAATCATATTCCACATATTTAAGAAATAGTATACTTTAATAAAATTAACCAAGGAACAAGAAACGTCATCAAAATTGTCAAACCAGCTCCGTATCTAGTTACATCTAGAAACTGATAACGCCCAGGGCCAAATACCATCAGATTTGTCTGGTACCCCATAGGAGTAAGAAAAGATTGACTTGCGCCAAACAAAACTGTTATCAATAAAGCTAAAGGAGGTAGGCCCATACTTGGCGCCAATTGCACAGCTATTGGTGCCAAAAGAGCTACCGACGCAGCGTTACTCACAAATTGGGTAAATATAGTAGTCGAAAGAAAAATAACTATTAAGGCAGTGTAATTAGGTAAGTCTTGCAATATAAAAATTAAAATATTTGCAAAGGCATCAGCAAGGCCCGTGGTCTGCATGGCGACACTAAAGCTAGAAAGAGATCCAAGCAAAAGAATTACATCAAGTCGAATTGATCTTTGGACCTCTGCGGGCCTTAAACATCCACCCCATACCATCCCAATTACTGCCATTAGAACAGAAGCCACTAAAGGCAAGTCAGTGATTGAGGGAATGATCAGCATAGCAATAGCAATGCCAATCGCTATTGGTTTTCTCGTAACAGTAGGAAGATCATTGTCAAATTGATCTAAAACTAGAAGGTCATTACTATCTTGCAGCCCTCGAATTGAATCTCTAGGAGCTTGTAGGAGTAATACGTCTCCTTCTCTTAAAATTGCTTGCCCCAATCGTTCTTGAACAGTTTGCTGACCTCTTCTTAAAGCTAAAACAGTGGCATTATGTCTTTGTCTAAATCGCAATTCACGCAAACTTGCACCAGCCAAGGTTGAACCAGCTGGCAAAAGGACTTCAACAGTTTGTTGGCTTTCATCAACATTGGACAGAAATAGATTTTTTTCAATATTTAAGTTTTTATTTAGCTGAACGGTATGCTCTTGTTTTAAACGCAAAAGATCAGAGCGAGTAATTCTTATCAACAAGCGATCACCAGACTGAATTATGCGATCAGCTAAGGGTGGCACAAGTATTTCATTCTCTCGCTGTATTTCCAAAACATCAACATCAAATCTTCTTTGTAAACGGCTATTTCTCAATGAATGTCCGACAAGTTCAGAATCAGACGGAATTGTGACTTCCGTAAAATAACCAGTCTGATCCGAACTCCCTCCATACTCAGAACTAATTCTCCCTCTATCAGGTAATAAAGATTGTGGAGCCAACAACATATACGCTGTCCCAAATAGCCAAATAGGTACTCCTATTGCAGTAAAGGTAAATAGATCAAAAGAACCGTAGCCAAGTTGATCACTAATATCGCTGACCAACAAATTCACTGAACTACCTAAAAGAGTTAAAGTTCCACCCAAAACCGTCGCGAATGATAATGGTAGCAATACACGAGATGGAGATAGTTTACGCTTAATACACCAGGCTTCGATTACTGGTAAAAGTGAAGCAACTACTGGAGTATTGGGAACGACACCTGAGACAGGTGCAACAACTAATCCAAGCAAAGCTATCAATCTGCGCGGAGTTCGAATACTTTCAGAGGCAATTAACTCTCTTAAACGATCAAGGGCACCACTTTTAAATAGTGCAGCAGACACTGCAAACAAACCCATCAATGTAATCAAAGCAGGGCTTCCAAAACCAGCCAATGCTTTTTGAGGGGAAAGAACTCCTGTAGCCATCAATAATGCAACGCTCAAAAGGCCAGTCAGTTCTGGAGCCAAAGCACTACTTACGAACAAAAAAACTGCAATAATCAATACTGCCAAAGTTATGACAGCTTTAGGATTCTCTAAAACAGTTAATATCTCATTCATATTTTTTAATTAATAACCTTTTCAACTGAATCTGTCCAAGTATTGATTTTAAGAATACTGTGAAAAGGATCTAAGGATATTGAGAAAATAAACGATTCATTATTTTTTACTAAATAACCATGATCCTGCGGATTTCAAAGATAAAGAAAAACTTGGCATTCGCATTAAATATGCCAAATGCCTTATTTCAAAAGCAAGGGGGCCTGCCAAGGTGATTCCATATCCAGTTATGGAGGCATTGCCAATACCTAGACTCAGCATTTCCCCAAGATCTTTAAATTGAAATGATTTAAGTTTATTTCCCTTTCTAAGAGAAATAATATTTTGAGCTGTTAGATAACCCTGCTGCATAGCAACTTGAGCTGAGGAAGGAAAAGGATAGTTTTCACAAAATACGATATCTCCAACAAAAAAAATATTCTGATATTCATTTATTTGCAAGAATTGGTTTACTTTAATCTTCTTATTTTCATCTAAAAAACTATCTACTATGTTTAACCGAGAAGGTCTTAATCCAGCAGTCCATAGGAAGCCTGAATAATTAATTTTTAGGGAATTATTGCTTTCGGTCTCAATATTACGAAATTCTATCGTATTTTCATCGATTGATTCAATATAATGTCTCAAGTAAATCTTAATATTTCTCTCAGCAATTGCATCTATTGCTTTTTCTCTATTAAAAGATTTGGATTTAGATAAAATTCTATTGCCTTTATCAACCAAGCATATTGCTACTCTATTTTTAACTAAGTCAGATAATTTACATGCAAGCTCAACTCCAGTTGGTCCTGCTCCAGCGATTACCAAAGGATTTGTATAGTTAGAGGAATTATTTATTGAA
This sequence comes from Prochlorococcus sp. AG-402-A21, assembly GCA_003279655.1. GTDB lineage: Bacteria > Cyanobacteriota > Cyanobacteriia > PCC-6307 > Cyanobiaceae > Prochlorococcus_B. Next base: position 53,097 of record QCHI01000002.1, on the reverse strand, counting down.
GTTATTAACTCTTTAATGCTTAAGACGTCATTTAAATTAGAAAAACCATAAGAATATTCATTCAAACCTCCTACAAGAGAATAATCAGTTTTTACTCCTGTACTTATAACAAGTTGAGAGTATTTGACTTCAGTCTCAGATGAAGTAATTAACTTGCTTTCGAGTTCATCAACTTCAACAACACTCTCCTGTAAAAAAATAAATCCTAATTCTGAAGCTAAAGCCGAAAATTTAGGTGCAACCTCCCATACTTCAAGCTCACCGCTTAATAATTCATACAGCAATGGCTTAAATAAAAATCTTGGGCTTTGATCAATCAAAATGATTGGGGTTCCATCCGACCGAGCTAATAATGCTTGGACAGTAGAGAGTCCTCCGAAGCCGCCACCAACAACAACAATTGGATCAGATTTCAAATTGTTCAAGTCCATAGGGACTAGATCTAATATGAGTTAAAAGACCCTAATCAAACTTTGACTAATTCGGCATTCAAAACTCAAACATGAAGAAAGAATCTAAAGACAAATACTTTAATAATTTGAGAAACGCCGCTCAATTTCCTCAACCTAATCTGATGAAATCAATTCATGAGACAAGCAAAGATCTGGAGAAACTCTCCTCTCAGGCTCAACTTCAATGGGGCTTTGAGCAATTTGATGAAAGATTTGTTTTAACAACGAGCTTTGGCATCCAATCTGCTGTCTTACTTCATATGACGGTGAGATTAAAAACTAATCAAAAGCCAAAAATTATTTGGATTGATACTGGCTATCTCCCAAAAGAAACTTATCAATACGCAGAAAAATTAACAAAACTGTTCGAATTAAATTTATTCGTTGTTCAAAGTCCCATTTCCCCAGCAAGAATGGAGGCCTCGTATGGTCGTCTTTGGGAAACAGGAGAACAAAAAGATCTTGAAAAATATCATCAGATTAGGAAGGTTCAACCTCTTGAAAAAGCTTTCTCAGACCTAAATGTTCATTGCTGGGCAAGCGGAGTAAGAAAAGGACAAACTACTAATAGAAAATCCATGTCTCATCTTGATTACGTTAGAGAACGTTTAACTCTCCGACCACTTTTAAATTGGACTAAAAAAGATATTTTTTATTACATGGAGGAACACAAACTACCTCAACATCCATTATTTGAAAAGGGTTATTCCACAGTAGGAGATTGGCATTCTAGCAACGCAGAAAATAACAATACCCAAGGCAGGTCAACGAGATTTGGCGGACTCAGTGAAGAGTGTGGAATCCATTTAAATACGCAATAACTTGGAATCAACTCATGTACTCAGAAGATAATTACTTAATGATTGGGAATACAAGATGGCATTGGGCAAGCAAAATACAAAAAGATTGGAAATTTTTTCATACCTCTCCAAATCCAATCAAATTTAAAGATAAAGATTATTCTAAATTAACTTGGGCCTCAGTCGGCACCGTCCCTAAGAATATTAAATTATGTCCTTCAAAAAAAATAATTTTAGATGATGTTCCATTAAATAATCTTCCATCAAATTTAGGCATTGACAGAGCTCTTGCTTCATGGAGTGCTTTTAAAAAGTACTCATCTTTAAAAAACAAAGAACGAGATTTAATTGTCATAGATGCAGGTACAATCTTAAGCGTCACAAAAATAACAAGTAAAGGAGAATTTGCCGGTGGTCAACTAATTTCTGGTTTCAGACTACAATTATCTTCGATGGCAAATGGTGCATTAAATTTAGAAACTCCCATTGATACAACAATCCCAACCGAAATATTCCAATATGAGACTAATAAAGCTATGATAAGAGGCTCAATAAATGGATTAATAGGACTAATATTAAAAATTTTCGAAGAGACTAAATTACCAATATGGATCTGCGGAGGTGATGCACCGATGATATTAAATGAACTTAAAAATACAAACATCGATATAAATCACTGTCCAAATCTAGTTCTAGAAGGAATGATTGATATAGACAAAAAAATTAATTCAATTTAAGATCATTTAAAATCTGAGTAGCCATATTTTCTGATTTTACTTTTAAGTATATTAATTCAATTTTACCTTCTAGATCTATAACAAAAGTATGTCTCATCATTCCATAATACTCTCTACCCATGAATTTCTTCAAGCCATAACTTTGATATAAAGTTGCTACAGGACAAGGCTCACTATCAGTTAAAAGTGTAAAAGGTAATGTATGTTTATCAATAAATTTGATGTGCGACTTTGAAGCATCCTTACTAATACCTAAAACTTGAATATTGTTTGATTTGAAAAGCCCCCAATTATCTCTAAAACTGCACGCTTCCTTAGTACAGCCAGGAGTATCGTCTTTTGGATAAAAATAAATTACAACTCGCGATCCTTTTAAGGATGAGAGACTGATATCAACACCATCTTGATTAGGGAGAGTGAAATCTGGTGCAGAATCGCCTATACAGAGAGTCATGATTACAACTCAAATAAACAATAAAAGCGTACTAGGTCTTTGGCTTTTTTTGATGCCATCAAAACTTTTCCCAATAAGCAGGGAAGAAAAAAAGTGGGTTGAAATATTAACACCAAAACAAGGGTGGCTTTACCACTTTTCCAGAGGCTGCCTCAGACAAGTCATGTCCAACATGACAGGCTTAGAGCCTCTTGATATACCTCTTAAAGCCGATCCAGGTAAACCGCCTTTTTTGGCTGCAGGATTGGGGTATATCAGCATGAGTCATTGTTCTGATGCGTTATTAATAGGATGGTCTTCAGCAAAAATTGGGGTAGATATCGAAAGAAAGGATAGACAGTTCCAAGCTCATAAATTGTCAAAACGTTTTTTCACTCAAAAGGAGAATTGTGAAATAGAAAATTTAACTCCAAGCCAAGCTCAAGAAATCGTACTAAAAAGATGGGTAGTTAAAGAAGCCGCAATTAAATGGCAACATGGAAAGATAGCTTCTGATATCAATCAATGGATTTGGGAGAATAAATCATCATTTGCATATCATAAAAAACTTGGACACAAAGCAAAAGTTTATGAACAAAGTCATGAACAATGGACTTATGCAATTGCATTAGATGGAGATTCCAAAAAATTTAAACCAATAATTTGCCTTTATTAATTATTATTTTTAGCAAGCAACTTTGTATGTAAAAGCTTCTGTTTTATAGTCCTTCCATCCAATCTTTTAAACAATTTTTCTAATCGTGATAATTTTTCTTCCTCGTAATTTTCGAGAATAACTTCTCGATACTCACTTCCTTCATTAAGCCACCTTTTGATAATGGATCTATCAACTTTTTGATATACAAATTCAGTCCATTCTTCAAAAGAAATATTCCAACCTAATTTTTCTAATTTCAAAATAAATTTCTTTTTATAATCTTGATTATTCAACCAATTTTCTTCTTTAGAAATTAAATCATTCAAGAATGAAAAATCAGCATTTTTATTCTTGCTGTCGACTTCTAGGCTTTCCTTTAAAGAAAGTGCAGGACCGGAACATGGCTTACTTATAATTAAACTTAGTTCTGTATGATCTGTACATTTTTGGGTAAGAACCGGCCATAATTCAGAAAAATTTGGTTCAGAAAAAACTTTCCAAGGGATCCTTCCTCCAATGACCTCAAATTTGAGATTATCTTCTAATTTTTTAATTGATTTAACGTTTGAATCAATTAAAACAGGTCGATCCATAGGAGTCAAAACTTCTAATTCAGCTAATAACCGAGGATGATTATCTTCTGATACAGCCACAATAACGCCACCTTCAGATGTCTCTCTTAAAGGCTTTAAAAACCAAAGCAAAGAACTAGGTGTTAAAACTAAAACTCTATGATTTTTCTTCCAAGTAATACCTGACCATAATTTATTCATCAAGTGTTTTAATCTTTCACCCTCTTGCAAAGCTTGGAGACATAACCATTGATCAAAATCATTATCAAATTTTCCAGATGTAATAGTTAATGGATGTTGTTGCTCAAGTTCAACTAATGAGGCTAACTGTTCGGATCGTCTTTCATTCAAAAGAGATCGTCTTTGACCTTCCCATCCATTTTCAGTTGGCTCCCAAAATACCTCGTTTAGCAAACCATCTGGCAAATATTGCTGTGGAACCCAATGTTTTGAAAATGAATGCGGGTATCTATAGCCCATACCATCTCCAAAAGCTTCTTGATCTCGGTTTGGATCTTTAAGATGAGATGGAACATTTTGCTTTTGAGAATCTTTAACTTTCTGAACTGCCTTAAAAATAGCCTTCAAACTATTGCTTTTGTCAGTTGAAGCCAAGTACAAGGTTGCTTGAGCAAGAGGGTAAATACCCTCTGGTAAACCTATTCGATCAAAAGCCGCGGCACACGACTCAACTATAACAATTGCATTTGGATCAGCGAGACCAATATCCTCTCCTGCAGCAATGAGCATACGTCTAAAAATGAATCGTGGATTTTCCCCTGCTTCCAACATTCGAGCCAGCCAAAACAAGGCCGCATCAGGATCTGAACCTCGTAATGACTTAATAAAAGCGCTGATGGTATCAAAATGAGCATCACCTTTTTTGTCATATAAAACCGCTCGTTCTTGAATTGAATCCTCAGCAATCTTTAGATCAATACTTATAGAACTATCCTGATTCGCAATGGTGCTCTCTACTGCAAGTTCAAGAGCATTAAGCAGAACTCGTGCATCGCCATTACACACATCAACCCAGTGGTCTCGAGCTTCACTAGACAAATTGATGAGTTTCAACCCAAATCCCCTTTCCTTATCGCTCAATGCTCGTTGCAGTAATTGATGTAATGCTTGTGAATTCAAACTATTTAATCGAAATAATCTAGATCTACTCAACAAAGCTTTATTTACTTCAAAATATGGATTTTCCGTAGTTGCACCAATCAGAGTCAAAGTTCCATTTTCAACCCAAGGTAATAACGCATCTTGTTGAGCTGTATTAAATCTATGAACCTCATCAATAAATAAAATCGTGCGTTTTCCATATTTATTTAATCTATCTATTGCAGCCTCAATCTCAGATCTCAGATCCTTGATGCCAGCCAAAGCGGCATTTACAACACTAAAATGAGAAAGTGTATTAGATGCGATGATCCTAGCCAAAGTAGTCTTACCAACTCCTGGCGGTCCATACAGCAATAAATTACCTACTTTATCAGCAACAACTGAACGTCTTAATAAACGTCCTTGAGCAAGAATGTGATCCTGACCAACAAATTCATCAAGTGTTTGAGGCCTTAAGCGATCAGCTAAAGGAGCATTTTTGTGTATTAACTGTTCACCATTAAAAGCAAACAGATCTTTGGTCAAGACGAAAAAACAAACATTTTTATTACTTTAAAAGCAATAGAAAACTTATAAAAGTTGTTTTGATGATTTCCAATTAAAAGATTTTTGATCTAAGTAATAACTGTTGGAGTGGACATACCTGTTCGTTTTGAAATCTCAGCTAGAGAATCAATACTTTTAATTAAAGGATCCAAGGCTATTTGAGGATCTTGAGAGATATCACCATCACTGGAAACAAAGCTTTCAAAGTAAACTCTTAACGTCGCTCCCTGAGTGCCAGTGCCAGAAAGTCTCACTAAGACTCGACTACCATCATCTAGTAAAATTCTCAATCCCTGATTGAGTGTGATTGAGCCATCAACTGGATCTGTATAGCTAAAATCATCAGCATTTTTAACTGTCTTTCCGGCAAAAGATTGATCTTTCAATGTGGGAAGAATTTTGCTCAATCTGGAATACAGAGAATTTGCAACTTCAGATGGAAGCGATTCATAGTCATGACGAGAATAATAATGACGTCCAAAAAATAGCCAATGATTTCTCATTATCTCAGAAACAGATTTTTTCTTGGTAGCAAGTATCTGCAACCAAAAGAGAACAGCCCACAATCCATCTTTCTCTCTAACATGATCACTGCCAGTCCCAAAGCTCTCTTCTCCACAAAGAGTAATTTGATTAGCGTCCAGAAGGTTACCGAAGAATTTCCATCCAGTAGGGGTTTCAAAACAATTTATGCCTAAATGTTTTGCAACAACATCTACTGCTGAACTCGTCGGCATGGAACGAGCAACACCAGATAAACCTTTAGAATAACCTGGTACACAATCAAAATTCGCCGCTAAAATTGCAAGACTATCACTAGGATTTACAAAGCAACCACGTCCTAAAATCATATTTCTATCACCATCGCCATCACAAGCTGCTCCAAAGGAAAATAAATTCCCGTTTAAAAGCAAATCAGCAAGATCTTTTGCATAAGTCAAATTTGGATCAGGGTGAAGACCTCCAAAATCTTCCAAAGGTATTCCATTTCTTATTGTTTCTGAATTAGCTCCTAAATGATCAATAAACAGACGCTTTGCATATGGCCCAGTAACAGCATTTAATGCATCAAAAACGATAGGGAAATCTTTGTTGATATACGAACTGATCAAATCAAAATCAAATATTTTTTTCATTAAATTTAAGTAATCTTCTATTCCATCGATAATCTCCACAGTCATTGAAGCTAATTTATATTTGCCAGGTGAATAAGAGCTATTTGATTGACATTTTATGATCTTATATTGTTTAAGATTTTTAGAGTGATGATAGATTTCATCAGTTAAAGATTCTGATGCAGGTCCACCATTTGATCCATTTAGCTTGACTCCAAAATCTCCTTCAAGTCCACCTGGATTATGACTAGCAGATAAAATAATTCCACCAATAGCTTTATTAATTCGAATCAAATTGGAAGCCGCAGGGGTCGACAAAATCCCATCAACAGTTGTTATGACTTTTTGAACTCCATGTGCTGCAGCCATCCGAACAATAATATCTATCGCTCTTTTGTTGCCATATCTACCATCACCTCCTACAACCAAAACACCTCCTTGCACACCAGGCAGGCAACTTAAGATTGACTCAACAAAGCTTTCAAGATAATGAGGCTCTTCAAACTTTCTAGAGCTTTTTCGTAATCCGGAAGTCCCTGGTTTCTGATCAGTAAAAGATTCGCTTAACTTAACTGTGAGTTGAGTAAATTCTAAAGAAAACACTTTGGTAAAAGATTAGTGAAAGATCTTAAAAAATGAGTAGATAGTCCAAATTACAATAATTGATTTAATGAGGCATTTCAGAAGTACGGAGCATGGCTACAAACCAAAGAGTGCTTAAGATCAAAGCACTTAGTACTCCAGGGCCTAATCCAAAACGCTCAATAGTAGTAGGAATTAACAAAGGAAAAGCTATAGCACCTACTAAAGGAGTAAAAGCAACAATTAAGCGCACCATCAATTATTTGTGAGTGGATTTAAAACCATTCTGATTCAGCTTTAGTATTTGGATTAGTATTGTCGACTGGAGTAGCTCTCTCAAATTTCATTGTTATGTTCCTTGAATCCAAACCATCTTTATCAATCGCTTTAATTGAATAGTTTTGAATACCATCTCTGAATGGAACTTGTAATCTAAAGGTTCCATCATTGGCTAATGGTACCTCTTGATCTTCAATAAATAATTTAGCTGAGGGGTCGGTAGCTCCATAAACAATTAATTCAGCATCTGCAACTAGCCAAAAAGAGCGTGATTGAGGAACCCCTCCAATACCAGATTCATTCAATCCACTAGCCCAAAGACCACTACCAGAATCATTATTCGAATTCAGATCGCTTGGCGAACCCTCCTGAAATTCTTCTGAACCAATTCGTCTAGTTCTAAATTTTGTAGTAGCTGATTGATATAAACGCTCATGGAGGCCACTATCTGGTTGATCCGACGAAAAAAGATCTTCCTTAGACTCAGATGAAGAAGAAACTGGTGCTTCCAAGCTAAAAGGAACAAATTGATCAAGAATTTGATCACTTGGATGTAATGAAGGCACCTTTGCTGAAGATGAATGAGCAAGTGACATCCATTTATGACCTATTCGATAACCAAGCTCAACCTTATAATCTCTCCCACCTAATGGAATAGGTAAGTACCATTCAGTACTATGACTATCAACAACAATTTCTTGAAGAGTTCCAGGGTTAGGTTCACCATTACTTCTATTAGTAACATCCGCTAAGCGCAAGCAGAGTCTAATAGCACCTTCATTCTGAGCGTTAGAACGATCTACATCTGATATCTCCCAAAATACATATGCCCACTCGGGATCACGAGGTAGAAAAACGACTTTGGTCTCTGAAGAAGTTGAATATGTTGATGTTTCGTTAGATGATTCGCTTTTATTGTTTATCAACTGTTTCTCTAATTCCCGCTGTTCTTCATACAGGAAAACACCTTTTACTAAATCAGCCTTAGATTTTCTACTATAAAGAGGAATGCCTAGTTCACTCGCTTTAATACGAAGCTGACGAAGTGTTAAACGTGACAGGGATTCTTGATCAAAAGTCACGCCCATAAACCTCCTTTTTTTGTTTGGGATCAGTGCGATAAGTATGTGATGAAATGTGCTCTTCTCGTTGAAGTGGTCAGCATCTACTGACTCCAAGAAGAGATCAAAATTTGGTATCTACAGGCAAAAAGCGTTGCCATAACTACAAACTAGGAGCTCATGAGCAATCCACGAATTTCCCACAAAAAAAATAATTTCAAAGTCAATCAAAAAAATAAAAACGAATTTTGAAAATTTCTAAGACTTTTTTCTTTGGGATCACCCTAATCAAAAAAGTTTTTTTATCTCAGGACAAGAACGATTTCAAACCTCATATGCGTCGATTAAATTTCTCAATGTCAAATCCAATGGAGCAACTTTTAAATCATTTGACAATCTTTCCAACTGAATAGCTGCTCCAGAAAATTGCTCAAACATAACTTGAACAAATTCGTCATCTTTCACCATGATGGGATTCTTCAAGCACCATTCAAGCCATTCTTCTTTCAAAGGAATCAAACCTCTTGGATTGTCCTTACTCATGGATTTAAAACATTGCAAGCAATGTGCAAGCATTCTTAAATGATGCTTTTCACTAGCTGAAAGGTTAGTTAAGCCGATCATATTTATATCCTCTTTACTTAAAGGACTGTTTTTAGAATTATCGACAAAAGTAGATTCCATCATCTGGCAGCGGGAGCATCTCTTATGGATAAAGTTTAAAAGAATATTTATCTTTTCATAGGTTTTAGCTTATTTTTTCCACTTATCACAATGGTAAAGATATTCATTCATTAACTATTACGAATCCAAAAAATGAATTGATAAATCCAATCAACAGTATTAATAGGGATTTAGATAGATATTTGTATACATTAAAAAATCTTTTACGAATTTAAAAAAGATTAAGAGTATTTTCTAGCACAATTACAATTGGAAACGTTTGCAAGCATTTTGTCTTATGGTTATGAGAGATTGAAACTACTTTCGTAACACAAGGTTTTCCCTCTTAATTTGACTTAGAATGACATTTGAGATCCACCTATCAAAACACTCTTGTCCAAGGATGAACCCCAGATGTCATAATTGAAGATTATCTTGGGTCTTAAAAGCCAAACTTTTCATAAATAAAAAACTACTACGACTCGATTTAATCAAAATAAAATGCCCCAAACTAATACAGTCGAAGAAATTGTTTCCCAACCTTATAAGTATGGTTTTATAACTGAAATTGAAACTGAAAAGATCCCGAAAGGATTGAATGAAGATGTTATTAGGTTAATCTCCGCCAAAAAAAACGAGCCGGATTTTTTATTAAACTTTCGTTTAAGAGCTTATGAACAATGGTTGAAGATGAAAGAACCTGATTGGTCTGGCTTAACTTATTCCAAAGTAGATTATCAAGATCTAGTTTATTATGCAGCTCCAAAACAAGACATAAAGAAGAAGAGTTTAGAAGAAGTCGATCCTAAATTACTTGAAACTTTTGAAAAGCTTGGAATACCACTTAGTGAACAAAAAAGATTATCCAATGTAGCTGTAGATGCTGTCTTTGACAGTGTTTCTATAGCGACTACATACAAGGAAAAACTTGCTAAACATGGAGTAATATTCTGCTCTATTAGTGAAGCAATTAGCGAATATCCAGGTCTAATTGAAAAATACATGGGAACAGTTGTTCCTATAAATGATAATTTTTTTGCAGCGCTAAATTCTGCAGTTTTCAGTGACGGTTCTTTTGTTTATATACCTAAAGGTGTCGAATGTCCAATGGAATTATCATCTTATTTTAGAATAAATTCTGGAGACACTGGCCAATTCGAACGAACTTTAATTATCGCAGAAGAGTCTTCCTCCGTTAGTTATCTAGAGGGCTGTACAGCACCTATGTTTGATACCAATACACTACATGCGGCTGTTGTTGAGCTGGTCGCACTCGATAATGCATCTATTAAATATTCAACTGTGCAAAATTGGTATGCTGGTAATGAGGAGGGAGTTGGAGGGATATATAACTTCGTCACAAAAAGAGGTGAATGTAGAGGGAAGAAAAGCAAAATAAGCTGGTCTCAAGTCGAAACAGGATCTGCAATTACATGGAAGTACCCAAGTTGCGTACTACAAGGAGACAATTCAATTGGTGAGTTTTATTCAATTGCACTAACTAATAATTTTCAAAAAGCGGATACTGGGACAAAAATGATTCATATAGGAAAAAATACAAAATCAAAAATCGTAAGTAAGGGTATCAGTGCTGGACAATCTAAGAATAGCTATCGTGGTCTTGTCTCCATAAGCCCAAATGCTGAGGGCTCAAGAAATTACAGTCAATGTGACTCCATGTTGATCGGTGACAAAGCCAGTGCAAATACATATCCATATATTCAATCCAAACAACCTCAATCAAATATTGAACATGAAGCTAGTACTTGTAGGATTTCAGAAGATCAACTTTTTTATTTACAAAGTCGAGGAATTGATTTCGAGGAATCAGTCTCAATGCTAATCAGTGGTTTTTGTAGTGATGTGTTCAATGAATTACCTATGGAGTTTGCATCTGAGGCAGATAAACTTTTAGCTTTAAAATTGGAGGGTTCGGTTGGATAGAAGTATATTAAAATCATACTTTTGCTCTTTACAACTTTCTCCCTGATTTAGTGATTTCATCAACTTCAGACACAATATTATCTATTGAAGATCTTCATGCCAGTGTTGAGGAACAAGAGATACTTCATGGAGTCAATTTATTAGTAAAAGAAGGAGAAATCCATGCGATTATGGGTCGCAATGGAAGCGGAAAAAGTACACTTTCAAAAGTTGTAGCTGGGCACCCATCTTACAAAGTTCTATCTGGATCTATCAAATTTAAAGGGATAGATATTCTTGAGCTAGCACCTGAGGAACGAGCAAGAATTGGTATTTTCCTTGGTTTCCAATATCCGGTAGAAATTCCCGGTGTTAGTAATCTAGAGTTCTTGAGAGTTGCCACGAATTCAAGAAGAAAAGAATTACTTAAAAGTGAATTAGACACTTTTGAATTCGAAGATCTAGTTAAAGAAAGATTGAAAATAGTTGAAATGAATGCAGCCTTCCTTGAAAGAAGCGTAAATGAAGGTTTTTCTGGCGGAGAGAAAAAACGTAACGAGATTCTTCAAATGGCTCTTCTTGAACCAGTTATATCAATACTCGATGAAACAGACTCAGGGCTTGATATTGATGCTCTGAGAATTGTTGCATCTGGGATCAATAGACTCTCGCGACCAAATTCGGCAACAATTTTAATAACCCATTATCAAAGGCTACTCAATGAAATAACTCCTGACTTTGTACACATAATGGCTGATGGAAAAATAATCAAAACCGGCAACAAAGACCTAGCCATTGACCTTGAGAAATCAGGATATGACTTTATTGACAAAAATAACAAAGGCAAGGAAATGGCTCAATGAAATCATCAACTATTTGCCAAGATTGGCTTGATTCTCTTCCTACTACTGAAGGTTGTTTAAAAAACGAACAATCAATAGGAAGAGAATTTCTTTTAGATCAAGGGATGCCCTCTAAAAAAGATGAAGCGTGGCGATTATCCAACTTCAATAAGTTAAATAGTTTCTTATCATTACCACCAATTATTGATAACGAAGATATTAAATCCCAATATAAATCGATCTTTCCAGAAAAGGATGTAAACAGAGAAAGAATTATAATTAACCCCAAACAAAATCCAAATAAGAATATTAATTTACCTAATGGGATTGAGAAACTCAATAACAAAGAGATCGAAGAGAATCTAGGTAAAATAGTTAAGTCAACTAATATAAAAAATGACATTTCAGTATGTCTTAATCAGGCATCAAGTTCAAATCTTTTAGCTTTAAAAGTTAAAAGTAATTTTAATCAATCATTAGAAATAATAATTCCATCGATAGAGGAAAAATCAATCTCAACTAGAATCTTTCTCCTTATAGAAGAGGGGGCAAAATTAGATCTTTTACAAATTTTTCTAGGTAATAATAATTCTGCACAAAATCATTTAATCGAAATCAAACTAGAATCTGAAGTAGAGTTAACTCATGGGTTAATTTCTTTGGGTGAAGAGAAAGAATCTTCCTCAATTTGCACTTTAGCGGTAGAACAATCAAAAAACAGTACATATTCTCTTCATTCAATTCATCATGGTTGGGATTATTCCCGATTTGAGCCAAGAATAATTCAAAGTGAAGGAGAGGCCTCAACAATTATCAAAGGGCTTCAAGTAACTAAATCAAAAGAGCAAATAGCCACACACTCTTTAATTAGATTTGAAGGCCCAAATGGAAAGCTTGATCAATTACAAAAAGCCGTAGCTTCTGAATATTCACATTGCATTTTTAATGGTTCGATTGAAGTTCCACAAAAAGCCCAAAAAACAGAAGCTGCGCAGCTAAGTAGAAATTTATTACTTTCCAAACGCGCCAGAATAGATACAAAACCAGAGCTTGAAATAGTTGCTGATGATGTTAGGTGTACTCATGGAGCAACTGTAAGTCAACTCCAAGATGAGGAATTATTTTATTTACTTAGTAGGGGGATTGATAATAAACATGCTAATTCTTTATTATTAAAAGGATATTATGATGAAGTGATTTCCCACTTTCCTAAAAGTGCTGGAAAGTGGAATTTTCTTGAGAAATTAATACAAGATATAAAAAAGTGAACCATTTACTAAAAAAGTTTGCTGAAAAAAATAGAAATGATTTTCCACTATTTAATGGAAATCATAATAATTTAATATATTTAGATCATGCAGCCACTAGTCAAAAGCCACAAGAAGTTATTGATTCTTTAAAAAATTACTATAGCTTTCAAAATGCTAATGTTCATAGAGGTGCTCATCAGCTAAGTGCAATCGCAACAGAAAAATTTGAAAATTCAAGAAAGTTAACAGCAAATTTTATTAATAGTAATAATGAAAGAGAGATTATTTTTACTAGAAATGCAACGGAAGCTATCAATCTTGTAGCTTATACATGGGGTAATTATGAACTTCAGGAAAACGACGAAATCTTAATAAGTTTAATGGAGCATCATAGTAATATAGTCCCTTGGCAATTAATAGCCAACGCAAAAAAGTGCAAGCTAATTTATATCAATATTGATATAAATGGAGAATTAGATATTGATGATTTTAGAAAAAAATTGAGTGATAAAACTAAAATAGTCAGTATTGTGCATGTAAGTAATACACTAGGTTGTTGTAATCCTATCGAGGAAATTTCAGATCTTGCACATCAAAAAGGTAGCCTAGTTCTTTTAGATGCTTGCCAAAGTCTTGCTCATAAGCCTGTAGATATTAAAAAACTTGGTATTGATTTTCTAGCAGGATCATCTCATAAACTTTGCGGTCCTACTGGAATAGGTTTTTTATGGGGTAGAGAAGAAATTTTAAAAAAAATCCCTCCTTTCCTTGGTGGAGGTGAGATGATTAATGAAGTTTTTAAGGATAACAGCACTTGGGCAGACTTACCGCATAAATTCGAAGCGGGTACCCCAGCTATTGGGGAAGCAATCGGGATGGGAACCGCACTTAATTATTTACAGTCAATTGGATTAGACGAAATCCATAATTACGAGCAAGAATTAACAAAATATCTTTTTGAAAAATTAGAGGAGATAGATGATTTAAAGATTCTGGGTCCTAGTCCTGTAATTAAGCCTGATAGAGGACCATTAGCAACTTTTTATATAAATGGTATTCATTCTAATGATGTTGCTGAGTTACTCGATAACAGCAATATTTGCATAAGGAGTGGTCATCATTGCTGCCAACCACTTCATCGCTTCTATGGGATAAAAAGCACAGCTAGAGCAAGCTTGAGCTTTACATCTACCCCATCAGAAATTGATTCTCTTGCTGAAGAACTAAAATCAGCAATTTCTTTTTTAAAGAAAAATTCTTAAATATTTAGATATTGTCTAAAAAAAGCCTCTGTTTTTTTTAATACATCAACTTTTATTTTGCCATCTTTAAATCCATGACCTTCGTTCTCAAACAAATTTATTTGCACTGGAATTCCACGTTTTAATAATTCATCTTTGATTGCAATAGATTGATCAGAAGGTATAACTTTATCTTTTAATCCATGAAATAAAATTAATGGCCTATTAATAGAATTAACATTTTCAATTGGCGATCTTTTGTGGTATTTTTCATAATCAATTTCTATATTGCCTATTAAATAATCTAAATAAAATTCTTCAAATCTATGCGTTGAATTAGCCATACCCATCAAATCAGTTACAGCATATTTACATGCTCCGATATTAAAAATTTCAGTAGATATCAAACAACCTAAAGCTGTAAAACCCGATGCGCTACTCCCTACAATTGCTATACGTTCCTTATCAGCCTTGCCTAATGCAATCAATGACTGAGCTGCCTTAGTGCAATCCAAAACATCGATTACTCCCCAATTACCTCTCAAGCGATCTCTATATTCCCTACCAAAACCAGAAGAGCCTCCATAATTAACATCGACAACAGCCCAACCTCTTGATGTCCAAAATTGCACCTCTAGATCTAATCCACAACGAGCCATACCAGTAGGTCCGCTATGACTTTTCACCAACAAAGGAGGTAACAAACTTTGGCTATTAAGAGGTGGATAATACCAAGCATGCACATTCTGTTCATTCGATCCTCTAAACCAAAAAGATTCGCCAATACTTATTGCTGTTGGGTCCAATCTAAATGAAGATGCAGAAGTATGTTCCCAACTTTTATCCAATAAATCTAGTTCAAAAATCCCTTCAGCAATTTCTGAACTACTGGCAATTGCAACAAGTCGATTTTGATGCGAATGAATACCTGAAAACTCAATAAAAGGCTGATCAAAGGTCTTGATAGATCCATTTTCTTGAAATAAAGCCAAAGTCCAAATTCCTTCCTGAGCAAAAGCCCCAACGAGATCACCCCCCACACATGAAAAACTCGACATCCCTAGGACCCATTGTGGGGAAGCAATTTCGGCCTTAATAGTCCATTGATTCTGAGAAACAGTAATTGGATTATTATTAATATCCGTTTTAATCTGGGTTATGTTCCACCATCCACTACTATCTTCAGCGATATAAAGATCACCTGTATCGGACCAAATGGGATTAAAAAATGATATTTTTTCTGTGCATTTTAAATATTCATTATTAAAATTTACTATATTTATGATATTTATATTCTCATCTATTTTAGCTAATTTTAATTCATTTAAATCCCAAGGCATTGAAGTATTTAGCCACTCAACCCATGCCAATTTTCTATCTTTCGAATTCAGTGCAAGATAACCTAATAAGCCCTGAGATGAATAAAGAAATGTTGGATCTTGATCAGTTTTTTTTAGAGAATAAGAAACTATATGATCTCCTCCTTCGTCTTCCATCAATCCAATCCAAAGATATTTTTCAAGGTCAATTACGCCACCTGCAAGAAAATAATTATTTTTTTTCGTCAGGCAAATTGATTGAATTTTAGGTTTGAATTTAAAAGAAGAAGATTGTTCATTTTCTTCCTCATAAGACCAAGTTCTCATCCATAAGCAGTTGTCTTTATTGTCTACCCAAGTCAATATCAGATCTGATCCATCGAGAGTGGCTGTTAAAGGAGCACCACCATATCCATGAATTTTTGTCTTTAAATCACATGGATAAGGTGTTAACTCCTGAGGTAATAAGTCTTTTTGTCCCCAAGGTCTAATTAAAGCTGTAGTTCTTCCCTTTTCGTATGGTCTTTGTTCTAACCATAAAACCCAATCACCTATTATCCGAGGCTCTTTAAATATGGGGGCTTCTCCATAAACTTTTTCAGCATCCAGGATTCTCATTGTTTTGTTCTTTATTGATGTTGAGAGTCAACGATTAATTCACTCTTTGAACTTAAAACAAAGTAAAGTGTACAAGTTGTTGTATTCGGACTCCTTTGGCTGGCAGTTTTGCTCAACTTGCAAAAAATGCAGAAAAAAAGAAGCCCTCAATTTCAGTTTCGAAAGAACCTGTTAAGAATCCCCCTTTGAAGGTGTATCAACTGGGACACGAGGCTTTAAGAACTCCAGCTAATCGTATCGTCAAAGTTGATGATTCAATTCGAAAGTTAGTGAAAGATATGCTTATAACTATGTATTCATCAAAAGGTATTGGCTTAGCAGCACCTCAGGTAGGAATTCAAAAGAGGTTGTTAGTTATTGATTTAAATTTTGAAGATGCAAATTCCCCACCGATGGTATTTATAAATCCAGAGATAATTTCATCTAGTGCAAGCTTAGATACATATGAAGAAGGTTGTCTTAGTATCCCAGGCGTTTACCTTAATGTTTTACGACCCTCCTCAATTAAATTAAGTTATCGAGATGAAATGGGTAGACCAAAAAAAATGAATGCAGATGGTCTAATGGCAAGATGCATTCAACACGAAATAGACCATCTCAATGGTATATGTTTTGTTGATAAAGTAACTGATGAAGAAGAGCTGAAAAAACAATTAAATGAGAACAACTTCAATCAAAGCGATGTAAGAAAAGAAACGAATTGAAAGAATCATGTAAATTCAAAATCATAAGAATCACTGTAGATTCTTATGATTAGTCTCTACTCAAATTCAATGACAACAATTTTCGATAAAATTCTTAGTGGTCAAATACCTTGTGATGAAGTTTTTAGTGATGACAAATGCCTAGCTTTCAAAGATATTACCCCCCAAGCACCTACCCACATTTTAATAATTCCTAGAAAACCTATTCCAAGTCTGCAAAATATAAAAAAAGAAGATCAAGAACTCCTGGGTCATTTACTTCTCAAAGGGACCGAAATTGCCAATGCTGCTGGTTTAGAAAGTTGGAGAACCGTTATTAATACAGGAGAAAAAGCAGGTCAAACAGTATTTCACTTACATATTCATATCATTGGAGGAAGAAAATTAAGTTGGCCACCAGGGTAACTTTTTGATTTTCATAATTTTTTATCAATACACACGATTGTCTTACTGGCTTATTTGCTGACTCGGCTACACCCATCTATGCGCTATAAGGTACCTAATTAATCGCATCCAATGGATTCCCAAACTGCTGTAGATAAAAAAAGCATTATTAATAAAGTAAACACAAATTTACAAGACTTTTGGTCAAACCTTAGTGAGAACAAGCAATCTGTTTTAAAGAAAATATGGTCAATTTTAACTTATAAATGGCAATGGCAGATAATTCTGAATGCCCCTTTTTTGGTTATTTGGGTATTAGATCAAACTATTCCTGCAGTTCACTCTTTTGATGTACAGCTTATTTCTTCGCTACCAATACCAATGATAGTAAAAACATATTTGGGTTTTAGTTAACATATACAAATAAGTGGCTTTGAAGAGTTTCTGCTCTACAAAAAGCATCCAATTAACTTAAAAAATAAGCTAGCCTTATTGCTAATCAAGTATTTATTGACTTTGAAATAATCAAATTAATATGACCTCATCAATTTCGAAAGCTCAAAAAGGCCTAGTCAGCCAACTCATTAAATTAAGAAAGCTTACTCAGCCATATTTTTTACCATATACAAAAAATAATGGCTGGCTATTTGTCTATTTATTAATATCTTTATTATTTTGTGTAGGCGGAACAGTTCTATTTTTACTAACAGGTTTAATGAGCCTGTTAACCAACATAGCACCGGAGATAACAAACCAATTTTTAGGAGGTGTTCAAAATTCCTTAAAGGTCATATGGGATGGTCCTGTAGGAATAATAATTTCAAGTTTGTTTGCCTTAGGAATTTTTTCATTTATAACTGTTCGTGGGCAGTTAAGGCAAAGAAGATGGCTTCCTTGGCTGTTGCTAGGAGTAATTATTTTGATGTTATTATCTGTGAATGGAATTAACGCTGGAATTACTTTTCTCGTAAGAGATATTACTAATGCCTTAATAGAAAAAGATCAAAATGAAAGTTATAAAAATTTGTGGATTCTTGGAATTTGTTTTATCGCAGCTCTTCCAATAAGAAGCTTCCAATTTTATTTTTCAGCAAAGCTTCAACTTTTATGGAGAGAGTGGTTATCCAAAAGCCTAATAACAGATTATTTAGATGACAGAACATATTATATATTAAATCCCAACGATGAATCTGAAACGAATGTCGACAATCCAGATCAAAGAATTACAGAAGATGCAAGAGACTTTACTGCGCAAACAATTGATCTCTCGCTAAATATTTTTGACTCTTTATTAGTATTTTCATTAAACATTTTTATTTTACTAAGTATAAGTAAAGAGCTAACACTTGCTTTGATAGTTTACGCCACATTAGTTTCATCTTTGCTACTTTTTGCTAGTAGAAAATTATTTAAGTTAAATTATGATCAATTAAGATTTGAAGCTGATTTTCGTTATGGTCTTGTTCATGTAAGAAACAACGCAGAATCAATTGCTTTCTATTCTGGTGAAAATCAAGAAGAGAAAGAAGTCAGTAGAAGACTAAAGTCTGTCGTTGATAACTTTAATCTTTTAATAATATGGGAGGCTTTGTTAAGAGTGCTCCAACGCTCTGGAATTTATGGAAGTGTTTTTATCCCTTTCATTATTCTCTCAGGACCAATTCTTAGTGGACAAATGGACTATGGAAGTTTTCAACAAGCCAATTTGAACTACAACCTTCTTGAGGGATCATTATTTTTTATTATTTACAAAATAGAGGCTTTAGCGAGATTCTCAGCTTCCATAGGCAGACTTGAAGGATTTCAATCAAACATGAATGAGGTCAGAAATGACCAATTTGATGACTTTAAAGTCGAAATTAAAACGAACGATTCTATTATTCTTAAAAATGTAAGTATTAAAACTCCAGGGAAAGAAAATTACTTAATTAATAACTTAAATCTTAGTATTGACTCTGGTCAAAGTTTACTTGTAGTTGGACCTTCTGGTTGCGGTAAGACATCTTTACTTAGAGCTATTAGCGGTCTCTGGGCAATCCAATCTGGTGTAATAGAAACACCCTCAAATGGTGATTTACTATTTATCCCTCAAAAACCATATATGACTCTTGGATCTTTAAGAGAACAGCTTTGTTATCCATTAGATAAAAATAGATTCAGTGATGAACACCTAAAAGCCGTTTTAGAGGAAGTCAAATTACCTCAAATTATCCAAAGGTATCCAGACCTAGATATCAAACAAGATTGGCAAAGGCTATTATCTCTTGGAGAGCAACAAAGGTTAGCTTTCGCAAGACTTTTACTAAATTCGCCTAAATATGTTGTGTTAGATGAGGCAACAAGTGCACTAGACGTAAATACAGAAAAACATCTTTATGAACTTCTTAACCAACGTGATATGGCATGCATTAGCGTTGGTCATAGGCCAACCCTAAAGAACTATCATGAAACCGTGCTTGAAATTACGGAGAACAAAGGTTGGCGATTATTGCCCGCTGCAAGTTACAAATTTACTGAGAACTAGCTTATTTCTATGAACTCCAATAAAGAAACCAATCCAGATAATCAGTCAATAGAACAAGAACAAACTGATTCAGAAATTAAAAATCTTTCGCCTAGCGCAACCACAAATGATATTCCTGAATTTGGGTGGAGTGGCTATGCAGAGAGAATAAATGGAAGATTTGCAATGATTGGTCTAATGGCAGTTCTAATTGTTGAAGCAATTAGCAAGATATCTTTTTTGGAATGGGCTGGAATCATTAATAAATAATGATTGTTTGATTAATCATCAAATCTTGAGCTGTTATCTCTTGGTCTCGACTTTCTTGTGGACGATGAATAAGAGCTTTTAGAAGATGATCGTTGATTGACAGGGTTTGCACCAGAATTCTTTGCAGGTCTTCTACTAGCTCTACTTACTCCTTGTTCAGAACTAGAAAAGGCAGCATCTTCAATACTATTGTTAGTTTTAGCGGACCTACTAGATCCAGGAGAAGGCCTATTTGAATTATCAGAATTTAATCTTGAAGATGATCCTTGAGAGGGATTAGGGGGTCCATTTCGTCTTCGATTTGAAGTTTGACCACTTACGGAGGGACGAGTCCCTCGCCTACTTTCTTGTCGACTTGTTCTCCTATCACCAAAGCTTGAAGCTCTATTTGAAGAGGATTCTGAATTTTTAAATCTTTCCATTCTCCTATCTGTCTCAGCTCCTCGGGAATTAATTTCTGGAGAACTTATATTTCTGGGCCTTCTACTTACAGCCTGCTCAGGGATTGCCGCCCTAGATGAACGTCTTCCATAAGTTGCATCATCTGCATATTCTTCTGCATATTCTTCTTGATAATCTTCTCTACCTGAAAATCTTCTATTGATAGGTTGAGATTCCTCAAATCGATCATAATTTCTATCAGAGCGTGCATCAGACAAACCTCCTCTAGAAGACCTTGGCAACTCAGGTTCATCATCAAAATATGAAGATCTTCGTGCTTGATCTGTTGCAATACCTCTCAGTCGAACACTTTCATAAGCAAAGAAAACAGTTGTTCCTGCAAGTAAAAACTGTCCAAACTGAAGTATGGGATCTAAACGCCACCCTTGAAAAAATAGTATCCCGCCACAAAGCAAGCCAATAGCGGCAAAAAATACATCGTAATCTCTTGCCAATGCTGGCTTAAAAGATCTAAGAAAATATAACCCAGCTCCGCATACAGCGAGAACGATGCCAACAATGCTGGCCCAATTTAGACTGGCATTGACCAAGTTTGCCCTCTTAAATAAACATTTTCAGGTTGAAACAACCTTATATTTATCAGTCTATGGCATAAATAGGTGTTTGCTAGGGCTATCTACTCAATGCATCTTTTTGACTAACCCAAATCAACGCAGCAGCAGCAGGTGCAACTACCAAAGCTCCAGCGGCAAGAAAACTCCCTATCATTCCAACAGCAGAACTAGTAGCAACTTGACCAGAAGCTCCAGCACTAAGGAACAAATTTAAAAAATGAAAAGCCATTTCAGCTAATTCTATTACAATACCGAGTAATCTTAAGCAATAAAAGATGATTTATACCATCTATTCAATAATGCTTTGAGCTTTGTGATGCCTCTGTTAATTAAAAGTCTTCCAACCCTACATTTTTTAATGGGTTTTTTAATAAGTTCGCTAACCCTGGCATTCCTTCTAAGAATTATTTTGACTTGGTACCCCAAAATAGATTTAAGAACTGGTTTATGGCCAATTATCTTCTTACCAACTGAACCTGTACTTGTAGCTACTCGAAAAATTGTGGCTCCTATAGGAGGTGTAGATGTTACTCCGATTATTTGGGTAGGTCTATTAAGCCTTTTTCGAGAATTGTTTCTTGGTCAACAAGGTTTACTAACTCAAATTATTTTTTGATCTTTAAAGCTGTTTACAACATTTCTTGTTCAACAAACTTTGTATGGACATCCCCTTTTATAAATTCTTTTCTCTTAAGTAATTTCAAATGAAAATCAATAGTAGTTGTAATTCCTGTTACTGCACATTCGTTTAAAGCACGCTCCATGCGTTTAAGTGCAGCTTCTCTATCTCTTCCCCAAACAATTAATTTTCCTATAAGAGAATCATAAAAAGGAGGTATGTCATAACCTGTATAAACATGGCTATCTACCCTGACACCAGGTCCACCAGGAGGCAACCAACCTGTGATTTTACCTGGAGAGGGCCTGAAATTATGACTAGGATCTTCAGCATTAATTCTGCATTCAATTGCATGTCCTTCAAGCTTGATATCTGATTGACTAAATTTTAATTTTTCTCCTCCTGCAATTCTTATTTGTTCTGATATGAGATCCATCCCAGTAACTAATTCCGTTACGGGATGCTCTACTTGTATTCGAGTATTCATTTCCATGAAGTAGAAGCCACCTTGACGATCTAGTAAAAATTCCACTGTCCCAGCACCTTCGTAATTGATACTTTTTGCTGCTGCAACTGCTGCTTCTCCCATCTGTAATCTCAACTGATCATCTAAAGCTGGACTTGGGGATTCCTCTAACAATTTCTGATGCCGTCTTTGAATTGAGCAATCTCTCTCTCCAAGGTGAACAACATTTCCAAAACGATCAGCAAGAATCTGAACCTCTACATGCCTTGGGCGATCGATAAATTTCTCCATATATAGCCCTGGATTCCCAAATGCAGCTTCTGCTTCCCCCTGTGCAGCTTTAAAAAGATTATCCAATTCATCAGCATGTCCAACCAAACGCATTCCTCTTCCACCACCTCCTGCTGTTGCTTTAATCATGACTGGATAACCCATTTCAGAAGCGAGCTGGGAAGCATCTGAAACACTCTCTAACAAACCCTCACTTCCAGGAACGGTTGGAACCCCAACCTTCTGCATAGTCGATTTAGCTGTTGACTTATCACCCATTGAACGTATTGCATGAGGAGATGGACCTACAAAAATCAGCCCATGGTCTCCGCAAATTTCTGCAAAGCGATCATTCTCCGCTAAAAAGCCATAACCAGGATGGATAGCATCAACACCTCTTGATGTTGCTGCAGCTAAGATGTTCGGAATATTTAGATAACTTTTACTACTAGGGGAATCTCCAACACAAACAGCCTCATCAGCTAATTGAACATGTAGCGCATTTTTATCAACGGTGCTGTAAACAGCAACAGTTGCAATCCCCATCTCACGACAGCTACGGAGAATTCTTAATGCTATTTCGCCACGATTAGCTATCAGCAATTTGCCTATTGGCATTCAAATTTATTAAGGCCTCAGGCGGATCGTATCAGTATTAGTGCCCAAGACAGAAACGCATTAAGTAGAAGCTTAATAGGTTTAGCATTATGATCATGGTTACTTGGTGTTTAACTAAGTTAACTTGCGGATGTGGCGGAATTGGTATACGCGCATGTCTAAGGAACATGTGGCTTCGGCCTTGCGAGTTCAAGTCTCGCCATCCGCATTTTTCAAAACTAATGCTCATCAATAAATGAGTAATGATCCTTTAGCAATTATCTTTGTCTCAAATGGACCAGGTGAATTAGCTACTTGGGTTAAGCCACTTGCTAAAGAGCTTCATAAACAAATTGCGCTAAGACCTAAAGCAAAGGCATCTTCAATATCTTTAAATCTTGTTTTGGTTCCATGCCCGAACGCAACTGGCAATGAAAATCTAGTTGCCAAAAAATGGTTGCAATTTGAAAATATAATAAAAGCAAGAAATTTCTGGAAGCTTCTTATACAACCAAACAAATTTGGATCATGGCCATCCAAAGGATTAGTAATTTTTTTAGGAGGAGATCAATTTTGGAGCGTTCTGCTTTCAGCAAGATTGGGATATTTACATATGACATATGCAGAATGGATAGCAAGATGGCCTTTTTGGAATAATCGTATTGTCGCGATGTCGGAAAGTATCGTTAAAAAGCTACCAAGGCGAATTAAAAATCGTTGCTCAGTAATAGGAGACTTGACCGCTGACTTAACAGAAACTGCAAAAATTGATAATCCACTCCCTCCTGGAAAGTGGATTGCTCTTATGCCAGGTTCAAAAAGCGCCAAACTAAAAATTGGAATACCTTTTTTTCTTGATGTAGCTGATAAAATATCAAAATCAATGCCAGATTGTAAGTTTCTAATACCTATTGCTCCCACCACAAATATAGATGAAATAAAATACTTTGCCAGCAGAAAAAATCCAATTTCAAAACAATATAAATCTGGGATAAAATCAATTACTAAATCCAATAATAAAGAAGAAAGAGGAATATTAATAACCAATAATTCGACAGTGATTTTTATACAAGAAAAGCATCCAGCATATAGTGATCTCAGTCAGTGTGATATAGCATTAACAACAGTAGGAGCAAATACTTCTGAGCTAGGCTCATTAAATATTCCGATGATAGTTGTCATACCTACACAACACATTCAAGTTATGGAAGCATGGGATGGGCTCGTAGGTTTAATAGCTAGATTACCACTGTTAAAATGGTGTCTAGGTTTATTAATTAGCTTTGTGAAACTGAGAAAAAGGGGATTTATGGCTTGGCCAAATATATCGGCAAAAAGAATGATTGTACCTGAAAGAATCGGTCACATAAGCACAGCACAAATAGCTGAAGAAACCATTGAATGGCTAAATTCCCCTGCAAGACTTTCTGGTCAAAAGGCAGATCTTCAAGCACTTAGAGGTGTTAAAGGAGCAACAAAGAAATTTTGTCAAGAAATTATTAATCTTCTAGGAGACAAAAAACTTTTAAGTTAATCACCACGGATCTTCAATATCTAAATTTTCTTTATCATTAGATAGAGGATCTTGAGACTTTTTGATAGATGATTTTTCTAAAGGCTCAACATCCATAGGTTCTTTCTCTCTTAAAACTTTTGACCTTTTTATAATATTTTGAGAGGATGTTTTTTCTTGGAATTTATCAGCTCTAGTTTTAAATTTTAATTCATTATAACTAACTTCATCTTCATCCATTTCTGAATAAATTGAAGACTGATTAGGTTCATCCAGGTATTTTAATTCTTGATTATATTGTTCTTCTTCTGAATCTTGCAATTCTACGTATTCCATCTCTTCTTCTTCAAATATCTCCTCTTGAGATTGTTCTAGAAGTCTTGGATCATCATTTGCACTTTCTCCAGAAGTCAATTGATTTTCAACTGGGACAAGATTAACTCTATACCTTTCTCTTTCGCTGTCTTCCCATCCCGAATTACCGACACCAAGCTTCTCAAGAAAACCACTATTTAATTGTTTTAATTTCTCTTCAGCCCCTTCATAAACAATTATTCGATCAGGACCACTACTAACAATTTCATCAACAGGCATCTCCCAAGTACTTAAAACACCTTCACCTAGTAATGGAACGCCTAATGCTCCCATAACTAAAGTAAGTAATTCTCCAGTTTCAATGTCAAAAGAAAAGCCAAGTACTCTTCCCAACTGATCTCCTGATTCAGTAATTACCTGGCAATTAATAACCTTATTAAATCTTTCAGGAACAAAGTTTTCACTCAGAGAATCTATTGTATCTACCAAAATCACATCACCGACCTGTCGAATCTGATCAAGAGGAAGCCATCGTGGTAAGCCAGGTAAAAAACGTGTTAGGGGATTATCTCTCAGCCCCAAAGCAACAACTTCTCTGCGATCAATATCAACAACAACCTCACCTACAAGACCTAACCTACGTCCAGTATCACGAGTTATGACCTGAGTACCCATTAACTCAGAACGAAGCCATAATCTGTCACTAGGGACAGCAGATGTTGATTCTTGTGGGGCTTGAGTGTTGGTCAACTCAAATATTCAGAATTGGGATTGGTAGAACCATATTGGACCATCTTAGTAAATTCAATCAAGCTGCGATTGGCAACCCAACAACTTGAGTATGATTTCCCCTTGCTTGCGTAACTCCAATAGTCCTCATTGAGGCTCCAATCATAGGTCTTCTATGACTTACGACAAGAAATTGCGCATGCTGAGCTTGTTGAGCAATTAACGCAGCTAACCTTTCAACATTGACTCCATCCAAGAAACTATCAACTTCATCAAGAGCGTAAAAAGGGGAAGGTCTAAAACGTTGTAATGCAAAAAGGAAACTTAAAGCAGTTAAAGATTTTTCTCCACCTGACATAGCTGCAAGCCTTCTTACAGGCTTACCTTTTGGATGAGCAACCAAGGTTAAACCACCTTCCAAAGGTTGGTCAGGGTTTTCTAGTTGCAAATGTCCATCTCCTTCAGAGAGACTCGCAAAAATTTCGCGAAAATGTACGTCAACTGCCTGAAAAGCCTCCATAAAGGCCTCCTGACGTAAAGTTGAAACAGTTTCAATTCGAAGTAATAGCTCCGATCTTTCATCAGTCAGAACTTGAAGTCTATTTTCAAGTTCATTAAGCCTTTCATCTAATTTGGCCAATTCCTCCAATGCAAGCATATTTACAGGTTCCAATTCTTCCATTCTTGTCTGCAAATCTTCTAAACGAGTAAGTAAAGCCTGCAGACCATTATCTCTTATTTCATCTGAGATCAAAGGAATAGGATGCGGAAGCTTCTTCTCTAATTCAGTAAAACGAATAGTTTCCATACGCATTTCTTCCTTCATATTTTTTTGATCTTCTCTTAAACGTTCTAGATTCCATTGAAGTTCTTGAAGATGTAAACGTTTTTTAGATACATCAGCTTCGACACAATCTCTTTCTCTTCGTTTTTCCCCAAAGCGAGTTTCTAGATCTTTTTGTTCATTAATCAAATCTTGCCGATTGGTATTAAGTTGCATGCTTTGCTCACGCCAAGCAACATGAGCAGCAGCAAGAGACTCTATGGAATCCTTTAAACGATTTTCTTCGCTTATTAAAGAATTTTCTTGATCATTTAATCGATCAATAGCAAGTTTATTTTGCGATTGCTTGTTAGAAATCTCATCTCTCTTTTTCCTAAGCAAAAGAAGATTTTGATCAGCATTTTCTAGTTCATTTTGTAATGAAGTCCAAATAGATGAGTCACTTGAGTTATCTAGTGTTTTTTCTTCCTTCTCAATTTCCAATAAATTAACTTCTAAGGGTTTAATATTCAAATTAATGGAATCTAATTGTAAAACTTTTTCCTTTTTAGACTTTTGAAGATCTTCAATTCGTTTTGCACGAATACTTTGACGTTCTAATAAAGGTGAATTTGATCTTTTAGAAGTTAATCTTTCAGCATCAAGGGCTGCTTTTTTTTGTTCTAATGTACTTAACTCAGTTCTAATTTTATCTAAATGATTTATAAGTTCTTTTTCTTTCTTTTGACAATTGACTAAAGTCTCTCCAACATCTAATAACCTGTTCTTTAATTGATCACAGTCATCATTATCTTTTACTCTTCCAAAACTCAATCCCAATGATCTATTACTTAAACTTCCACCTGTCATCGCTCCACTTTTCTCCAACAATTCACCGTCTAAAGTAACCGCTCTTTTAATACCAAGTTGATCACGAGCGGATGACAAGTTACTAAAAACAAATGTCTCCCCAAATACATGCAAGAAAACATTCTTATATATTGAATCAAATTTAATTAATTCAATAGCCTTTCCTATTAATCCACTATTTATATTGAGATTAGTAGAAACGGGTCTCTGCAATACATCAGATTTATTTTGAACATTTTTTAAAATCTTATTAAGAGGTAAAAAAGTCAATCTTCCAGCTCTCTTGCGTTTTAAAAGATCAATTGATTGCGCAGCAATACGATCGTTATCAACAACAACTTGGCCCAGCCTAGCTCCAGCAGCAACTTCAAGAGCAATTCTATAACGATCTTCAACTTCGCCTAAATTAGCAACAGGTCCATGGATTCCATCTAATCCAGATTCTAATAACAAAGTTAATGCATTCGTCCCTCGACTTTCATAAATCATTTCTTTCCTGCTTTCTAGACGAGCAATATCATTTTGAAGTTTGGCCTGTTCTTTCTCTAATCTATCTCTAGTACGCTCTTGTATACCTTTATCAGAAACTAATTCTTGAAACTCTTCTTTTTTAATTGATATTGAATCTAAAATACTATCCCATTCTTTATTCAAATTATTAATTTCTAAATGTACTTTTTTATTCTCAGATTGATCCGTTTCTTGATCACTCTGTAATTCTTTTAAAATAACATTTAATTGTAATAATTCTTCTTCAATACTTTTCTTTTTAAGTCTTTGAGGATCTAATTTTAATCGAATTTCGTTTATATCACTTCTTGCTTTCTGATGTTTCTCCATCCACGCCCCTGAACGACCAGCCACATCAGAAAGCTTTCTTCTTGAAGATTCAACCCAAGCCTCAGCTTCTTTACACTTTAAGTCAGCTTCTTCTATATCTTTAGGGTCAATTTCATTACATCTATTTTGTAGTTCAGTATGATAATCGTTCTTTTTCTGTAATAGGTTATTCCTATATTCCTGTAACTTTTCACCCTCAGTTTTATGATTAAGTCCCTGTCTTTCTAACTCTCTATGCTGAGATTCAAGTCCCGCTAGTTTAGCTTGAACTACAAGTAATTGATCTTCACCAAGATCCTTGACATTTTTCTGTAAAATATCTAGTTTTTCTATAGATTTTTCCAAATCATTTTCATTTTTAATTAAATTTTCTAAATCTATTTTTTCTTTTTTCATTAATTCTTGATGATCTATATCTAATTTTTCCAAACTCCTTTTTGCATCTTCATAAGATAGAACTAATTCTTGCTGTCTACCAATCAATAATTGATTTTTTAGATCTTTGTATAAACTTGCTTTCTCACAATCTTTTTGCAAACGCTGTTTTCCAAGAGTCAATTCTTGCTCAACAATCCTACAACGTTCTTGCCTTTCGTAAACATCATCCAACTTGGAACGGGTTTGATCAATACGAGTATCAAATAAGGCAACACCGGCCAGTTCATCTATTAAACCTCTACGATCTTTATTACTCATAGAAACAATTCGAGTAACATCCCCCTGCATAACAACATTGCTGCCTTCAGGATCAATCCTGAGACGCCTTAATTGGGTTTGTAATTGCTGCAAATTACAAGTCTCGCCATCTGCGGAGTAACTTGAAGAATATGACCCCCCTGGCATGACTTTTAATCTTCTTGAGACTGTCCATTCTTTTTGACCAGGCTTAATCCACGGGCCTTCCTCAGTTGGGTCTATCCCATCTTCAGCTTCATCAGGCACCCAATCAGTAAGATCAAATTTTACCGTTACTTTAGTTTCCGAAGATTTGCCAGCTTTTAATACACCGCTATTTACTAAGTCAGGCAATCTATCGGCTCTCATACCTCGACTATTGGCAAGGCCTAAACAAAATAAAACTCCATCAAGAATATTGCTTTTACCTGAACCATTTGGACCTGTGACAACTGTAAATCCCTCTTCCAATGGAATCGACATCGATCCACCGAAGGACTTGAAATGAGACAAATCTACGTGATTGATATGGACCAACAGAATGCATCCACAATATGAATGACGTTAGCGAAATATCAGAGAAACTCAAGTCCTTCCATCTTAGAAGAAATATTTACTTTTTTCGTTGAAAATTCTGCAACCATTTTCATCTATTACCAAAGCCACTTCAAGCTTGTCCCATACCAGCGGCAAATTTATAGCACTAACTTCAACTGATGGAAAAGATTGCAAAATAATACCTTGCTTGATTCTTGTTGCAACTCCTCTATTACCTGAAACAACCTTTTCTTCGACATCAAGCCAATAAAGATCGTGAGGTTGGATGCAAACGGAATCCACATAAGGTCCATTCAATAAGGGAATATCACTTAAGCGCCAAGTTCTGCAAAATTCTTTATCTTCTAACAACAAATCAAAATGGATACCCTTAATGTCATCTGGTGATCCAATGTGTTTTAACAAAACCCATCTATAAACTTTTTTTTCACCAAGATTACTCAATTGAAAAATATGAAAAAACTAAACAGGAAAATTCCATAAAAAGCTATTCAGGAGATAGATATTCTCCTCAATAGGAATTGCTGAACGAAAAGTTTTTTAGCTTTTAGCCTCAGGCACAAACCTCAAAGCAATTAAAAGAAGGCTTCCAGCACCTGCTATTGCAGCTAAAACTAGGCCAAAATCAGTAGGGATTGTATTAGAAGCAAAAACCATTGATGAGATTCCGACGCCCATGGGTTATAAAGAAGATATCAATGACGTTTAGCACTATAAGTATTCGAATAGCAATATTTGTAAGCAAAGACGACGAAAAATCCTTATGAAATTTTGGACTACAAACATTTAAAACTCCAAAAAAGCTTTCTTTTAAGCCATCTTTCAAAATTGAATTAAATCAAGGGGGTTTCTATTAGGCCAATATCTCTCTATTCTTTAATAAACCTTTAGGTTTATGGAATCAGTGAATTCCTCACCCTCTTCTTCACCAAATTCAGTAGAAGCTGAAGAAGCTATTACTGAAAAGTCTCCAGAGCAATGGTTCAATGAGCAATTTGATAATTTATTGCCAAAAATTCAAGAGCGATGGCCAGATTTAGCTAAACAGACATTAGAAGCTACTAAAGGAAGTCTCGATGATTTAATCAATGTTATATCTGTACATTCAGGGAAAAACAGTTTTGGAGTACAAGAACAACTAGAAGAAATTTTTCATTCTGCAACTGATACAACTAGAGGACTAGCAGAGTCTTTGGAGCCTCTCGAAAAACAGCTTGAAGACCTTCTAGATGAGTTAAACAGCACCTTAAGACCACGAATTGAGAAGCCAGTAAGAAAAAGGCCCCTTTTAGCCATAGGCATAGCTGCTGGAATTGGGGTTTTATTTGGCATACTGCTTGGTGGAGGTAGAAGACATTAATGACCAACTCAGAACGCAAAAAAGGAATAGGAGCTGCTGCAAGAGTTACTGCATTAGCCAGTTCAGTAATGGATCTTCATGTCCGCATTGCGCTCCAAGAAATGGACAGAGAAAAACGCCGCCTGATCAGTGGTGTCATTTTCCTAATTACTGGAGGAGTGTTAATGTTATTTGCCTTACTTGGGTCTGAATTAATTCTTGGATATTGGCTAAGAGACTTGCTTGAAATAGATAACAAATCAACAATTTTAATTTTAGTTTTTATCAATCTTGTATTAGCTGGGATAAGTCTCAGAATTGGGGGATATCTGGCAAAAGGGCCTTACCTTCCAGACACATTGGAAGGAATTGCAAAAACTACAAAAGCAGTTTTAGGGAAAAATTAAATTATTTAATTTTATAATTCAACCATCGGCAGTCAATTGAACCGTTATTTACTTGAAAACGTCGACTTGCTTTCATACCTAAATATTTACTTAGTTTTGGATTCCCATTAAGCAACCAAAGATCCCATCCAGAGGCTTGTTTTTTGCAATATTCACCTAATTGTTTATAAAGATGAGGTAGTGCATTTGCATCTCCTATTCTTTTCCCATAAGGAGGATTACAAACCAACAATCCTAATCCAGGAGGTAATTGTAATTCTTGAAAAGAACAGTTGATGATTTCTATATAATTTTCTAATCCAGCTTTACTAACATTATCCCTAGCAGAGTTGGCAATCATTTCATCAACTTCACATCCAATAATTTTAGGTAATTTCTTATTTAAAGGTTTGATCTTCTGTGCCATTCTTAATTCTTTATCCCAAAAAGAGTTATCAAAATCGGGCCAATTTTTAAAGAGAAATTGTCTATCCAAACCAGATGCAATGCCAACCAGCATACTCACTGCTTCAATCAAAAATGTTCCAGAACCGCATAATGGATCTACCAAATGATTAGTCCCATCCCACTCAGTCATTCGCATTAAACCTGCAGCTAATGTCTCCTTAATCGGAGCTATTCCAACAGCTGGTCTATATCCTCTTTTGTGAAGACTCGAGTTACTACCATCAACGCTTAAAACGGCTTGATAATTTGCCAAATGCAAATGCAAACAAATATCTGGATTGTTTAAATCAATACTTGAACGCAAACCCCATCTTTCTCTTTGTAAATCAATAATTGCATTTTTCACCTGCAAAGCCGTGAAATGAGTATGTGATAATCGTTCTCCAAATCCAGTAACATCTACTCGAAAACTTTGCATGGGATGAAGCCAATTTCCCCAATCAATTGCGCTTTGAATCCCGCTATAAAGTGCTTGAGGACCATCACAAGGAAATCTGGCAAGCTCTCTTAAAAATCTAAAAGACAAGCGAGCCCTTAAATGTATTCTGAATAAACAAGCCATATCAGCTTCAAATAATATGTGTCTTCTTGAAGCTTTAACTGATTTAGCACCAAGTTCCATCAACTCTTTTGCACCCTCTTTTTCCAGACCTTGTGATATGGATGCAACAAGTTTCATTATGTTTAATTAATTAAAAAATGATCAAAAGATTGTTTAAACACTAATCGATTAATTCCAAAAGATCTGTCAGAATATATTTGTCTGTTTTTAACAGACTAGGTGATTCACACCAGTATCTCGGACAGCGGTTCGATTCCGCTCAGCTCCATCAAATGGGGCTGCAATGGCTTCGACGGGGTATCAGGCGAGTGACTGAAGCCTGCTCGGTCAGAGCAAAACCATAACTGCTAACAACATCGTTAGTTTCTCCCGTCAAACAGCCCCTGTTGCTGCTTGATCCTTTAGGAGATGGGGTTAGATCAGCCTTATTACCCAATTGATCCATGGACGCTGGAAGGCGTCCTTTTTAATTGCAAAAGATAGAACCCAGTCAATATTTTTTTGAGACTAATTCAAGTTAGATCAAATTCCAAAGCTCTCTTCTAAATCATGCTCAATCCTCTTGAAGAATAAATTGAAATCCATGAAATGACTAAAAATGAGAGATTATCCATAAAAAAAGAAAGAAATTAATATTCCTTTTTAGGCAATCTAAAAGCGTATAATTGAGCTTTCAAAAAAGATAAAAAAAATTATTTTTCTAAATGGATTATCAAGCAGATAAATACAATAATTTTTAATAAGTAATTAAATTTGAATCAAAGGATCTGGTAATATTTTTCAAACTAGGTATTTTCATGCAGTTATCTCTTTTCGCCTTAGCATCTTCAGAATGGGGCATTGCAAGATTTACGACAGACTCTTTTGCACTAATCTCTCTAGGAATTTTAATTAGCCTTCCAATCTTATTACTAAAAGACAAAGCAAAATTACAAAATATCTGGGGACAAGGAAATGCCCTCTCAAGTAGATAAATGATATTTTACTTATTTATCGCCCACGTATGAATTAAAATTAATAAGTCAATAGCTAATATATTTGTTCAATAAATTTAAGACATTTTTTCAAACAAGTCCTTGTGATAATCAACAACGTTTTGACAACTGATTACTGGCGTAATTTCCATGTCAATACCAAATTGAGCTCTCCATGGCGCAAAGTGCAAGAAAAGTTCCTTATCACTTTTTGCATTGCAGAGAATCACAACACGACCTTCTCCAGGTGCATGAACACGAAAAAGCATTTCAAATCCTTCAAATTTATCTTGCTTAGACATCTCTCCATTTTCCCAAAATTCAACAAATTGCTTATAGGCAGCAATTTGATTACCAATATCAGGGAATTGACAATCAACTAAATAGAGTTGCATTAGTAATTCAATAAAAACCAACTTTAGCTAGAAATGCAAAATAGTTGATCGATATATCGATCAATAAACAAATCATGTTATAAAAAGAAGACATAAAAAAATTAAGCCATTAAGAGCTTATCTCTTCATCCAAAAATATTGATGCTTTCTCATTCTAAGATCAGAAAATTACCGAGGAGAGTTAAAAAAACCATTTGAGAATAAAAACAAACACATAAGAATTAAAGGACCTACGCCAAATACAAAGAGGACAATTTTTGCAGTTCTAGGTGTTGTTGTTTTCTCTTCGACTATATCAACAATTTTAGGAGTTATTTTTTTTTTAGATTTTTTAGTTGGCATACCTAAAATTAGACTTTGAAAGATATGATAGCAGCTAATAATTAAGAAAGAACAATATCAGGAAAAATAAGTTCTATAAATCTAAATAATAATTAAAAAAATAATAAAAATAATTCAATACTTTAAATATATTATATAATCTAAATTGCATTATTCTGATATAACTTAAAAAAATTAATCTATGTCATGAATAATTTTTTCTATTTTCCTCGCTGTATTCAACCAATTAAAAGACTCAGCTCGTGATGGACCTGCTCGAAGAGCTTTTTCGAAGCATTTTTTGTCATTTATAACTGCTTTCATCGCAGAAGCTATTGATTGAATATTGAATGGGTTGATCAAATACCCATAATCACCTAAAACTTCAGGAAGGGCTCCTCTTTCAGAGGCTATAACAGGAGTAGCACAAGCCATTGCCTCTAGTGCTGGTAGACCAAATCCCTCCCAAAGACTCGCAATAATAAGCGCGTGACAAGCATTTAATAATGATAATTTCTCATCGTCTTCAATCCAATCTTTCCACTCGCATACATGACTAAGATTCAAGTCTTCAATTAGTTTTATAAGACTGGGTGTATATCTTTTATCAAAAGGACCAACAAAAACAAGCTTATAATTATCAATTTTGGAATATGCGAATGCTTTTACAACCCTTTCCAGATTTTTATGTGGATTATGTCTACCGAGAATAAGAAAGAATCTTTGTCTTGTTTTAGAAATTGGATAAAACTTCTTATGATTAAATCCTAATTTGATTGGATATAATTTATGCCTTGGCACATGATAAAACCTATGCAAATCATTAGCAGTACAAATGGAGTTACATAGAATTACCTTTGATTGTTTTAAAACTAAAGGTATATAAATTAAATAATATAAAGTTAAAAATGATACAGAAGGATACCGAATTGGTATTAAATCATGAGCCAAAACAATAGTTTTAATACCAGTAAATAATGGGATTTCTAATAATGGTGATAGAAAATATTCAGCATTTGAATCTTTCATTAATTTTGGAACAGATTTTTGAAGCCAATACAATCGTCTCAAATGACTTATGCAACCATGACCTGGAGATAAGTTGTTGGGTATATAAATATCACCTCTGATTCCTATATCCTTTGGAATCAGTGTAGTCATTTTCTGGTCTGATAATGAGTGAAGCAACCCCTCGGAAACAACTCCAATACCAGTATTCTTTTTTGTTATGTAGCTACCGTTAAAAACTATAGAAGTCATTGTTATAATATTTTTATAATGAATCTATCTTAGATAATAGTAAATAAAATGTTGAGAGCAGACTTTTTTTATAAATTTTTTCAATATAAGAAAAATAGTAGTAACGAGATTATTCAGTATAATTCCAATAAAAAGTTTATATTGCAAGATCAAATTAATACTGAAATATTAAAAATAGATCAAAAAATATCAGAGAATAGCAAAGCTTTAGTTGACGCACAAATTGTAAAATTACGGTCCAATTTATCAAAATCAAATAATTTTATTGAAAAATTTGGTCAAAATATGTACAAAACAAAATTAGAGGACTCAATTTATTGGCATAAAAAACAACTCAAAGAGTTATATCTTAGGCGAAGAGAATTAGAAATCAATCTAGAAAAGCTTAAAGGTATTTTTTGGCTAAATCAAACAAAAAGATTTCTGAGAATTATATTAATAGGATTTTTTAGCATCTTAATTCTATTTATCTTCTTATCTGGTTTTATGATTATTATTTATTTACTACCAATTTTGATCTTAACCCTCTTTGGCTATTTAATAGCAACAAAAAGATATTAATCTATCGATTGATATAAATTAACCATGAATCATTTTCAAATTTAAATATATTTAATATTCTATATAAAGAACTTTTCCAAAATTTTTTTTAATACTAAAATAGCGTAGGCATTCACACCTCATAACCAAACACCCAAAGAACTGGCTTAATCAACATAAATAATTTCTCAAAGTTAAGTAATTTCATATAATGATTGGCAAAAGCAAAACATATCATCTAATAGTGCGCCTACTCAAGGCTCTGCCAGTTAGAAGAAGAAGGTCACTCATAAAATTAATCCCTGTAGCAGCCTTGACAGGTTTAGTAGATGTCATTGTAGTTGGCATAGTTTCTAGATTATTTACAATTTTCATAGGGCAACCTAATCAACCGGCCTTACCATTTCAAAATTTTATACCTGACGACCCCAAAACAAAAGTTGTGAGTCTGGTCATCGTATATATAGGAATGAATTGGCTGGCATCATTTTCTAAATTATTTCTTAAAGCAGCCCAAGAACGACTTCGAGTAGCAATTTGGCAAGATTTATCAGAACTAGCGCAGAAAAAATTACTATCTCAACCATATGAATTCTTCTTGAACAAGAAAAAATCTGATTTATCATCAAAAGTTTTGATCAATATTTCTAGAGTCTCAGAATTCCTAGTCAGACCAATCCTTCAAATTTCTAGTGGGTTATGTGTGATTACTTTTATATGTATTGCTGTTCTTTTTATAGCTAAGTCAATAGCTCTATATTTAATAATCAGTCTTTTGGTTTTTTATATATTTATTTCATTATTTGTAACACCCTTTATAAGATCCTCTGCTCGCCAAAGAATCAAGTTAGAGAAAGAAACAAATAATATTTTAACTGAATCAATGAGAACAATTATCGATGTACACCTTACCGGCTCAGAATCATATTTTGAGAAGAGATACAAAGTAGCAGGTCAAACCTCTTTCCCTTTTATTTGGAAAGCGGAAGTATTACCAGAATTCCCTAGATCATTAATCGAGCCTTTTGGTATTACATTGATTTTTGCTATTGGTCTTTTTCCGTATACAACAGGGCAAAGCGATTCAAAACTTATTGAAATAGTTCCATTCTTAGCAACAATTGCTGTAGCGGCACTAAAACTAACCCCTCCTTTACAAGATTCCTTTAGAGCATTAACTTCTATGCGTGCATCAATACCTGATTTAGAAGAAATACTGAAATTGATAGAACTTCCATCTATCAGGCTAACTAAAAGATCAATAGGCGTTCCCACAAAAAAAGGAATTGAGCCTAGAAGCAATATAAAACTTGAAAGACTGAGTTATAAATATCCGAACAGTGATCAATACACTTTAAAAGATATAAATCTAACTATCCCTATTGGTTCAAGAATTGCTTTTGTTGGAGAAACTGGAAGTGGAAAAACCACAACCGCTAATCAATTATTATGTCTTCTTAGACCGACAAATGGAAAACTATTATTAGATGGAGTAGAAGTTAACAATACTGAGGTACCTGCGTGGCAGGATTGTTGCGCTTATGTCCCACAATCTATTACTTTATTAAATAGCAATATCATTGAAAATATTGCATATGGATTAGATAAAGAATTAGTAGATAATCAACGAGTATGGGATGCACTTAAGGCAGCTCAACTAGCTGAATTAGTCTCAGAGATGCCAATGGGTTTATATACACCTGTTGGTGATAATGGCATCAGATTATCTGGGGGACAAAGGCAGAGATTGGCCATAGCAAGAGCTTTTTATAGGCAATCAAAATTATTAGTTTTAGATGAAGCAACTAGCGCCTTAGATAATAAAACAGAAGCAGAAGTAATGGATGCTATTGAAATTATAGGTAGACGATGCACAATAGTAACAATTGCTCACAGATTATCTACCATTGAAAGATCAGATTGCATATATGAGTTTAAAGATGGAAGAATAATTGCATTTGGTAATTATCAGGAACTACTAAAGAAATCAGAAACCTTTTTTGATCTAGTAGAAATAGCAAAAAAAATAGATAGATCTAATATATAGATCATATTTGTATATAAAATTCTTGATTGAAAATCATACTTTTAAAAAAGTAGTTTAAAATCTATTAATTCTTTAGCTGAAAGATAAATAATCAGACCTGTTCCAATGATTGATCCAGATAGTCCTCCTAAGAAGCCAAAAAATAATGTACTCAAATTTTTCCCATCGGTGGTAGGTGGTTGAATAGAAATAGGCAGTTTATCTACTACTTTTAAGCGCTCATTGGCAGTTCCTCGACTGGTTTGTTGATGTCTAACAAGTGCTTCGAAATCTGGCATTGAATTTGTTTAGCAATGGAACAATAGGCCGACCAACCTGACATTCGCCTGGGATCGGATCGGCCTTTATCATCTACAGCATCAATTACAGCCGCTCCCTGGTTTTCTGCTTTATCAAAAGCTGATAACAAAGGAATATCTCCTTCTAGTACATTTAAATCAAATTTAACTAAAGCTTCTCTGGCCTGATTCGCAATTCGCTTTTGGCGGAAATCAACCTTAACTAGTAAAACTGCATGTGGAATTTTCAACTGTTTTAGTAAAGATGCTAATTCAACTGTTAATTCAACCGATCTAGCTTTTGGTGCTGTAGGTAAGAGAACAAGGTCAGACCCTGCTGCTAAATGTTTCAACTCTTCTTCATCAGTACTAGCTTGACCATCGGTGATAACAATTTCTGAAAATCTAGTTGCTTTAGCAGCTGCCTCAACTGGAACAATATTAAATTTAAGATTTCCTCTTGATCCATAAGCAAGAGCCGAACGATTTCTATCAGCATCAACAAGGCAAACTTTTTTCCCTTGAGAAGACCAAACACTGGCTAGATGGATTGAGGTACAAGTTTTAGCTACTCCACCTTTTTGGCCACACACAGTTATGAACAAAGGAAGGGAAATACATCTAAAAATAATCTGCAGGATCTAATTACAAAGTCAAGTAGCTATTCAAAGAGCAATCAAGCAATGCTAATAAAAACTATCTCAATCATAAGGAAAACATATATTGATGAGCTTGTTTGTATTTTATAATACAAAATTAAGTCCTTATTTGTAAATTAATCATCAAAAGAAAATATTTATGCTTGCAAGAAATTTTTTCTAATGCATATTTAATAAGAAGAATTGGGAAAAAACATGTTCCTTGAAAAGATATTATTAAATACAAAAAGAAAAGTTTCAAAAATTTTTAGTGTTTTCAAGAAACAAGAAAGTCAATTATCTGATAGGTTTGAAAATCTAACATCTATTCCAGGAATCGGAACAAAAAACTGCAATAATTTCTATGAAGCCGGTTATATGACGCCAGAATCAATCATTTCGGCATCTGATGAAGAACTTTTAACTATACCTGGCGTTGGTATTAGCTTTGTGAAAAAGCTAAGAAAAACATTAGGTGGAGTATAATTTAAAAAAATATGAGTAAAAAATAGTTTTTTCTATATGCATATTTAAAATAAATTAAGTCAATCATAGTGATATAGAAAATCTACCAAGGTAAGATCTGTCCGTTTGCATGCCAGAAAGTACCAGTATTCTCTAGTGTCAATTCATCAATTCTTTGAATAAGTCCTCGAGCTGATTCTTTAGCTTTAATGCCATTTGAAGTAAATCCTGTCATTCGAGTACTGACTAAACCAGGGTGTAAAATTGCCACCGAAATATCTTTAGATCTTAAATCTATCGATAAAGATTTACCAGCCATACATAAGGCTACTTTGGACATCCTATATCCATAGGAACCGCCGGAACTATTATCCTCGATTGAACCCATACGACTACTTATTAAAGCTATTTTTCCAGGCTTACTTAAATTACTAAGCATGGT
Source organism: Prochlorococcus sp. AG-402-A21 (assembly GCA_003279655.1). Lineage (GTDB taxonomy): Bacteria > Cyanobacteriota > Cyanobacteriia > PCC-6307 > Cyanobiaceae > Prochlorococcus_B. The sequence goes on along the minus strand of QCHI01000002.1, from coordinate 13,677 downwards.
TTGCGCAAAACAGAGTGGACTTAATGCATTTACCTCAAATTGATGAACAATACTCCGCGGATCTAAATTAGAAAGAGAGTTAAATTCTGCAATTCCAGCATTTTGAATCAATACATCGATTTTAGTATCATTTAAATTCTCCCTAAGCTTAATAATCGAGTCTCCGCAAGTGATATCTATACCTGTCTCAACTCTTACTGATAATGAATGCAATTCTGAAGATTGAGATCTACAAGTAGCGATTACATTTTCACCTCTTGTACTTAATTGTCGAACTAGTTCTAAACCAATACCTCGATTAGCTCCTGTAATTAAATATGTGGACACAATCAAGATCAAACTGAAACTACAGTAAAACAAAAAATCAAAAAATCAGGCAAATAGTTTGGATTGATACAAATTAGAGGGCAGAAGAAAATATTATTAAGAAGTCAAAAAAAATTTCATCAATAATCTTCTTCTTCATAAATTGAATCTGATACATCAGCATCAGGTCCTGAGAGAATATTGGGACCTAATAAAAAAGTAAATCTTACTTGATTGCGTAATTCTCCAGATAAACGAATGCAGCAAAAGCCTTTTTTTATAACAAGTAATCGCCAAAATTCATCCCAATCTATACATTGATCTAGGATCTCATTAATATAAAAAGACTGATCTGAAGAATTAATTTCTATATTTAATTGATCTCTTAAAAAAAAATATTTCGCAAGCCTTTCATTTTTTGAAATAATTGTTCCAATATATCTAGTTTGCTTTAAATCATAATCTAAAGTTTCTAAATAATTAAAAATCTGTTCAATATCTATGTTACTGAAACCTTCAATTCTTAAAGTTTTTAGAATTGATAAGTCTTCCTTCATTGTTTACAGACAAAAATTATTTTTATTTTAAATGTAGACCCAAAGAAAAAGAAAAGAGTTTTAAAATTTTATAATAAAGAAATTTAAATTAAAATTTTTAGATGAATGACTAAGTCTTCTCTGTTCCATAATTAAGGTTCTCAGAACCACCAATAGACCTATTAGATGAAAGTTGATAGGCTTTCTCATGAGTATTCATATTATTATTTCCTTTTATGATTTTATGAACAAACCAATTATCATTATCAAAAACTTGAATTATTTTTTTTATCCTATAGCCCAAGTTAAGATTTTGATATGCAAGCTTTCTCCACTCACCATTTTTCTTACGATAACCAAACTCAAAATAATACACACCTTTATTGATAGGGATAGGGAATGAAATAGAAGATTGAAATTTGCTTACCTGTATCTCTTTCATAATACAAGTAGAATTATTTTTATTTCTATTATTAGTTATATCAAATAATCTAATAGCATAAAAACAACTTTGACTTAATTGAATCCTCAAATTGTCAATAGGACTAATTTCCCAAGAACATTTAATATAACCATTGCCAAGATTATTAACTGATAGATCACTAAAGGTATGAGTAATTATATTTAAACTATTCCAAAAATGTTCTTTTAAATTAAAATAAATGCCCATTTTCATTTCGATTGACGATTAAAAAATATTTAGTAGTATAATTAATTTTCAATAATTTACCTGTAAATTTTATTATCAATAATATTTTCGGTTAAATTAATTACATAAAATTTTTTTTGTAACCAATTGTACATCAATAAGATTTTCTCAGAATTAAAACCTTTACTAAATTCTAAGCTGCTTTAGTTTTTTTTCTATCACTAAGGATTGTCTCGACGAAATCTACAGTCGCTCTTCTTGATGAAATATTACTTGTCTTCCAGTGAGTAATTAAAGTTTTCAACTCAATGATCCTTTGTTCTGCTACTTCAATTTTTTCTTCATTAGACATCGAAATAAAAGAATCACTCATATGATTTCAGACTAACCTTTTTAAAATATATATCAAGAGATAATTAGGAAATCTAGAGTATGGCGAATAATCATTCAACAAAAATCCAAAGATATTGAACAATAAAAAAGCCAGCTACTATGTAGCCGGCAAATAATTAATAGATAAACGTAATTATATAAATCTATTAATAATAAAACCCTTCAAGGCAGGAGCAATAGAAAAAGTGTGAGAAAGACTCTTCATTTCCATTGACTCTTGACCGATTGGTAGTTGCGACAATGGATCACCTCCTTAAATAAACATATACAAATAATAGCTAAAAAATGATCTTTGTCGGTAAATTAGGTAACATTTTCCAAAAGAAGAAAGATTTGAATAGCTTTAAACTACATGTAAGGCCGCTTAAAGAAGAAATTCTAAATAACTTTGGCTGAAATAAAAAAGCTGATCATAAAATATTGAATTTGTGTGGTCATTACAAGGCAAATAACAAAAATAAATAAAAAAAGAAGAAAATATCACTTCATACACATTAAGAGAAATAAGTGGCTAGAAAAAATTTCTAACTTCACTTAAATGAATCAATTAATCTTTGCTGGTTTGCTATCAACGCCCGTACCGAAAGCTCCAATTGTAGGAATAGCATTTATAGCTTTATTTGCAATCGTAGGAGTAATGGTTGGCCCAGACTATGATGGAATGAATGCTCCTGAATTGGGAAATTCTAAAGATACTAAACAAAACTGATTACTGCGTAAGAACAATTAAAAAATCCCTGGTATTACTTAGCCTGTAGTTGCATATGCACCTATGCCGGCAACAATGCCCAACATTGCCATTAAACCGTTAAAACGTTCAGCGCCCGAGTTCATGATTGTACAGAAATTTAATATAACCAACAAAACAAGATTGTTGAGAGTGGTATACCGAACGAATTGAGTTCCAAACAAAAATCTTAAAGCATAATACAGAAATTCAATTAGACAAACGAGGAGAGGCAATACTTGAAGTAATCAAAAGAATACTTTGCAGAATTAAAAGAATAGAGAGAATTTCCACAGACAATCCTTTAAACATAATACTAGTGTACTACATAGAAGCATCTTCGCAAATCCCACTGATCAAAAACTAAGAAAAAGAAATTTTTTTAGCTTGGATACCCTCAAGTGCATATTCAAATTCAGCATAAGCTAGCAATGCGCCAATTCAATTTATTCAAGGCCATTGGAACCCAAAGAGAGATTACTATTCTCTTTTAGAAAAGTATTCCAGAAGAAATAACAACCTATCGGAAACTTTCTAAAGCTTTCTCAAGAAATTTAGTTGATATTTTCCATCATTCTAGAAAGCGTGAAAAACTAAATCTTATACTTATTAAACTTTTCATCAATAAGGTGACTTATCAAATATACAGAGTTGATGGAAAGAGTGATGAGATAACAAGTCAATCCTTCGAAAGCTATTACAAGGCTTATGATTTATTGGCAAATATCTTTGAAGATCTGTGTTGTTCAGATGTGCAGACTACTATGAACGACCATATTATGAAATTATTGAAATTCATAAATAATTTTCATAAGGCCTCAGGACAATTAATTAGTAGGTAAGTAAAAATCAATATATACCGGTCATCTCAGAGAAAAGTGCTTTATTTTCCAGAGATTCAGAAAAACCCAATAATAATTCATATCTGGTTTCGGAACCATTATTCAAATTCCCTAGCCAATAATTATAACCAGCCTGATCATAATCTCTACCTAATACATTGACATAAAGGGTTTCAACGAAACTTGCGTTAGTGACGTTTTCTCCATAACGCTCTTTAAATTCTTTGGAGACTAAGAAAGAGGACGCAACAGCTCGTTCATCATTTTTCCCAGAGCTGAAATTATCAATCCAATAGCGCAATCCATCTGGATCAGGTAGTCGTTTAAACGATGCGTTATAAAGCCTAAACATTTTCCCAGAGTCTGTTTCTAAGCCAGTGACTTGATCAAATGTAGCTTTGATATCATGTTTTAGATTCATATTCTTATCGTCAAATTTGAGAATAGATTCACCAGTTAATTCATCTATGCCACTGCTTGTTTCAATACCATATTTATCGCCACCTAGATCAAAAAATTTATAAGTGTCACTTTTACCAGAATATACTTTTTCTAATTGAAATCCTAAAGAATTAATGGCTTTAATGTCTTTACTAGTGACTAAAGCATTTTTATCAGCAAACGTGAGTTTTTCAATATTAGATAATGTATCGATTCCATCATTAGTTGATGTGCGATTATCAGTAACAGTAACTATTTTATCGGCGATATTAAATGTATAGTCCGAAAAATTTCCTGAGTAAATTGCTATGTCGTAATCGGCTCCACCATCAATAGTATCGTTTCCACTATTACCTCGAAAAATATCATATCCTATCCCTCCTTTAAAAGTATCTTCTCCATTTATTCCATTAAGAACCTCTCCTTGTATGTCTTGAACATTTACGATTACATATTGATTTGTTTGATTCCCATCTGAATCATGAGCAGAAACTATTACATTAAATTTATTTTTAATTTCATTGGGTCTTTCAGTAATTGTCGTAATTGTATTAATACCAAAATAATTCGCAGAGTTGATGATATTGCCTTGAAGATTATTTATAGGTAACTGAGCTAGATTTAAACCATTTTCATTATAAGTGACATTAAATGTTGATTGATTATTTAATAATAAAGGATTATTTAAACTATCTCCTAATAAATGTCCAAAGACAGAAAATCCACCATTATCAGAATCCAGATGTATATTATCAGCTAAATTTATAAACCACTCAGAAGTTGCACTATCTGGATCACCAGGTACTTTTGCCATTGCAATAGTACCCATCAAATTTGAATTACCAGGTTCATTAATTATTTCTCCTTTTGACTGAACTCGTGTTGGACTTCCACCAATTTGATCAGATGAGACAGATGGCCAAGTGAAACCACCAGACTGAATAACAAAGTCAGAAACTAATCTATGAATTAAAGTCTGATCATACGAACCATCACTTACATATTGAATGAAGTTATTAGTTGTAATAGGTGTACTATTATTAGTTTCATTTTGGTTATTATAGACCTCTATAAAAAAACTATTACCTACTCTTGAATTAGAATAATTAGTCGTAAATTGCAAAGTTGTTCCATTTAAATTCTGTGTTGTTTCATAATCAGGAGCATCTTTAAAGCTTAATTGTCCGGTAACCTCATCAATCGTAAAAAGACTTTCCTCCCCCCCACTTATAGACCACGAGACTGTCTCGTTAGCAGTAAAAGTATATATTGCCTTATTATTTTCATTGATCGAAGCATAAGTTAATTTTTCTCCCTTTTCCCCTGATGCACCTTGTATTAATGGAGCTGACATCTTCTTTTACCTTTATTTTTAGAAAATAATTTCATCAAGGAATATTATAACCATGAGGAATAAAATTAGTCATGGCTGAAAAAAACGTTTTAGGTACGAAACTTAGAAATTGTAGTTGCAGTCCTATGACTGGATGGTATCGAGATGGCTCATGCAAAACAGATATATCTGATCAAGGAATGCATACAGTCTGTGCTGTGATCACTGAACAATTTCTGTCTTACAGCAAAGCTCAAGGGAATGATCTTTCCTCACCTCAACCAGGATTTCCTGGATTAAAAGAAGGCGATCACTGGTGTCTTTGTGCTCCTAGATGGAAAGAAGCATTCGAAGATGGAATGGCTCCTTTAATTGACCTTGAGGCAACAGAAGAAAGCACATTAAAAATCATTGAAATAGAGACTTTAAAAAAATTTTCACATAAAAAAGATTAGCAATTATTGATGAAAATCAATCACCTCAAAAATTGTTATGTGCATTTAACAGGTCCAATAAACACCTTTAATGAGAAAAGGTCAAAATGACTATGTAGATAGAATTCACCAATAATGAATCTACAAATTCATAGAAAATTAGTTATTCCATACAATGAAGTTCAATGGCGCTTTTCGCGTTCCTCAGGTCCTGGGGGACAGAATGTTAATAAAACAGAAAGTCGAGTAGAAATACTTTTCAACATTACTAACTCTAAAGCGCTGAATCCATATCAAAAAATTATTCTTTTTGATAAATTAGGTAATAAGATTAGTAATAGTTGTATTTCTATAAAAGTTCAAGAAAAACGAACTCAATTTGAGAATCGAAAAATAGCCATAAATAAATTAATAACTCTACTCAAAGTCACATTAATGTCGAAGGTCAAAATTAGAAAGATTACAAAGCCTACGAAAGCATCGCAAATAAAACGAGTTGACTCAAAGAAAAAAAGAGGAGAGCTAAAGCGAACTAGAAAAACCTTTAGGAAAGGATTTGTAGAAAATTAAAATTAATTCTAAAATTGAATCAATAAACTTGCGCTTCATGTATTCCAAGCTAAAAAGAACAAAATAGATAATTCATCATGTTAACGACATCCTCTCGTCTTCGAATACAAAAAATATTAAGCAGACTCGCATTAGGAAATCAAGTAACTCTTGAGGAAAGGATTTATATCAATAAATATGCGACGAAGAATCAAAATGTATCTACATGGCTTCGAAAAGCCATATGTACTCAACAAAAGAAACATATTTCTAGTCCAATAGATGAATTACTAAATGGACTGAATTTATGCTCAGAAGATCCACATTCTACATACCGCCCCGATCAAGATGATCTGGGAGAATGGTTCTCTGGAGCACCATCATGGATCAGAAGAAGTTAGCACTATAATTAAAGTAAAAAATACAACTTTAAAAATAGAAGCCTAGAATTTAGATATAACTATTAAGCAACTTCATCTTTAGCTTTCTTTTCTAGCTTTAATAAATCAATAACATTAGAACTGATAGGTTGAAAGTCCTCATCTTTAGCTGAAGAAATAGAGTCCTTCATCAAAAGTTTTACAAGAGCGGAAATAGAGGAAGTTAGAAACTTTAGGCTCTCAAAAATATTTCCTAACTCTTTCGTAATCTCCTCTTGATGCTTTCCTTTACTCATTAATGTAGAGAAAGTCCAACCAGCTAGTCCTAGCGCGAGCAGAAAAACTACCGTAATCATAATAAAAATAAATACAAGCCATGTATATCGACTACTCAGACATAACGCAAGACAATCAAAATATTTTATTCAAAAATGATGCGAACGTACAAGCAGATATTCCAGCACCTATGACAATGAAATCATAAATATTACGCATTAATGTGGCAAATATAAATCACGGTTACTTGCAATCTCTCCTTCTTCTTTAAAGAAGTCTCTTAAATTAATCTCTTCTATTGCAGTAACATAATTACCACAATCTTTTCGGATTCTCTCTATTGTGAATTCCCAAAGATTTTCTATAAATTTTTCATCATCTGGAAAAGCCACAAATTTCAAATAAGTATTATTCAAGGCAAACTCACTTGAAGATTCTGAAGAAAATCCCTTTTCCTTCGCTTCGCAATATTTGCTGGCAAATCTATTGCCTACTGCATTCTGAGCTGCTGTTAAATCAAACTCTATCGCTTGTAAAAGTGGTACCTGCAATAAAGTAACACAAGATAATCCTATGAATATCATTATAAAATATTCTTTTGTTCTGCTATTCATAATAAAAATTAATTTATATCATTCAAGAATAGCATTTAAAACAATTAATTACTAATTATTAATAGCTAATTAATAATGATTCTATATAAGATAATTATATAGAATCATTGATAAATGACTGAAAGTTATTTAAACCAGAAAAAATATTTTCCAAAGAAATCAACTACATCATGCCCAATTACGGGTCTTTATAGAATTGATTATTATTTTCACGAATCGAGAGTAATTATAGATTTTATTCTTCTATATTCAATTAATAGGTCTACTGTCGTTTTATTCGACTTTATTAATACCAATGCCTTCTATGTCCTGACTTTTTTACCCTTCCAAATCATTCATCACCTTACAATCCAATTCCTTGAATAGATTCTCAGAAAGTAACTATATACAAAGCATTTTTCATACTAACAGGTGCAAAAAGTAATCTTATAGAGATTAAAGAAATCGGGTGAAAGGCCAGAAACATCTTTAAAATACATCTTATTTATTACGCTTCATTTTAACGTCTACCTAATGATAATTAATTGCACTATTTGATAGGTAATTTTATCTCTAGGAAAGATGATAACAAACTATTGTCTCCTCTATCTCAACCTTAGCTGAAGTGAAAAAGTGGTATTCAGCAAAGTACTGCAAAAAGAGCCATCCCAATACTCTCTATGAAAACGTTCAAAAATAGATACAGACAGCGTTGAATGAATTATTAATTAAAACAACTCAATAATTGCATAGGGACTAAATTTAAGCCGCTTCTTCGATTCACCCAATCAGCAGAGGATCCAGCCCCCTTCGCAGACGTCATAGGTTTAGTATTCATAAATCAAAACCTCCTTGATTACTCTTAATACCATTTCATTTTTTCAAATTATATGCTTATTGCATAAGTTGATTATCCTTTGCTTAGATAACTAGCAAACTCTAAAAAAATGAATATCAATAGCATTTTCCTTTTTCTTTTAGTAATAGCTGCTTATCTAAATTTATATTTAACGTTTAAGAAAGCAAGACTAAAGAAAAAAACAAAACTACCCATTTCTTCAAAAGAGTGGAGAGAAAAAGTAGAGGATGAAAACTTGAAATCATGGCTGTCCAAGCGCAAGAGATGAAAAGATACAAAGAAAGGAAATATTGATCACTAATCTTTAGAGGTTTTTAAAAGTTGATCGAGACTAAAGATTTCTTTTGAAGACTCTCTATATTCTTGTCCTATCGCTCTTTGATCTTAATTATTCCATGTATGAGAAAACCCATTACTAACCAACCAAACCATCAACAGTTCTTAAACAACAGGATTCTGAAAAGTATTTTTTTAATAACTTAGTCTCTAAATATAACAGGTGCTTGAACTATGTAAAATTAATTTCAAAGTTAACTAGATGTTCCAGTAAAGCAAAATCCTTTCTTAATACAAAAATCATACGCAAATAATTTTAATGAGTCAGGCATCTCTTGCCATTGCATTTCTTCAAGTTTGTTTAATTCATCTGAACTTAAGCTCTCTTTAACTTCATATGCCTCCATCATTTTAGCCCAACTCGAAGAAAAGCTATCAAGATAAAAAGCTTTCTGATGCTTATTAAAAAAATTAATTATATCTTCATTGGTAACTACTTCTCTGGAGAGTTTCTTATAGTGTTCAAATTCAGAAGACCAATCTGGAGTTAAGTTTTCAGACATTGATAACACTATTTAATTCATTATTATAATTTACAGGGTGCATAATAAAAAGTGGAATGATCAAATGAACATAATAATTTAATTGAAAATACAACTTTCTATAAGCAATAATATGATTCAGATAATCTTAAAAAAATTAGCCAGGAAGGACTTTACTTGTATATATGCAATGCCTCGGTGTAAGAAGAAATCAATTACTAACTAAATTGTGCCTATGCAGTTACAAGAGAATTGAAGCAGCTACAGTTATCTTTGTTGAAATTATGATTTCTATTAATATATAAACAATCAGTTATTGATTCATTACCCTATGCAACTGAAGAGTTTAAAGGGATGTCGATTAACAATTGGTTCTTATCCACCTTTTACCTACAATGCTAATGGGGGAGGAGGCAAAGCGACATTACTTTCAGACCAGAACAATAATCTCTTACACGTAAGCTTCTCACCTAAAACATTTTCAATTCCTCCTCTTACTTCAAAAACAACAAGATTTTTATCTCTTCCATTACCACCAGGTTTAAAGATCACCATGTCTATGGATCAGCTAGAAGGAACTATTGATCAGAATTCTGGAGAAGTGTTATTGCAATTTGAATCCAAATTTCTTTTTTGCATTGGAGATATGATTAAATTTCCTGAATTAATAGTTAAAACCTTGCTCACCACAGGAAATGTGAAAAGTAAGTTACATGAAGGAGAAGGTCATACTCTTCAAAATAATGGCTCGACGAAGCTGGTAGGTATTTCCATGATCCCTAAAACAAGTAATCAAATCTTAAATACTTTTCTTGATCTTCCTAATGAAGCACTAGCAGAACTACAATGCGAAATCAAATAATCAAATTAGTTTAATTATACCTAACATTCCTAGGCAATTTATCTAATAAACAAATCACAAGTCCAAACGTCGACAAAGAAATTATAAGATGGTAAAGCCAATTAATTATGTAGAAAAACAAGCAAAATACTAAAGTCTATGGACGATTCATCTAGAAACATTTACAAACTTGATTGAATTTGTTAAAAATCATCTAGTTAAAATATATTGTCTGTGTCATTAGCAAATGCGTTATCTCTGATATCACTACGGTGCACAGATTTCAAGCTATCTAAATCGAATAGCAGGGTATCTATTCGATAAATCTAATTTTAAGAGCATATATTCTTACAACCAATAGAAACAAGTACTGCATCATCTAATCCAATACACCTACAACTCAATATCGAATGACTCCTGATCTGCCAATTATTCCTTCTTCAAAATCAAACAAGACAAAGATAGCAGATAGCAGAATTCCTAAATGGGCCCTCTTTTCTCTTTTTTTTATCACTACTTTAGTAGTCGTAAGTCTGATTAAAGCTTATCTTCCATTACTTGTGTCTGCGCTTGCGATGCTTTTTGTATGGAGTCAAATGACAAAACCAATTGCAGAAATAGAAACAAGATCTACTAATGATAACAGTAATCAGTTAAATCTATTCCATAGGCAATACAAAATTGGCAGGAAGTACTCTACGGTCAAGAAAGTATTAGATGACAAGAAAGATTCAAAAGTTGCATAATATAAAAAAGTTGAAGCAAGCCATCACATTAATGCTGATGATTTAAAAAGTACTAGAAAAGAACTGATAAAGTTATGCCAAACCTATGACTTCCTGGACCCCAAGAGTCATTGTTGCTTAGTGCATAAAGGGAATTGACAAGCTATCTAGGCATGTGAAAATCGATTCATCCAACCATAATTTGTGAGTCTCCATGGTTACGCTTTGCTGTTTGCTCTGCTTGCAAATCATTATCATCACCGCCACTAGCATTTAACAAAATGACAAATCTTGAAAAAGCGCGTCTTGAACTCACTGAATCACAACTACTGACTATTAAGGATCGAATTAAAACCTGGAGTACAAAAGAAAAAGTAATAGACTTAATGAGATATAGATATGGTCGACAGGAAAATCAAGCTATATAGAAGGCTTATAAATCAATAATTAACTAAAGATTCAGCATAAGTATTATTTCAGAAAATCACCTGTAAATCGATTACTACAGCAGTCATTAAATTTCTTAATCCAAAAACATATGCGAAAAGCAGAAAATTAAAGACGCCCCTATTGCAATCATTGACTACTTAAGTAAAGCTTAATTTACCATTATTAATTCAAATGCCTCTTGAATTCTACATCTTAGTTATTCCATTCTGCGTGATACCTGTATTCCTTGTCTCTCTCGATTACTTAAATAAAAGTGGTGAGATCCAACGAAGAAATTATAATGTAATTGACTTTGATAAGTACGTACAACGTAAAGTAGAAGGGGATATTGTAGATAGTGAAATCGCTAGACTATTAGATATTAATAAAATTGTGGCATAAATTTCTTCTCTTAATTTTAGATAGTCACTAATGTGAGAACATCTTCAAGCCTGACACCCTCATTCAACCACTCTCGAAACTCTTCACTAATAGCTAATTGATCGAATTCATTAAGTCTTTCAGCTCGGAGCATCAGACCAGTCATGGAATCAGCTATTAATTCCTCGATATCTTGGTTATGGCTCACTGGTGATCTTGAAATTATTGAATCAACTTTAACCTGAGTTTTGAAATCAATTCACCTACAAGGTGATATGAACACCCTTATCAATTATGTCGATGACGATGTATTCTTATCTCTTCCATCATCTTGAAAATTATTTAACCTAAAACCCTTGCATTAATGAGAACCATATCATTAGCTATTACAACTATATAATTGACAGCCAGCCTAAAAGAAAAAATTATTCTCAAGGGCGAGAAAAGATAGATAATCTAACCTCATCAAGAACAACAAAAATTCTGGTCCCAAAGTTAATTCACTAAAAATTTTTAGGTATAACTTAAAATAGATATAGTAGAGCATTTACTGAATTATCCAGACATCCTATGAATCTTCAAGAGCAAAAAGTTGAAAAAGACTTGACAAGTCTCTTCGAAAGGTATTCAAGTCAACTTGCATCGAACAAGAAGTAAAAAATGAAACTCTGCAATACTGCACTAGCTATTGGAATCAGTGCAGTAACAGCTGCTGGTTTATCTCTGCTGAAAGTTAATAAGGCTCTTGTGATTGGATCAACTGCCGTTGTTGTAGGTTCAGGGTTAATGATTTGTTTCAGTGAGAGGAAGCATCTAAATACAAAAGTAAGAGATTATGAATATTTCTTTAATAGAGCACAAGATAAATTCGAACTTGCAAATTATGAAGAAGCAATACTTGACTACGACAAAGCATTAGAGCTTTCACCTAATGAAATTTGTCTTATCTACTCAATGCGCGGTAATGCAAAACGTAATTTAGGTGATTTTGATGGTGCAATCTCCGATCAAAATATAGCATTAGCTTTTGATCCTTTATATACAGATGGATATTTCAATAGAAGTAGTGCCAAGTTTCAAAAGAGAGATTTTGATGGTGCAATTAGAGACTATTCACAAGTCATCAAAATGAACCCAAAAGATTCAGATGCATTTTTTAATCGTGCTTATGTAAAAAAAGAAGTTGGAGATATGAAAGGTGCATACGAAGACTGGAGAAAAGCAGCAGCTCTAGGGGATGACGAAGCTGCAAAATTGTTGAAGGAGCATTGCAAATAAACTCTTCCTTACCGTTTTCATCCCAATAGCAATCCTGAGATTGTTCTATCTTGTCATCATGAAGAGCATGGTTTTCATGATTGGATCGAAAGAGTAATCACAAAATAATTAATCTATTTAGACCTATGAAATTTTCACCCTGATTTCCATTATTAGATTCCTAGAATCTAATTAAGACAATGATTAATTTGATTAACATTCCAACCTAGGTATACCTTACAAAGGGATGTGTCTTTCAGAACTTCTACCCCCTTTCTAGGGTTTTCTATATAGTTTTTACTTACGTTATGTAATCAGGATGTATTCACTACATCCCCTTTTTGCATTCACTACATATGTCTACTACTGAGATACTTGAGAAAGGTAGAAAAATCGATCATCCAGAAGAAAGCCTTAGGTAGATTCGTGCTAGTTAGTGCATAAGAAATGATATATACTTTCAGGTATAGAAAGGTTGGAAAAGTATGAATGGAACAAACAAGTGACAAAGACCAAGAGAAAAAGAAAATCTATGAAGTAAAAACATTCCCAGTTCAATTTACTTTAGGAGAAATCAAAGAAAATATTACTCTTAAGACTAATACTCCTTCTATACTTCCTAACGAACTACTAATTAATAAGGCAAGAAAATTACATCAACAAGGAAATATTCCAGAAGCAACAAAATATTATCAACAGATCATAAACCAAGGATGTAATGATCACAGGGTTTTTTCTAATTATGGAGCTATTTTAAAAGATCTTGGCAAATTAAAAGAAGCAGAATTATCAACTCGCAAAGCACTTGAACTTCAACCTGATTTCGCAGATTTACATTTTAATCTTGGAATCATTTTTAAAGATCTTGGCAAATTAAAAGAAGCAGAATTATCAACTCGCAAAGCAAT
>QCHI01000001.1 GCA_003279655.1 Prochlorococcus sp. AG-402-A21 | reverse complement strand
CCCTGTAGTCCTTGAAACCTTGATTGATGAAATGTTGATAATATTTTGCTGCTTCTTGGATGTTGCCTTGTGAATGAAACTTAAATGCTTGATTTATTATTTGTTCTTTAGAAGGTTGAGAAGGAGTATTAGTAGTAATAGTGAAATTTTCTTTGATTTCTGCTAAAGCAAATGGAACTGAAAAAGTTTTAACTTCATTGATCTTTTTCTTTCCTTGATCTTTATTACTAGATTCCACCATCTTCTACTAACTTTTATCTCAGTAATTCTACTATTCACTATATTGCCATTTCTGAGTTGTCCTGAGATTGTTTCTATTTAATTTATAGAGTGAGATGAATAATTAATTCCATATACATTTATTTGATTTTTCTAAGAGATATTTCTTCCCGTCATATTTACCTTCTTTTTTCTCTAGTCAGAATTAGTCCCACTCCGTTCTTTGTCAGATTCAGGCGAGTTCATAATCTCTCAAAGCTACTGACATGACTGGATATAGTGGCTAAGATGGATTTAGGTGGATCTATGCTGATTCACTCTTGTGTTGTTGAGAATGTTGTTGGGAGCAATGGATTTCATTTTTTACTATTAATTATCTTTTGGGATGTAATTCTTATAAGGAGATTTATTAGATTAATAATAATAAGAAAGTTGAATGTTAATTCTTTTGTACTAAGTCAAAAACAAAACATATCCGCTCTTCATTACTTTCAAAAGGTATAGTATAGTGGAATAAAGAAGAAGGGAATATACAAATATCTCTTGTTTCTATTTTCTTAATAGTTAAATTAAAACTTTTTTCTTTTTTAGGGTATGCAGGTCCTTGATAGCTAAAAGCAATATTGCCTGAATTATTATTATTGTTATATTTTGGAATCTGAAGGTAAAAACTACCGGTAATCCATCCATACTGGTGATTATGTGGCGAGAGAAATCCTCCAGTCTTCATACTTATCATCCATGAACGAAGTTCATAATCTCTGGGCCAATTTTTTATAAAACCTTGCCCGCTATTTTTGAATTTGTTTTTGTAAAGTTCAATCTTTGCCTCTAAGGCTTTTTTAATTGACTGGATAAATGGAAGATCTAATAAAAATAAATTACCTGAAGTTTGTATACCATTTGTAAGAAGCCCTTGAGATCTATTTTCTTTTTTACTTGTTTTGTTGTAAGAAATAAGTTCATTTAGGTGACTTTTTGAGAACAATTGTTCATCGATTTTATCTATTGATATATACTTTATTGCTTCATTACAGAAAGGAGATTCATATTGCTTTCCATAAATAATATTTGCATGCTCTACTACACCACCAATATTGGCATTACAAACCTTCTTCTCAGTTAGTTCTTTGTACTTCTCATTAAAATCTTTCTCTTTGTCTAAAGATAATAAACAACCTAGATATATACTTTGACAGGAATTAGATTTGGTTTTGCTGAGATATTTTAATGCTAATTCATATTGTTCTTTATAACATAAATGCTCAGTTAAATCTTTAACTAATTTCTCATCTTTAGGATTTAATTCAACTGCCCTTTTGCGATAGATCATGCCTTCTTCACTTTTGCCAATATCATGCAATATGTTTCCCAGATTGTAATGAGCTTCTGCTAAATCAGGATTAATTTCAATTGCTTTGCGGTATGACAATTCTGCTTCTTGTAATTTGCCAATATCGTTTAATATAGTTCCCATATTTAAATGAGCCTCTGCAAAATTAGGATTGATTTGAATTGCTTTCCTAGTGGATATTTCTGCTTCTTCTAATTTTCCAAGATTTCTAAATACATTTCCAAGATTATAATGAGCAATTACATATTCAGGATTAAGTTTAATTGCTTTTTGATAAGCAGTTTCTGCTTCTTCTAATTTACCAGAATCGCTCAAAATGTTTCCATAATTAGAAAAAATCCTGTAGTCATTGAAACCTTGATTTATGAAATCCTGATAATATTCTGCTGCTTTTAGAGTGTTTCCTTGTGAATGAAACTTAAATGCTTGATTAATTATTTGCTCTTTTGAAGGTTTAGATGGGGTATTTATATTAATAGTAAGATTCTCTCTGATTTCTACAGAAGAGAGTGGAACTGAAAATGTTTTAACTTCAGTGATCTTCTTTTTTACTTGATCTTTATCACTAGATTCCATTATCTTCTATGAATTTCTGATTTCATCAATTCTACTACTTACTATATTGTAATTTGAAACGTTTACTTAGATTTTTGTTATTTATTTTATAGAGTTATATGAATGATTACTTGTTTTGTAAAAAGAAATATGTCCCAATCAAATACATGATTGAAGTCGTTCAATTAAGTTTTGTCCTTTCCCGATTTTTCAAGGTCTGCGAATACTGATTTATAAATACAAGAGAATGATTTTGCTTAAGCTACCTTCTCCTGTCCCTCTCTAAATAGACTTATCTGTATCAAAAAGATAGTTCGCTTAGCCCTAGTATTAAAAAAATATTTTTCAAATTATCATTTTAGTAGTAATTATCATTGATTGGCTGTTCGATTAATTCCCAATTATTAGATAGAAGTTCGTGCCAAGTTTCGAAAGCAGATTCGTAATCTATTCTCCTTGTGTTTTTTAATTTGGTTGGGATGCCATCTTTAGTGCAATGCCAGAGTTGAGTGAATACATTAGGAATAACCATCGTAGATTTTGGATCACGAATAAAAAATAGACAAAAATTTCGATTGGGAGCGACTAGCCAACCTGTCGGCGTTGATAAGACCTTATCTCTTGAATTAATGATGGTGTTACTCATGTCTGATGGAGGAATCATTTCTGCAAATAGTGGAAAAACACTTGCTCACCTGTTCTTTTGAATGTTTAACAACCAGCACTATTATAGTACAAATGTATTACAATAGTGCTGGTTGTTAAGGTAATTGCTGCTTGTATTCAGAAAAGCGCATCATCAAGCTGATTAGTGTGACTATCTTTCTTTTTTGCAGTGCGATGCATGAAGAGTTGTTTTGTGACCTTTTTGCAATGCAATTTCTGGCTTAGGTCATCGGTAAAAATTACTTTTTGATGATATAAATATGCACTATATTTTCTGGGCCCTAAGTACTACTTTAGAAAACATGGAGGAAGTTTTCTTGATGAAATTTATGAGTGTTTTTTCTAAACATTTTGTGATATCGATCTATTTGCTTTTGATCTGCTCCAGTTATTTTGGAAATTTCTTTTGATGTGACTTCCTTATCTATGAGTTGAAAGTATCTAGTTATTTTAAATATCTTCAGAAAGTCAAATCTTTGTGATCTGGATGCTTGAATAAGAAAAATTTTTATCTTAAAAGTGCAAGCGAAAACAGCTCAAGCAGAGAAGAAAGCGTTAGCGGAGAAAAAAGCGCTGGCCGAGAAAAAAGCGCTGGCCGAGAAAAAAGCGCTGGCCGAGAAAAAAGCGTTAGCGGAGAAGAAAGCTTTAGCAGAGAAGAAAGCTCAAGCAGAGAAGAAAGCTTTAGCGGAGAAGAAAGCTCAAGCAGAGAAGAAAGCGTTAGCGGAGAAGAAAGCGTTAGCGGAGAAGAAAGCTTTAGCAGAGAAGAAAGCTCAAGCAGAGAAGAAAGCGTTAGCGGAGAAGAAGGCTCAAGGAGAGAAGAAAGCGTTAGCGGAGAAGAAAGCGTTAGCGGAGAAGAAAGCTTTAGCAGAGAAGAAAGCTCAAGCAGAGAAGAAAGCGTTAGCGGAGAAGAAGGCTCAAGGAGAGAAGAAAGCGTTAGCGGAGAAGAAGGCGTTAGCGGAGAAGAAAGCTTTAGCAGAGAAGAAAGCTCAAGCAGAGAAGAAAGCGTTAGCAGACAAAAAAGCTCAAGCAGAGAAGAAAACAGCAGCAGATAAGATAGCTAAATCGAATAAGAAAGTTAATTCTCGAACTCAAATTGATTCACAACAGAAACGAGACTCAAGAACTCAATTGTTAACGGTATCAGTCTCCTTGAATACTGGGAAGATCGTGGCAATAGCTTCTATAGGGATTTTGGCTTCGGCTATTCTTGTTTCTGCGATGGTATTTATTGCTGGGTAATTCAATTTCACGAAAATCTATGCTAAAGCAACTTTTTTATTCTGACTTTCTGCTATGTTTTCGTTCTTGTAGTTTTAGATCAAACTAAGCTGTGCTTAAAGAAAGAATCCAGGAGATTTTAGAGTTCACTAAAAGTGAGTCTCCCTACAGGAAAGCTAATAAAGGTTGGATTAATCAAGATATATTTTTAGATTTAAGTCCCTCTGTTGATACATTTAAACAAAAAAATGAAGCTGCCAAAGTAACACTATTTTGGTCTCCAATAAATAGTTTATTATCGAATATTTTTATTATTATTATTCTAGGTTCAATACTTGTATTCACCTCAGTATCTTTTGTAAAAGGAAGATTTGATCTTAATTTATTTAATGATTTTCGAATTAACGATGTTGTAAACGTTGATAAAAATAAAGCTCTAAATATAAGTATTTCAAAGGATATGGATTCTAAGAATACAACAATTAACAAAAATATTGAGACAAAAGTCTTAGATAAATCAAATATAATCAATTCATTACAAGATGATTTAAAGAAAGCAGATGAAAAAATAATAGATAAACAAGATACTTCAATAAAAGAAAGTGAAATTAATAAAGATATTAAAATTTTACATAATAAGAAACCAAAATCAAATTTTATTTGAACTATTTTTTTGATATCAAATAAACAATCGTATAATTTTTTAAAAATTGTTTTATCAGTTAAACTTTTTTTGTTTTTTGGCAGAGTTAGATGCTTTAATCAAAGTGATTTTTATGAGTTTTAAAGGTGTCTGAAGCAAAGGGTAATCAACTCGCAACTATATCTGTTTACTTAAATACACCAATAATAGCCGTGCTATTGGCTGTTGGATTTCTTTTGGGATCTATTTTGTTCGCTGGAATTTTACTTATTGCTAAATAGCTAATTTGTTTAACTCACTGCCAATCGCAGGAAGTAAAAATTGATCTTTGACTAATTCATTGCCAGTTGTAAAAACGACTGCAAGCATAGGATTCTTATTAGGAGCCTCCCACCATGCGACATCATGGCGTACTTCACTCATCAGACCTGCTTTACTCCATAGTTTAGAAGCCAAAGGGAGGCCTGCACCTAAAAAACCATCTACTTGATTCTCTAAATCTTGCTTGCGAGCAAAGGGATCGAGTGAGCGTTGAAAAACTTTGATTAACGGCTCGCTTGCTAATTTTGGGAGCATTTCAAGAGTCATTAATGATTCAAAGATTCTGGCGCTCCCATCGGTTGTCATATTGTTTCGATTCTCATTTTTTTCTCCATAAAAATCTTTTTCCCTTCCAAAAGGTCCTTCATTCCAAGTTTTTTGACTGCAGTTCCAATTTTTGATTTCAGGCCATCTCAGATCATTGAGCCAGTGGTTAATTAATTGCCTTTGGATTTTCCATGCTTGAAAGTTTGACTCATTAAGAGATGGACCACTTGTGGTACCTGTTAAAAGATCTAAAATATAACTTGTGGCGTCATTATTGGAGTTTGCGATCATTTCATGTAATGCTCTTCTAAGTTCTTCTGAGTCAACAATTAAGTCTTTTTGGAGCCATATCTGAGTTGCTAATGCATAAACTATTTTTACTACGCTTGCAGGATAAAAATTTCTGTTTGAATTCCACCCTGTTCCATATCCACTAGATGTCGATGGACTTTGCTTGTCATAACGTATGCATGTTATTGCAATATTTTCTTGAAGGTTTGGACGACCTTCTTTTTCCAACCTATCGAGGAGACCTTTCAGGCAATATGCCATCTCTGGGTCTTGTCGGTAGAACGCCATAGCGCTCGAGAAGAATTCAATATGACCTTAGAGGTTTTGCTAAATAAAGCTTCATTTGTTTTGGGAAGTTTATGGAAACTTCGAATAAATATTGATGGATTTAAGAGTGAAAATAGTGATGAATTAGTTACGCAAGCAAGTATTGGTAGGAGTTTTCAATTGATTGATTGTTTTAAATCTAATTTTAAAAATAAGGAAATTATCGATAGAGTTAAAGTGCGCCTTTTGGAAGATGACTATATTTGTTGGTTTAGATTTTCTGAATTAATTCATCAAGCTTCAAAAATAGAATCATGGGAATCTGTATTCTTTACGGAAGAGAAAATTATTTCTAGTATTCCTGGAATATTGTCTTGGACTAAGGCTGCGAAAAAAATAAGTCATGAATATTTGTGGGGTGGAACTATAGGACCAAACTATGATTGTTCTGGGTTGGTTCAATCTGCTTTTGCAAGTTCAGGCATTTGGATACCAAGAGACGCTTATCAGCAAGAAAAATTCTGTAAAAATATTGCATTGGATATTGAAGCTTTAGGCGAAGAATTAAAACCTGGTGATTTATTTTTCTTTGGATCATCTGAAAAATGTACCCACGTTGGATTGCATATTGAGAATGGTTTTTATATTCATAGTTCTGGGGTAACTGATGGGCATAATGGAATAGAGATTGATAATTTATTTCAACCGAACTTTGGAAAAATTTCTTCTTTTTACAGATCTAAATTTAGATCTGCTGGAAGAGTGATCTCTTGTTATCAGAGTGAAAAACTCTAAAGAAGATTAATTGACCCTTATTAGGAGTTTTAATGAATTCTAATGTTGCACTATCAATAGTTGTTCCTATCTATAACGAAGAAGAAAGTCTTCCTTTTTTAGTGAATCAGTTATTAGAAGTTTTAGAGCCTATGGAGGAAACTTTTGAATTGGTTTTAGTTAATGATGGTTCATCAGATAACAGCGCGGAGGTAATTAAAAAACTCAGCTTTGAGATACCAGAATTAGTTGGAGTTCTTCTACGTAAAAATTATGGACAGACCGCAGCGATGGCAGCAGGATTTGACATTTCTGCTGGAGAGATAGTTGTTACACTTGACGGTGATTTGCAAAATGATCCTGCAGATATTCCGTTATTAGTTAAAAAGATTAGGGCTGGATTTGATCTTGTAAGTGGATGGAGATATAGAAGGCAAGATGCTGCAATAAGTAGAAAGCTTCCGTCAAAAATTGCTAATCGATTGATTGGGAAGGTTACTGGTGTGCGACTTAATGATTATGGATGTTCTTTAAAGGCTTATAGGAAAGAAGTACTGACAGATATGAGATTATATGGAGAATTGCATAGATTCTTGCCTGTTCTTGCAAATATTGAAGGAGCAAGAATTACGGAAGTTAAAGTCAATCATAGAGCCCGTCAATTTGGATCTAGTAAGTATGGAATAGATAGAACTTTTCGAGTCTTGATGGACTTGTTGACTGTTTGGTTTATGAATAGATTTTTAACTAGACCAATGTATGTTTTTGGTTTTGGTGGAATTCTTGCAATTATTGGGAGCTTCATCACAAGCCTTTACTTGCTAATAATCAAACTTTTAGGAGAAGATATAGGTAATAGACCTTTACTCATTTTTGCTCTACTTCTTGCAGTGACTGGAGTTCAACTTTTTGGGTTTGGATTGCTGGGAGAGTTGCAAATCCGCACTTATCATGAAAGTCAAAATAGGCCAATTTATCGCATTAGAGATACATTTCGTGGGGGAAGAGAAGCTTGAGATTTTTTATGTAAATTAATAGTTTTTCCTTTATAAGATGAAATCCCAGCTGCAGCAGCAATAACAACTCTACTGTCAAAATCCTTCAAACCTCTTCTTAAAAAAGCTAATGCTTTGTTGTTTTCCCATTGACTAGCTATTTGAATAGCTAATAAACGATCAGAGGGGTTGCTAGAGATTAATTTAGTTAATTGTTTCTTTGTCTCTATTGAATTAAGTGAATTTGGCTGTGAAAAAGGCTTGGAGTTTTTATTATTCAGTTTTGTTGATTTTTGATTTTGTAAGCTCTTATTGATTATCAATGCGGATTCTGAAACCTGAGACTTTGAAAAGGAATCCTTTTGAGATTTGAAAAAAGCTGATGCTCTGGGTTGTTTTTTTGAACTCCAAAGGATTAAAGCA
The DNA here is from genome assembly GCA_003279655.1 of Prochlorococcus sp. AG-402-A21. Lineage (GTDB taxonomy): Bacteria > Cyanobacteriota > Cyanobacteriia > PCC-6307 > Cyanobiaceae > Prochlorococcus_B. Next base: position 205,540 of record QCHI01000001.1, on the reverse strand, counting down.
ATAATTAGAGCTAAACCACCAGCAAAAACTTGATTCATGATGAGAAAATCTGTTTAGTAATGCATCTTTAAAAAAGATATACGGATTGAACTTTTATGTCATCAATGGGTTGTATTTGGTTTGATTAGATCATAATTCTATAAAATAAAAGTGGATTTATTGAAATAAGTAATGACTAGTGAACTAGCTTCAAGTTTGCTTCCCTCTATTCTGATTCCATTGGTTGGAATAATGGGTCCAGCCGTTTTCATCGTTTTGATTGGTAGGTACATAACCGCTACTGAGTAATTTTAAAAATTTAATTTTCTACCAATTCTTTTAGCTCATGACTAAATCTCAAGAAACACTTATGCAAAAGTGGGCTGTGAAAACAGTTTCAGACCCGACTGTTGGCAATCTTCAAACCCCAGTGAATAGTGGCTGGTTCACAAAGATGGTTATAAATAATCTTCCTGTATATAGAGAGGGCCTATCGCCAAACTTCAGAGGTTTAGAAACAGGCGCAATTTTTGGTTATTTACTTTTTGGTCCTTTTTCTATGACAGGGCCTCTTAGGAATACGGATTTTGCCTTAACTGCTGGCTTGCTTGGTGGTGTAGGAGCTATTCAAATATTGACTGCTCTTTTTATTCTTTACAACGCTCCTGGTAAAGAACCTAATGTCCAGCCTCCTGATGCAACAGTAGCTAATCCTCCTTCTGATTTATTTACTAGAGCAGGATGGAGTGATTTTACAAATGGTTTTTGGTTAGGAGGCACAGGAGGTGTCGTTTTTGCTTGGTTGCTAATTGGCACCTTGCATCTAGATACTGTTCTACCTTTGATTAAGGAATATCATTTACTTGGAGCTTAAAATCTTTTAGAAAAGATTTTTCATTCAAAACCCTCTAATTAAGAGGGTTTTTTAATTCTCTAAATTATTTATTTAAATTTACTGATATTTAGTCAAAAGCTTGAATTTATATTTATTGATTTATTTTTACTTGAAATAACAATAAATAACCTCATAAATATTAGTTGCCATAAAAAAAGAACACTGCTTATGAGGGCAGTGTTCTTTTGACTGGAAGTTTGTTAGGGATTTATCCGAACTTACCTGAAGTAGATGCGATAATAAATGCTCCAAAGGTGACAAAGTTTCCAACTGTGAAATGGGTTAAACCAACTAATCGTGCTTGGACAATTGATAGTGCAACAGGCTTATCTCTCCAACCAACTAAATTAGCTATTGGAGTTCTTTGATGATCTCAAAGGTTTAAATAGATAACCTCATAAATATTAGTTGCCATAAAAAAAGAACACTGCTTATGAGGGCAGTGTTCTTTTGACTGGAAGTTTGTTAGGGATTTATCCGAACTTACCTGAAGTAGATGCGATAACAAATGCTCCAAAGGTGACAAAGTTTCCAACTGTGAAATGGGTTAAACCAACTAATCGTGCTTGGACAATTGATAGTGCAACAGGCTTATCTCTCCAACCAACTAAATTAGCTATTGGAGTTCTTTGATGAGCCCAAACAAGAGTTTCAATAAGTTCTTGCCAATACCCTCTCCAAGAGATGAGGAACATAAATCCAGTCGCCCATATGAGATGACCAAATAAGAACATCCAAGCCCATGGAGATAGAGCATTTACACCAAATGGATTGTATCCATTGATTAACTGAGAACTATTTAGCCATAGATAATCTCTAAACCAACCCATTAAGTAGGTACCAGATTCATTGAATTGAGCTGTATTACCCATCCAAATTGCTAGATGTTTCCAATGCCAATAGAAGGTAATCCAAGCAATAGTATTTAAGGCCCAGAACATTGCTAAATAAGTAGCGTCCCAAGAAGAACTATCACAAGTACCACCACGGCCTGGTCCATCACAAGGGAAAGCAAATCCTAAATCCTTTTTATCTGGAATTAGTTTTGTTCCTCTAGCATCAAGAGCACCCTTGATAAGAATCAAAGCAGTTGTATGAAGTCCTAGTGCAATCGCATGATGAACCAAGAAATCTGCAGGTCCAATAGGTAAGAAATTGGTTAGTGCATCTGGTCTATTGATCATGTCCATCCAGTAGTGATTACCTGGCATGGAATTAGCAGCTATAGATGCAGAACTTGATGCATTTGCTAGCAACGCATTAAATCCATACATCATTTTTCCACTTGCAGCCTGTGCGAACTGGGCAAATACTGGTTCAATAAGAATTTGCTTTTCTGGGGTACCAAAGGCTACAACTACATCGTTGTGAACATAAATTCCAAGAGTATGGAAGCCTAGAAGCATTGTGACCCAACTTAAGTGGCTAATTAAGGCTTCTTTTGTACTAAGGATTCTTGCTAATACATTATCTTTATTCAGCTCTGGATCATAATCTCTAACAAAGAAAATTGCTCCGTGAGAGAACGCACCAACCATCAAGAACATTGCTATGTATTGATGATGTGTATATAGAGCTGACTGAGTTGTGTAATCCCTTGCGATAAATGCATATGAAGGAAGTGCACCCATATGCTGGGCGACCAAACTACAAGCTACACCTAAAGAAGCTAGTGCAAGTCCAAGTTGAAAATGGAGTGAATTGTTGACTGTCTCGAATAGTCCATTGTGCTTAATACCGAAATAACCCTTATGTGGATCTTTTGGGTGACTTGTATTGTGGGCTTCAACAATTTCTTTAAGGCTATGGCCAATACCGAAGTTAGTCCTATACATATGGCCTGCAATTATAAATACAACTCCTATAGCCAAATGATGGTGAGCAATATCTGTTAGCCAAAGTGATTCACTTTGAGGGTGAAGTCCACCTAAGAATGTAAATATCGCTGTACCAGCTCCTTGAGTAGTTCCAAAAACCGCATCAAGTGAATCAGGGTTTTGAGCATAAGCTCCCCAATTCCCTGAGAAAAATGGAGTTAGACCTTCTGGATGAGGCATAACAGTTAACCAGTTATCCCAGCCAACATGTACTCCTCTTGATTCAGGGATAGCTACGTGTATTAAGTGACCAGTCCAAGCAATACTGCTGAATCCAAAAAGAACAGCTAAGTGATGGTTTAACTGAGATTCTGCATTTTTAAACCATGCTAATGAAGGTCTGTATTTAGGCTGAAGATGAAGCCATCCAGCAAACAATAACCAGCAGACAAGGATGTTAATAAAGATTGCACCTTGGAAAAGCTGCTCATTAGTTCTCATACCAATTGTGTACCACCAGTGGTATAAGCCTGAGTAAGCAATATTAACTGGAGAAGTTGCTCCTGCCTGAGTCAGCGCATCAGTAAGACCTTGTCCAAAATGAGGATCCCAAATTGCATGAGCAATTGGACGAGTATGAGTTGGATCTAGAACCCATTGCTCAAAGTTTCCTTGCCAAGCAATGTGAAAAAGATTTCCTGCCACCCAAAGACCAATGATGGCTAAGTGACCAAAATGAGTAGAGAAGAGTTTTTGATATAACTGTTCCTCTGTCATACCGTCATGACTTTCGAAGTCATGAGCGGTAGCTATGCCGTACCAGATTCTTCTGGTTGTAGGGTCTTGAGCAAGACCCTGACTAAAAGATGGAAATTTAGTTGCCATTTTATAAAAGATCAGAGAGGGTCAGCCGAGACCGATTAAGCGAGCGTGGAAGAAGGCCCAAGTTGTAGCAATTCCTCCTAGAAGGAAATGAGCTGCTCCTACTGCACGACCTTGAGTGATAGATAGAGCTCTTGGTTGAATAGTTGGTGCCAACTTAAGTTTATTGTGAGCCCAGATAATTGACTCAAATAATTCTTGCCAGTAACCACGGCCACTGAATAGGAACATAAGACTAAATGCCCAAACGAAATGTGCTCCTAAGAACATCAAACCGTACATACTTATGGGTTGACCATAACTTGTAAGGACCTGTGATGACTGAGCCCAGAGGAAATCTCTAAGCCATCCATTAATAGTTATGGAGCTTTGAGCAAAGTTTCCTCCTGTAAGTCCCCAAACATCACTTTGCATTTTCCATGAGAAGTGGAAGATAACTACTGATAAGCCGTTATACATCCAGAACAAACCAAGGAAAACATGATCCCAAGATGAAACTTGGCATGTGCCTCCTCTTCCTGGTCCATCACATGGGAATCTAAATCCAAGATTCGCTTTATCAGGAATTAGTCTAGAACTCCTTGCGAATAAAACTCCCTTTAGAAGAATTAGAAGGGTTACGTGGATAGTAAAAGCATGGATATGGTGAATCATGAAATCAGCAGTTCCTAGAGGTATAGGAGCGATTCCAATTTTTCCCCCAACTTGACTTACGGAGCCATTAAAGACTTCGCTAACCAAGCCACTTTGAAGGTTTACGTTCGCACCAGCAAGAGTGGTTGAACCAGCTGCTGAGTGATGAATATTTTGAATCCATTGAGCAAAAACAGGTTGAAGTTGAATTCCTGTATCACTGAACATATCTGCAGGTCTTCCTAAAGCACGCATTACATCGTTGTGAATATAAAGACCAAAACTATGGAAACCTAAGAACATGCAAGCCCAATTCAGATGACTAATTAATGCATCTCTTGCTTTCAAGATTCTGTCTAGAACGTTATCAATATGAACAGCTGGGTCATAGTCTCTAATCATTGCAATACCAGCATGAGCTGCTGCACCAACAATGAATAATCCTCCTATCCACATGTGGTGTGTAAATAGGCCTAGGACAGTTGGGTAATCAATCGACAAGTACGGATATGGAGGCATCGCATACATGTGATGGGAAATGATGATGCTCAAGGAGCCAATCATTGCAAGGTTTAAACCAAGCTGAGCATGCCAACTATTAGCTAAAAACTCATAAATTCCTTTATGACCATTTGGTGCAGGGAAAAGAATTGGATCTCCAGCATGATTATCTAGTATTTCTTTAAGGCTATGGCCGATGCCAAACATTGTTCTATATAGATGACCGCCAAATACAGCTAGTACTCCAAAAGCTAAATGATGATGAGAAATATCTGTCATCCATAAGCTACCAGTAACTGGATTTAGACCACCTTTGAAAGTTAAGAAATCACTAAACGCCCACCAATTAGTCGTAAAGAAATTTTCAACTGTTCTTCCAGCAAGGCCAGGGAATATTTGACTAGCAATAGCAGGATTGCAAAGCTCGTGGGGCAGAGGCATGTCCGCAATTGAAGCAATTGGGATGCCATCAATAATTAGAGGTTTTCCTGCATCAATTGCATCCATAAGGGCTGCAGTTGGTGCTCCAATGTGAATGCAATGTCCAGCCCAAGCAATCGAACCTAATCCCACTAGACCAGCTATGTGGTGATTGAGCATAGACTCAAGATTTCTAAACCAATCAAGCTTGGGAGCAGCTTTGTGATAGTGATATATGCCACCGTGCAACATTATGGCTGCCATTAGTAGCGCACCAATAGCTAAAGCCATGAGCTCGGTTTCATTGGTAATTCCCCAGCCTCTCCACATCTGAAAGATTCCAGAAGTGATCTGAATACCGTGATAATTACCGCCTAAATCGGCATTAAGCATCTCTTGACCAACTATTGGCCAAACCACTTGTGCTCCTGGCTTGACATGAGTCGGGTCAGAGAGCCATCCAGAATAATTAGAAAAGCGAGCTCCATGGAAAAAAGCTGCACTCATCCAAATAAAGATGACTGCTAGATGGCCAAAATGAGCAGAAAATACTTTTCTACTGGTTTCTTGGAGATCTCCAACATGAGTATCAAAATCATGCGCGTCAGCATGAAGATTCCATATCCATGTAGTAGTCTTTGGCCCTTTAGCAAGGGACTTGGACCAAAAACCAGGCTTATCAAGCTTGGAAAAATCTACAGGGATCGCATCAGTTTCGATAGGTTTATCGAGAACTGGTTCTTTTTTTTGTTCTCTTTCTGGTGGGCTAATGGTCATCGAGTGATTCCTTCAGGAATGTGATCGAGGTTTGGGGGCCTAATCTTGGAAAGATTAGAGTGAAATCTTTAATAAGCAATTATACTTATGAAGTTAGATTGCTTTGGTAAAGATTTCAGGAATTCAAGACCTACCTTTGAAGTTACTTGAAAACCTATATAGGGGTTATGCGATAAGCATAAAGTAGACCGTCAGTTACTACGGAAGCATGTAACAAATGTTCTACACTTTTATTCTTAAGTGGACATTAAATCCATGGTTTTTCTTAATTAGTAAATCTTTGCCTGTTGTGGAGTTTAGGTAAAACAGTTTTTTAGGTCTAGAGGCTTTAATATCAATAGACATTAATTAGGGCAAATAGTTTTTATATTGGTCTTTCTTGGCTTTGCAAAGTTTAATTATGATGCTAATGGCTAGGTAAAATTACTATTGGATTTCTTGATAAGAGCTTTTTATTGAATTCAATAAATTTGTTGAAAGGGTATTTCAGAGTTTTGATATTTGATTTTTACTAAAGTTTTCTTTAAGAGGCTACCTTATGTGAATAAATCAAAAATTTATTTTATCTCTCGTTCTGGAAAAAACATTAGCAAAAACTCCAAAAAGGCTTGCATTTGGATTTTCTTTAAGCGCTTTGCCTTTGCTTAAGAGATTGCAAGCAAGCAAACATGTAGATCAAATTTTTATATCTAATGTTTCATCTTTTCCCTTAGAAAAAAAAATTCAAGGTTTAGTTGAATCCTCACCAATTGATTTTTTAAAAGATCATTGGCAGAACAATAATAAATTAATTTTTTTAGGCTCAATCGGCGCTGTAGTCAGACTCATATCTCCTTTTGTTAGATCTAAAGAAAATGATCCAGCAATACTGGTAATGGATTCAAAAGCTAAAAATGTTATTACTCTTTTAGGAGGTCATAAGCAAGGAGGAGATCGATTTGCTAGTGAATTAGCAGCTTCTTTAGAAGCAGAAGTGATTTGCACTTCAGATTCATTTACAGAAAGAAGAATCCCTTTGGATTGTTTTGGTGAAGGATGGGGTTGGAAAAGAGGAGGAAGGAATGTCGATTGGCGAAAGTTAATGATTAGTCAGTCTAAAGAACAAAAAAATATTGTTTTTCAAGACAAAGGATCAAAATTGTGGCAGAAATTAAAGGGTTGTTCCAATTTCTCTTTTTTAGAGAAAAATGATCCAAAATTTTTTAAAAATATCGACTTATATATAGGTCATGAAAATAGGAATATATGTTCATGGCATCCACCGACAATAATTATTGGAATTGGGTGTGAGAGAAATACAGATGAAAAGGTCATTCAAAGAGCAATTAATGAGTCTTTGAATCAAAATGGCTTATCACATCTTTCAATCTCTGGTTTAGCAACTATTGATAAAAAAAATGATGAAATAGGATTATTGAATTTGTCAAAAAAAAATGAATGGCCAATTTATTTTTTTAGTGCCCCTGAACTTTCACAAGTCAAAGTGCCAACTCCTTCAAATGTTGTTTTGAATGAAATGGGCACTGCCTCAGTCGCTGAAGCTGCCGCAATTTTGTTGGGAGGTCAGTCTGGAAGATTAATACAAGAAAAAAAAATCTATTATTCCAACGAGGATGAGTGCGGTGCTGTAACAATTGCAGTGGTAGAGGTATCAATTCCCTTTGCACCTCATAAAGGTGAATTGCATTTGATTGGCAGTGGACCTGGAGACTTGGAAATGCTTACCTCTGACTCACGTCGAGCTTTAACTAGATGCTCTGCTTGGATCGGTTATACCCCTTACTTGAATTATTTGGATTCAATTCGTCGTCCTGATCAGGTTCGAATTGATTCAGAATTAACTTTTGAAAAAGATCGATGTCAATACGCTCTTGATCTTGCAAAAGAGGGAGTAAGGGTAGCTCTTATTTCATCTGGTGACAGTGGGATTTATGGAATGGCAGGTTTGGCTCTTGAACTTTGGCTAAATGAAAAGATTGATTCAAGGCCTTTATTTCAAGTGCATCCAGGCATTAGCTCCTTTCAAATGGCTGCTGCAAAACTAGGAGCGCCTTTTATGCATGATTTTTGTTCTATCTCCTTAAGTGATCTTTTGACTCCGTGGGATCAAATTGAGAGGAGAATTAAAAGTGCAGCGATAGGTGACTTTGTTATTGCAATATTTAATCCAAAATCAAAAAAACGTGATTGGCAGTTAAAAAAGACTGTTGATTTATTAATCGAATTTCGCAAATCATGCACACCTGTTGCTATCGCTAGAGAGCTTGGGAGGCCAGATGAAAGCATAGAAATACACACTCTTGAAACCTTGCCATTTGATCAGGTCGATATGCTGACTATTTTGGTCATTGGTAATAGTCAGAGTGTCATAAAAAACAATAGATTTTTAACACCAAGAGGCTATTTTTCTAATTGATTTTTTGTTGATTGCTACGAACCATAGAATCGCATAATTAGTTTTAAGCTTATTTGTAGTAATCAACTTTAGAAGAAGTTAAAAAATCAAGTCAATTTGGAAATTCTTTCTAAAGTTAGTTTGTTATTAAAAGAGCTTTGCTTAAACCAGACTGGTTACGTGTTAAGGCACCGCAGCAAGAGAGGATTGGCAATGTTGCTGATCTATTAGTTGATTTAAAACTCAATACAGTTTGTCAGGAAGCAAGTTGTCCAAATATTGGAGAATGTTTTGCAGGAGGTACTGCTACTTTCTTGATAATGGGTCCTGCCTGCACTCGGAAATGCCCTTATTGCGATATCTCATTTGATAATTCGAAAAGACTTTTAGACCCATCAGAACCTGATCGTTTAGGTGAGGCTGTTTCCAGGATGGGCTTAACTCATGTTGTAATAACTTCCGTCAATCGTGATGATTTAGAAGATGGTGGCGCTAGTCAATTTTTGAAATGTATTAAGGCTGTTCAAAAGAAATCTCCTTTTACATCTATTGAAGTTTTAATTCCAGATCTTTGCGGTAATTGGGATGCTTTGAAAGTTATTTTGGATGCCGCTCCAAATGTACTAAATCACAATATAGAGACAGTTCCAAGGCTATATCCAAGAGTCAGACCTCAAGGAAAATATGAAAGGTCTTTGGAATTATTAAAAAGAGTTCGTGAAGGTTGGCCAAGAGTGTATACAAAATCTGGCTTAATGGCTGGATTAGGGGAAACAGATGAAGAGATTTTGAGTGTTCTTTATGATCTGCATCTAAATAAAGTTGATATAGTAACTATTGGCCAATATTTATCTCCAGGACCAAAACATTTGCCTGTTAATAGATTTGTATCTCCTTCTCAATTTGATAGTTACCGTTTTGAGGGGGAAAATAATTTAGGGTTTTTGCAGGTCATTAGTTCACCATTAACTAGAAGTAGTTATCACGCAGGAGAAGTTAAAAAATTAATGATGTCTCATCCAAGATGATTTCAAAACTTTGGTTGACTTTCATCAATAGATATCCATTCTTGAAGATCCCAGATAACTAAATTATTTTTAATCATGGGATCATTTTCTATGATTTTTTTTGCTGTTAAATAATCCTTCGCTTCAAGAATTAATAAACCACCACCACCCGGCATCTTTTGTTCATTTATTAAATATCCGCTATGGATGTAATGGCCGGAGTTACTAATATTTTTAACCCATTCTTTATGCATTAATAAGAATTTTTTCCTTTCAATATTAGATAATTCTAAGGTTTTGTCTTTAAACTTCTCTGTCTTAATAAATATAGGCATTCTTGTCTGTCTATATTGCCGCTTTCTCCAACGCTTCCTCAATACCTAATTTATTCTTTTCGCTTGGAGGAACTACAACCTTAAATAAATTTTTCCACGAAGACCAGTCTAAAAGAATCTTTTGAGCTAAAGGACTTTTAGTCTTTTGATGATATTCAATAATTAAGTCATTTAAGAATTGTTCTTGGTTGGTTGAAGTTAGATGATGTACCTCAACAATTTCTTTATTCATTCTTAAGTCAAGTTCATTTTTTTTGTCAAGAATAAAGGCTAAGCCTCCTGTCATTCCTGCTCCTATGTTTCTTCCAGTTTTTCCAAGCACAACAACCACTCCACCAGTCATATATTCGCAACAATGATCTCCCGCTCCTTCAATAACAGCATGAGCTCCACTATTGCGAACACCAAAACGTTCCCCCGCTATACCAAGGGCGAATAATTTTCCACCAGTTGCTCCATATAGACATGTATTGCCAAGTATTACCTGAGTGTTAGATGTGTCATTAATTATTTCGGGAACAATCGTAATGGAACCTCCATTAATGCCTTTCCCTACATAATCATTAGCCTCTCCTATTAAAGAAATATTCATTCCTTTTAAAATAAATGCACCAAAACTTTGTCCAGCTGAACCTTTAAAAATTAAATTTAAATTCCCCTTAAAACCTTTATTTCCATAAATTTTAGCTATTGTCCCAGAGATTCGAGCGCAAACACTTCTATCAGTATTAACAATTGGCATTTCTTTAGTGATGCTTCCTTGAGTTTGAATTGCATTTGAAACTTCTTCGTCTTTTAGTAGGGCATTTTCAATAACTTCTCCATTGCTATGGGCTTGTATTGCGTGGGTCAACCATGAACGATCTTTTGAGTTGTCTAAAGGTTTGAGCAAGCTAGATAGGTCAACTTCTTTTGTTTTTGTTAGGTCTAGATTTCTTGGGATTAATAAATCTGTTCTTCCAATAAGATCCTCAATTTTTGCTACTCCAACTTGACTCATCAATTGTCTGACTTCTTCAGCTACGAAAATAAAAAAGTTAACCACATGTTCTGGTAATCCAGGGAATCTTTTTCTTAAGCCTTCTTGTTGAGTTGCTATACCGACTGGACATTTATTTGTATGGCAAATCCTCGCCATTATGCAACCTTCGGCAATCATTGCGACTGTTCCAAAACCATATTCTTCTGCTCCAAGTAAAGCTGCAATCAGAACATCCCATCCTGTCTTTAGACCTCCATCAGCTCTTAATAAAACCCTTTCGCGAAGGCCATTTTCTAATAAAGAGCGATGAACTTCCGTTAATCCAAGTTCCCATGGCAAGCCAGCATGTTTAATTGAACTAAGTGGGGATGCACCTGTTCCTCCATCGTGTCCTGAAATTTGGATGACATCAGCATTTGCTTTTGCTACGCCGCCTGCAATTGTGCCAATTCCTATCTCAGCAACTAATTTCACACTGACTTTTGCAGCTGGATTTATTTGATGTAAGTCATGGATAAGTTGGGCAAGATCTTCTATGGAATAGATATCATGATGAGGAGGGGGAGAGATAAGAGCTACTCCTGGCTTGCTATTACGAAGCTTGGCTATATATTCATCAACCTTTGGTCCAGGTAATTGGCCTCCTTCTCCAGGCTTTGCACCTTGAGCGACTTTGATTTCTAATTGTTTTCCACTAGTTAAATATTCAGGGGTTACACCAAATCGGCCAGATGCAATTTGTTTAATTGCAGAAGATGCGGTATCTCCATTTACTAGTCCTTTGAGATTGGGTAATGTTTTTGATTGATTATTTTCATCAACATCCTCGAGGACATTGAATCTCGCAGGATCTTCTCCTCCTTCACCACTATTACTTTTACCTCCAATTCTATTCATTGCTATGGCAAGAACTTCATGCGCTTCTCTAGATAGGGCACCTAGACTCATTCCACCGGTGCAAAATCTTTGACAAATACTCTCAACACTCTCTATTTGATCAAGAGGTAAAGGTTGGGTAGCAGTCTTAAATGTAAGGAGATCTCTGAGGGTAGTAGCAGGACGATTTTCTAGAAGTTGTTGATAAGTTTTGAAGTGGTCATATTCAGGCCCGGCTTTCACTGCAGCATGAAGTATTTTTGACATTTCTGGATTATTTAAATGAAATTCCCCACTATTTCGATATTGAACAAATCCATTAAAATCAAGTTTTTTTTGCGAAAGCTCTGGGAAAGCTTTTTTATGAAATGAAATTGTCTCGATTGATAATTCGCTCAGAGTTAGTCCTGCTATACGACTTGTTGTTCCCTTGAAAGCTAAATCAATTAAATCTGCTCCGATACCTATAGCTTCAAAAATTTGTGCTCCGTGATAGCTTGCTAGGACTGAGATTCCTATTTTTGAAAGTATTTTTCTTAGTCCATCTTCCATTGCTTTCTTAACATTTTCTTGAGCCATGTCTATAGATAATTTAGACAACTTCCCATCGGAAATAAGTTTTTGTGTTTTAGGTAATTGCCACCAATGGCGAGTAGTTTCCAATGTCAACCAAGGACAAATTGCACTTGCTCCAAATCCAATCAGACAGGCTATATGATGAGTGCTCCAACACTGAGCTGTATCTATAATTATAGAAGTTTTTAGCCTTAGTCCTTTCCTAAGTAAGTGATGATGAACTGCTCCAACAGCAAGAAGAGGAGGAATATAGGACCTTTCTCGATTAATATTTCTATCTGAGAGAATTAGTATTTCGCTACCATTAATTACACTATCTTCTGCTTCAAGGCATAGATTTTTCAGACCTTTATCTAAGTTTAATTCACCATTATTAATAGGAATTAATATCGATATTTCCTTGTAATTAAGCCCTAGTTTTTTTATTGAAGTTAATTCTTTTTCATTAATTATTGGTGATTTAATATGAATTAGTCTTGCTGAGTCTGGTTTTGGAGATAATGGTGCTTTTCTAACACCAAGATGCATTTCTAAGCTAGTAACCAGTTTTTCTCTAAGAGGATCAATTGGTGGATTAGTGACTTGTGCAAATCTTTGTTTGAAATAGTCATAAAGAATGTGTGGTTTATTAGAAAGTATGGCTAGTGGAATATCATCTCCCATGCAATAAGTTGGTTCTTTTGCATTTGCTGCCATGCTATTAATTATGTAATCAAAATCTTCCGCACTAAATCCAAATGCAATTTGTTGCTTAAGTAACTCTTGCTTATCGAATTTATTCTCTAATTCCCAATTTTGGTTGTTAAGATTGATTCGATTTGCTTTTAACCAATCTAAGTATGGATATCTGCTCGCTGACTCTTCTTTGACATCCCAGTTTCGTAAAATCCTCTTTTTTTCTAAGTCTACTGCCAGCATTTGTCCAGGTCCAAGTCGACCTTTCTCTTGGATTTGCTGCTCATCTAATTCAACAACACCTGTTTCAGATCCCATGACAACATATCCATTTTTAGTTATGCAATAACGAGCTGGTCTAAGTCCATTTCTGTCAAGTGTTGCGCCTACATTCCTTCCATCAGTAAAAACTATTAATGCTGGCCCATCCCATGGCTCCTGAGTTCCAGCTGCGTATTCATAAAAAGCAGTTATTTCAGGTTTATTTGTTAATTCAGGTTGATCTCTAAAAGCTTCAGGTATAAGAGTTAATAAGCTATCAGTTATAGGTCTTCCACTTCGAACTAATAATTCAAGAGTTAGATCAAGATTAGCTGAATCACTAAATAAATTATTGACAATTGGCTTTAGATCATTTGCATTATCCTTCCATACTGAACTTATATCTGTTTCTGTTGCTTTTGCCCAATTTATATTCCCTAATAATGTATTTATTTCTCCGTTATGACCTAAAAGTCTCATAGGTTGAGCCAATGGCCATTTCGGTAAAGTATTTGTACTAAATCTTCTGTGGTAAACCGCGTATGAAACTTCGAATCTATCGTCCTTTAGATCTTCATAAAAAGGAGCCAAGATTTCTGATCTGACCATTCCTTTATATACAATTGTTTTGCTACTCAAAGAACATATATAGAGACCTAATTTATCTCCCTTTAATTCTAAATTTGCACGATTTGAAATTCTTTGCCTTAATCTAAAAAGTAAAGCCTCAAGATTAATTTCTTGATCCTGGATATTGACTATCCATTGTGTAATGAAGGGTTCATTTTCTCTTGCAAGTTTGCCTAACACTTCTTCATGAACAGGAACATCTCTCCATCCTTTGGAGGTTAAGCCTAAAGACTCAGCTTCTTGCTCACATATCTTTCTCGCTATTTCTCTAGTCTTTAACTCTTTAGGCATAAACATCATCCCTATCCCTGATAATTGGGGCTCGCAATGTTTAGCTATGTCCCAAACTTGCCTGAGATATGACCATGGAATTTCACATAAAATACCGGCACCATCACCTGAGTCGCTATCTCCTCCGCATCCTCCTCTGTGTTCCATGCAACTCAGACCACGTAATGCCTGAGACAATACCCAATGATTTTGTTTGCCTTCAACGCTAGCTATGAAGCCCACGCCACATGCATCTTTCTCCCCAGAAAAGGCATCTGGATAGGTGCTATCGCAGTAAGGCCAATTTGATCTTGAGAGTTGTTGATGCATGTTTTTTAACTTACTATTTTTTCTTTTCTTACAAAAGTGCTATTGGTAAGCTTTGAAATAGATGATTAGATTGATTTGATAGTTCTTAGAGTTACATCTTAAACATTTTTGTCGACCATCAAGTTTTTTATTCCATACTTTCTTGAAAATATTTGTACTTATGCTTAAACCTGAATAAAAATAAAATATTAATTGATGAAAAATACGAATTTGGGTGGTTGACCAAGTAATCTGGGGAATTGTTGAATCTGGTCGAACTTAGACCAAATATTAAATTAATGCCAACCATTCAACAGTTGATAAGAACAGAGCGAAAGACTCTAAAAACGAAGACAAAATCTCCTGCTTTGCGAGGTTGCCCAGAAAGGAGAGGAGTATGTACAAGGGTTTACACCTCAACTCCTAAAAAACCTAACTCGGCCCTTAGAAAGGTAGCTCGTGTAAGATTAACCTCAGGTTTTGAAGTTACTGCTTATATCGGTGGTATTGGTCACAACCTTCAAGAACACTCTGTAGTTTTACTGAGAGGTGGGAGGGTTAAAGATCTACCGGGAGTTAGATATCACATAGTTAGAGGAACTCTTGATACCGCTGGGGTGAAAGACCGTAGACAGTCAAGATCAAAATACGGAGCTAAATTTCCTAAAGAATAAAAATTTATTTTGATTAATTGAATTCTTCCTTTATACAAATTTAATTTCATGTCAAGAAGAAACGCAGCAGAAAAAAGACCTGTTCTCCCTGATCCTCAGTTCAATAATCGTTTGGCAAGTATGATGGTCCATCGATTGATGAAACATGGGAAGAAATCAACAGCTCAAAAAATTCTTTCTGATGCCTTTGGTTTAATTAACGAACGAACTGGTTCAGACCCGATTGAATTATTTGAAACAGCAGTAAAAAATGTCACACCTCTTGTTGAAGTGAGAGCTAGAAGGGTAGGTGGAGCCACATACCAGGTTCCAATGGAGGTTCGTCAAGAAAGAGGAACTGCAATGGCGCTCAGATGGTTAGTAAATTTCTCTAGATCAAGAAATGGTAGAAGCATGGCTCAAAAACTTGCTGGGGAGCTAATGGATGCTGCTAATGAAGCTGGAAATGCAGTAAGGAAGAGGGAAGAGACCCATAAAATGGCCGAGGCAAATAAAGCTTTTGCTCATTATCGCTATTGATTTAGGTCAAATTTTTCTATTTAAATCCTCAAAATATTTCTTTTTTAGCATGCTTAGTTGTAGAGTCCATGCGCATTTTAAAGCCCTTTAGTCGGAGTATTTTCTGTGGCACGCGCCTTTCCTTTGGAACGAGTAAGAAATATCGGGATTGCTGCACATATTGATGCTGGTAAAACCACTTGTACTGAAAGAATTTTGTTCTATTCAGGTGTCGTTCATAAGATGGGAGAAGTCCATGATGGTGCAGCTGTCACTGATTGGATGGCCCAAGAGAGAGAGAGGGGAATCACAATTACCGCTGCGGCGATTTCAACTACATGGGACGATCACCGTATAAACATCATCGATACTCCTGGACACGTTGACTTCACTATTGAAGTTGAGCGCTCGATGAGAGTTCTTGATGGTGTAATTGCTGTCTTTTGCGCGGTTGGTGGAGTACAGCCTCAATCTGAAACAGTTTGGCGTCAAGCCGATAGATATTCAGTACCGAGAATGGTATTTGTCAACAAAATGGATAGAACTGGAGCAGACTTTCTTAAAGTCCATGGTCAAATCAAAGATAGATTAAAAGCTAACGCAGTTCCAATTCAGTTACCTATTGGAGCCGAAAATGATTTGAAGGGCATTATTGATCTCGTAGAAAATAAAGCTTACATTTATAAAGATGATCTTGGGAAAGATATTGAGCAGACTGATGTTCCATCAGACATGGTTGATTTAGTATCTGATTGGCGATCAAAATTAATGGAGTCAATAGCAGAAACTGAGGAAGAATTGCTTGAAGCGTTTCTAGAAAATGGTGAGCTAACAATTGAACAACTCAAAACTGGTATTAGGGAAGGAGTTCTTAAACATGGTTTGGTACCAATGTTATGTGGTTCAGCTTTTAAAAATAAAGGGGTTCAGTTATTACTAGATGCAGTAGTTAATTATCTTCCTGCTCCGGTTGATGTGCCTCCTATACAGGGTTTGCTTCCCAATGGAAAAGAAGCCGTTAGGCCTTCGGATGATAGCGCTCCATTTAGCGCGCTTGCATTCAAGGTAATGGCTGATCCATATGGCAAATTAACTTTTGTTCGTATGTATTCCGGTGTCCTTGAAAAAGGAAGTTATGTACTTAATTCAACTAAGGACGCAAAAGAGAGAATATCTAGGTTGATCATTTTGAAAGCTGATGACCGTGAGGAAGTCGATGAATTAAGAGCTGGAGATCTTGGTGCTGTGCTTGGTCTGAAAAATACAACGACGGGAGATACTTTATGTGCTTCCGAAGAGGCAATTGTTCTTGAAACTCTATATATTCCTGAGCCAGTTATTTCAGTTGCGGTAGAACCCAAGACTAAGAGTGATATGGAAAAGTTAGGGAAGGCGCTAACATCTCTTTCTGAGGAAGATCCAACTTTCAGAGTTAGTACTGATCAAGAGACAAATCAAACTGTAATTGCAGGTATGGGTGAACTTCACCTAGAGATTTTGGTGGATCGTATGTTGAGAGAATTTAAGGTAGAGGCAAATATTGGAGCACCTCAAGTTTCTTATAGAGAAACAATTAGAGCCAGCTCTTCAGGTGAAGGAAAGTTTGCAAGACAAACAGGAGGTAAAGGTCAGTATGGTCATGTTGTTATTGAAGTTGAGCCAGGTGAACCAGGAACTGGTTTTGAGTTTATTAATAAAATAGTCGGTGGTTCTGTTCCAAAAGAATATATAAAACCTGCAGAATCAGGAATGAAAGAAACATGTGAGTCTGGCGTCATTGCTGGCTATCCTCTAATTGATGTAAAAGTTACATTGGTTGATGGCTCTTATCATGATGTTGACTCATCAGAGATGGCTTTCAAGATTGCTGGCTCAATGGCTTTCAAAGATGGAATCAAGAAGTGCAATCCTGTACTTCTTGAACCTATGATGAAAGTTGAGGTAGAAGTGCCTGAGGACTTCCTAGGCTCTATAATTGGAGATCTGTCCTCTAGACGAGGTCAGGTTGAAGGTCAATCCATCGATGATGGACAATCCAAAGTCCAGGCAAAAGTGCCATTAGCCGAAATGTTTGGCTATGCCACTCAACTCCGATCAATGACTCAAGGTCGGGGTATTTTCTCAATGGAGTTCAGCACCTACGAGGAAGTTCCTCGTAATGTTGCTGAAGCAATTATCTCCAAGAATCAGGGCAATTCCTGATCTCTAAAATTTACTAACCAACCCCCGATTCTTTAAAAAAAATGGCTCGCGAGAAGTTTGAGAGGAACAAACCTCACGTCAACATAGGTACTATTGGCCACGTTGACCATGGCAAAACAACACTTACTGCTGCAATCACAAAGGTTTTAGCCAAAAAAGGTCAAGCCGAAGCGCAAGATTATGCTGAAATTGATGGAGCTCCAGAAGAGCGTGAACGTGGGATCACAATCAACACCGCTCACGTTGAATATGAAACTGATGGTAGGCATTACGCTCATGTTGATTGCCCAGGTCACGCTGATTATGTAAAAAACATGATCACAGGTGCTGCTCAAATGGACGGTGCAATTCTTGTTGTAGCAGCTACCGATGGAGCAATGGCACAAACAAAAGAACATATTCTTTTGGCCAAGCAGGTTGGTGTACCAGCATTGGTCGTTGCACTAAACAAATGTGACATGGTCGATGATGAAGAAATGATAGAACTTGTAGAAATGGAGATTCGTGAACTTCTCACGAGTTATGACTTCCCTGGTGATGACATTCCTGTTGTTCAAGTTTCTGGATTAAAAGCTATAGAAGGAGAAGCAGATTGGGAGACGAAAATAGATGAATTGATGACTGCTGTTGATTCTTCAATTCCAGAACCCGAGCGTGAAGTTGATAAGCCTTTCTTAATGGCTATTGAAGACGTTTTCTCAATTACTGGTCGAGGAACTGTTGCTACTGGACGAATTGAAAGAGGAAAAGTAACAGTCGGAGAGGAGGTGGAAATTGTAGGAATTAGAGATACAAGACTTACAACCGTAACTGGAGTTGAGATGTTTAGAAAACTTCTTGATGAAGGTATGGCTGGAGATAATGTTGGACTTCTCTTGAGAGGTATTCAAAAAGAAGATATTGAAAGAGGAATGGTTCTTGTTAAAAAAGGATCCATTACTCCTCATACCAAATTCGAGGGTGAGGTATATGTATTAAAAAAAGAAGAAGGTGGCCGCCATACTCCTTTCTTTGCTGGTTATCGTCCTCAGTTCTATATTCGTACTACCGATGTAACAGGTCAAATTACTGCATTCACATCTGATGATGGCAGCAATGTTGAAATGGTCATGCCTGGTGACAGAATAAAAATGACAGGAGAATTGATATCTCCTGTTGCGATAGAACAAGGTATGAGATTCGCAATTCGTGAAGGTGGTCGTACCATTGGAGCTGGAGTAGTTTCTAAAATAATTGAGTAATGATTTTGAGGATGACTTGTTATTTATTCAGGTCATCCTCTAGATTGGAAAAACAAATGAACTGATGAGTTCATACTTAAAAGAACCTAGAAAACTTAATTAACTTTTGGTCATCCCATCATGTCAACTGCAATTGCTCAGCAAAAAATACGCATTCGCCTAAAGGCTTTTGATAGAAGAATGCTAGATTTATCTTGCGATAAAATTATTGAGACTGCAGATACAACAGCTGCTTCAGCAATTGGTCCTATTCCTCTTCCTACAAAAAGAAAAATTTATTGTGTTCTTCGTTCCCCTCATGTTGATAAAGACTCAAGAGAGCATTTTGAAACAAGAACACATAGAAGAATTATTGATATTTATAGCCCTTCAGCAAAGACTATAGACGCTTTGATGAAGTTGGACCTTCCAAGCGGAGTTGATATAGAAGTTAAGCTCTAGATCTTTTTCTCTCAAACCCGAGATTGATTATCTAGGATATGTTTAATTAGGAATACTCATTTGAGCGAACTTTCAGTTAGGGAGCTGCCACTTTTCCCATTGCCTGAGGTTGTGCTCTTTCCTCAGGAATACTTGCCTCTTCATATTTTTGAGACTCGCTATAGAGTGATGCTTCAATCTGTTTTGAAATCGGATAGCCGTTTTGGAGTTGTTAGATGGGATCCAGTTGAAAAAAAAATGGCAGATGTTGGTTGTTGTGCTGAGATCATCAAGCATCAAACTTCACAAGATGGTAGAAGTAACATAGTTACTATTGGACAGCAAAGATTTCGAGTCTTAGAAATCATTAGCGAAACCCCTTTTATTAATGCTTTAGTTAGTTGGGTCGATGATGATCAAATTTCAGATCAAACAAAACTATTAGAACTCAAAGACTCCGTTGCTATCGCCCTGAAGGATGTAGTTTCTCTTACCTCCAAATTAACTGATTCTGAGAAGGTACTTCCTGACTCTTTGCCCGAAATCCCCAGAGAGTTGTCTTTTTGGATAGCTGCTCATCTTGGAGGTCCAGTAGCAAGTGAACAGCAAAATTTATTAGAGTTAACAAATACTTACCATCGATTGGAAAGAGAATACGAACTTCTTGATCACACAAGAAGGCAACTAGCTGCCAGAACTGCTTTAAAAGATACTTTTTCAAACGCTGATCAAGCTAACAACTAATTATGCAATGGATATTAATTTTTATATTTAGTACTTTATTTCTATTTACTTTAAGTACTCTATGGCTCAAGAAAAGTCGGAAATATGAATCAGTTAATAGTGTTGCATCCTCATATGATTCCTGGACTAATGATCGTTTATTAGAAAATCTCTGGGGAGAACATATACATCTTGGTTTTTACGAAAGACCAAAAATAAAAAAAGACTTTAGAAAAGCAAAGGTTGATTTTGTTCATGAATTAGTTCGTTGGAGCGGTTTGGATAAATTACCAAAAGGCTCAAGGGTTTTAGATGTTGGATGTGGAATTGGAGGAAGTTCAAGAATATTATCTGATCACTATGGATTTGATGTCATTGGTATTTCCATAAGCCAAGAACAAATTAAAAGAGCAAATGAATTAACTGCTAAAAACGATTTTTGTCGTTTCGAGGTAATGGATGCACTTGATTTAAAGTTTGAAAAAGGAAGCTTTGATGGGGTTTGGAGTGTTGAAGCTGGGCCTCATATCTTTGATAAACAAACGTTCGCAGATGAGATGCTCAGAGTCCTTAGGCCTGGTGGCGTTTTAGCAATTGCCGATTGGAATCAAAGAGATTCAATAAAGTACCCCTTAAATTTATTGGAAAAGTTCATTATGAATCAATTACTAATTCAATGGACCCATCCTGAATTTTCAAGTATTGAAGGGTTTAAAAACAACTTATTAAACAGTCCTTATTATGGGAGCTCTGTAGAGACTTCTAATTGGACAAAATACACAATCCAATCTTGGAATGAATCGATATATGAAGGGTTTAGAAGGCCTTCATCTATCTTGAGGTTAGGCCTTAGGTCTCTTTTAAAGGCATTTAGAGAAATCCCAACGATACTAATGATGAGATGGTCTTTTTCAAGAGGTTTGATGAAATTTGGAGTTTTCAAAGCAAGAGGATAAATTACTCAACTTCTGATCCGAAATAACATCCAAAATTAATTATTTGATTGCAAAGTGGAGATAACTCTTCAGTAATTTTTTCAAAGTCTTTTTTATTAGAATTATTTAAATCAAGATCTATGAAAAAGACATATTCCCCTAATTCTCTTTTTGAAGGACGAGACTCTATTCTACTCATATTCAAGCCAAGATTTGCTATGCAATTCAATGCTTTTAGTAATGCACCTGGACTATTTGACTTAAGAGAAAAAGCCATACTTGCTTTATTCCCATCAACTTTAATGTTGTTCTTACTAAGTAGAACAAATCTTGTGCAATTACCTTCAATATCATTAATAGGGTAAGCCAGAATATTTAGATCTTGACTTGCATCTTTGGATCCTATCGCTGCTCTAAATGAGCTGCCTTTTACCATTCTTATGGCTTCTGCCGTTGAATTTGTTGGTAAATGCACGGCATTTGGAATGTTGTCGTTTAACCACTGGCTGCATTGAGCTATTGCCTGAGGATGGGAAAGGACCTCTGAAACACTTGATATTGATCCGCTGCTCATTAGTGAGTGCTTTATGGGGAGCACCAGAGCTCTGTGAATAAATAGATTTTTATGTCTCCATAGAGAATCTAATGTTGTTGTAACACCACCTTCTACTGAATTTTCAATTGGTACTACGGCTGCTTCACAAAGATTGTTTGCAAGATTATCCACCACAGACCTCAACCCTTTACATGGAGAGAACTGTGGAAAGTTAAGGTTTTCTAGTGCTGCTAGAGCTTTTGCAGCCTTCTCAGCGTATGTTCCTTTTGGCCCAAGGTAGGCCACTCGAGTTGACATTGGAAAAAAAAAGGGGTAAATGCCGATAAGATCAATCTGAGCAAGTTTTTGATAATGGCTCTTGCCTTTACAGCGCGACAAAAAATTGATCTAGTTGTTCAAGATAATGAGGATCAACTTCCTGATTATCTCCTACAACAGGAAAGAGTTGTAGGAGCAATGCTTGATCCTAAAAAATTGACTACTTTGGGGCCAGGTAGTTTTAAGTACGAAGTCACAAGCTTTAAGGTTTTTCAACTTCAAATAAATCCAGTTGTATCAATAGGGGTCGAAAATACTGATAGAAAAATCAGAATGTATGTTACGGAAAGTCAATTAGATGGCTTGGGATTAGTTGATGATTTTGATTTAACCTTAGATGCAGTTCTGGAGGCAAAACCTTCAGGCCTTGAAGGCGAGGCTCTTTTGGGTGTAACAGTCAGTCAGCCTCAGCTATTGAGATTAATTCCTCCTAAAATACTCGAGTCCACAGGGCAATCAATATTAAATGGAATTTTATTAGGAATTAAGGCAAGGGTTGAGAAGCAGCTAATTGTTGACTTTAATAATTGGTGTAAAGAAAAATAGTTACAAAATAAATATCAACCTATTTCCAATCTGGAGAGAAAACTTTTTCGATGGAGTTTTGTTGCCCCTGATTTGATTAGATTTATTCTATGGATTGCAGTTCCATACCCCTTATTATTTTCTAGCCCATAAAGACTGTATTGGCGAGCTAGTCGTTTAATCAATTCATCTCTTGCTTCTTTTGCTAAAACACTTGCGGCTGCAATTGAGGGGAAATGATCCTCACCTCGAACTTGTGTTTTTTGTTGTCCTGGCCACAGGTGAATGGGTAATATTCCGTCTACGAGAATTAAGTCTGGTGGGGATGAAAATTTTTCTAATGCTCTTAGCATTGCTTTCTCAGTAGCCTTTCGGATTCCGATACTGTCAATTTCTCTTGCTGAAGCCTGGCCTATCGCCCAATCTATTGAGTTTGTTTTTATTAAAGGAACTAAGTCATGTCTTTTTCGGGGGCTTAATTTTTTACTGTCCTTCAGGCCTTGTCTTAAGAGATTTGTTGCGTTTGCTTTGCTTAATATTACTGCTCCAGCAAAAACGGGGCCAAATAAACAACCTTTCCCTACTTCATCAACTCCTGCAATCAGAGATTTCTTGGACTCCATGTTTAAGAAGAAGCGGAAGACCTTCTTCTTTTTCTTCTTGGATCCTCATTAACTTCTTGTGATTCAGTAGAACTAGATTCATTCTTTTCATTTTTTATAATATTGTCAGCAATAGTTAATTCATTTGTTTCTTCATCGAAATCCACATTGATCTTTTCTTCTTCGACATTTTCTATTTCTTCAGAATTGGTTGATTTTTTCTCAATAGGATTGTTGTTTTTAAGACGAATAATATCCTTATTATTTTTTCTATGCTTGTCATGGGGATTATTATTAAGTGTGTTTCCTTGATCTGGCTCAAGTATATTGTTTCTTTCCTCCCCTATTTCTTCCCCAGGTCTGATTATATTAACAGTGTAGTTTTCAGTTGATGGAGGTTCTTCTAAGAGAAGAATAGGATCTAATCCCATTGAACTGTATACAAACTCCTCACTCTTATTCATATGTATATTAATTGTAATTTTTTCTTTCTTTTTGTTATTGTTTAAAGAAATGTCGTCACCACTTGTATCTGTTAATACAGGCACCAAATTATTATTTAGAATTGATTTATTCTCGTCATTAATTAAGCTTGTTTCTGTATCTTTTGTTTTATTAGTTCGCTTCTTCTTGATATTATTTTCTTGTATAGATTGTATTTCATTCCCTATGACTAAACTTGAATTGATTACACCAGATTCAGTTGAGATTGTTTGGATTTTGTCTTGAATAGTGATATTTGGAAGATGCCCTTGCCCTTGGCAATTAGGACAAGTTTTTCCAAACAATTCATATATATTCTGACCTTGTCTTTTTCTGGTTAACTCAACAAGTCCCAGTTCTGTAATTTGAGCAATTTGTGGCCGTGCCGAGTCACCGTTAATAGCAGATGTGAAATGCTCTAATAATTGAAGTTGATCTCTTCTTGTATCCATATCTATAAAATCAATGATAATAACCCCACCAATATTCCTTAATTTTAATTGTCTTGCTATTTCTATTGCTGCTTCACAATTTGTCCATAGAACTGTTTCTCTGGAATTTGCTGAACGAGTAAATGAACCAGAGTTGACATCAATAACAGTTAAAGCTTCTGTTGGTTCTATTATTATATAACCACCAGATGGTAGATCTACCCTTGGTTTTAATGCATCAGTAATTGCAGAAATTACTCGGTATTTTTCTAATATATTTTGTGATTCGCTATGAAGTTCTATTGTTAGTTCTTTACTATCCTTGCCAAGGAAATTTTTTATACGACCAACTGCTTCAGGATTATCTACGATCATATGTTGAACATTTTGGCCTATATGATCTCTCAGGATTCTATGAATAAAGTCTTCATCTCTATTTAAAAGAATTGGAGGGGTACAACTTTCAGATGCTTGTTGAATAAGCTCCCATTGTTTAAGAAGACTTTCTAGATCATCTATTAACAGTTCTTCAGAAACATCTTCCGCTTCTGTTCTCATCAGAAGACCAGTGCTTGGAGGCTTGACCAGGACTCCTAATGCTCTAAGTCGATTTCTTTCACTCTCAGTACTAATTCTTCTCGAAATATTGACACCTTGTCCATAAGGTTGAAGGACAAGATATCTACCTGGAAGAGCTAAGTTCCCAGTCAGTCTAGGACCTTTTGATCCAGTGGGCTCTTTCATTACTTGAACTAAAACCTTTTGCCTTGGCTCGAGTAACTCTGTTATTCCAGCAGTGGCTTTTTTTAATCTCAGTGGTCCAAGATCATTTACATGAATAAAACCATTTTTTTCACTTTCTCCAATATTGACAAAAGCTGCATCTATTCCTGGAAGAACATTTTCAACTGTTCCCAAGAAAACATCTCCTATTTGGTAGCTACCTTGAGCCACAATTAATTCATCTAGTCTCTCATCAGTGAGCAGAGCGGCAATTCGCAAATGCTCAGCAATGACAATTTGCTGGGGCATATATAATGTTGAGCTTTTTCAAGCTATTAAAAAACAAATCAGCAGAAAAACTGCAAATTGATCGTTGTAAATTTTTTAACGCCAAACAAACTTAAAGAGATTTTTGACGACTGTTCGAAGTGGGAATTAAATATATTCCGGTTTATTTCCGGAGTTGCCAGAGTTTAATCTAGGTTTCCCTTTAAGAATAACTGACGTTAACTAAGAACAATAAGGACTTAAACCTGTTTGCTTAGTAATAATTACATTAACACAGGATCACTTTTTTAAAATTCTTTATTTGGTATTAGTCAGGATAGGAAAAATCGTTCTAAATTATATGATCGTCTAACTTTGAATATCTGAAGGGGTTTGAGGGATTATCCTTAAATAAATCTAGTTGATTTTCAAGTGGTTCAAGTTAATGCTGATTACCTGAAATTAAAAGCAGGTTATCTTTTCCCAGAGATTTCTAGAAGAATTAAGGAATTTAGTTTTAAGTATCCAGATAGTGATTTGATCCGTTTAGGGATTGGTGATGTCACTGAACCTCTTCCTATGGCTTGTCGTGAAGCAATGAAAGTGGCTATTGAAGAGATGGGAACTGCTGAAGGTTTTCGGGGGTATGGCCCGGAGCAAGGCTATTCTTGGCTTCGCGAGAGCATCTGTCTAAATGATTATTTATCTCGTGGTTGTAAGATCTCAGCAGACGAAATCTTTATTTCAGATGGCTCAAAATGCGACAGCAGCAATATTTTAGATATTCTCGGTAAGGAAAATAAAATCGCAGTAACTGATCCTGTTTATCCGGTATACGTTGACACTAATGTAATGACTGGGAGGACAGGAGAAGTAAATGAGTCAGGGGAATATCAAGGTTTAACTTACATTCCAATTCATTCAGAAAATGGTTTTGAGGCAGAAATACCAAAAGAAAAATTTGATTTGATTTATCTTTGTTTTCCTAATAATCCAACTGGAGCTGTAGCGACTCGAGAACAATTAGCATCTTGGGTTGATTATGCAAAGAAATACAATTCATTGATTCTTTTTGATGCTGCCTATGAGGCTTTCATTCAAGATGAATCAATTCCTCATTCCATTTATGAAATTGAAGGAGCAAAAGATTGTGCAATTGAGTTTCGTTCTTTTTCAAAAAATGCAGGTTTCACAGGAATACGATGTGCTTTTACAGTGATTCCTAAGACTTTAAAAGGTAAAGCAGGAAACAAAGAAGTTGATTTATGGTCTTTATGGAATCGTCGTCAGAGTACTAAATTCAATGGTGTAAATTACATAGTCCAGAGAGGGGCTGAGGCTGTCTACTCTGAACAAGGGCAAGCTCAAATTAAAAGATTGATAAGTTTTTATATGGACAATGCGCAAATTATTAAATCCAATTTGACTTCTGCAGGTTTTGAAGTCTTTGGGGCGATCAATGCCCCCTATGCCTGGATTAAAACACCTGAAAACATGAGCTCATGGGATTTTTTCGATTTCTTGCTTAAAAAAGCAAATGTTGTGGGAACTCCAGGAAGTGGCTTTGGGGCTGCGGGAGAAGGTTATTTTCGATTGTCTGCCTTCAACAGTAGGGAAAATGTCGAGAAAGCTATGGAAAGAATCGTAAAACTTTAATGCGTAATATCATGGTAAGTTCTTTTTTTAAAAGTGCTATTCATCTTGGCAAATTAATTATGGTTGATTCTGTAAATCAAAATGATGGAGACACTGCTGTTATTGATCGGGAAGTCCAACGAGTTAGGAAATTATCTCCCAAATATAAGGTTTTGCTTCATAATGATCCAGTAAATACTATGGATTATGTAGTTGAAACTTTAAGGCAGGTGGTTCCACAATTAAGTGAACAGGATGCTTTAAATATAATGTTAGAAACTCATAATAGTGGTGTTGGACTTGTTATTACTTGTGACTTAGAACCTGCTGAATTTTATTCTGAATCTCTAAAGGCAAAAGGCCTAACAAGTACTATAGAATTAGAAAGCTGAAATCATTAATTAGTCGTTTATGGAATAAATGGTTGCATCAAAAGATGCAATTTATACCAACATTTACTCTTTTTTTATTTTTATATCCTGCTGGATGGTTAATTAGTCATGTTGTCTATCTTTTTAATCGAGAGATTAGTCCCAATGATTTAAGTATTATAGGGACTATAATATCATTTATTATCTTTCTATGTGTTCTTCCTAGTTGGGGACGTATTAGATGGAAAACTAATCATCTATGGGTATCTATAGGGTTAGATTTTAAAAATAAAATTAAAGCTTTAAAAATATTTTTTAGTGGATTTATATTTTCAGTTTTTCTTCTATCTATTCTTTTTCTGTTTCTTTACTTTTTTGGCTGGGTTGATAGAATTGATAGTATAAAATTAGGTGCTCTATTAAACTCAATACTATTGATAGTGGGTATTGTTTTTGCTGAGGAGATAGTTTTTCGTGGATGGTTAATGGAGGAAATGGTACTTTTGTTTGGTTTGAGAAAAGGAATCATTTTTCAGTCTATGATTTTTAGTCTTGCTCATTACAGACATGACATGGGTTTATTAGCTTTAATTCCTTTTTTTATTGGTCTGTTTCTTTTTGGATTAGTTTTAACTTTAAGGCGCACTATTGATAGAGGATCGTTATGGGGTTGTATTGGTTTACATGGCGGATTGGTTGGTATTTGGCATCTATTTGATTCGGGAACGGTTTCTTTTTCTGTTGATACTCCTTATTTTTTATTGGGACCAACACAAAATATGGTGAATCCAATTGGTAGCGTAATTGGGATAATAATTTTATTAATTACCATATTTATTCAACGAAGGCTTTTTGCAAGAACCGGACGATTTTTAGCCTCTACAGTTAATGCATCGTTTAAAGATGAAACTCCATAATCTCTTTCTAATAAGTTCATCACTGTTCTACCAAAATCACTTGGATTTTTATCAAAGGCTTCTAAGCAAATCCTTCCAAATTCCTTCCCCATTGGCTCTGGATTCCAGAGAAGTTTTCTAGCAGTCCAAGGCATTAAACTCATAGGGTTATAGCCAGGTTTTAATAACCCTTTTTTCAGTCCATACTCTTCTAACAAAGTATGAGGTTGAAGTCCTATAAAAAATATAGAGGGTTCAACAATATCAGCTCCAAAAATCTTTTCTAATTCTCTATGATAAGCAATTGTTTGTCTTATTGTTTCAGGACGTTCGTCTATAACATTGAACGAGTAATTGACTGAAACCTGTGCCTTAAAACCTGCTTTTGCTAGAAGTTCGCAATTTTTCAGAACTGTTTTTAAGTTGTATCCCATTTTCATTTTTCGGACAAGTTCTTGGGATCCAGAAGTTATTCCAATTTCGAAATAGCTCATACCTGTTCGAACCATTAATTCTGCTAATTCTTCATCTATATTGTCCGCTCTTATATATGCTGCCCAATGAATATCATGCAAGCCTTCATCATAGATAGATTGAAGAATATCTTTAGCATTTTGAATATGTCCTCTAGAGGGTATGAATTGGGCGTCTGTAAACCAAAAACCGCGAACTCCAAGTTTGTATAACTGTTTAATTTCTTTAATAACCTCACTTACTGGATTAATTCTGACTTTTTTACCTTCGATAACAGTGTAAATACAATAACAACAGTTATGAGGACAACCTCGCTTGGTTTGTACTCCAATATAAAAGTCGCCACCATCTAGATACCATTTAAATTCAGGCCAAATAGATTGAATATAGCCATAGTCACAAGCAGTTTTAATTATGTTGTTTGGTTTTTCATGAATCAACTTTTCTCTAGGAGATTCACCAACAACAAAACATCTTTCATCACTAATCGATTCATTTCTTATTAATTTTTCTATTAATAGTTCTCCTTCACCTAAAGAAATAATAGTCCCTTTTGGAAGCGAATTTTTTAATTGATTATAAAAAACACTAACAGCACCTCCTCCTAATATTGCACTTGCATTTGGCTTGTATTTCTTTGCATATTTTAGTCCCTTCCTAATTAATCTTTGGTTTCTCCATATCTCACCATAATGACTTCTTAATAGTTGAAAACCACCAAAAGCGCCACGAATTTTTTTGAGAGGATTACTAGAATAAAAAACTTCAAATGAATTTTGTAATGGATTTCCTCCTCTACCATCTACAGGCGCATAAATTTGTATATCTCGCCATGAGAAAACTAATAATGTAGGTTTAAAATTTTTAATACTATTTATTAATACCCTTTCTACATCTAAAATGGGTAAGGAAGCTAAATCTATGATTAATTGTTGTATTTTTGGAAAGCATTTATGAACATGATCAGCTAAATAAATTGGTCCAATTGGAAAAATAGGATTACAAGGCAGTCTGACGTACAAGATCTTAGCCTCTGATTTAGGTCCCAGAATTTTTAATTCAGAAGTTAAATTTGCTTTCATCAGAACATCTATCAATCACAAAAATAATTATTTAGATGTAAACACTAACAATTTGTTGACCATTTTGATTGAAAATCAGGTTAAAAGTAAAAAGGGGAAAAATCAAATCTATTGTAAATCTAGCCAAAGCTTAGTTATAGAGATCATTCTTGCATTTTTTTTTGAAGTCGTAAGATCAAAATTTAATAGAAATAAAAAGCTTTTTATAGAAGCTTTTTTTAATTGATATTGATCAATTGATTTAAAAAACAAAAAATAGATCAGACTAAAGATATCGCTTCAAGGCTTGGATTATGAATCCTTCAATGACTTTAATCATATACATTCTCAGCGGTGCTGCTCTAGGAAGTTTGATGTTGCTTAGTGGTATTCCTGCTGCTCCTCTTCTTGGCTCGATTTTGGCGGCAGGATGCTTAAGCATAAGTGGTCAGTTTGAACCTGCCCAATGGCCCATGGGTACAAAAACTTTGCTTGGAATTGGTGTAGGAACTGTTATTGGTACGGGTATTAATAGAGATACTCTCTCAGAGTTACAAACTCTTTGGAAGCCGGCTATATTAATTACTATCACTTTGATTCTTACAGGTCTCATTGTTGGTTTTTTGGTGGTCCGTTTGTTTGGGATTGATCCCCTAATAGCCTTGTTAGGCTCTGCTCCTGGAGGAACCCTTGGTATGAGCCTTGTTGGAGCAGAACTTGGGGTTGGAGCTGCAGTGGCAGCAATTCATGCATTTAGGTTAATAGCTGTGTTATTAATTACTCCAGCGGTTGTTAAGTATTTAACTCCTCTTGTTAGAGCCGGTGTTAATTAGAAATTAAGAAATTGAATGTCAAAAAATTATTAAATAAAGCTTTTTCACTTTATAAAAGTTTCCAGACTGAGTTTTCAGGTATTTTTGGTCCTATATGTTTATCCGGTGGCTCTGTAGTGCTTATGCGCCAATCAGGGACTCGACATTGAACATATCCTGGATTTTGAATAAGTACACCAGGATTCTCATCTTTTTTGTATGTAAAACCTCCCTTCCAAGATCCTCCTTCTTTGAGTGAACCTTTAAACCAAACCCAACAATTTTCTCTTTCCATTTGATTCAACTAGTACAAGTTTTCAAATTTTTAACTTTTTCACATTTTTAAAATTTTGTTTATCTTCTTCTGCTTCTACGTCTTTGTTGCAATTTACGCTTATATTTTTCCACAGGAGTTTCATGATGACGCAGGCGCTTTAATTCTCCAAAGATTCCGGCTTTGGAAACTTGACGTTTAAAACGGCGAAGTGCTGATTCAATGCCTTCGTTTTCTCCAACAGTTACTTGAGTCAAAAAGATAAAAAATGCTATTCCATAATTTTACAGGACGATAAAGCAAATTTTTGTTTTAACCTTTTTGGGAGAAAAAGATCTAGAATATTTTCTGAATTATCCAAATAGCTTTCTTCAAAGTTTTGCTTTTTAGCCAAATTATTGAGGTTTCCCCCTTTTCGGACCATTCATTATTACTTCATAGGTCCGTTAACCAATGACTATTTACATCGGGAATCTCTCATTTGATGCTGAGGTTGAAGATATTGTTAGTGTGTTTAGCAGTTATGGTGAAGTTACTAATTGTAAGCTGCCATTAGAGAGAGAAACTGGTAGAAAAAGAGGTTTTGCTTTTGTTGATATGGGTGATGATGCTCAAGAACAAAAAGCAATTGATGATCTTCAAGATGTTGAATGGATGGGTAGAGCTATCAGGGTTACAAAAGCCAGGCCTAAAAATAATTAATTCGATATGGAAGAATTTTCATGACTGCACGAGTTGAATCCGTAACTTTTTATATGAACGATGTTTTAGAATTTTCATTAATTTAAGATTTCAGTCTATTAGCGATCGAAGCATTTTCCGAAATTAATGCTGTAATGATTAGAAGTTAAGAGCGATGACTTTTTAATGCTTTACTCAACAATCCCATTTTCAACAATCACTTTTGGTGGATTTAATCCTTTGGCTGCAATTGCTGGTTTAGTGATCTTTTTTCAGATCTCTCAAATTTATTATTATGGATTACC
Source organism: Prochlorococcus sp. AG-402-A21 (assembly GCA_003279655.1). GTDB lineage: Bacteria > Cyanobacteriota > Cyanobacteriia > PCC-6307 > Cyanobiaceae > Prochlorococcus_B. The sequence continues at coordinate 174,213 of QCHI01000001.1, read as the reverse complement.
TGAGAATGAACCATCTGTTGAGCTTTCTGAAACAGGGTCTTATCAGTACCTTCGAAAACAATTTATTGGTGTTCAAGTAGTTACTGCTCTTATTGCTGCTTCAGTTATGCTTGCGGGCCCTGATAAGATATTCTTCCCTTTTAAGTATTTTTAAGCTTCAAAAATAAATAAAATTGAATTTATTGTAAAAAAGCAGCTAAATTAGCTGCTTTTTTATTGATTAAAGAATTATTTAGTATGTGTAATTTTTTTTTGTTTGACTATCGCGTTTTGTAATCGTCACTTTGTTCATCATGGACACCAATCCATGGATCAGATGTCTTAAATAGTATATCTATTTTATCTATTATGGAATTAAATCAAAATAGTAATGATGATTTTCAAGAAATAACTGATAGAAATGAAAAGCTTGTCTCAATTGAAAATCTGCATTACTTGTATCCTAATGGTCATCGCACTACTCATCAAATGAAGTGGTTTAAAGGTAGTCGTGATAGGGGGTTGAAATCTGATAGTGCAGCATAAAAATATAATAAAATTAATTATTTATCTATAAGTGATCTATAAAAATAATGAGAAAAACTAACAAAAATCAAAAAAGTAGTCCTGACCCATATGAGGATATGATTCGATTAGAACAGCTTGATCCTTATGAAGGGCTAATTAAATCATATTTAAGAAAAAATACAAAACAAATTAAATAATATTAGTTTTAGTTGTTACTAATATTATTTAATTTGTTTTTATATTTATCAAAAAACCCCCTAATGAAATAGGAGGTATTTTTGATTTAACTTTTAAGGCTTAGAAGCTGAAATAAGTTTCAGCAACTACACCAGTGTCGTCATCACCAGTACTCGTATCCTCTACTGTGAAGAAACCAGCTGTGACAGAAACATAGTCATTAAGACCGTAGCTGTAAGAAACTTCAAATCCTGTTGAATCTTCAGAATCACTGCCATCAATGTCAGTTGAATTGTAGGCAGCACTTAACGTGCCAGGTCCAACTTCGTAGTCAACACCAACGAACAAGTCAGTAGCATCAGCACCTGTTTCTGGATCTGTTGTGTCATAAGCAACACTGATTGTTGCAGGGACTGACTCAGGGCTGTAATAGATACCACCACCAAATGTGTCGTATCCAGATGTTCCGCCTTCGCCATCGTTGGTCGCAATTACAAGACCGCCACCAAAGCCTTCTCCGTCATAACCAAGAGTGAAAGTAGAAACATCATCTCCATCATCAGCTCCTATACCTACTGTGGAATCAGCACCACCAACAGAAACGAAGCTAACAGAGGCAACTACACCGTTGTCTCCAGAGTAAGCAACACCAACTCCTGGACCAGTTTCACCACCAGCTAGTGAGTAAGGCATACTGCCTAGTCTAAAAGCATCTGAGTAAGCAGAAGTTGTTGCAGCAACTACATCATCCTGGTCAAGCAAAGGACCAGCAGTTACTTCTAGATCACCAACTGGAAACGCATAAAATAAAGAATGCAAAGTAATAGCACCAGTACCACCGACTGAACTATCCATACTTGCTAATGGACCACTAGCATTACCAGTCTCCATGCCCATGTAAAGCATGTCTTCACCAGTAAAACTGGAAGTTACGTCAAGTCCATATCCATATTGCATATAGAGTTCTTCTTCCGTATCACTTGTTCCACCATCGGCAACAGAACCAATAGTAAAAACAGCACCACCAGAAAGAGATGTAGTTGATGAAAATGCAGTATCTGCATTCACTGCAACTGGAGCCATTAGGCCCAATGCAGCTGGAGCTACCAGCAAACGCTGAAAAAGCTTCATTGTGTCCTCACACAAATTAAGAGCAATATATTTTTATTATTTAGTAGTTAAATATGGGGTATTAGTTGTTACATTATCAGAAACTGTATTGTATCTTTGGCTACATTATGAATTTTTTTAAGCTATTGTTTTGATTGAATTCAAGTTAAATTAAATATTTTAAAAAGCACTTGGTTAAGTATTCTAGATTTAGTAGTAAATTCTTTTTGATTAAATATAGCTTACGTTAATTTTGAATTATCTTATTTGAAATTGGGTTTCCATTGTTTTAATTATTATTCATTATCTATTGAACTTGCCTCTGCCCCTAATGCAGATGAAACCCAACCTGATACCAGGGGATATACATTGGATAATTTATTAAGGAAAATTCTTTCTTCTAGGGTAACTAATTGATTAGTTTCTAAGCGATTAAGTATATTTTTTATTTTTATTCTTGTTGATGTGGAGATCATAAATTTTTTACGTTTTTTATAACTAATAAGTCATTAAGGAGGTGTTCATTTTGAACATATTAAGAAAATTTTTATATTTTTATGTATGTTTTTTGTATAAAAATTTACAAATAATTTTTTATTTATTTGTTTTAATTTCCACAAATAATTTTCAGTTATGGTCGATTTCTCTTATAGAAACATTACTTCTAGTATGGTCGTGCTGAAATGTATTGGACCGGATAGATTTTTTTTAGAACGAGCTATCTTCCCCCAAGAGGTTTTCTCGTCTATGGCGCCAGAGGGATCGCAGCTAGAAATTTGGGGAATAGAGTCCTATGGCCCAAATTTAGAACAACGTCTCAGAATAACGGGTTCTAATACTGAAGATTCACTTGTAGCCTAAGATTTTTTGAAATTAGTATCAATTAAAGCAATAGATATCTTTGCGCAAGTGGTAGTGATTCAGCTGGTTCACAAGTCAAAAGGTCTCCATCTGCAAAAACTTCGTATGTTTGAGGGTCGACTTCGATTTTGGGTCTTGCATCATTTAGTTTCATTGATTGCTTAGATATTTTTCTTGTGTCTTTAACGGGAGCATAAGAGCGTTCCAATTTGAGTCGTTTAGGAACTCCAGCTTCTATTGCGCTCTCGCTTAAGAAAGTTAGGCATGAAGGATTTATTGCCTTTCCAAAGGAAGAAAACATTGGACGACCATGGACTGGTTGTGGAGTAGGAATGGAGGCATTTGCATCTCCCATTTGAGCCCATGAGATAGATCCTCCTTTGACTACTAAGTCAGGTTTAATTCCAAAAAAGCCAGGCTTCCAAAGTACTAAGTCTGCTAGTTTGCCAACTTCTACCGACCCAACATGACTACTTATTCCATGAGCTATCGCTGGATTAATAGTTACCTTTGAGATATATCTTTTCAGGCGATGATTATCATTCCTTTGATTATCCTCTGGTAAGGCCCCTCTTTGAACTTTCATTTTATGAGCAGTTTGGAAAGTCCGACTAATAACCTCCCCAACTCTACCCATAGCCTGGGAGTCACTTGCAATAATAGAAAAGGCTCCTAAATCGTGGAGTATGTCTTCAGCGGCAATAGTTTCACGACGTATTCTTGACTCAGCAAATGCTACATCTTCTGGAATTTTGGGATCCAAATGATGACAAACCATCAACATGTCTAAATGCTCTTCAAGAGTATTTAGAGTAAAAGGCCTAGTAGGATTTGTACTGCTGGGGATCACATTTGATTCTCCACAAATTTTGATAATGTCGGGAGCGTGACCACCTCCAGCTCCTTCTGTGTGGAATGTATGAATTGTTCTTCCTGCTATTGCTCGAATTGTATCTTCAACAAAACCAGCTTCATTTAGGGTGTCTGTATGAATACAAACTTGTACGTCTAATTGGTCTGCCACACTTAGGCACGAATCAATACAGGCTGGAGTCGTTCCCCAGTCTTCATGAAGTTTTAACCCACAAGCACCTGCTCTTACTTGTTCCTCTAATGCTGCTTTGTTGGTTGCATTTCCTTTCCCAAAGAACCCCAGATTCACAGGAAATCCCTCTGCTGATTGCAGCATTCTTGAGATGTGAAATGCCCCTGGTGTACATGTTGTTGCATTAGTGCCTGTCGCTGGACCAGTGCCTCCTCCAAGCATTGTGGTAACCCCACTAGCTAAAGCAGTTTCTATTTGTTGTGGACAAATAAAATGAATATGACTATCAATAGCTCCTGCAGTAATAATGTTTCCTTCTCCTGCGATTGCTTCTGTACTGGCTCCTACAATAATGTTCACACCTTCTTGAGTATCAGGATTGCCGGCTTTTCCGATGCCTGAGATTTTTCCATCTTTAATGCCAATATCAGCTTTAACAATTCCCCACCAATCCAAGATTAGTGCATTTGTGATAACTGTATCTACTACACCATTGTCTCTACTTTGTTGTGATTGTCCCATCCCATCACGAATAACCTTGCCTCCACCAAATTTAACTTCGTCTCCATAGTGAGTATGGTCCTCCTCTACTTCAAGGATTAAGTCTGTATCGGCAAGTCTTATTCGATCTCCTTTAGTTGGACCATAAGTCTCTGCATAAGCTTGGCGAGAAATTTTGAAAGGCATTTTATTTTTGAAGTGAATCGTTTATTAGTCCGTTAAATCCAAAAACTTTTCGGTTTCCTGCATAGGGCACAAGATTAACTGCTCTTCGGTCACCCGGCTCAAATCTGATAGCAGTACCAGCTGGGATGTCTAGTCGTTTGCCGAGAGATTGTTGACGATTAAATTCTAAACCTTGATTTGATTCAAAGAAATGATAATGAGAGCCAATTTGAATTGGACGATCAGAAATATTAGAGACTGTTATGGTCGTGATTTCTCTTCCTTTATTGAGTTCAATAAAACCATCTTCGGGAATAAGTTCTCCAGGAATTAAATAAGACATAACTTGAGCTAGACAATTGGATTGTGAAGTGTTACAAGCTTGGTTCCATCTGGAAAAACAGCTTCTATTTGAACTTCATGGATGAGTTCGGGAACACCTTCCATAACTTGGTCTTTTGTTAACCATGTAGTCCCCTCATTCATTAAGGTAGAAACACTTTTCCCATCTCTAGCACCTTCAAGTACCTGAAAGCTAAGCCAAGCGATAGCTTCAGGATGATTTAATTTTAGACCTCTATTTAATCTACGCTCTGCTAACAGTGCAGCGGTTACTACAAGTAATTTGTCTTTTTCTTGAGGACTTAAGTACATTTTTCAAAAGTTAGAAGTTCATTTTACTAGTAATAAAATGCTAAAAAGTTCATAATGGACATTCTGAGTTTGTCGTTGGGTTTTCTTGCATTGGCCAAATCCTCATGTATTCAGGCATGCCTAATTTTCTTAAAATTCTTGTAAGTCTCCAGATTCTATAAAACCAAAACCGAGCTGATTGTGTTGATGAGCCAGTGTATCTTGCCGATATGCCATTTTCAAGAAGGCTGCAAGTCATAAACCCTTCAAGTCCAGCTCTTTGTTGTCGGCATTTTGCTAGTAAATCAGATAAATCTTTTTGGTTTATTTCTTTGGGTGTTATCCAAGTTAAAGATCCAAATACTGGTTGATTTGCTAAACCGTGAATGGATTTTAAAGCTTCTCCAGATAGTTCGAAGCGATCACTAAATTCATATTGTTTGCCTTGAGTATTTCCCCGGTAGATTTCCAAAGATGACCTCCATACTCCATTACCAAGTTGTTCGCCTGCAGAAGTTCGTCCTAAGCGAACCAAATCAACACATAAAAAGCTTGATGAAGGATCAAGTTTAACAGTCATATTTTGTTCAAAAAGACCTCCTTGATAAATAATTAATTCTTGTGGGATCCACTCGAAGTCAGAATTTTTTTCAATCTGAAATAAACATTTTTGATTCGCCCAGCTCCCTTCAGGATTTAATTTTGATCTACCTTTACTTCCATAAACTTTTTGTGCTGCAACAGAAGAACATGTCGCACTGCTATCTTCCTCAGCATTTACATTGATTGTGAGTTGATCACCCCCAACAATTCCTCCTGCACTATGAAGAATTGGTATCTCACATCTCCCATCTTTTTTATCGTTGAATACTTTGATTAATTTTAATGGAGCAGTACATTTTGCTTGATGAATTGTTTTGTTAATATCTCTATTGTTATACTTTGGCCTTTTGTAAAGCCTTAGATCACAAGTTCCATGCCATTTGGATGTCATTGCATAGTTGTGTCGATTTTGCTCATTTAGTATTGAGAAAATAATAAATGTCTTATCAGGTAGATATAACCTTTAAAATTTAGATCTACAATGAATTGAAGCTTGTCACACGAATTAATCTATCTTACCGAGAGAATTAGTGCTGAAGTGATAGAACATTGTCTTCTACTTCCTTTGTCTGCAAAAGAGAGGACACAGCTTCGGGGAAAGCGATTAACTTTAGATGGGATTGAAGTCATTTTAAATTTGCCTAGAGGAGGAGGTAGGTTGATGCCTGGAGAGGTATTGAAAAGTGAGAATTCAAAAGTTTATGTAAGCATAGAGGCTGCTAAGGAAGATGTAATAAGAATTAGCTCAGAGAATAGATTGAAATTGTTAAAAGCTGCTTATCATTTAGGTAATAGACATGTTGAAATTGAATTACATGATAAAGAGTTATATTTACTCAATGATGTAGTTATGAAAAAGATGTTAGAAATGCAAGGATTTGCAATAGAAAGTTTTAAAAGACCTTTTTCTCCCGAGATCGGTGCATATGAGTAGAGGTTGGATTAATTCCATTTATGAAACTTGAATTTTTACAATTAATAAGCCCATCATTACCAGTTGGCGCTTTTAGTTATTCAGAAGGGTTGGAGTGGCTTGTTCAAAATAAAAAAGTATTTGATGAGATAACTCTTTTTAGTTGGATTGAAAGTGAACTTTCTCGAGGTCAAATAACAATTGAGGCAAGCTCAATTGCGAATATAATGAAAGATTTAGTTAATTGGAGGGATCAGAAAGATGATCAATATAAATTTGTTATTGAAGAGTGGAATTCTTGGCTTAGGTCATTAAGAGATTCTCCAGAGATTAGATCTCAACAAACACAAATGGGTGAATCTCTATTACAGCTTCTCATTGATCTTGGTCATCCACTTCCTGATAATGAAAAGAAATTTATATGGCCGATAGCTTGGGCTTGGGCTGGCGTATGCTGGGAAATACCTGAAATTGATTTAGTGGAGGGTTTTTTATATTGTTGGGTGGCTAATCAATTAAGTGCAGCATTAAGACTCTTGGCATTAGGGCCAACAAAAGCTCAACAGCTTCAAAAAAAATCTCTAATACTTATTAAGTCTCAAGCAAGTTACTTATTGGAACAGAATCCCAAAGAAATTTGGGTTAGTGATGTCGGAGCTATCATGGCACAACAATCACATGTAGAACTTTATTCAAGATTATTTAGAAGCTAATGGAAAGTAAATTAAGAGTTGGAATAGCGGGTCCAGTAGGATCTGGTAAAACGGCTATTATTCAGAAACTTTGTGAAAACCTAAAAGATCAATTAGAAATTGCAGTGGTGACTAATGATATTTATACGCAAGAGGATGCAAAATTTTTAACCAATTCAAAGGCTTTAGCACCTGAGCGTATCAAAGGAGTTGAAACAGGTGGATGCCCACATACAGCGATAAGAGAAGATTGTTCTATAAATAGAATTGCTGTTGAAGAGTTGGAACATAAATTTACAGCTTTAGATTTAGTATTTGTTGAAAGTGGTGGCGATAACCTTGCTGCTAGTTTTAGTCCTGAGTTAGTAGATATATGTATATACATAATTGATGTCGCAGCTGGAGATAAGATCCCCAGGAAAGGAGGCCCAGGAATCACACGTTCAGATTTATTAGTGATCAATAAGATTGATCTTGCTGAAATGGTTGGAGCAAGCTTGAAAATAATGGAGAGAGATACATTATTAATGAGAAAAAATCTTCCTTGGTGCTTTGCTAACACCAAATCAGGGGAGGGGATAAAAATAATTGAGGAGTTTTTGTATAAACAAATACCTTTGACTCGGTAGAGTGTATTGACGAATACAAAAGCTTATCTTCGTTTACTGAAAAAGTTAAAACAGTCTCATTGGATACAAAAGAAGGGTGTTCAGTTGGATACTTTCCATTAACCCCCAAAGGTGGGCAAACAACTAATTTAGTTAGTAATTCATGAAGCTTTCAAAGCGCATTTTTGCAGGTTTAGCTACTGCCTCGTTGGCTGTAACTGTTACTGCTTGTGGTGGATCAGATTCCTCAGGCAACTTTGATGACACCGTAACTGTTGGGATTCTTCATTCTCTATCAGGGACAATGGCAATCTCCGAATCAACTCTTGTTGATACAGAGAAAATGGCTATTGAGGAGATCAATGCAGCAGGTGGTGTAACAGTTGACGGTAAAAACTATAAAATTGAGTACATCGTTGAAGATGGTGCCTCAGATTGGCCTACCTTCGCTGAGAAATCTAAGAAGTTAATTGACCAGGATGGAGTACCAGTTGTATTTGGTGGCTGGACATCTGCAAGTCGTAAGGCAATGCTTCCGGTTTATGAATCTAAAGATGCATTCCTTTATTACCCAATACAATATGAAGCCCAAGAGTGTTCTAATAACATTTTCTATACCGGAGCGACTCCTAATCAGCAATCCGAGCCAGCTACAGATTTCATGTACAAGCGCTCTCCAGCTGCAGGAGGAGATTTCTTCTTAGTTGGTTCTGATTATGTTTTCCCAAGAACTTCTAATACAATTACTAAAGCTCAAGTTAAACAACTTGGCGGTAAAGTTGTAGGCGAAGATTATCTTCCTTTGGGTAATACCGAGGTGGCACCTATTATCTCTAAGATAAAAGTTGCTCTTCCTGATGGCGGAATCATCATTAACACCTTAAATGGTGATCAAAATGTTGCTTTCTTCAAGCAGATCCAGGACGCAGGAATTACTCCTTCCAATGGCTACTATGTAATGAATTACTCCATTGCCGAAGAAGAGATTAGTACGATTGGACCTGAGTTTCTTGAAGGCCATTACGGTGCTTGGAACTACATGATGTCTATTGATACTCCCGCTTCTAAAAAGTTTGCCAAGAGCTTTAAGAAGAGATGGGGTAGCGATCGTGTTGTAGCTGATCCTCAAGAATCTGCTTATAACATGGTTTATCTATGGAAGCAGGCAGTTGAAGATGCTGGAACATTTGATGACAATGCTGTTAGAGAAGCTTTGGTTGGTCAGACATTCGATGCTCCTCAAGGGCCAGTAGAAGTTATGGCAAATCATCATCTATCTCAAACAGTGAGAATCGGTGAAATTAACGCAGAGGGTGGATTTACGATCCTTGAAGAAACTGGAGTAGTTGAACCACAAGCATGGAACCAAAAACATCCAAGTTCAAAAGGTTACGCTTGTGATTGGACTGATCCAAAGAAAGGTGAAAAATATAGAATGTGATTCAATTTTGAGTTATAAATAGATTCTAAATAAGGAGCCTTCGGGCTCCTTATTTCTTTACAATATCAACCAAGCTAGTGCAACTTATTCTTGAAAGCCTCTTTAATGGCGTTGCGATTGGCTCAGTTTTGCTTGTCGCAGCACTGGGACTCGCAATTGTCTTTGGATTAATGGGTGTCATCAATCTTGCTCATGGTGAATTGATGATGCTTGGAGCATATTCGACATACATAACCCAATTAATTTTTAAACAAGTTTCTTTCTTAAAACCTTTTTATTTTTCGTATGTCATTGTTGCTATTGGAATTGCGTTCTTGGTTAGTGGAACAGTTGGCATTCTTTTAGAACGAACGGTCATTAGACGTCTCTATGGAAGTCCGCTCGAAACTCTTTTAGCAACATGGGGAGTTAGCCTAATACTTCAACAATTTGTCAGAAGTGTTCCACTGGCCTATGGCAGTGGACTTGTAATAGCACTTTTCTTTGGCTTATTTTCACCGCTATTTATTTCGGATGACTTACTGCATGGTGCAAAAGGTAAATTAATAAGGGCATGTAATTGGGGCTTTTCTGCCTTAATAGGTGTCGCAACAGGAGGCATTTTATCTTCTTTAGTAAGCAAACTTAGTCGCGCTAGTGCAAGGAATGTTGATGTTACAGCTCCTTCTTGGATGAGAGGTGGAATTGATTTTGTTGGAATTACTTTTCCGAAAACTCGTCTTTTAATAATACTTATTACCCTAATATCTGTTTTAGTAGTAATTTTCTTTCTTGATAAAACAGCTTGGGGAATAAGAATTAGAGCAGTAACTCAAAATAGACCTATGAGTGATTGTTTAGGTATATCAACAGAAACAGTAGATATTATTACTTTTGGAATAGGTTCTGGCTTGGCTGGTGTCGCAGGAGTTGCGGTTTCGCTCCTTGGCTCAGTTGGGCCAAATGTTGGAGGGAATTATATTGTTGGATGTTTTATGGTTGTCGTTCTTGGTGGAGTGGGCAATTTACTAGGAACAATTCTTGCTTCTTTCTCTATTGGAATAATGACCGATTTGATAGGAGCAGGAAGACTACTTAGCATTTGGCCAGAGATGCCATCACCTCTTTATTCAACAATAGATTTTTTTGCGACAACAAGCATGGCTAGAGTAATGATATTTGCGCTAATAGTTATATTCCTTCAATTTCGACCAACAGGGATGTTCCCTCAAAAAGGAAGAATGGTGGAGTCTTAACTTATGAGTATTTTTTCTACCAAAAAAAGTTGGTTCAACCTAACTATTTGGGTTTTAATTATTGCTTTGATTATTGCTGCACCTTCAGTACTTCCTGTTTTTAGATTAAATCTCTTAGGAAGATATTTATCTCTTGCAATAGTTGCTCTTGGAGTTGATTTGATTTGGGGATTCACAGGGATGTTGAGTTTAGGTCAAGGAATATTCTTTGCTCTTGGTGGATATTGTGCTGCAATGTTCCTCCAATTGAATAGTTCAGTAGAATTCCCAAATGGTATTCCCGAGTTTTTTGGTTTGTATGGAGTCGAAAAGCTTCCATTCTTTTGGGAACCATTTAAAAGTTCAATTTTTACTCTTATTTCCATTTGGTTGTTACCCGCAATAATTGCTGGTCTTCTTGGGTATTTAGTTTTTAGAAATAGAATTAAAGGTGTTTATTTTTCAATTCTTACACAAGCGGCTCTTTTGGTTTTCTTCAATTTCTTTAATGGGCAACAGAAATTGATTAATGGAACAAATGGTTTAAAAACAGATGTGACCCAACTTTTTGGACAAATGGTTGGTTCAGAAATAATGCAAAGATGGTTTTTTTGGATATCAGCAATTTTAGTAATACTTGCATGGTTTTTTGCGCGGTGGATTGTTCGAGATAGATTTGGAAACATTCTTATTGGAATTAGAGACGATGAAGCTCGAGTTCGTTTCACTGGATATAATCCAGTAATTTTTAAAACAATAATTTTTTCAATAGCAGGAGGATTAGCTGGTATCTCAGGGGCTTTGTATACAGTTCAATCTGGAATAGTGTCTCCACAATTTATGACGGTTCCTTTCTCTATAGAAATGGTTATTTGGGTTGCCGTGGGTGGTAGAGGAACTTTATTAGGCGCAATCTTTGGAGCTGTGTTAATTAATTATGCAAAAAGTTTGGTGAGTGAAGCATTACCAGCAAGCTGGATGTTTATTCAAGGTGGGTTATTTATTCTTGTAGTAACAGCTCTTCCAGAAGGGGTACTTGGATGGATAAGAAAAGGCGGTCCAAAGAACTTACTTTTTTTAATAGGGATTAATAAAAAACTAGAGACATATCCAAGTCTTGAAGTCAATGAAGAAGGTGAGGTGAACTCATGAATTCTCCATTGCTAGAGCTAAAACAAATTTCAGTTAGTTTTGAAGGATTTCTTGCTCTCAGAGATCTTAATCTGGTTTTGAATAAAGGCGATCTTAGAGCAGTTATTGGTCCCAATGGTGCAGGTAAAACTACATTTTTAGATGTAATTACTGGGAAAGTAATACCGACAAAGGGTGATGTTATTTTTAAAGAAAAATCGTTGCTTGGTCAAAAAGAATTTCGTATAGCGCGTAAAGGGATTGGAAGGAAATTCCAAAGTCCTAGGATATTTGAGAATTTATCTGTACAAGAAAACTTAGCTCTATCAGTGAGCAGACCTAAAACCCCTTTTTCATTATTAATTAATAGTTTAAAGGTTAAGCATTTAGATCAAATTCAACATCTTATGAGTATTGTCAATCTTCAATCAAAAGCCAATATCAGGGCTGGAGCGCTTTCTCATGGTCAAAAACAATGGCTTGAGATAGCGATGCTAGTTGGACAAGACCCTGATCTTTTACTTGTTGATGAACCTGTGGCTGGCTTGACTGATGAAGAAACAGACTTAACTGCTGATCTTCTTAAATCTTTAGCTGGCGATCATACTGTCTTAGTTATTGATCATGATATGGAATTTATCCGTAGACTTGATTGTCCTGTTAGTGTTTTACATCAAGGGCATGTATTGAAAGAGGGATCTATGAGAGATATACAAAAAGATCCTTTAGTCATAGAGGTCTATCTAGGAAAATCTGAGGAGGAAGAAGAATGACTATGCTTCAGGTAAAAGGTTTGAATACCTACTATGGCGAGAGTCATATTCTTAGAGATGTTGATATTAATATCAATCAAGGTGAGATGATTTGTCTTATTGGTCGAAATGGAGTAGGTAAAACAACTCTGCTTAAATCTTTAATAGGTTTACTAACACCACGGCGTGGAGAGATTATTTTTAATGGAGATTTAGTAAATAGAAAGCCGCCTCATCAAAGGGCTCGTTCTGGAATTGCCTATGTTCCTCAAGGAAGAGAAATAATACCTTATCTAACCGTAGAGGAAAATCTTCAACTTGGATTGGAAGCCTTATCTGGAGGGTTAGCAAAGAATAAAAAGATTGATGAGCTTGTATATGAACTTTTTCCTGTTTTAAAACAATTTCTAGCTCGTAAAGGAGGTGACTTAAGCGGAGGACAACAGCAACAACTTGCAATTGCGCGAGCATTGCTTGGAAAACCAAAGTTGCTTTTACTTGATGAACCAACGGAAGGAATACAGCCGAATATCGTTCAAGATATTGAGTCAGCCGTTAAAAGGATCATTAGTCAGACTGGTGTTGGAGTTTTATTGGTAGAGCAACATCTGCATTTTGTGAGGCAAGCAGATCGTTATTATGCAATGCAACGCGGAGGAATAGTTGCTAATGGCCCAACGAGTGAATTAAGTAAATCTGTAGTAGAGAAATTCCTTAGTGTTTAAGTCTTTTTTGTTTGAGTAAAAGCAGTCTCTCGCTCTATTTTGTCCTGGCAAGTAGAGCAAAGAATATGACCTTTCTTTTTCCAAAAAGTCTTTGTTGACCTTTCGATGTTTTGTCCACAGCCAAGGCATTTAAAGAGTGGACTCATTTATTACTGAATCTATTCTAGACGGTTATTAAGCATACTATTTTTAGTCTGTCTTAATAGATACAAGAACTTGGGGGCTCAGTCTTTGATAATTAAATGAATGGTACTAATTCATTTAATTATCATTAAAAAGGATTTTTTGATACTTGCTCTATTTGTTTAGTTTGTTATTAATTGGTTAACTTGTTTTTAGCATATGTCTTTCGAAAGACTAAGCCAAACTGAGATAATCCATGGGAGAATTGCAATGTCAGGTGTATTGTTTGTTTTATTCCTAGAAATAGTAAATAAGATAAATATTTCTGAGATATTATTCATGTGATTTATTTAATTAGACTTTACTCCTATTTAAGCTACTTTCATAAATAGAGAATCTTTTATTCTCTTAATTTCTCCATCTTTCCATAACCAGACAATAGGCTCGGTAGATTTTGCTTTTTGTAGATCAATTCTATTTTCAATACTTGTAGGATTGAATTCTGTACTCGCTTCAAATTTTTCATCTCTAACTGCTTGATTGATAACAATACTTCCATTGTTTCCAGATATTGATCTGTGAAATGTACCGATAGGGATTTGAAGTGCACCCATGAATCTATGAAGATAAACAATGTGATGAGGTTCATCCCACAGAGGATTTAAAAGTGTGAAAGTTCTATCTCCCTCAACCACAAGATTATTATCTATTTGATGATGGTGTACATAATATTGCTCAAAGCCATTTAAATCAGGTGGTGAAGTTGCTCCTCCTCTATGAATAACAACATCACTACCGTTTGAACCTTTAACACTAGCATCTAAAAAAGTTACCTCAGGAGTCTCTCTAAAAATATTAACCGGTACAAAATTTAGTTCCATCAAAAATTCTATTTGTTTCAGACATTACTAGAATATAAATTCCTAACTGTATTTATTAATTCATTTTTAGAGAATTATTTACTTTAAGCATGAGAATAAAGTATTTAAATATACTGAAAAGTATTAATATGTTTTGTTCTATTTAGCTAACAAAGCAATTTTTGATACATAAGATTATAAGAAATATTAATAAGTTGAATTATATAAAATCTTGCTAAGCCATGACTAAATCAAGTATTAAAAATAAAAAACTTTTGGTTGATCAGATGGTTAAAGCTTTTAAATCTATCCCTGCATCAGCGATAACTTTTTCGAACATAAAAAAAAATTAAACTCATAACTTACGATACATTTTTGAGATACTTTGCTAGCGGATTGTTTCTATTTTCTCATGGTCTTTTGGTTTTAGATCATCCAGGATTTGGAGCAGCTCTTCATGGGATCGGTGAGGTCTTTTTTGCTCCTTGGGCTATTAAGCAGAAAGCATGGGACTTGGTTTTTATAGCTTTTTTATTTGGAGCATTTGATCTTTGGGGGACTTTGAAACTAGGATTTAATTAATATATTTATTTTTTATCTTTAAAATTAGGGAGGGAGGTCAAAACCCTTCCCAGTAGTACTGACCTCCCTACAGAAAACTTTGGAACGGGTTTTCTGATAAAACAGTTATAGGTAATTTAGTTGAATAAGTTAAGACTTAATTGATACAAAAATAAAAATCTATCAATAATTAGAGTAATTTTTGATTTTATTTACTTAAGGTCTCATTAGAAATAATCTTTTTTCGTTTAATTTTTTTTAACTCGTGCATACCTTCTATTTGTTGATGAACAGATTGAAGTTGATCACAAATATGCTCAGTATTTTCTATTTTGTATAATCTAAGTAGCATTTTTTCTATTTGTTCTTTGCATTCTAAGAAGACATGGCAATCTATTGTCCCTGGCTCGTATTGCATGTTGAACTTTAAAGAAGTTACTTTTAATATAATAATTAAATTAAATCTGTAGTTATTGATTCAGTATTTTGAAAACTACTTTATTATGTATTCTAACAATAATAAGGTAAAAATATATAATTTAAAATTATATATAACTAGAGTAAATAAAATTTTTTTGATGTAATTTTAACCCATTTCTGCTTTCATGGCTTCATGAATTCTCTTGCTCATAATTTCATGACCACAATATTGCAAGTGCACCTCTTGTGAGCCCTTAGCAGATTTAGTTTGAGTGTACTTAAGTCCTCTGTAAGTAAGTTCAGCCATTAAAATAAGATGACATTGTTCAAGTCCCCGTTCCATGGCTTGAATCTAACTGCGACTCTAGTAGAGCTGAACGTGAGTAAATATTACACAATACATTCTCAATCTGTTGATGTTTCTTAAAGAATTATTATCAATCTAGATCTGACTCCTGAGTCATTAAAGAATTTAGAGAGAATTAGATTGAATATTCCTAATGAGAGATCTTATTAAATGAATAGAATAAGTAATTAACTATCGAGCCAGTCTAGAAATGTATGAATTTCTTGAACCTGCATTGATCCATCCGGTGGCAATTGTTTTTGGATGAGTCTTATTAACTCGACCTCTATGAATATGTGTAAGACCAGCGGGAAAAATAACTAGTTTTCCTCGTTCCGCTGTCTCATGATATTCCTGCCAGTGAAATTCTGTTCCTCCTGAATCGACATCATTGCAATACAGAATCCAAGCTAAGACTCTGTGAACTGGTTCGGTCGCTTCTTTGCTAACAGTCCAGTCACAGTGCCATTTCTTAAAACCTTCCCCAGGAGCATAACGTTGTAGGTTGAAAATGGGATTAACAAAGAGGGATTGTTCAGGAGCACATTCGCTAAAAAGTGGGCGCTCTTGAAGGTATTTTTTAAGACCAGCATTGACTCCTCTTACTATTACTTCAGACAAAGCAAATGATTCTGGATCAGTTCGATCTATTGCTACAAGGCTGATATCAGTAGAAATTTTTGCAGGGTCTGAATCATTATTTGCCCCATCACTGAAGGCGATTCCATTACGATGCAAGTCTGTGCGACGATCGAAAAATGACATCACACCATCTGCAACAGATTCAAAACCTTTATTTCTATAACTAGCTATTAAATTCATAGAATTTTTTTAAGGTTTCTTGATCTCTGCATACTTTAAATCGCTTGAAAGGACCATTTCAATAAAAATCCTAGATGGACTTTTGCCTTCTCTTGGTTAGCTAGGGCTGATGCTTAATTCTGATGAAGTTGTTTTAATTAAAGTCTATAAATTAAGCTACAGCCTTGTCTTTAAGAGATCTTAAATATCTCTTTCTTTGACCGCTACCTTCTACTTCAAAATGCCAAGTAGGTTGTTTATTCTCGGTTTTTTTTAAGTTAACGCCAGGATTGCTAGTGCTTAACTTCTTCTTGATCTTTGTATTCATGAGGATATTAAAGCACATTGTCTAATTCTTTATGGTTCGGTCGTTATTTTTTCTTCTCGTAAATAGATAATAAAAAAGAGGCCCATTTGAACCCCTCTTTGAAATTTAAAACAATTTTGACCTTAATCTATGCAATTCCTCTGTTCTTATACGGGTCATCTCTGAAAGGCTGTGCCTCAAAACTTGGAGGTGAGTTCTCTTGATAAGGATGAAATAGAGCATCTCCCATTGAAATGAGTAATTCTTGAAGCCAAAGAATTGTTTTTTTCATTGAGTCCTCTGGTGGAATATAACCATATATAAGTTATGTGGAATATTTATACATCAGTAAAAACTACTCTTGTTGAATTTTTAATTTTCTAGCCAATAGCAATAGAGCTGCTCTTGAAAATCTATTGGAAAAAAGAAATTTTGACCTTATTCGAATCCTTGAGTTGCCGTTTTTGTCCGAACCTTAAACTCCCAAACTTTAATTCCTCCGTTTGCATTTATTGCAGCCAAGGCAGTGTCATCAGGATGCCACGCGATTTGGCTTACAAGGTCACCTGCAAATGCACCACCAACTGGATCCCCCTGACCATTATTTTGGAGAAACCAGGAAAAAACTGAACCATCGCGCGCGCCAGAAGCTAAAAGCATCCCGCTATGTGAGAAAGCAAGGCATGAAATGGGTTCCGTATGGAGCATTAACTCTCCTGGCACAGTGCCCTCAGGACCATCGCCTTGAAAACTCCAAACCGTCACTCGATCACTACCACCAGTAGCAAGGACTGTGCCGGTTTGATCAAAAGCTAGGTGGCTTGGTTTACCTGGGTAGCCTGTCATCTCTGAATCTTGATCAGTTGAACGACGCCAGAAATGAACAGAATTATCTTGACTACCGCATGCCACTATATCTCCATCTGGACTAAGCACCATAGATACCAGTGAGCCTCGCCATTCCAACTTTTGATTGATCTTGTCGCTTACTACATCAAAAAAAGTGACTTGGCCATAGCATGCTGTTGCTAATTCATTTGAATTAGACCAAGAAATCGCGCTGATAGTGCTGGGATGCTCTTCTGATCGCCAATGTTCTTGACCTTTATCATCAAAAACATAAACGTATTTAGTAAAAACTACAGCTAAAAATTTTCCGTCTGGGGACCACTTGATGTGCTCAACCCATCCTTTCCCAAGTTTCAAGGTTTTAATTGACTTACCCTCTTGGCTTTCCCATATATGCACCTGTCCATCCTGGCCAGCAGTTGCAAAAGTATTTCCATCTGGATGAATAGACATTGCTAGTAAGCCACCTTTATGTATATCTTTTGCTTGCCAAATGAGCTTTCCAGATTTCCCCTTAAATGCGTAAAGCCCACCAACGACATCACCTACTAAAAAAGTTTTACCTTGTAGTGCCCAGCCGCAGACAATCGCGTAGTCGTCAGCTTGAGCAGACCAACCTTCGTGAAGCATTCCCTTGGGACTAAATGCTTCTATACCAGACATTTATCAAACTCACTGCTCATTTCTGCTTCATCAAGATTTCTACCGATAAAGACGAGTTGATTGCGCCGAGGTTCATTGCCCCATTCTTTATCTGGTTGAGCTGTGAAGAGCATGTGTACACCTTGAAAAACTATTCGCCTAGATTCTCCCGCATAACTAATAAACCCTTTTGTGCGAAAGATATCCACCCCTTTTTCTGATAGCAATCGACTTAACCACCTATTGAGTTTTTCAGGATCTACATCGCCTACTCGCTCGATAGCAAATGAACCCACTGCATCGTCGTGCTCGTGCTCGGCAACCCAAGTTCGCTCAGCTATTGGATAAATTGTAGAGATGTTCTGATCATTATCTATCTCGTCTGTAGAAGGAGTAGTTACTTTCGTTAATTTCATATTAAATTCTTCGGCCGTATGTTGAGTGAATAGACCTATATCCCTTGCCTTATCAACATCTATGAAGAAGGACTTAGTCCCTTCGGATTGAAGTTGAAGGCTCACATGCTTGCCGACTGGAACTATATCCCCTGGACTCATAAGTTGTTCTTGTTCTGCGTAGAGTCTCACGCATGATTCAGCACCTGTATTAAGCGCTGTCTCGTCTTTACCTTGATCTAATAACAGGACGAGAGACATTGTGGGGTCAGGACCTTCTTCGAGCGTAAGTTCATAGCGACCCTCTTCAAGTGAAAACACACCTGTCCACTCAAATGGATATTCTGGTTCAAGAAAAGTTGGACGACGCTGAAGTACTTGGTCTAAATCAAAAGCACTTAGATTTAGCACAGTATCAATTGAGACGTCTGCTTGTTTACTGCGTATTACACGAGCCATACGATTCATATCACGTAGCCGTGACTCTAAGTTGTCGAGTGATTCATCTGAAACTAGATCAGTTTTATTTAGAACAAGGACGTCAGCAAAGGCAACTTGCTCCGAACTTTCATCACTTCGACCAAGTTGTTGTTCTATGTGAGCTGCATCCACAAGTGTGACAATGCCATCGAGTGAAAACTCATCACGGATTTCATCGTCCATGAAAAATGTTTGAGCGACAGGGCCAGGATCAGCAAGGCCAGTAGTTTCAACTAATACATAGTCGAATTTGTCTCGTCTCTTCATGAGGTTTCCTAGTACACGAATTAAATCTCCACGTACGGTGCAGCAGATGCAACCGTTCGACATCTCGAAGACCTCTTCATCAGCATTGATTACTAATCCTTGATCAATACCAACTTCACCATATTCATTCTCAATAACAGCTATTTTTTTTCCGTGCTCTTCGCTTAGAATTCGATTAAGTAGAGTCGTTTTGCCAGACCCTAGGAAACCAGTCAGTATTGTCACCGGAACTTTTTGCTTGGTACCCATTTTCTTTAATTAACGATTTGAACAATGCGAGTTGTCAAGAGAAATATCAGTTAGCCAATTCTCTTGTATACCCAATAACGCTAGTGACTTTGATTCAAAATCATCAAGATCATAATAATTGTAGGGAACTTTTAATCTAAGTGTATATTTTCCATGTTCTTTCTTAAGCGAATGATTTGAAAATTGAAGTTCTTTTAGATTTTCATCGAAATCAGCTGATATAGTCAGTTTTAAGATCTTTTCTTTATTCCATGGTGGTTTATCCATAAAACTTGCCTGATCTTCCCAATGTTGTTTGTAAGCGTTAAACCCTTTGGTTGGAAACATTTAGTTTAAATAATGTCTATCTTTTATAAAAGTAGACATTATTTAAACTTGCAGGATTAAGGATTAGTTAAGGAATTCCATTCATTCTCGAGTTTCTCACCCTCTTTTTCATCACATTCTCCACCAAGCGAATCAACAATTGTACATGTGTTGTGAACTGCTACTGAAACAGTATTCCCGTCTAGCATTAAACCATCAACAAAGATTTGATTTCTTGCAATAGGGGTGGAAGTTTGTCTGCTCAAGTTTTTCAATAGCTTGGAAGGAGGCTTTTGCTCAGCGAATAATACGTTCACGTTTTCTTCTTTGAGCTCAGCTATTACCGTTGAAATAGTCTCTGGTCTAAGGCTGGAAGAATCACCAAGGAAATCTAATAGACTTAAAGTCTTCAAGCCAAATGCATCTCCGTAATATTCCATCGCTTTGTGCTTAGAAACGATTGTCCTTCGATCAGTAGGAATTGTGGCAACTTGTTTTTGAGTCCATGAGTCTAGATCTTCCAAAATAGAATTAACGGCTTGAGTTCTTTCTTTTAAAACTTTTTTCATTTCTCTATCAAAGAAGGAAATTTTCTTATTGATATTTTTAGAAATGACATTTCCCATCTTGATGATGTTATGAGGGTCATGCCAGATATGAGGATCTAGCCCACCATGGTCATGGTGATGATGATGATCGCCTTCATCTGGAACTTGAGCAATCGGTTCAACATCGTCGCCTGAAACATCCTTAAAGAAATGTTCGTCGGCTTCAAATTCAAAAGGCATATGCTCAGTAAAGAATGCATATTTACCAGCTTTTTTGATTTCTACAGTAAATGTTGTGGTATCTTTCTTCTCATTAAATGAAAGAAAATATGCTTTTTCCTGCGCAATAAGTTTGTCATTATTGCGTTTGGTTTCTGAATTCTTAGATCCTAATAATTCTTTAGCAAGCTCTTCTGATGCTTCAATATCACCAGAGTTGAGAATAACCATTTTCATTGCAGGATCAGCATAGTCTCCATCGACTTTGGCAAAAGACCATTTGTATGTTCCTGCTGAAAGATCAAAAACGCCAGCCCATTCAAAAGCTCCTTCTCCATGGCTATCACCATGATCATCGTGGTCATCATGATCGTCATGATTAGCAGCTGAATGATCATCGTGGTCATCATCCTTAGCAGCTGAATGATCATCGTGGTCGTCATGATGATCGTCTATTTCTATTGCACTTACACCAACGACAACAGTTAAGGGATTATCTAACCATTTTTTAATTGCAGGGGTCATCTCTGAACCAAGCGTAAATACTTGATTCGCACTTTTTAGTGTTTGAGCTTGCCTTGGAGTGATCTTGACATCATGAACATCTTGTTTTCTGTCAATTAAGCAGGTTACGGGCGTAGAGGGTGGTGCAATTGCAGAAACGACATCACAGACTAATGGCTCTACAGCAACAATTGATTTTGAATTTGCCTGTGCGCTCTGATGAATTCCCGAAAATAAAAATGCTCCAGCAAGAAAAGAGTTCTGAAGGACTGTTTTATTAAATATTGATTTGCTCTTGATGCGTTGATTGAACAATTTCGACATTTAATCAGAAATTAACGTATCCAAAACGATAATCATTTCCATTTAAGATTGGCAAGTATATTATGTTTCTTGTCAGCAAATCCTTTGATTGATGTCTAGTTTGATTGCTGAAAATGTGACATATTCCTATTCCAGTAATATCAAGCCTGCTTTAAGTAAAGTTTCTCTTAAGCTTGAGCCAGGTACTTTGACTGCTCTTGTTGGTCCGAATGGCGCTGGTAAGTCAACATTATTAAGCTTGCTGCAAGGGAGTAGCACTCCAGATCAAGGAGAAATTACTGTTGACGGAAAACCATTGAGAAATAATCGATCTCAAGTGGCTTTAATGCCTCAGAGGGGAAAGCTGAATTGGAATTTTCCAATTACTGTTGAAGGATTAGTCTCTTTAGGTCGAGTAAATCATTCCAAATCGACTTGTTGTGAATTAGAAGCTGCCCTTCAACGTGTTGGAATATCTCATTTAGCAAAAAGGAGACTGGATACTTTGTCTGGTGGACAGCAACAAAGAGCATTACTTGCAAAAACATTAATGAATCCAGCCAAAATTTTTCTTCTTGATGAACCTTGCTCCGCCTTTGATCCTCCCGCTAAAGAAGATTTCCTCTTAATCATTCGTCAGCTAGCCGATTCGGGATTCACGGTTTTTGTTAGTAGTCATGACTGGGGAACATCTTTAAATGCCTATGACAAGGTTGTTGCTTTAGATAAGATTATTTTGGCTTCTGGCAGCCCTCAGGAAGTTCAAGAAAAACTAAGTTCAATTAATTATTTGAGGTGGAAGTTATAGGTTTGATTCATATTCAAATAATCTTATCCAGCATTAAGTTGCTGAGAACAATTTTGGCAGAGACCAAAGTACTCAAGAGTATGAAACAAAAGCTCAAATTTTTTAGAAGTGTTTTTCGACAGATCCATCATGTTTACCGGACATCCCTTCAAGCGTGTGGTTTCTCCACAGCTTACGCAAGTTAAATGATGAATATCTCTTTCAACTGGCGCATAAAGAACCTCACCATTGGGAAGATGTCTGGAACGAATCAAACCTTGCTTTACTAGTACTTGCAGGTTTCGATAAACCGTGGTCAGTCCCATTGCCTTTTCACCACTATGAAGTTGTCTATGCAGTTCTTGCCCACTCAATTCATCAGTACATTTCTTGAGCTCATTGAGCAGTTGCTGTTGACGTCTAGTGATTTCAGGCTTGCTTTTACTCATTAGCAAGATCTTAACTTGATCTCTCTTACTGACCATACTGAATCATTGGCTTAATGTCTTTTTTCAATACAAATTGGTGGATAATTCCTCTTTTGATAACTTCCTTTTCAGGAATACTTTGCCCTGCCATGGGAACTGTATTGATCACTCATAAAAGGCTTCTTCAAGTTAATTTAATTTCGCATTGTGTGTTGCCAGGTCTTGCTTTGGCTATGGCGCTTGGTTTGGACCCTTCTATTGGAGGAGTCGTCAGTGGCTTGGTAGGAGCTATTGCAGCAGAAAGCTTGACAAATAAAAAAAATCAAAATTATGAAGCAGTTATGAATACAATTCTTGCTGGTTCGATGGGACTCGGTGTTTTGCTTATACCTCTACTGGGTATCAGGATTGATTTGGAGGCTGTTTTATTTGGAGATTTATTAACTGCAAACTTGAGTGATCTGCTAAGAACGTTGATCGCTTTCTCGGTATTTATTTGCTTGATGCTTTTTGGTTACGACAAGCTTGTTCATATTGGTTTAGACCCAGAAGGAGCTGCTTCAAGTGGAGTTAATGTATCTTTTTTAAATTTGGCTCTTGGTTTTACTACGGCACTTGTCATCGTGAGTTCAATGTCTGCAGTGGGAGTCATTCTTGTGATTGCGTTACTTTCAACCCCAACTTTGTTGGGATTACAGAAAGCAAGATCTTTATGGATTGCGATGGTTAGATCCTCCATCTTTGGATTGATTTTATCTCTTATAGGCTTTTCTCTTGCCATGATTTTGAATTTGCCTCCTGGACCTTTGATTAGTGTTCTTTGTGTGATTTCATTGATTTTGCTACCAAACAGTAGATAGATTTATTTTTACTCTTATTGCTTCTAAGAGGTGCTTGTTGGATGGATGAAAAGAGATAGTTTCTTAAAGATCAAGAAATCTGAAAATGGTAACGATATGGTTTTGAATTCAATAAAATATTGATTAATTGGATATTTTCCACCCTTTCATTGCTTAACTCATGAAGAGAACGCAACTCAATGTAAGTATTGACCCAAAACTTTTAGAAAAGATTAAAGAGAGTGCGAGGATTTCGGGAAAATCATTGGTTAGTTATGTCTCTGAATGTTTTGTTAATCAAATTGAGAATCTGCCTTTTGAATCGATAGATTCTCGATTTCATATTATTGAACAAAGACTGCAATCAATAGAGAAAAAACTTGACTTTCCTGATTATGAAAGCCATGTTACACAATCTTTTACACCTCAGGAATTGCAGAATTTTAATGAATTCATTAAAGCTGTTTTCAGCAAAGAGTTAAAAAGGAAGGGATATAGATCAATGAAAGAAGCATGGAATGATTTTATAAACCATATAAATTGTTTTGAACAATGGAATGAGACATGTTCTTTTAGGCTTAAAGAGTCTCTTTTTATTGAACATGCTGATCCTTTAACAAGCGAAGAAATCAATCACCTTAAAGAAGGACAAGTATGTCCTCAACCAATCCGAACAGGGATTATTAATTGGATCAACAATTCAGATAGAGGAGAATGTTGTTGCTCCGATAAAGAGTTCCCTTCACAGCAACAAATTTGCGAAAAGGGGCCAATGCTAGTCGAAGATATATATTCTTAAAAAATTTTATATGATTTCTCGCACGGTCATGAAAACAAAAGCAACCTTATTGATAAGATCATAAGATTGCTTTTGTTTTAGCTTTATTCTTAATTAGTTAATCTAAGGACTATAAATTATTTATAACTTAAAGATTAGTCTAGATTGATATGGGTCGCGCAAGGCATCCATAATGTCCCCATTTTATGGACACCAAGACAACCGAGCTTTTTGGCTTCGATTTCTGCCTCAGATTTAGTTGGATAAGCATATATATTTTTTGAAGAAGGAGAATGTGATCGATTTATTGATTCCTGAATAGCATTATTCTCTGGACTCCATACCTTTAGACCCATAGTTGTTATTCCTGCAGAAAATATACCCATTCCTACTATTGAGGCATTGACAACTCCCATGGCTACTACGCCTATAGAAACGACACCCATGGGAACAATCCCAATAGTAACAATTCCCATTGGGACAATTCCAATGGATATATATCCTAGTGGTGCTATCCCAATTGCAATTTTTTTTGGTTTACTGCCGCAATGAGAAGAACCTTCGGAATTTTTCTGTTCGGTACTCTTTGAATTTGTCATTATCTAAAAACACTAGTGATGATGGTGATGCCCATCATGAGATTCATGATTTTTACAAGGCATCCATTTATCTCCCATTTTATGAGCTCCTCTACAATTGAAATCTTTTGCTGCTCTTTCGGCTTCTGCTTTCGTTTCAAAAAGTGCAGGTGTTTCGTTTGTCTGGGAATGACCAGAGCATCCAATTAGTGAAAATGATATGGAAATAACGAAAGTGGTGAAAACAGGTCTGAGCTTGTTCATTTTTCTAGGCATACCTAGCTCGTCTAGTTTTAGATTAATGAAATAGGAGGTTTTGTCATTAAAAAAACTTTAAAAACTCCAGAGGTGAAAACCAAATTAACAATCAATAAGTTTGGGCTTTCACACTCCAGTGCTTAGTTTTTGAGAGAAAATCTTATTAATTCCCCCTGGAGGCCAAGCCAGAAGTCCTAAATATCATACCTATTTGTATCGAAAAGCACACCTTTATAGATCTTAAGAATTTCTTCTTGGATAATAGTTTTACTAGTTTGACTATCGTTTCAGGTCTATGAAGCTCTTTTCACGATTACTTTTGTTGCCTGCTTTATTGGGTCTCATGGCTCCAATTGCTGTTGAAGCAGGAAGTGAAGAAAACCACAAAGGTCATCATGATCACCATGGTGGGCATATGAATATGGGAGATTCATACCCCTCAACTATGTTCATGGGTAAAACGACTTTTGTTTTGGGTGGAGTAGATGGCGTGAGCGATTCTGGAATGGATGGAATGGATGGAATGTCTACCTCTGAAGAGAAGGATGGAACAGTTTTTCATTACGATACAAAGTTAATGTTTATGACCAGTTTCACTGGTCAAGACATGCTTAAAACTGCTGTTCGCATAGGTAATTTTGCAATGATGGAGCCCTTCGGGATGATGGGTGAGGCAAGATTAGATACTGCTTTCAGTAGTAGTGATTCGTTAGAACTACATAAGGCTTATTATCGGTTCCCTGTTGGAGATGATATACAAGTAACTTTTGGTCCCAAGCTCCGCCAAGATGATTTGCTTGGAGTATGGCCTAGTACTTATCCAGGTGATGGAGTTTTGTTCGTCTTGAATCAGGCAGGTGCGAATGATACTTATTCCAAAAAGATGGGTGCTGGAGCTGGAATTACTTGGTCTCATGAAAAGTTAGTTGCCTCTGCACTTTTCGTTTCAGAAGATGCATCAAATTCTTCGATTGGTTTCTTAGCTGATAAAGGCAAAGACCATATAACAACTCAGTTGGCCTGGGTTGATGAGAAATTCACTCTTGCAGCTGCATATACACAAGCTGATAACGGGAAGACTGACAATTCTCCAGATATTAACGACTACTCCTCTTTTGGAATTAGTGGTAGCTATCAATTTGGAGATGACTATAGTTTGAGTGCAGGGATGGGATGGAAAAATCCTGATAATGAGGACAATCCTGATACTGCGATGAATAAGGTGGAAGATGGCAATACATGGTCTGTTGGATTCTTATGGAATGATGCGCTTATTGAAGGGAATAAGTTTGGTTTTGGCATTGGAACAGCCGAAACTCATAGAGATGATAGTGGCTATGACGATCCTTTGGCTTGGGAGGCTTTTTATGATTTTAAAGTGAACGATAGTGTTACAGTTACTCCAGCTATCTTTATTATTGAGAAAGATTGTGAAGAGGACGTTAATGGAGCTTTAGTAAAAACTACTTTCAGGTTCTGATGCAAATGTTTGATTTTACTTCGAATAAGTGAATTGCTTAGTCAATATCAAAGGTATTATCTCAATTCTAGAGATGTAACGTCCAAAGAGTTGAAATAATGGCTATTTATATCTAGATATATATTTTCAATATTAAACAAGGTCCAATTCAACTATGACTAAGGTTTCTAAATATATTTTGGTTGTAGTTTTTGCTTTTCTTATTTAAGTTTTTTCTCAACCAGTTAATGCATATGTTGATGGCTTGAAATGGGGAATGGACCTTACAAATGTAGAAAGTTATCTTTGTATATTTTAAATTCCAATGAAAGAGAAAACAAATCAGAACCTTTTTGAAGTGCAAGATTTCCAAATAAGTGGTTGACCTGTAGAGGTTCCCAGAGTTCAAATTGAAAATGAAGATGGATTGAGACAACTTGCCTATGTAATCGACAATGAAAACATGAAGGAAGTCTTAGCGGGATTAAGATATCGCTTTGGTCCTTCAGTTGGAACAAGCGTTGATGTTGAAGGGAGTTCTCCTCAACAACAATGAATATGTCACACGGGTGAAAATGTGATTATTGCAGCTAAGAGCGAAAAAAGATCATGTTGTTTTCTTGTCTTCCAATGCTATTAGAATTTTCTTTTCGCTATTAGAGATTTATTCAAAAGTTGAAGTAACCACACCAACCGGTCCATTGATTTAGTAATTTTTACCGAAGTTTGATTGCTGTTTAACAAGTTCAAAGAACTCCTGCTTTAAGCTTGCATCATGGCGGAAATCACCCCTAACAATTGAGTTGATCATGCTTGTCTCTGGTTCTTTTACACCTCGCCATTTCATACAATAATGTTGGGCCTTTACAAGGATTGCTAGGCCTTTGGGTTCGCACAAACGTTCTATTTCATCTGCAAGAATCATCACAGCTTCTTCTTGAATATGTGGCCTAGAGAACACCCAATCAGCTACACGTGCAAACTTCGAAATCCCAATAACTTTTTCTCCTGGTTTGATCCCTATCCAGCAATCACCAAGGATTGGAACAAAGTGGTGAGAACATGCAGATCTAACAGTTATTGGACCAAGTGTATAGATCTCATCTAAATTCCTATCATTGGGAAAATTAGTAACTTTAGGTTGAGGGTGATATCTGCCTTTGAAAACTTCATTGAGATACATTCTTGAAACTCGTTCTGCAGTTTCTTGTGTGTTGTGGTCGTTATCAACATCAATTAATAGGGTTTTGAGTAAATCTCTTACTCTCGTAGCAACTTCTCTCTCAAGCGTTTCAAGTTCACCTGGCTTTATAAAATCGGAAATATTATCATTTGCATGGAATCTGGCTCCATTTTCTTGAATACGTTCACGAATTATTTCTGAGACTAATTTGCAAGAAATTTGTTCTTTTAAATTATCCTTAACATTCTCATTTGGTGCAGTAGAAGTCATAACCTTTATTTGTAAGGGAAAAAACCGATGACATACATTTAGAGCGCTAAGACCCTAACATATCGAGATCACTTTCGTTATGAACAGAATAACTAGGAGTTTTTCTAAGAATAATCAGACAAAGTTATTTTCTTGGAGAAAGCTCTTGGTTTTTCTGCACTTATCCAAGTTTTCACAAGAGATGAAATATCTGATTAAATTCGCTAATAAATCATTTTTTCTTAGGAAATCTTTCTGTAAAACCTTGTCATTACTTGATGCCGATGAGTGGAATTGAACCACCGACCTACTGGTTACGAATCAGTTGCTCTACCCCTGAGCTACACCGGCAATAGAATAAAGTTATCATCTTTGAATTTATTTTTTGAGCAACCCTAATCAGCCTGAATCCAATTTGGATCCTAATTTAAGAGCTCGACTTTTAAAAGAGTCTAAAAATCCTTATAGGGGATTAAGGAGAGCGGTTTGGATAGCTCTCTTTGGGTCAGCAGCCCTAGGCTTTTTTATTATGTTTACAAATATAATTGCTGGAGAGATTGTATCTATTAATGATCTTGCAATTCAAATCTCAGCATTAGTAATTCTTGGCTTTTTGTTATTTAAAGATAGGAGTCAGGAAGATTAGTCTAACTGTATTTATTTAATAGAATTTAGTTAGGCTTAGGTTTTATTTGATTAGGTATATTAATTCGTTAATTTTCTTCTTTGAGTTACAAGCTTGAAGGCCTCTATTTGATCTCCTTCTGCCCAGTTTGCAAAGCGATCACAGCCTATTCCGCATTCGAAACCTGTTGATACGTCTTTTACATCATCTTTATTTCTTTTCAGTGAATCTAGATCGCCTTCAAAAACGATTTGGTTACCTCGTTTGACTCTTGCTCGACAATTCCTTTGTATTTTTCCATTTGTTACATAGCAACCAGCAACGGCACTTTTACCAATTGTGAATATTGCTCTAACCTCAGCCACTCCTAAGGCTTCCTCTATCATTTCTGGTTCTAGAAGGCCCTCCATAGCTAATTGTATATCTTCTAATAGTTTATAAATAACCTCGTAATCTCTTACATCAACACCATTTGCGTCAGCTGCACGTTTAGCACCTGATGCCATTGAAGTGTTGAATCCAACTACAACTGCTCCTGATGCAGCAGCCAGGTCAACATCAGTCTCAGTAATTTCACCTGGAGCTGATAGCAACACTCTCACTTGGACTTCATCTTTAGGAAGCTGTTCTAGAGAACCAAGTATTGCTTCTAAACTTCCTTGAACATCAGCTTTGAGGATAATGTTTAATTCCTTAAGTTCACCTTCACTTGCTTGGCCAGACATTGACGAAAGTGATACTCGTCTAGAAGCCATTTGCTGTGCAAGTCTTGCTGCACGAGCATCTGTAGCACGTTCTCCAACTACTGCTCTTGCGGCTTTTTCATCTGGATAAGCCTCGAACTCATCTCCAGCGGTTGGTACTTCGTTGAATCCAAGAGCTTCTACTGGAAAAGATGGACCTGCTTCTTTAACTCTGGACCCATTCTCATCTACCATCGCTCTTACTTTGCCAAGTACTGGACCAGCTGCGACTACATCTCCTGACTTGAGGGTACCGTTTTGAACAAGTAATGTTGCAACAGGCCCTTTCGCTTTGTCTAAGTGAGCCTCTATGACTGTACCTTTTGCCAATCTATCTGGGTTTGCTTGTAAATCCTCTACTTCAGTTACGAGTAAAACCATTTCTAAAAGTTTATCTATGTTTTCGCCCTTAATTGCACTCACTGGAACCATTACGACGTCTCCTCCCCATTCTTCTGACAACAAATCTTGCTCTGATAATTCTTGTTTTACTCGATCGGGAGAAGATCCTTCCTTATCAATTTTATTTATTGCCACGACAATGGGGACTTTTGCTGCTCTTGCATGACTAATGGCTTCAAGAGTTTGAGGTCTAACACCGTCATCAGCGGCTACTACCAAAATCGCAACATCTGTCACCCTAGTACCTCTAGCTCTCATCGCTGTGAAAGCTTCATGCCCAGGAGTGTCTAGAAAAGTTAGTTTCTTTGTTGATCCATCGTGTTCAGTCTCAATTTGATAAGCACCAATGTGTTGAGTTATACCTCCAGCTTCTCCTGCTGCAACCCTCGCTTTTCTAATAGCATCAAGTAAAGATGTCTTTCCATGGTCTACGTGCCCCATCACAGTAACGACTGGAGGCCTTCTAATTAAATGTTTTAAATCTTCCTCTTCAATCATTTCCCCTGTCTTCTTCGCAGCCTCTTCAACATCATCTTGAAGAACAGGTACTCCGAATTCCTCAGCAACTGTCTCGATTGTTGCCAGGTCAAGTGATTGAGTGACTGTAGCGGTAATTCCTTTGAAAAATAATGATTTAATTATTTCAGAACTTTCAATACTCAACATATCGGCAAGTTCTTGAACTGTGAGATTGTCTTCTGGGACAACAATCATTTCAGGCCTGACAAGTTTTGCTTCTCTGGCGGCCCTAAGTTCCATTGCACGTCTTCGTTGCCTTTGACGAGTTGTTTCTTTTTTACGTTTTTTAAGCGCAGTTAAAGGCTTACCATTGTTTCTCTTCCCTGATTTAGGCTTCGATGGCCGAGCCAAGCTCGCAGAGAGAACAACTGCTTGTTGTTCTCCAGCAAATCCACCTCTTTCTGCAGTTAGTGCATCATCGTTTTCTCCAATGATGTGGACTTTTTGACGCTGTTTTTGAGGAGATTTATTTCTCAAAGCATCAAGCTTTGCACTGTCATCCCAGTCAGGT
This sequence comes from Prochlorococcus sp. AG-402-A21, assembly GCA_003279655.1. Classification (GTDB taxonomy): domain Bacteria; phylum Cyanobacteriota; class Cyanobacteriia; order PCC-6307; family Cyanobiaceae; genus Prochlorococcus_B. The sequence continues at coordinate 143,596 of QCHI01000001.1, read as the reverse complement.
CTTCCTGTCCTTCTTGGGGCTCCGGCGGTACCACCAGGCCTATGAGCTGGCTTTTTAGGAGCTGCTGGTGTTGGCCTGTTTACTGGTGGCCTTGCTCCAGCTGAATTTTCTCTTTTCGGTCTAGGGCTAGTGGGAGGATCAGTTTTTCTTTGAGGAGCACTTGGTCGGGCTTGTGGCTTTTGCAGTTGCATTAATTCACTTGGTGCAACTGGTTTTCTCATGCCAGATGGAACCCCAGGACGATTATTAGAACGGTTTGCCCCACCAGCGTTCCTATTAGGAACTCCAGGTCTATTTTGCATACCGACTCGATTTGGAGATCCAGAACGAACTGGCGCTCCAGTTCGATTATTAGCTCCTGGACGATTTTGACCTTGAATAGGTCGATTGGCTACACCTCGATTGGGACCTTGCCGATTTGGGGAGCCAGGACGATTTGGCCCACTTACACCTAGTCTGTTATTTGGACTAGGCCGATTTGATAATCCTTGACGATTTGCAGATACTGGCGGTTTTGGCGTGCCAGGTCTGGATGGCATTGGTGGTTTATTTCTTGCTTCATTATTCTGTGGTTTGTTTATAGGCTTTTCTCTTCGTATGGGTGCTCCCACAAGTTCAAGAGTATTTCCCTTGGTTGGAGGTTGGGGTGTTCTAGAAGGAGGATTCTGTCTGTTTTGACTTTTTATTTTTTGAAAATTCCCTGGAGAAACTTTCTGAGAAGAACTATCACCTGGATTGATTCTTGTTTTTGGCTTAGGGGTTTTGGGTTGTAATTGTTTTTTGTCTTGAATGTTTATTTTAGGTCTGCTTGGAGGTGCTAATGGCCGCTTCGGCTCCTCACGATAAGTTTGTTGAGCTTGAATGGTTGGCTTTCTAGCTGATTCTGAACTTTTTGGTTGATTGATGAATTTGTTATCTTTTTTTTGTGTGGGAAGAGGAATGTCTTTCTCGTTTTGAGTTAATGGCTTCGTAATAGTTGGTTTTACTTCTTCTCTTGGCTTTGGAGGTAGTGGCTTATTTGGTTTGGAGGGAGAGTTTATTTGTTGTTGTACAGGGAATTTGTTTTTTAAAGTTTTATAGTTACTTGATGAAGCTGATTCTTGAGATTTAACTAAACTTTTATTTGGCTTTAAAGGGACATTTAACTTCGCTTGTGAAAGTTCTGATGAAATAGAAGAATTTTGCTTAGGTTCAGGCTTTTGATTCTTATGAGTCTTGACAGGATTTTTTTTAACGGAAAGAATTTCTTTATCTAATTTATTACTGGGTTTACTTGTCGCTTTTACATTATTGCTTTTTTTTAGAAAATCTTTAATTTGATTTGCCTCGAGACTGCTTATAGAACTGCTATGGCTCTTGGCGGCAATAGAAAGTTTTCTAGCTGCGTCTAGCACATCTTTATTGTCAAGGCTTAAGTCCTTGGACAATTCATAAATTCTGATTTTGCCGCTGCTGGTCATTAATGTTGTGCTTGAACTTTAGATTTGGTTTTTGAGTTAACTGAGTTCTCTTCATGAGTATCATGCCTCAGTATCTGAATCATTGCAGGTATTAAGTTGTTTTTGGAGCATATTGAAAACGCTTGAGTGAATATCACATCTCAAGGCTTTTTGTAATCGTTTACGCTTCAAAGCTTCTTCAAAACATGATTCAGTTGGACAGAGATAGGCTGATCTTCCCATTCCGCATGAGATAAGTACTCCATTCTGAAAATCTCTAGTAACTTTTAAAAGACACTTCCTATCAAGCACTTTTTTGCAAGCTACACATCTACGCAGAATGGGGTTTCTTTGACTCACCGGGTTCCTTCCTCTTCTGTAGTTACTTTATCTTCAGCAGTAATATCCTCTTCGGTTATTTCTTCAATATCACTTTCAGCAGATTCAGATACTATTCCATCAGTATTGTCTGATAACTGATCATCTGGAAAGTCTTCCTCGTCTTCTGGAAGAGGATAAAGCTCTCTTAATCTTGCATCTTCTTCTGCTCTGGCTGCTTGTTCTGCTTCTAACCTCTGCTCAGCATCTCTCTGTAAAGACTCTTCTTCTTCCCGTTGAGAAATTAATTCTGCAACCTCTGAATCTTCAGTTGCTTGATCATATTCATGTGAATTTTTGATATCTATTTTCCAACCTGTTAGCCTTGCGGCAAGTCTTACATTTTGCCCTTCTCTACCAATGGCAAGACTAAGCTGATCTGGAGGTACTAGTACATGTGCATGCTGACCTTCTGGGTCCACAAGTCTTACTACTTCAACTCTTGCAGGACTTAGTGAGTTACAGATGTATTGAACAGGGTCAGAAGACCAACGAATAACATCTATTTTTTCTCCACGAAGTTCATTAACTACTTGTTGAATTCGAGCCCCTCTAGCACCAATACATGCCCCAACTGGGTCAACCTCTCTTTCAATACTGTCAACAGCTACTTTTGTTCTAGGACCCACTGCTCTTGAAGGTGGATTAGCCTCACGAGCAACAGCAACAATTCTTACTGACCCCTCTTGGATCTCAGGAACCTCATTTTCAAATAAATAGACAACCAGTCCAGCATTTGATCTGCTTACAAAAAGTTGAGGCCCTCGTCTAGGGATCTCACTAACTTCTTTAAGGAATACTTTAAATGTTGCATTAGCTCGATAATTATCATTAGGCAATTGATCTCTTCTAGGGAGCTCTGCCTCTACCTCTGGTCTCCCTAATCCTGAACTTACTGCCATAATTACTGACTGCCTTTCAAATCTTATGACTCTTGCAGTTAGTACTGGATCTTCTAAATCAGCAAATTCCTCTTGAATCATTCTTCTTTGTTGATCTCTCAACTTTTGGGCTAGAACTTGCTTGGTTGTAGCTGCAGCCATCCTTCCAAAATCTTCTTTTTCTGGAGTTACATCCAAGACTACGGTATCTCCAACTTGAGCATCATCAGCAACTTGCATAACCTCAGCTATTGCTATTTGATGATCATCACTCTCAACATCTTCGACGATTATTTTACTTGCTAAAACCCTATATCCTTCCTCTTCTAAATCCAATCCAACATCAAAATTACTAAAATAATCTTCCTCAAAAGGATCTTCACTGATACCCAAGTAAAGAGTTCTTCGATATCTTTCATAGCCTTTCAGAAGTGCTTCTCTTAAAGCAGCTTCGACTACTTGTGATGGAAGTTTTTTTTCCTCACTAATGTCTTCAATTAAGTTATTTAAGCCTGGGAGTAGAACAAGAGCCATCGATGATGGGATATAAAGATGAGAATGATTGGTTTAGATAGTTGATATCTAGATTTTAACCAGAAGGTGTTGTGAGTCGGACTGTAATTACGTCTTCGACTGGGATTCGTTGAGTTTTCCCCTTTTGATTTATTTGGAGATCATAATCTGTCCTTTTTAGAAGCAAACCATTTGTTTGTTGTTCAATTTTTTTTAAATCCTGATAAGTAACTTCAATTGGAAAACCTTTGAAAATTAGAAAATCTTTTTCTTCAGTTAAGATTTCACCCACTCCTTCGCTACTGATCTCTAGAGTGAAAGGCTGATTAAGGATAGAAGAATTTTGGATAGCTTCATCAATATCTTCACTTAAAGTAGAGCAGTCATCAATAGTGACTTTCTTTTCAGGATTTTTGTGTCGGATATTAACTTGAATTGATAAAGGATTTAAATGAGTGAAAATCTTAAAATCAGTTACATCAAAGCCATAATGAGTAGCTGACCTTGCTGTAAGAATTTTCAAGTCTGAAACAGTTTGATTAGACAAAAGACGGTATCGAGGTCGGGCAGGAAGCCCGAGCGGTTAAGTTTTGACTCCCCTATTTAAAGAGGTACCGTCAGGCAGTTTAATATTACTAGATAAAGGTTTCGGTTACCTCTAAAATCTAATTCTTTTTGTTTTAAGTTGAGTTGATTTATTATTTGAGAAGTATTGGATCGTTATGGAAAGCATTAAAAAGTTAGAACTTATAGAAATAATTAGAAGTATTTGTTTCTTTTTTTTATTTCTTTTTTGTTTTTTGTTTGGACCGATAAATGCTTTTGCTTCAGCGGATTTTCAAGTAAATGAATCGCATAGTTTTGTCGCAAATATAGCTAGTAAGGTTTCACCGTCGGTGGTGAGAATTGATATTGAAAGGGATATTCAAACAGATGATTTTGAATCTGATCTGCTAGATCCTTTACTAAGAGATCTCTTAGGAGATTTGGGGAGTTTCCCAAAAAAAGAAATGGGTCAAGGTTCTGGAGTGATAATTGATAGCTCCGGATTAGTTCTTACCAACGCTCATGTAGTGGAAAGAGTTGATCGAGTGACAATTACTCTTCAAAATGGAAATCAAGTTGATGGAAAAGTAGTTGGGACAGATCAAATTACTGATTTAGCTTTGGTGAAAATTAAAGAATTTAATGGTTTAAAAAGTGCAAAATTGGGTGATTCAGAGGATCTTCAAGTTGGGGACTGGGCTATTGCGCTTGGAACTCCTTATGGCCTTGAAAGCACTGTTACTCTGGGTATAGTGAGCAGTCTTCATAGAGATATTAATACTCTTGGATTCTCTGATAAGAGATTGGATTTAATACAAACTGACGCAGCAATAAATCCTGGAAATTCCGGAGGTCCATTGATAAATTCAAATGGAGAAGTTATTGGAATAAATACTTTAGTGAGATCAGGCCCGGGTGCTGGGCTTGGATTTGCAATACCAATAAATCTTGCTTCAAAAGTTACTAATCAGCTGCTCAAAAATGGTGAGGTTATTCATCCTTATTTAGGGGCTCAGTTGGTTTTACTGAATGAGAGAATAGCTAAAGAGCATAATCAAGATCCAAATTCATTGATTTCTTTACCCGAGCGATCAGGAGCCTTAGTGCAATCGGTTATCCCGCAAAGTCCAGCTGAGGAAGGAGGCTTGAGACGAGGTGATCTTGTGATCAACGCAGAGGGGAATGAAATTAATGATCCTAGGTCTTTACTCATGCAAGTTGAGAATGCTCAAATAGGAATGCCATTTGAATTGGGAGTTCTTCGAAATAATAAAGAGATTACTCTTTCTATTAAGCCCGCGGCTTTACCAGGAATAAGCTAAAAATCTTGCTACTGTCTCTTGAAAAGGTACGACTAAATGGATCTTCAAACTCAGATGAAACAAGCAGTTGCTCAAGCAGCAGTTAATCAAATTCAAAACGGAATGATTCTTGGCCTTGGTTCTGGTTCCACGGCAGCCTTGATGATTGAAGCTCTTGCTATGAAAATAAAAACAGGAGAAATTACAGATGTTGTTGGAGTGACTACATCTTTTCAGGGAGAAGTGCTTGCGACTGAATTGGGAATACCACTTAAATCCCTTACCTCAATTTCAGAAATTGACCTTGCTATTGATGGTGCAGATGAAGTCGATCCAAAATTTCAACTCATAAAAGGTGGAGGAGCCTGTCATGTTCAGGAAAAACTTGTTGCTGCTTTGGCTAAAAAATTTATAGTTGTTGTTGATTCAACAAAACTTGTTGAGAAATTGAATCTTGATTTCAAATTACCAGTAGAGGTTCTTCCTTCTGCCTGGAAACAAGTCCAAAAAACACTGAAAAATATAGGAGGAGAAGGGAATCTAAGGATGGCCCAGAAAAAGGCAGGACCTATAGTAACTGATCAGGGAAACTTAATACTTGATTTAACTTTTAAGAATGGTATTGACCAACCTGAGCTAATTGAGAGTCAAATTAATAACATTCCAGGTGTTCTTGAGAATGGACTTTTTGTGAATTTGACTGACGAGGTTTTAGTTGGGAAAGTTGAAAATGATGAAGTGGGAGTTAAATCACTTAATAAGATTTAGTATCTCTAATTCTTATTGACTCTGCATGACTATGTAGTCCCTCGCTATTGGCTAAATGCACAACAGCATTTTTAGTCTCATTGAAGGCTTCCTTTGAAAAATCTATAACTGAGGTATTTTTCATAAAAGTTTCTACGCCAAGAGCGCCAGCAAATCTTGCAGTTCCAGAAGTGGGAAGAGTATGATTTGGCCCTCCAAGATAATCGCCAATAGCCTCAGGGCTCCATGAGCCCATGAATATTGCTCCTGCATTCTTGATTCTTTTTGATAATTTTCTGGGGTCTTTTACAAGTAATTCAAGATGTTCTGGAGCAAAAGCATTACTTAATTTTGCACAAGTTTCTAAATCATCGCAAAGTATAATTAACCCCCAATCCATAATTGATTTTTTGCATATTTCAAATCTTGGATGATTAATTAATTGACGTTCAATTTCAAACGGCAAATTTTCCGATAATTTTTTGTCAGTAGTTATTAGGATTGCAGAAGCTAAGGGATCGTGTTCAGATTGCGCTAACATGTCTGATGCAACATGTTCTATTTTTGCTGATTGATCTGCAATGATTAGAATTTCACTAGGACCAGCTAAAGAATCAATACCAACTTTTCCGTAAACGATTTTCTTTGCCAAGGTCACATATATATTCCCTGGTCCAGTAATTACATCTACTTTAGGAATTGATTCAGTTCCATTTGCAAGAGCTCCAATTGCTTGAGCTCCACCAATACGAAAAACCTTATTGATACCTGTAATATGTGCTGCAGCTAAAACGGTTTGGTTAACTTCCCCTTTAGAGTTGGCCGGAGAAACCATGATGGTTTGATTGACTCCAGCGACATATGCAGGAATAGCATTCATTAAAACTGTACTTGGATAGGAGGCTCTTCCTCCAGGTACATATATTCCAGCTTTTTCAACTGGACTCCATCTTCTTTCTAAAGACTCACCATGAGGACCGTTGTAAGTGATGTTTTGGGGTATTTGAAGACGATGAAAATTTTCAATTCTTTTTTTTGCCAACAAGAGTGAATCTTGCAAAGCCTTGGGGGTCTCTTCCCATGCTTTCATTATTAAATCTGATGGAACTTCAAATTTCTCAGCCAGAAAACCATCAAAGCGAGAAGTGTATTCTAAAAGAGCTTCATCCCCCCTTTTAATGACGTTTTTAAGAATATCGTTAACCACCTTTATTGCTTTATCTTGAACAGCTCCAGATGTTCGCTCAGTAATTTTCTTAAGCTCAAAGTTAGCCTGATCAATATTTCTAGCTATTTTTATAATGGACTTTTGTGAAGAGGTTTTTTGAACCTCGTCTTTATTAATTATTTGCTTCATGAACTTTTGGCTATTGGTTCAATTTGATTATCTTATGCCTTAATTTTGATTTATGTAGATCTTCTTCATGGTCTTGAGGTAGTGTGGATTAACATAAGACTAAAACACGAAGCCTCCGTGGCAAATACTAAATCAGCAAAAAAGCGAATTCAAATTGCGGAACGCAACCGCATTGAAAACAAAAATTACAAATCTACTGTGCGCACTTTAATGAAGCGATGCTTTGTAGCTTGCGGAATATTTGAAAAAGAGCCTGGCGATGAATCTAAAGCAGATCTTCAAAAAACATTTAATTTAGCATTTAGCAAAATTGATAAAGCTGTTAAAAAAGGAGTTTTGCATAGGAATACTGGAGCAAATCAGAAATCTAGGCTCAGCGTTGCTCTTAAGAAAGTATTGAAAGAGGTAGTTTGAGAACAAATAGTCTAATGTTTAATCTTGAAAGAACTTTTTATTTTTTATCTTGAGCGATTCTAAAAGTTCAATAATTGACAGTCACTGCCATATCGTATTCTCTAGCTTTAATGAAGATAGAGATAAGGTTGCCGAAAGGTGGAGATCAGAAGGGGTAAAGGCTTTGTTACATGCTTGCGTAGAACCCTCTGAAATTCCAGCAATTAAATCAATGGCTGATCAATTTCAGGAAATGAGATATTCAGTTGGAGTGCATCCATTGGATGTGCATCATTGGGAACCAGAAACTTTAAGCGTTTTAAAAAAGGCAGCTCTAGATGACAGTAGAGTTGTGGCAATAGGAGAATTAGGACTTGATCTTTTTAAAGCAGAAAATTTGACTGAGCAGCTTTCAATTTTAATGCCGCAATTGAACTTAGCTTTTGAATTGAATTTACCAGTCATTGTGCATTGCAGAGATGCAGCGAAAGAGATGTCAGCAGTTTTGTCAAAACTTTCTGAAGATGGTTGCTGTCCAAAAGGGGTTATGCATTGCTGGAGTGGAAATGTTAAAGAGATGAGAGAGTTTCTTGATCTTGGCTTTTACATCAGCTTCAGTGGAAATGTAACTTTCAAAAACGCTATTGATATTCATGAATGCGCCAAAGAGGTTCCGGCAAGTAGATTTCTAGTTGAAACTGATAGCCCTTTTTTGTCACCTGTTCCTCATAGAGGAAAAAGGAATGAGCCGTCTTTTGTAAAGCATGTTGTAGATAAAATTTCGGAGATTAGAGGTGAAAGCTTTTTTGAAATTGCTGAAAAAACTACTCAAAACGCAAGGGAATTGTTTGCGTTGCCTTAAATATCATCATTTCCCCTAGTTAATTCTCTGTTTTGAGTGTAGAGTTATTTATTGTCTTGACTAGCGTGGTATCTGCGCTTAATCCTTTAAGAAGGTTTTACCTTTTGAGTCGGTTTGTTCGTTGATTAAGTAAATTCATTTTCAAATTTCAGTCCTTTAGCAGACTGTTTTTGTTTTTTTCTTAGTAAAGATCATTCTTTGACCTAAAAGACAAGACATAAACCCCGTCCTCTAAAATTAAACGCAGGTTCTCGAATGAGCAGAAGCGCGATTCAGGTAGCCAAAGCAGCTACATATCTGCCTGATTTGGTTGAGGTGCAAAGATCAAGTTTTAAGTGGTTTTTGGATAAAGGTTTAATAGAAGAATTAGACAATTTTTCTCCCATTACTGACTATACTGGTAAGCTTGAGTTGCATTTTATAGGAGCAGAATACAAGCTTAAGCGCCCTAGGCATGATGTAGAAGAAGCCAAGAGAAGAGATGCTACGTTTGCATCTCAAATGTATGTTACTTGTCGTTTAGTTAATAAAGAAACGGGAGAGATCAAAGAACAAGAAGTTTTTATAGGTGAACTACCTCTAATGACTGAGCGTGGAACTTTTATAATAAACGGTGCTGAAAGAGTAATAGTCAATCAAATTGTTCGCAGTCCAGGAGTTTATTTTAAAGATGAGCAAGATAAAAATGGTAGAAGAACTTATAACGCAAGTGTTATTCCTAATCGCGGAGCATGGTTAAAGTTTGAAACTGATAAAAATGATTTGTTGCATGTCCGAGTAGATAAAACAAGAAAAATCAATGCTCATGTTCTAATGAGGGCAATGGGTTTATCGGATAATGATGTAATAGATAAACTAAGACATCCTGAGTTTTATAAAAAGTCAATTGATGCAGCAAATGAAGAAGGTATAAGTTCAGAAGATCAAGCATTGCTAGAGCTTTATAAAAAGTTAAGACCAGGTGAGCCTCCTTCAGTAAGTGGTGGACAACAGTTACTTCAAACAAGATTTTTCGATCCAAAACGCTATGACTTAGGAAGAGTTGGAAGATATAAAATAAATAAAAAATTACGTTTAACTATTCCTGACAATGTAAGAACACTTACAAACGAAGATGTTCTATCTACACTAGATTATTTAATCAATTTAGAATTAGACGTTGGTGGAGCAACTTTAGATGATATTGATCATTTAGGTAATAGGAGAGTGAGGTCAGTTGGAGAACTTTTACAAAATCAAGTTCGAGTTGGTTTAAACAGGCTTGAACGGATAATTAAAGAGAGAATGACTGTTGGGGAGACAGACTCACTTACCCCAGCGCAATTGGTAAATCCAAAACCTTTAGTTGCTGCAATAAAAGAATTTTTTGGTTCAAGTCAATTAAGTCAATTTATGGATCAAACCAATCCATTAGCTGAATTAACTCATAAAAGACGTATCTCTGCTTTGGGACCAGGAGGTTTGACTCGTGAAAGAGCTGGTTTCGCAGTGAGAGATATTCATCCTTCTCATTATGGAAGACTTTGTCCAATTGAAACTCCTGAAGGGCCAAATGCAGGCCTAATAAATTCTTTAGCAACGCACGCTCGAGTTAATGAATATGGTTTTATTGAGACACCATTTTGGAAAGTGGAAAATGGACGATTAATTAAAGAAGGGGACCCTATTTACTTGTCTGCAGATTTAGAAGATGAGTGTCGGGTCGCTCCAGGAGATGTGGCTACAGATGAAGAAGGAAAAATATTAGCAGAACTTGTTCCCGTTAGGTATAGACAAGACTTTGAAACGGTTTCTCCTGAACAAGTTGATTATGTCCAACTATCACCTGTTCAGGTTATTTCTGTAGCAGCATCTTTGATTCCATTCTTGGAACACGATGATGCTAATAGAGCTCTGATGGGTTCAAACATGCAAAGACAAGCAGTTCCTCTTTTACGTCCGGAAAGACCACTAGTTGGAACTGGTTTGGAGACACAAGTTGCTAGAGACTCTGGAATGGTCCCAATCTCAAAAGTAAATGGAACAGTGACTTATGTTGATGCGAATGCAATTGTAGTTACTGATGACGAAGGCAATGACCACACGCACTATTTGCAAAAATATCAGAGATCTAATCAAGATACTTGCTTGAACCACAGGCCTATAGTTTTTAATGGAGATCCAGTAATTGTTGGGCAAGTCTTGGCTGATGGATCAGCATGTGAGGGAGGGGAAATAGCTCTCGGTCAAAATGTATTAATTGCATATATGCCCTGGGAAGGTTACAACTATGAAGATGCAATTCTAGTTAGCGAGAGATTAGTTAAAGATGATCTATATACTTCTGTCCATATAGAAAAATATGAAATAGAAGCACGTCAAACAAAGTTAGGTCCTGAGGAAATAACAAGAGAGATACCAAATGTCTCGGAAGAAAATCTTGGGAATTTGGATGAAATGGGAATTATTAGAATAGGTGCTTTCGTTGAGAGCGGAGATATTCTTGTTGGGAAAGTAACCCCAAAAGGGGAATCAGATCAACCCCCTGAGGAAAAACTTTTAAGAGCTATCTTTGGAGAAAAAGCTAGAGATGTAAGAGACAACTCTCTACGAGTGCCCTCAACTGAGAGAGGAAGAGTAGTAGATGTAAGAATCTATACAAGAGAACAAGGTGATGAGCTTCCACCTGGTGCAAATATGGTTGTCCGGGTGTATGTGGCGCAACGCAGGAAGATCCAAGTTGGCGATAAAATGGCAGGTAGGCATGGTAATAAAGGGATTATCAGTAGAATTTTGCCTAGAGAGGACATGCCTTACCTCCCAGATGGCACGCCTGTAGATATATGCCTTAATCCACTAGGAGTTCCAAGTCGAATGAATGTAGGGCAAGTATTTGAGCTTCTCATGGGTTGGGCCGCCTCAAACTTGGATTGTCGAGTTAAAATTGTACCTTTTGATGAGATGTATGGACCGGAGATGTCTAATCAAACAGTTCAAGCTTATTTGAAAGAAGCGGCAAATCAGCCTGGTAAATCATGGGTATACGACCCCAAGTCACCTGGGAAATTGCTTCTTACTGATGGGAGAACTGGTGAGCCGTTTGACCAACCAGTTGCTGTTGGCTATGCCCATTTCCTAAAACTTGTACACCTCGTAGACGATAAAATTCATGCTCGTTCTACAGGTCCATATTCTTTAGTGACTCAACAACCTCTTGGTGGTAAGGCCCAACAAGGTGGACAGAGATTGGGAGAAATGGAAGTATGGGCACTCGAGGCGTATGGAGCCGCATATACGTTGCAAGAACTGTTAACTGTTAAGTCTGATGATATGCAAGGTCGTAATGAGGCTCTTAATTCAATTGTAAAAGGTAAACCAATCCCAAGGCCAGGTACCCCAGAGTCTTTCAAAGTTTTAATGAGAGAACTTCAGTCATTGGGATTAGATATCGGAGTTTATACAGATGATGGAAAAGAGGTTGATTTAATGCAAGATGTCAATCCCCGTAGGAGCACGCCAAGTAGACCTACCTATGAATCATTAGGTAAAGAATACGAGGAGTAATCTACTCAATCGAAACAAATCATTTAAACATCCAAATTTCACATGACTAATAGCAATCTACGTACGGAAAATCATTTTGATTACGTCAAAATCAAACTAGCTTCACCTGAAAGAATAATGGAATGGGGGCAAAGAACTTTGCCCAATGGCCAGGTTGTAGGAGAAGTTACCAAGCCTGAAACAATAAATTATCGAACACTGAAGCCTGAGATGGACGGATTATTTTGTGAAAAGATTTTTGGTCCGTCTAAGGATTGGGAATGTCATTGTGGAAAATATAAGAGAGTTAGACATCGTGGAATTGTTTGTGAAAGGTGCGGTGTTGAAGTAACTGAAAGTCGTGTAAGAAGGCATAGAATGGGATTTATTAAACTGGCAGCGCCCGTATCTCATGTTTGGTATTTAAAAGGCATTCCTAGCTACGTCGCTATTTTATTAGATATGCCTCTTAGAGATGTCGAACAAATTGTTTATTTTAATTGTTATGTCGTTTTAGATATAGGAGATAGTAAAGATCTTAAATATAAGCAATTACTAACTGAAGACGAATGGCTTGAGATTGAAGACGAGATTTATGCTGAGGATTCAACTATTGAGAATGAACCCATTGTTGGAATAGGTGCAGAAGCTTTAAAACAATTACTTGAAGATTTAAGCTTAAAAGAAGTGGCGGAGCAATTGCGAGAGGACATTTCCACAAGTAAAGGCCAAAAAAGAGCTAAGCTTATCAAAAGGCTAAGAGTAATAGATAATTTTATTGCTACTAGTGCAAGTCCAGAGTGGATGGTTTTAGATGCGATACCTGTAATACCTCCTGATTTGCGACCTATGGTCCAATTAGATGGTGGTAGATTTGCGACCTCAGATTTAAACGACTTATATAGGAGAGTAATAAATAGGAATAATCGTCTTGCCCGTCTACAAGAAATATTAGCCCCAGAGATAATAGTTAGAAATGAAAAAAGGATGCTGCAAGAGGCTGTAGATGCACTTATTGATAATGGTAGAAGAGGTAGAACTGTTGTTGGTGCAAATAATCGTCCCTTGAAATCTTTAAGTGATATTATCGAAGGTAAACAAGGCAGATTTAGACAGAACTTACTAGGGAAAAGAGTTGACTATTCAGGTCGTTCCGTAATTGTAGTTGGACCCAAGTTGAAAATGCATCAATGTGGATTGCCAAAGGAAATGGCAATAGAGCTTTTTCAACCTTTCGTTATTCATAGATTGATTCGTCAGAATATTGTCAACAATATTAAAGCAGCAAAGAAATTGATCCAGAAAGCCGACGATGAAGTGATGCAGGTATTACAGGAAGTTATAGATGGTCATCCAATCCTGCTCAATCGTGCCCCTACTCTACACCGACTAGGTATTCAAGCTTTTGAGCCAAAATTAGTTGCAGGGCGAGCCATACAGTTGCATCCATTGGTATGTCCAGCTTTTAATGCCGATTTTGATGGAGATCAAATGGCTGTTCATGTTCCTTTAGCAATCGAGGCGCAAACAGAGGCAAGGATGTTAATGCTTGCAAGCAATAATATTCTTTCCCCTGCAACTGGGGATCCAATTGTTACTCCATCTCAAGATATGGTTCTAGGTTCCTATTACCTAACCGCAACTCATCCTCAAGCAAATCAGCCTAAGTTTGGAGATTATGCACATACATATGCATCACTTGAAGACGTTTTACAAGCTCTTGAAGATAAAAGAATAGATTTACATGATTGGGTTTGGGTACGATTTGTTGGTGAAATTGAGGATGACGATGAGCTTCAGAAACCGCGTAATTCCGAGACTTTGAAAGATGGTACTCGTATTGAGGAATGGACATATAGACGCGATCGATTGGATGAAGATGGAGGTTTGATTAGCCGTTACATCTTGACCACAGTTGGTCGAGTAGTAATGAATCATACAATTATCGATGCTGTAGCAGCTACCTCATAACTCTTAGAACAAACCCTCTCTTTCTCTTTAATAATTTTTGTCATGACTTCTTCCTCTCCTAAAACTCGTAAATCCTCAACTAAATCAAAAGCAAAAAGAGGTGCTAAAGCAAAAAAAGCAGCGGCGATACAAGATTTTCCAAGGCTGTCTAAAACTCCTCCACCTTTTAGAAATAAAGTTGTTGATAAGAAAGGTTTAAAAAATTTAGTTGCATGGGCATTTAAGCATCATGGAACAGCTGCAACAGCTGCTATGGCCGATAATTTGAAAGATCTTGGTTTCAGGTATGCAACCCAGGCCGCAGTTTCCATTTCTGTCGATGATCTAAAGGTCCCCGAGGCTAAACAAGATTTACTGGGTCAGGCAGAAGAACTAATAACTGCCACAGAGGAATGCTATAGATTAGGGGAAATTACTGAGGTAGAGAGGCATACCAAGGTTATAGACACTTGGACAGAGACTAATGAAAGATTAGTTGATGCAGTTAAAAAGAATTTCAATCAAAACGATCCATTGAATTCAGTTTGGATGATGGCTAATTCAGGAGCCAGGGGAAATATGTCTCAGGTTCGTCAGCTTGTTGGAATGAGAGGATTAATGGCTAATCCTCAAGGTGAGATCATTGACTTGCCAATACGAACTAATTTTAGGGAGGGTCTTACTGTAACTGAATATGTCATCTCTTCTTATGGAGCACGTAAAGGTCTTGTTGACACTGCTCTAAGAACTGCTGACTCTGGATATTTAACGAGACGCTTAGTTGATGTCGCTCAAGATGTAATTGTTAGAGAAGAGGATTGTGGTACTACAAGGTCAATTTTAATAAGTGCAGAGGATGGAAAGTTTGGGAATAGGCTTGTTGGACGCTTGACATCCGAACAAGTGGTTAACGTAGATCAGGAAATTTTAGCTGAAAGAGATACTCCAATTGACCCTCAGCTATCTCAGAAATTTGAACAATCTCATATTCAAGGTGTCAGGGTTAGATCTCCTCTTACATGTGAGGCGACTAGATCAGTTTGTCGTAAATGCTATGGTTGGGCGCTTGCGCATAATCAATTAGTTGATTTGGGTGAAGCAGTAGGTATCGTTGCTGCTCAATCTATTGGTGAGCCAGGAACTCAACTAACAATGAGGACGTTCCATACTGGCGGGGTTTCAACCGCTGAGACTGGTGTTGTCCGTTCAACTGTCTCAGGTAAAGTCGAATTTGGTGCAAAGGCACGAGTAAGAGGCTATAGAACTCCACATGGAGTCGAGGCGCAGCAAGCAGAAGTTGATTTTAATCTTAGTATCGTTCCAGCAGGTGGTGGTAGGCCTCAAAAAATTGATATACCTATTGGTTCTCTACTCTTTGTAGATAATGCACAAGATATTGATATAGATGTGACTGTTGCTCAGATCGCTAGTGGAGCTGTACAAAAAAGTGTTGAAAAGGCTACTAAAGATGTTATATGTGACTTGGCTGGACAGGTTAGGTATGAAACAATTATCCAACCTAGAGAAGTTACAGATAGACAAGGCAATATAACTCTTAAAGCTCAACGACTTGGCCGACTTTGGGTGCTAGCAGGAGACGTATATAATTTGCCTCCTAATGCTATGCCAGTTGTATCTGGCAATGTTTCTGTACATGATGGGCAAGTTTTAGCGGAAGCTAGCCAGGCGAGTGAGTTTGGAGGCGAAGTAAGACTTAGAGACTCTATTGGTGATTCCAGAGAAGTTCAAATAGTTACAACGTCGATGACTTTAAAGGACTTTAAATTATTAGAAGAGTCGACTCACTCAGGTGAAATATGGCATCTTGAAGCAAAAGATAATACTCGCTATAGATTGAATACTATTCCTGGAAGTAAAATTGGAAATAACGAGGTAATAGCAGAATTAGCAGACGATCGTTTTAAAACTGAAACAGGTGGACTTGTTAAATATGCCCCTGGGTTGACAATTAAGAAAGCTCGTTCTGCTAAGAATGGTTATGAAGTTAGTAAAGGTGGCACTCTTTTATGGATTCCTCAAGAAACACATGAAATCAATAAGGATATTTCATTGTTGATGATCAAAGATCGTCAATGGATTGAGGCAGGGACAGAAGTTGTTAAAGATATTTTTAGTCAAACCGCTGGAATAGTTACCGTTACCCAGAAAAATGATATTCTTCGAGAAATTATAGTTAGGAGTGGAACTTTTAAGCTATGCAAAGAGAGTAAAGTACTTGATAGGTTTGAAGGTGATGGGCAAATAGTTAATCCCGGTGAAACTATAGCAAAAGGTATTAAGACTGATTCAATGGTAATGGTTCAATCAGTTGAAACACCAGAAGGTAAAGGTCTCCTGTTTAGACCAGTAGAGGAATTTACAATTCCGGACCAAGCACAACTACCTGAATTAGAGCATGTTAAACAACCCAAAGGCCCATCACTAGGGATAAAAGCATCTCAGCGACTAGCTTTTAAGGATGGTGAGCTTATTAAATCTGTTGAAGGTATTGAGTTGCTTAAAACCCAACTTATGCTAGAGACATTTGATACGACGCCACAGATGACAGTAGACGTAGAAGTCAAGCAAGAATTGAATTCAAAGAGTATTGATAGATTAAAATTAGTTATTCTTGAAAGTATTTTAGTCAGAAGAGATACTACATCAGATTCAAGCCATGGTTCAACACATACTGAATTGCAAATAGAAAATGCCCAAATTGTTTCTGCTGGTGATGTCGTTGCTACAACTCAGATTCTATGTAAACAAGAAGGAATTGTTCAACTCCCTGATGCTCTTGATGGTGATCCAGTTCGCCGGCTTATCGTTGAAAGGGATGAAGATACATTAACAATTGATTCTAAAGGAGCTACCCTTTTGAAAGTTGGACAAAGAGTAGTCGATGGAGACTTTGTTTCAAAAGATCAGCCAATAGGCGCCTGTGGGGAAATAGAGAAAATAGATGGAAAGAAAGTTACTTTGCGTCTAGGTAGGCCTTATATGGTTTCGCCAGATTCAGTCCTTCATGTTCGTGATGGTGATCTGGTTCAAAGAGGTGATGGTTTGGCTTTGTTGGTTTTTGAAAGACAAAAAACAGGAGATATTGTTCAAGGTTTACCAAGGATAGAAGAATTACTTGAAGCTCGTAGGCCTAGGGACTCAGCTATTTTGTGTAAAAAATCTGGAACAGTAGATATTAAAAAAGGTGACGACGATGATTCCGTAGTTGTATCTATTATTGAAGACAATGATGTGATTTCTGAGTATCCAATTCTGTTGGGGCGCAATGTAATGGTTAGAAATAGTCAACAGGTTGTAGCTGGTGAATTCTTAACTGATGGTCCAGTAAACCCTCATGAGCTTTTGGAATGCTTCTTTGCAGACTTGCGTGATAAGAAGCCTCTAATGGAGGCAGCTCAAGAGGCAATAGCTAAACTTCAGCATAGGATGGTAAGTGAAGTTCAAAATGTTTATAAATCTCAGGGAGTAGCTATTGACGATAAACATATAGAGGTAATAGTTCGTCAGATGACTAGTAAGGTACGAATTGAAGATGCGGGAGATACAACATTTTTACCAGGCGAATTGATAGAACTTAGGCAAGTTGAAGATACTAACCAGGCAATTTCCATTACTGGAGGTGCTCCATCGGAATTCACACCTGTTTTGCTTGGTATCACAAAGGCATCACTGAATACTGATAGTTTTATTTCGGCTGCTTCATTCCAAGAAACAACTCGAGTCCTAACCGAAGCGGCTATAGAAGGTAAGTCTGATTGGCTTCGCGGACTTAAAGAGAATGTAATCATTGGTCGCTTAATACCTGCTGGTACTGGTTTTAGTGGCTTTGTTGAGGAGTTAAATGCTGAAGCAGGCCCTCATCCAGATATTCTTGCCGAGGATCCAGCCGGTTATCGAAGGATACAAAATCTAAGACCTGACTACACTGTTGACATGCCTTCTTCCCCAGTCGCGAAAAACACTTCTGTTTTGGATGACCCTAGCGAAGAGGATTTAGAGGCTACTAGAAGTAGACATGGAATTGATCCTGCAATGAGTAATTTTGCAGCATTTGCGCGCCCAACTGGTGATGATGAGTCACCTGAGGACCAAATGCCAGATCCTGCTGCTTTGGAGGGGTTGCAAGAAGAAGGGTTGCTTTCGGATGAATAAATGAATTTTTCTACAATACTCTGCTAAATTTTCTAATATTTAGTTCTTTACTTAAATCCCCAATTTATGATTAATCCACCTGTAGTTCCCAAGCGTGTATTACCTCGCTATGGTTTTCATACACATACTGAACGTGTTAATGGTAGATGGGCAATGATTGGCTTTATTGCCATAGTCCTTTTGGAATTTAAATTGGGACATGGCTTAATGAATTGGTGACAAAACGTCCTCGACTATCAAGGAATTCATCCTTGCTTGGCTTAAGTTTGGAAGATCTTGAAGAATTTGCTCTCCAGGAAGGTGAAAAAGCTTTTCGTGGCAGGCAAATTCATGAATGGATATATGAAAGAGGGGAAAAAAAATTAGATTCAATCACTGTTCTTCCAAAGAAATGGAGAGATTCATTAGAACATAAAGGAATTAAGATTGGAAGATTGGATGAGATCAATAGAGTTGTAGCAAAAGATGAGACCTTGAAGTTATTGATGGGAACTTTTGACGGTGAGATTATAGAAACAGTTGGAATACCAACAGATAAAAGACTCACTGTTTGTGTTTCAAGTCAAATTGGCTGTCCTATGGGTTGCAAGTTTTGTGCGACTGGTAAGGGGGGGCTTAATAGATCTCTTGATGTCAATGAGATCGTTGATCAAGTTATTAGTATTAGAGAAACAATGAAGAGGAGGCCTACTCATGTAGTCTTTATGGGCATGGGCGAGCCACTCCTAAATATTAGTAATGTTTTAGACTCTATTGAATGTCTCACTAATGATATTGGTATTGGTCAAAGGAAGATAACTGTTAGCACTGTTGGGATACCTGATACTCTTCCAGGCTTAGCAAAATTAGCTCAAAAGCGCTTAGGAAGAGTTAAATTCACTCTCGCAGTCAGTCTTCATGCACCTAATCAGATGTTGCGTGAATTAATCATTCCCTCGGCGAGTTCTTATCCAATTAATTCATTACTAGAAGACTGTAAAAAATATATAGAACTTACTGGTAGACGAGTAAGTTTTGAGTATATCCTTCTTGGGGGATTGAATGACAAAGATATTCATGCAGAGCAGTTAGCTGATCTAATGAGAGGCTTTCAGAGCCATGTCAATTTGATAGCTTATAACCCAATTGTTGAAGAGAATTTCAAACGACCAAGCCATTCTAGAGTTACTAGTTTTAGAGAACTATTAGAAAATAAAGGAGTCGCTGTGAGTGTTCGAGCAAGTAGAGGTAGAGATAAAGATGCAGCATGTGGACAATTAAGAAGACAAACAATCGAAAAAATAAAAATCCATTAAGTAAGAAAAATAATGACTTTGAACTCTTATGACATTTATTGATTGGTTTATTTTATTTCTTTATTTAATATTTTCCTTGGTATTAGGAATTTATATCTCTCAAAAAAATCATAATGAAGCGGACTATTTTGTCGCTGGTCGTCGTCTCAATGGTTTACTTGCAGGAATGTCGATGGCTGCTACAACATTTTCGATTGATACACCTCTCTATGTAGCCGGCATTGTTGGGACAAGAGGATTAGCTGGAAATTGGGAGTGGTGGAGCTTTGGGCTTGCACATGTTGCTATGACAGTTATATTCGCTCCACTATGGAGACGTAGTGGAGTATTGACTGATGCAGCCTTCACTGAATTACGTTATGGGGGGAAAGCAGCAGCTTATTTAAGAGGTATAAAAGCTTTTTTGCTTGCCGTCCCAATTAATTGTATTGGGATTGGTTATGCTTTTTTAGCAATGCGGAAAGTAGCTGAAGCGTTGGGAGTGGTAGATGGACATATTGTATTTGGGACTTTTACGGACACGATATTTTTAATGATTTTAGTTGCTTTGTTTTTGCTTGTTTACACAGTATTAGGTGGGCTTTGGGCAGTAGTGATTAATGATTTTGTACAACTAGTATTAGCTCTTCTAGGCGCGTTTGCTGTTTGCTATGTAGCACTAGATGCTTCGGGTGGTATGACGGAATTGCTAATAAAGTTAGAGGAATTAGATCGACCTGAACTTCTTTCTTTATTTCCATGGACATTAAGTAAAGATGGGTTCAATTGGTTGAATAGTTCAGGAATAAGCATTACAACTTTTTTCGCTTTTATTTCTTTGCAGTGGTGGAGTTTTCGACGTAGTGATGGTGGTGGGGAATTTATTCAACGTTTATTGGCCACTAAAGATGAAAAAAATGCAACTTTGGCAGGAATAGTTTTTTTGATTGTTAATTATCTTATTCGCAGCTGGCTGTGGATTTTAGTTGGATTGGCTGGTTTAGTCCTTTTGCCTTATCAAGCTGATTGGGAGTTAAGTTATCCAAACCTCGCTGTTACATATTTACCACCTGTTGGACTTGGCTTAGTAGTAGTTTCATTGGTCGCAGCATTTATGAGTACTGTAAGTACTTCAATTAATTGGGGGGCAAGTTACCTTGCTCATGATCTATACAAAAGATTTTTAAGACCTTCAGCTGGCCATAGAGAAATGATTCTTATGGGTCAGTTGGCAAGTATTTTGTTGCTTATAATTGGAGTCGTCACAGCCTTATTCAGTAACAGTATTGGGTCAATGTTTAGACTTGTTATTGCTATAGGTACAGGACCAGGCGCTGTTCTTGTTCTTAGGTGGTTTTGGTGGCGAGTTAATGCTCTAGCAGAACTTGCGGCAATGCTGAGCGGTTTTTTTATAGGCTTGATCACCTCAGTTTCTCCTTATTTAATAATTGAAGATTTTGGAAAAAGACTCTTATTTACTACTTCTTTTACAGCTGTAATTTGGATACTGACTTTGTTTTTTACTGAGCCAGAGTCAGAGGAGACACTTAATAAGTTTGTTATGCAGGTCAACCCCCCTGGTCCTGGTTGGACCAGAATACGGAAAAAATTGAATATTTATCCAGTTGACTCTTTTTTTGTGCTTGGCTCTCGCTTCGTTTTAGGCTCAGGAATTCTCTATGGTGGCTTGGTCAGTATTGGAGCTTTTTTATTACATCAAGAGAGGAGCGGTTGGATTGCACTATTTATTGCAGTCAGTTGTGTGTTTTTAATTAAGAAAACAAGACTAATAACTCAATAAGTTGACCCTACATAGCCAAATGGTCAAAATTTAGAGCAGAATAAAACTCTAATTCATTTGCAACCTTGGGTTTCTTACGGACAACTCTTTTCCCTATTTTAATTGTTGCGCTTTTTGGTGTTGCTTTGTTTGCAGTCAGCGCTCGCATATGGCTGCCTGGGGATATGCTTGCACCAGCTCCAATTAACTAAGCTTGCTCTTCTTCAGTCAGGCCTATGAATGATGCAAATCAAAAAATAAGTAAAGAAGGGTTGGCTAATTTGGCCATAGATCCTGATGTATTGGCTAGAGAATTAGCTGCTCAGTTGGCTGGAGATCCTTTAGATGAAATCGAACTAGATAAAACTGATGAAGATCTAGTGAATTCATCACAAGAATGTGATCTTGCATTGAAATGGCTGCAATCTGGAAATGAAGAAAAACTTCAAGGTCTAAGAGTCTTTTGTGAACATAGAGATTCCAGAGCTCTCCCTTTTTTAGTACCTCTACTTGACGAACCCTCTCCTGTTGTGAGGATGAGTGCTGTTTATGCTTTAGGTAGAAACCCTTGTCCACAAGCTATTGACCTTCTGTTGCATTTATTGAAATTTGATAGTAATGCGTATGTTAGAAAAGCTACAGCTTGGAGTCTTGGAAATTACTCAAATGCCCCTGTTCTACAACCTCTAATTAAGGCATTAAAACAAGATGTTGCGGCTGTTCGTTTATGGGCATCAAGTTCTTTAGCAGAGGTTGGACTTAATTCAGTCGAAAGCTCTTTACCAGCAGCTAATCAATTACTTGAAAGCTTACAAATTGATGGTGAACCCATAGTTAGGAGTAACTGTATTTGGTCTCTTGGTCGTCTTTATAACCTTTTGAGTGAGGAAATCAAAATCCACATAGAAGAGGCTTTTATTTCTGTTTTATTGAATGATCGTGAACCTTCTGTGAGGTATGAAGCAAGAATTGCTTTGGAGCAATTGGATAATCCAGCAGTACAAAAAAGACTAAAATCTTTAATTGATGATGGTCAATTGGTTTAATTTTTGGTACAAAAACAATTCGTTGTAATTAATAATTCACGTTTCTAGAGTTTTTTTCTATATCATGCGTGACTTAGGGGCTTATCTTTTATGCCACAACGCACATTGCGCTTTAAAATCCGACAAGACGGACGAGTTGAAGAAACCGTTGAAGGTCTAGTGGGAGAGGCATGTATTGATTTAACTGAGAAGCTTGAGGATGCCTTAGGCACCGTTGAGAGGAGAGAGTCAACCTCCGATACCTTTCTTCGTGAAAACGTTCAAAAACAGACTATTCCTGCGGAAATTCACTGATGTCACATTTCAGCACAGTAAAAACTCAACTTCGTAAGAAAGAGTTCTTAAAACAGGCTCTTCTAGATTTAGGCTATGTCCCTAATGAAGGTGAAAATTTAGTCAGAGGTTATAGGGGGCAAACAGTTAAAGCTCAAATGACTGTTGAAATGAGTAAAGGAGCAGACATTGGTTTTCGCTGGAATGAAGGCTCAAAATCATATGAACTTGTGACTGATCTTGATCTCTGGAAACAATCAATACCAATTGAAAGATTTTTGGCTCAAGTTACACAACGTTATGCCTTAAACACTGTTCTTGACTCAACTGCTCAAGAAGGATTTCAAGTCTCAGAGCAAAAGCAAAATATAGATGGATCAATAGAATTAGTAGTTACTCGTTGGGATTCCTAAGACTTTTTTGGAAAATTGACTTTTGATCCTAGAGCTGCTTTTGAAACTAGGTCTATTGAATATCAGTCCTCAAATGATATTTATGATCCAAATGTTGCATACGAAGCAGCTAATAATGAAGATTATGGGCTTAGTGGTAGAGATCCAGTCCTTGGAGGGAAATTAAGGGAAAAAGCTGTTTGGGTTGATGAGAGGAAATGCATTGGTTGTACATACTGCAGCTCAGTTGCTACAAATACTTTTGCAATGGAGCCTGAACAAGGCAGAGCAAGAGCGTTTAGACAAGATGGAGATAGTGATGAATTAATACAAGAAGCCATAGATACTTGCCCAGTTGATTGCATAGATTGGGTTTCTTTTGAAGACTTAATTAAATTGGAAGAAGTTTTAAAAAATCATCAATTTAGGAATTTAGGTCTACCACCGGTTACTTGATTTTTAAATATAGAAGTGTCAAGAATTAAAGATAGTAAAAACAATTCAATACCTAGAAGAAGATTTGGTCGAACAGAGATTCAGATGCCAGTCTTATCTCTTGGAGGGATGCGCTTTCAACAAAGCTGGAAGGATTTAGATCCTAAAGAGATAGATAATCAACAACAAGATATCTTGAGAAAAACTATTAAGCATGCGTCTCAAAAAGGTATGCATCATATAGAAACTGCTCGTCATTATGGAACATCAGAGCGCCAGATAGGTTGGGCCTTTGGTCAAATCGATGACCCAAAAAGAATACTGCAAACGAAAATACCACCAAATAATGACCCTTCGATATTTGAGCAGGAACTTGAGTTAAGTATGAGTAGATTAGGTTCCAAAAAAATTGATTTACTAGCTATTCATGGTATTAATATTCCTGAGCACTTAGATATGACTATTCGCCCCAATGGATGTCTACAGATAGTTCGTCAATGGCAAAAAGATGGTCTTGTTGGTCATATTGGCTTCTCAACCCATGCAAACGTTGACCTGATCGTTAAAACAATTGAAACAGGACTTTTTGATTATGTGAACTTGCATTGGTATTTTATACGTCAGGAAAACGAGAGAGCTTTAAAAGCAGCGAATGCTAATGATATGGGGGTTTTCATTATAAGTCCTACTGATAAGGGGGGGCATTTACATACACCGTCATTGAAATTTTTAGATTTATGTAGTCCTTTGCATCCAATAGAATTTAATGATCTGTTTTGCTTGAGGGATCAAAGAATTCATACATTAAGTGTTGGAGCGTCAAAGCCTGAAGATCTAGATATTCATTTAAGTGCAATCTCAAAAATGGATAAAATGTATGATTTAATTAATACTATAGATAAAAGATTAATTGATGCCTCATTTAAGTCGCTTGGAGAGTCATGGTTGACTACTTGGAAAATCGGTTTACCTGGTTGGGAGCAAACTCCTGGAGAGATTAATATACCTATTTTGCTATGGCTATACAATTTATTAGAGGCTTGGGATATGGAAAGCTTTGCGAAAGATCGTTATGGTCTTTTAGGCAGAGGAGGACATTGGTTCCCAGGTTCAAACGCAGATTGTTTGGATTGTGAAGTGAGCGAGCATGACTTGAAAAAAGTTTTGATTAAGAGCCCGTGGAGCTCTGAAATACCTCTTATACTTAGAAAATTGAAAGATAGATTGGGGGGAGAAAGAAGAGATAGATTATGGGGAATTTAGTAACCTAAAGGCTGTTTTTTGGGTTTGCCAATAGATCTTGGATATTGTTTGGGACATTTATTAATAGAACTAATCCTAATAATATTCCTAATACCGCGATTATTGGGGAGTACGAATTTATGCGTTCGTTGGATCTCTGCATTTAGTTCAGTTAAAGCTTTTTTTAGTATTTGTTGCTCTGCTTCAGTCCAGTCTCCTTTAAATATGAGCGCTTGACCTGTCGAATTTAAAAAAGGCACGAGATATTCTGCTACTACATTTGCAGAAGCAACTGCTCTTGCCATGGCATAGTCAAAATTACTTCGAAGGATTGGATCCCTGCCTGCTGTCTCAGCTCGTTCAGTTACGACTGTTATACGAGAATTCAATCCAATTTCTTTAGACACTTCTTTCAGAAAAGTCGTTTTTTTACTTGAAGAATCTAAAAGAGTAATATTTGAATTTGGCATCGCTATAGCTATTGCTATACCAGGGAATCCACAGCCAGAACCAATATCAATATATTTATAAGAAAGTTCAGGGTATTGAAGTTCTTCATGCAGTGGAAACAAGCTGTCACATACTTGTGCAGTCCAGAAATCATCTCCATCAACTAAACGAGTAAGGTTGGTCTTCTTATTCCATTCTTTGAGTAACTCTTGCAAATGGATAAATTGAGCTAATTGTTTTTCACTTGGAACCCATTTAAGTGTATTCCATATCATGAGATGATTCGCTTTTCTGTTGTTTTTATCCTTAGACATTTTGAATTGTTTTTTGAAATAGTCAGTCCTTAGATATTTAGATAAAATCTATACATTATTAGATCATATTTTCTTTAGTTGACTCCTTCCTCTAATTGTTACGAACTGCTTGGTGTTTCTACCTCTGCCAATAACTCAGAGCTTAGAAAAGCTTTCCGTCAATTAAGTAAGCAACTTCATCCGGATACGACATCTTTGCCAAGTGATGAAGCGACAAGGCAATTTCAAAGTGTTTGCGAGGCTTATGATTTATTAAGTGATCCCGTCCTAAGAGCAAACTATGACTTATTTATAAAAAAAGAGAATGATTTTATAAGTCAGATTAAAGAACCTTATTTAAAGAATATTCAACCTGTACAATTTTCTAAATCTATAGGAGTAAGGCGACCATTATCAGGAGGAGAATTGTTTTCACTTTTACTTTTAATCACCTCTATTTTTTTGAGCCTGGCTTTAGGAGTTTTTATTGCTTTTTTAAGAGGCGGAAACTTGAATTTTACTCCAAGTTGGTTGATGTAAGTTGAATTTCAGAAATAATTATATAGCTAAATAGTTAGAATCTTGATAAGAAAAAATTCTAGGATAGAGAATTTAAACCCTCTTGAATTCCAAAATAGCATTTTTCTAGTTCTTCATCTGTGACACATAGTGGTGGCATTAGATAAACTACATCTCCTAATGGTCTGATGAAAACACCAACCCTCAATGCACTTGCTTTCATGATTTTCCCAACGGAATTTAAGTACCCTTTTTTACCTTTCACTTTAATATTAAAAGCCGCAATGGTTCCTGTAATTCTTGGACATTCAATTCTTGGATCTTTAACTATTTTTTGTAGATGAGGTAGATGACGTGACTCAAAATCTAAATATTTTTGAGGTGATTTTTCTAATAGATCTAGGCTGGCATTGGCAGCTGCGCAGCCTAAGGGGTTAGCTGTGAAACTATGACCGTGCCAGAAAGTTTGCTTGGGATCTTCCCCAAGGAAACCTTCAGAAATCCTTTTGCTGGACATAGTAACTCCCATCGGAAGGAATCCACCGGTTAACCCTTTTGAGAGTGATATGAGGTCTGGTTTTAACCCTGCTTTTTGAAAAGCGAAAAGTTCTCCACATCTTCCAAAGCCAGTTAGAACTTCATCTGTAATCAGTAAAGAATTAGCCTGGCGAATTCTTTTTTCGACTTCTACTAAGAATTCTGAACGAACCATTCGCATGCCTCCAGCCCCTTGCACTAATGGTTCAAGAATTACTGCAATAGTTGGTTTCTCTAGGAGGTGATCAAGAGTTTCTAAAACCTCTTTCTCTCGTCTTTCAAAATCTTCATTGCCCCACCATGTCTCAGGCCAAGGGACTCTGCTAACAGGAAATAGCATTTGATCAAAAGGCTCGTTAAATATATTTCGTTCGCCTACTGCCATCGCTCCAAATGTATCTCCATGGTAGGCACCTTCGAATGCAATAATTTGAGATCTATTGTCACCTTTATTTTTCCACCATTGACGAGCCATTTTTAAAGCTACTTCTACTGCTGTAGAGCCATTATCTGAAAAGAATAACTTTTCTAGACCTGTTAATTTACTTAGTCGATTAGCTAATAGCTCAGCTTGAGGATGGGTGAAATCAGCAAAGATAATTTGTTCTAATTGCTCCGCTTGAGTGGCGATAGCCTTAGCAATATATTTATTTGCATGGCCATGAAGAGTGACCCACCAGCTACTTATGCCATCGATTATTGGAGCTCTGTCTTTAGGAAGTAATAGGGCACCTTTCGCTTTCTCAACCAATAATTGAGGTTTAGAGGATGTAAGTTGTGTGAATGGTGGCCATATATGAGGATTCTGAATAATTTGATTTGCATTTTCTTTTTCATTCATCAAATTTTGTTTTCCTCTTGTTTCATTTAACTTGATTGAAGTCAAAATAATCTTTTGATTAAGAAAAAAATAAAATTTTAATTTCTAATGTATTTTTTAAGCTTATGATCTAACTGTTGTTTCTTCCATTCTTGTGAAAGTATTTTTGCGTTGACTTCGTCAAAGATAGGAAGACTTGCAAGAATTTGAGTGTCTCCAAATTGCTCTAGAGTTTTCGGATTGTCTTTGTGTGGAGGCCCGTTTAATACTATTCCTAACACATCTAATTTTCTATGTTTCAAGGCTTCTAAACTTAATAAGGTGTGATTGAGAGTGCCCAGACCGGTCCTGGATACAAGAATTATTGGAGCTCCCCAAACCTTTAATTGATCTATTTGTAGCCAATCACGATTTAAAGGAACCATTAAACCACCTGCAGTCTCGATGATTATTAATTCATCTAAGTCAGGTAATTTTAATTTGCTTGGTTCAATAAAACCAGACTCTTGTTCTGCAGCCCAATGTGGAGAGACAGGAGCCTTGAATTTATATCTTTCAGAAAGATAGCGGTTAGGTTCAAGATTTAAGAGATTGCAAACAGTTTTGGTATCTGTACCTTCCTCTGTTCCACTTTGAATGGGTTTCCAGTAGACACCTCTAAGACCTTGGACGAAAAAACTACTAACTATCGTTTTACCTACATCTGTATCTGTACCGCAAATAATAATTCTTTTTGAGATAACACTCATCGCTTTATTAATAAAAACTGAATTGACCAACTAAGGCTTACTTGTTTATCCTTGTTGGAAACTGGCCAAAAAGACAATAGATGTCGCCATTCTGAAACACTTAATTGTTCCCTCTGACTACTTTGTGCTCCGACCTTGATCATCGGTTTTAATAAAGAAGTTGCCTTCTTCGCTGTTTGTTTAATAACTTCAATCTTATTATATAAAATACTTTGTTTCGGAACGACTCTAATTAGTGAGTCGTATGATGGTAAATCAAGAGCCGTACATGCTAAATTTGCCTTTTCTGCTGCTTCATACCATTCTGGAAAACTTCCCTTAATTGGGATTGCTAAAGCAATCCATCCATCCAAGCTTAGAGAATTCAACCATTCTTGAAGTTTCTTTTGTGGATTATCAAGCCAATGTAAAACAAAACTTGAAGCTAATAAATTTGGTTTTTCAGACCACTTGGGTAACCCATTATTTAAATCCCAAAGTTGTTTAATACTCTTTTCTGAATGTTGATCAATCATCTTTTTAGAATTATCCAATCTCACTACATTTTGGTTTGGATGTAGATCTTCTAATGATTTGGCGAGTAGTCCAGTGCCAGAACCAAGGTCAACCCATAGTCCATATTTAATTGAATGGTGAGAACAAAGTTTTGCAAGTTTTAAAGCAGTACTTTTTTGAATTGATGCTGATTCGTTATAACTTAATGCAGCTGCGTTAAAGTTTTTATTAACTTGGTTAGACCATGTTTTTTGCATGATCAAATTCTAGCCAGTGTTTGACTTTTTTGATATTTTTAATTTTTGTGATGGAATGCCCCTCGTCTTGAAGGTTGATTATTTTGGGTACGGCATCTAAGTGGTTTATTAAATCTTCAGCTAGCTTTTCTTTTGTTTCATTAGCCAAAATATAGTCTTGTTCACTGTTAACAATAAGTACTTTGGCAGAATTGTTTATGCCATTTGGTAGAGAATTAGAATTCATAAGAAGTTTTAAATCATTTTTTAGTCTTAGCCTTCCTGAATCTGATATGTGAAGGAGATTTGATTCGGATGGCTGAACAGATATGTGATTCGGTTTATAAGCTTTTATATGAAATTTTCTTAACATATCTGCTTCATTAGGCGTATTAATGGCATTCATCATCCTATTGAGGGCGAGTTTTATAGGGCGATTTTCTTTGCTAGTTGGAATAAAACGACTAAAACTATTGAGTAATACAACATGAGTAGCTGAGTCTAAAACTTCTTTATCTATCAAATGTGAACCAAGAGAGTGACATATCGCAACTCTTTTAAGTTCGACTTGATTTGTGTTGTGATTCCATTTAGGTGTATGAGGACTTATATCTTTATAGCCGCGTTCAGAAGTTTGCCATTCCCAATCACAACTTGTAAATATCCTTTCCCAATTTGTCCATTGATGACTATTACCAGCCCAGCCATGCATAGCAATTATTTCTTTCATTTGTTTTTAAGAACTTCGATAAGTCTTTCGAAGGCTTGAACGGGAGTATTTCGCCTGATCACCACCCTGAGTCTCGATTGACCTTCAGGGACAGTTGGTGGACGGATCGCAACAGTGAGAAGGCCTTGTGCTTCAAGTCTCTTCTGATAATCCATGGTTAATTCGTCTGAACCTAGAATTATTGAGATTATGGGACCTTCCCCCGCAGGCCTTTGCCACCCAACCTGAGACAATCTGTCTCTCAAAGCTATTGATTTCTCTTGTAGTTCTCTACCCCAGCAAGGGTTGCTTTCAATTAGATTTAACGCGGCTAAAGCACTTGCACAAAGTGGAGGAGCTAAAGCAGTTGTATAGCGAAATGCCCCACAGCTTTGAATTAAATTTTCTCCTATTTTCTTGTCTGTTGCTAGAAATGCTCCTCCACTTCCAAATGCTTTACCGAAGGTCCCACTGATAATTGATATTGGCTCTTTGAGTCCAAAAGATTCTCCTCTTCCTTCTGGACCCATAACTCCAAAAGCATGAGCTTCGTCTATCAATAACTTTGAATCATACTTAATACATAGCTTTGAAATTTCTTTTATGGGTGCTGTTGTACCCTCCATACTAAAAAGGGTTTCAGTAATTACTAAAGGTTGTTTTTGAGGATTGCTTTGTCTGGATTTTTTTAAAAGTCTTTCTAGTTCAGGTAGATTGTTGTGCTTGTATCTAATGAGCTTTGCTCCACTCGCTTTGACTCCAACGAGCAGAGAATGATGTATCAGACGATCACAAATAACAGGAGTATGACGATCAGTAAGTGCTAACACTGCAGCCAGATTAGCCTGGAAACCACTGGGGTAAATCAGGACAATCTTACGATCAAGCCATTGAGCAAGCTTCGCTTCAAGTCTTTGATGAATATTTCTACTACCAGTAATAAATCTTGACCCTCCAGAACCAACTCCATCAGTTTCTAAGGTTTGCCTGGCTGCCTCAATTAATAATGGATGCCTTGCTAGGTCTAGATAGTCATTACTCGCTAGATCAATTAACGTGATTTGATTTTGATTTTCGTCTACACCAATCAATTCAAATGATCTTTTTCCTGGAACCCAAGTTCTCAGTCTACGAATTCTAGAGTTAGGGATTGCAGGCATATTGTTATTTTGTTCTCTGTATTTAAAGATTTGGGTGTTGGCTTAACATTTTTTCTTTGGTTGCTTGATTTTATTATGTATCCACATCAAAAATCATGTGGTCATAGAATATTCCCCCTAGGATTTAGAAATGACTTCATCAGAAAGAGATACGTCTGAGAACGAAATCCTCCAAAACAATTTAAATCCAAAGGAAATCTTTCCTTTTGCATTGGATGAGTTTCAACTTAAAGCAATTGACTCACTCAATCAAGGGCATTCTGTAGTTGTTAGTGCTCCTACAGGATCAGGAAAAACCTTAATAGGTGAGTATGCAATTTATAGAGCGATTTCTCATGGAAATAAGGTTTTTTATACAACCCCTTTAAAAGCTTTATCTAATCAAAAGCTAAGAGACTTTAGGAATCAATTTGGTTCAAGCAATGTAGGTCTTTTAACAGGTGATTTAAGTCTGAATAGAGAGGCTTCGATTCTTGTTATGACTACTGAAATTTTTAGAAATATGCTTTATGCAGCAGCAGATAGAAATGATGATCCTCTACTTGATATAGAAACTGTTGTTCTTGATGAATGTCATTACATGAATGATGCTCATAGAGGGACAGTGTGGGAGGAATCAATTATTCATTGTCCTAAATCCGTTCAGTTCGTTGCTCTATCAGCAACCGTTGCAAATGCAGGTCAATTAACTGATTGGATTGAGCAAGTTCACGGACCCACAGATTTGATATCTAGTGATTTAAGACCAGTTCCCCTGGAATTCAATTTTTGTAGTGCTAAAGGACTTCATCCATTACTCAATGAAAAAGGAACTGGATTGCATCCAAACTGTAAGATTTGGCGCCCAACAAAATCACATAAGAAGAGAGGACGCTTATCCAAGCCTACTCAACCTGACTCCCCTTCACTAGGCTTTGTGATATCGAAGTTGGCAGAAAGAAATATGTTACCCGCTATTTATTTCATTTTTAGTCGTCGTGGTTGTGATAAGGCTGTGAAAACAATATCTAGCACTTGTTTAGTAAACCAAGAAGAAAAAAAATCAATTCAAGATCGATTTGAAAAATATACAATTTTAAATTCAGAAGGTTTGAGAGATGATTCACATATAAAAGCCTTATTTAATGGAATCGCATCTCATCATGCAGGAGTTCTTCCTGCTTGGAAGGAGTTAATTGAGGAATTATTTCAAGAAGGATTGATAAAGGTTGTTTTTGCAACGGAAACCTTAGCCGCAGGAATCAATATGCCGGCTAGAAGCACAATTATATCTACTTTATCGAAGAGATCAGATAATGGACATCGTCAATTAATGGGGAGTGAATTCTTACAAATGGCTGGTAGAGCTGGAAGAAGAGGTCTTGACTCTAGAGGGTATGTGGTTACTTTACAAACTCGCTTCGAAGGGGTTCGAGAAGCAGGGCAATTAGCTACCAGCCCAGCCGATCCATTGATTAGTCAATTCACACCCAGCTATGGCATGGTACTGAATCTATTACAGCGTTATGACTTGGACAAATCAAAAGAATTGATAGAGAGAAGCTTTAGTAGATATTTGGCAAGCTTGGATTTAGTTGAAGAAGAAGAAGAGTTATTTAGATTAAAAGAGGAGTTTAAAGAGTATAAAACTTTTTCAGAAGATATACCATGGTCTGAATTTGAAAGATATGAGAAAATAAAAAGTCATCTAAAGGAAGAGAGGAGACTATTAAAAATTCTCCAAAAACAATCAGCAGAAACCTTGTCTAATGAATTGATCTTAGCCTTAGAATTTGCAAAGAATGGAACCCTCATAAGTTTAAAGACATCACAGTTACGAGAAAAAGTTACACCTGCAGTCATTGTTCAAAAAATACAAAAAGGAAATAGACAGTCTCAATTGTTATGCTTAACCGATGAAAATATTTGGATACTTATTGCTTGTAAGGAAGTTGTTAGCCTTTATGCTGAATTAACTTGCTTAGACGTATCAAATCTTACAACTCCTCAAATTAGTAGATTAGGTGAAATACATCATGGTGATTTACTAAGTAATGAAATAGCTTCAATAATTTTAAATTTGGCTCAGAAAAATGATATGAGAACTGCTCAATATGATCTTGCTAGCGAAGTTTTATCTCAAGCTAAATTAGTTAAATCTCTTGGCGATGAATTATTGATTCAGCCAGCTCATAGATGGGGTGATAAGAAAAAATTAAAGAAACATAGACGAAGAATGGACGAATTAGGTATTGAAATACATGAACGTGAGGAAATTCTCTATGACAGGTCTAATCGTCACTGGGAAACCTTTTTATCGCTAATTAAAGTCCTAAACCACTTCGGGTGTTTGGATGATTTAAATCCAACTGAAATCGGCAGAGGTATTGGATCTTTAAGAGGTGAAAATGAGTTATGGTTAGGATTGGTTTTGATGAGTGGACATCTTGATGAATTAACACCAGTAGAATTAGCTGGTGTTATTCAGTCAATTGTGACGGAAGTCAATCGTCCTGATTTATGGTCTGGATTTATTCCAAGTGCCGTTACAGATGAAGCTTTTAATGATTTATCAAATATTCGAAGAGAATTGTTTAGGGTTCAAGAACGATTTGGTATCGAAGTCCCAATCCTATGGAGTTCAGAATTAATGGGTTTAGTTGAAGCCTGGGCTCGAGGAAGTACCTGGACGGATTTAATTTCAAATACTTCTTTGGATGAGGGGGATGTAGTAAGAATTTTAAGAAGAACAAATGATTTACTTTCACAGATTCCTTATTGTGAGTCTGTGAGTAGGCAACTCAGAAATAATGCCAAGGCAGCGATGAAACTAATGGATAGATTTCCAGTTTGTGAAGCTGAAGATATTAATCACGCAACAGAAAAAAATCATGAACTTATGAATCCAGCTACTGAAAGACATAATTTAAATTGAAAAAGCTTATTTTTTAATCACCTCCAATCATATATTTCGGATTAGTGAGACTATCAAATTCTTCTTGATCAATATAATTTAATTGACTGGAAGCTTGTTTTAGACTTAGATTTTTTTTGTGGGCTAATTGGGCAATTTTACTAGCTTTTTCGTATCCTATTGATGGCGCTAATGCAGTTACCAACATCAAAGAATTGTCTAGATATTCTTTGATTTTCTCTTTGTTTGGTTGAATACCTTCAATCATATTTTCTCTGCAACTCTTACATGCATTTTGAATTAGGTTGATACTTTTTAAAATGTTGTAGCCAATAAGTGGTTTGTAAACATTCATTTGTAGATGTCCTCCGCTACCTGCAATTGATACTGAGGTCTCCATACCAATTATTTGCGTACAAACCATTGCCATCGCTTCGCATTGGGTAGGATTAATCTTCCCTGGCATTATTGAGCTGCCAGGTTCATTGGCTGGTAGCTGTAGCTCTGATAATCCAGCTCTAGGTCCACAAGATAACAGTCGAAGATCATTAACAATTTTGAGAAAAGTTACGGCTAATAATTTTAGTTGAGACATTATATTTACAAGACCATCATGACTAGCCATAATAGCAAATTTATTAGCTGCAGTTTTAAAAGGTAAATTTGTTTTTCTAGCAATATCAAGAGCAATTAAATTATCGAAATTCTTAGGAGTATTAAGGCCAGTCCCAATTGCGGTTCCTCCAAGAGGCAGTGGATAAAGTTCCTCGAGGTTGATTTCAATACGTGCTAATGCAATTTCTAATTGAGCTGACCAAGCAGAGACTTCTTGTCCAAGAGTTAGAGGTACTGCATCTTGAAGATGAGTTCGTCCTATTTTTACAATATCTTTCCATTCTTTACTTTTTTCATGGAATACATCAATGAGTTTTTTTAATTCTGGTATTAATGTGTCTTTTAGGGTGACTATTGTGGCTATTTGGATTGCAGCTGGAAAAACATCGTTTGTTGATTGAGAACAATTGACATGATCATTGGGATGTATTGGATCATGACTACCTAAAGGATTATTTAAACGTTTTGAAGCTATATTGCAAATTACCTCGTTGACGTTCATATTGGTTTGAGTACCACTGCCTGTTTGCCAAACTTTCACAGGGAATTGATCATTATGTTTCCCTTCAAGAATTTCTAAACTTGCTTCCGTAATGAATTGAGTTGTTTCTGTAGTTATTAAGCCGAGATGATTGTTTACTTGAGCAGCAGAGGCTTTTATTTGGGCAATTGCATGAATAATCTCGAGTGGTATGACCTCATCTCCGATAGCGAAATTCAATATTGATCGTTGAGTCTGAGCTCCCCATAGCGCATCCTTTGGAACATCAATCGAACCTAGGCTATCTTTCTCAAGTCGTTTCATATTGGACATTGATCTTGGGTTGAGAATTTTTAAGTTTCCTAGGGAATAGAAACTTATAACTATACATTTTAGTTGAATCTAGTTCTATTCCCTTTTGAGAATGTATTCAATAGAATTAATTGATTTAGCTTTTCAAGTTATATCCCCAGTCTTTCCCAAATAACTCTCAAATTGGACTGATGTAATTCGGTTGAGAAACAATCCGAAAGTTTTTCTATTGAGAGACTATTCATTACTTCTGGATCATTTTCAAGGTTCTTTTTAAAATCTCCTTCGTTTTGATTCCAGGCTGAATGAGCATTCTTTTGTACAAGTCGATAAGAATCTTCTCGACTCATTCCATTCTCAACTAAAGCTAAAAGAACTCTTTGACTAAAAACTACTCCTCCATAAATGTTCAAATTTTTCAGCATATTATTTGGATAAACCCCAAGACCTTTAATTATTGCGGTCATTTCTGTGATCATAAAATGAAGTGTAATCGATGTATCTGGCAGCATTAATCTTTCATTAGAGCTGTGGCTTATGTCTCTTTCATGCCATAGAGCTACATTTTCAAGAGCTGCAACGACATAACTTCTTAAGACTCTGGAAAGGCCACTTACTCTTTCACTTCGTATAGGATTTCTTTTGTGAGGCATTGCAGAACTTCCTTTTTGGCCTTTAGCAAAGTTTTCCTCTACTTCCAGAACATCCGTTCTTTGAAGATTTCTGATTTCTGTAGAAAAACGATCTAGTGAAGATCCAATCAAAGCAAGAATCTGTACATAATTAGCATGTCTATCTCTTGAGATAACTTGAGTGCTAGCAGTATCAAACTTAAGTCCTAAAAGTTCGCAAGTTATTCTTTCTATTTCTGGATCAGTGTTTGCATAAGTACCCATAGCTCCACTAATTTGCCCAACCGAGATGTCTTTCTCAAGGCTGTTAAGCCTTTCTTTATTTCTGAGAGTTTCAGCTAGCCATCCTGCCAACTTGAATCCAAAGGTAATAGGTTCTCCATGAATCGCATGAGAACGTCCAATCATTACGGTTTTCTTATGCTGTCTTGCTAAATCTCTAATAGCTTCTTCAAGTAATAAAAGCTCTTTTCTTAAAAGCTGGACTGATGACTTTAATTGAAGTGCAAGACCAGTATCAAGGACATCGCTACTTGTCATTCCAACGTGAATATAACGGCCAGCATCTCCAACATTTTCATTTACATTTGTTAGAAAGGCAATTACGTCATGGCGAACTTCTGCTTCTATTTCGAGGATGCGTTCTGGTTTGAAACTTGCCTGTGATCGAATTGTTTCCATTGCACTTTTAGGGATTTTCCCTAATTTGCAATTAGCCTCACATGCGGCAATTTCAACATCAAGCCATGTTTGGTATTTGGCTTGATCAGACCAAATATTTCCCATCTCTGGGTTTGTGTAACGCTCAATCAAAGTGCTACAAAGTTAAAGGTTACTTTAATTTAGATCGTCAAGGTCAAGCTGACTTGAGTCTATTGTGTTCAACTTCCCAATGGACATATCTTCCCCATGCCTGCTGTCTGACCCTGCATCTACCTCCTTTGCAATCAATTACTTGAAAGGGAGGTAGATCATTTGGTTGATTTGCAAGTATTGCAAAACTTCCTGGCGGGAGAAGTTCAAGCACTTCTCCAGTTTGTTGTTTTGAGGTTAGATGAAAATGACCATGGCTAGATAGCTCATTCTCATTAGTTGGATGCCTGAGCTTTTTAGACAAAACCTTTGGTCAGTTGAATAGATTCTCTATTGAAAAAGAGGATATGCACTAGATCTGCGGTTTTTGTTCCGTTTCCTGTTTGTTTTTGTAAACATAATGACTAAAAAATCGCGATTAGATCTTCACTTGCTGACTAAAGGGTTAGTGAAAACACGTCAAGAGGCTCAGACTCTTATCCGGGCTGGCAAAGTTAAAACAATAAACGGTCAAATTTTAGATAAGCCAGGACAAGAAGTTCTAAAAGATCTTGAGATAGATGTTACACAGCCCTTGAGATATGTATCTAGAGGGGGAGAAAAGTTGGCTGAAGCTTTTAAACAATTTCCTCTAGATATAAAGAATAGGGTTTGTTTAGACGCTGGGATTTCAACTGGTGGTTTTACAGATTGCCTTTTGCAGTTAGGAGCGGCAAAGGTTTATGGAGTTGATGTTGGTTATGGGCAGACTGCATGGAGCATAAGGAATGATCCAAGAGTGGTTCTTTTGGAGCGTACCAATATTAGGCATTTAACTCCTGAGAAATTATTTAATGATGGAGATTCAATACCAGACTTTGCAGTTGCAGACTTATCTTTTATCTCTCTTAAAATTGTATTGCCTAGTATTAAATCTCTTCTTCAGTCTAACCGCTCTGAGTTACTTGTATTAGTGAAACCTCAATTTGAGGTTGGTAAAGATAAAGTGGGTAAGGGGGGGGTAGTTCGTGATCAATCACTGCATGCTGAAGCTATTGAGGGTGTAGCCAGCGAATCTAAAAAATATGGTTGGTACACTAAAGGATTGATCCCATCGCCTTTAAAGGGGCCTGCTGGTAATCAAGAATATCTTCTTTGGATGGGTGATGAAGTTAAAGGAAGTATTGAAATTGAAAAATTGTTAAATATTTTGTGCTCTTAAGTTTTCGCGTTTAAAGAGCTGTTTCGTTTCTGTCGCCCGTTCTGATGCGAACAACAGAATCAATTGGGCTAACGAAAATTTTTCCATCTCCGATTTCTCCTGTCTTGGCTGCATCAGCAATAGCTTTTAAAACAATTTCAGATTTCTCATCAGGGACTACTACTTCAATTTTGAGTTTTTGAAGAAACTCAACAGTGAATTCTGAACCTCTATATCTCTCAACTTGCCCTTTTTGTCTACCAAAACCCCTTACCTCACTTACTGTCATACCAACAATACCTGCATTTACTAATGCAATTTTTACATCTTCCAACTTAAATGGTCGGATTATTGCCTCTATCTTTTTCATTTAACTTTAGGTAACTCTAAGAATCTTAAATAATTTTTATCAGATTTTGTCTATTTGACTTAGAGAATTGATGAAATTTACATTTAAACCAGACTTTCGTGCATCTTCACCAAGCATCTCAGCATCTTTTTTAGGAATGATTGCTAGCCCATTACTGATTGATTCCCAATGGTCTGATTCAAAATGAGTTTGTAGCCAAAGTATTCCATGAATACTTTTTGGTTCTATTTGAACTCCTTTTCGATTATCAGATAGACAGATGTCCATGTAAAACCTTTATCTATAACTATTAGGGGGGATAGCGATGATTAGTTTTGTCGTGAATGATACAAATCTGCTTTTTGGCATCAGTTCGCAAGTTTTTGATTAGAAGAATTTATTTAAAGATTGAATTTTTAATCAAGCTTTTATGTAGTGTGAGTTATAAATGCCATTAAAATGTGATTAGACAAGAAAAAGACATCAAAGAACAAATTATGTATGGAGAGAGAGAAATAGAGGCTGGGAGATTAATTTGTTTCCCAAATCCAAACATTAAAAGAGATTATGAAATTTCAATAGATTTCCCTGAATTCACATGTAAGTGTCCTTTCTCGGGATATCCTGACTTTGCAACTTTGAGAGTTAAATATCAACCAAATACTAAGGTTTTAGAGCTAAAAGCAATTAAACTTTACTTAAATAGCTTTCGAGAAAAGAAAATATCTCATGAAGAAGTTACGAATAAAATAATCGATGATTTTGTTGAAGTTTCTGATCCTAAGTGGATTCAACTGGAAGCTGATTTTAACCCTAGAGGTAATGTTCATACAATCATTAGAGTCTGTCATGGTAAAAGAAATAGCTTAGAACTAATTCTCTAAGGAACTAGTAATCTTTGGTAATTCTTTTGAAAAACCAGAGAGATTTCTGTTGCTTAATCCACCTATATAAATTATAGATTTTCCCTCTTCATGTAAGACCCAAATTTTCTTGGTGGAAATAATACTAAGTGAACCTCCAACTAGTATGATTGCAAAACTAGTATATACAAAAGGTACTCCAGGGTCATATTTTAAAAGTAACCCACTACTTGGGATTATATTTATTATCTTTATTAAAGTATCTCGGACTTTTGCTTCCTTATTGTTACTTACGATAGTGAGAAATGTACCATCACTATCGTAAATACTTGCTGGTCCTAATTCATTGTCTACGGTTACTAAAATTGGATCTTTACCATCTTTTTTTGTAGGTATAATTGCCCCCCAAACTTGTTCGCCTAGCTCAGGAATATGTTCTATTGGAATTTGTAATTTTGGACTATTTTCAATTTGAATAGTTATTGCTGCTAAAGACCAGTCGGCTTGATATAAAGTTAGCCCTTTGTATCTTAATGGATAATTAACACTGATTTCTTTTGATTGGTTGCTCCCATTTGGCTCAACAATATTGACTATTGACCTATACTGCTCAGCTCTTCCTTGAGGATCTCTTTCAATTTGAAATTTTTGTAATTCAATAGTTAATCCTTTCTCTTCATTATTATTTAATAAATCTATGGATCTACCAGGGGCTAAAAACTTTTCTATTGTTTTCCCATTTAATGATCCGTATGTTGCCCCTATCATTAATAGGATCATGCCTAGATGAATTAATATTGGGCCTAATCTCCCTATTACTCCTTGGCGAGCAGCAATCCTTCCATTTGTTTCTTTTACATTCCAACCTTGCTTTTTTAAATTAATTTTAATTTTTTCTAGACTTTCCGAGTAATTATTAGTCACTATTGTTTGAGCAATAGAAAGTTTTGCTATTTGACGAGGTGATTTATAATCGATCCATTTTAATGCTGATTTAAGGATAGGTAATTGTCTTTTAAAACTACAAACTGCAAGAGCTAAACCTAGCCAAATGAGTAAGAATAAAAACCAAAAACTTGTATAGACATGATTGAATCCAAAAAATAGTAATATATTTCCATTAATCATTCCAAGAAAAGGATTCTCATTAAAATTATCGTAATAAAATAGATCTGATTCTTGTTGTGGTATTAAAGTCCCAGCTGCGCATGAAATAGCTATTAATAATAATAATAATATTGCAATCTTTAGGCTAGAAAGCCAGTTTAAAACTTGGCTAATTCTTGTCATATATTTTATATCCAAATAGAAATAAGGCTTATAAGACCTATGGTTAACAAAATCATTCCACTAATTGGTGGAACCCATTTCCCAATAGGTCGTAACGATAATAATTTTGGAATACTTGCGGCAAAAGTACCTGCTAAAAATAAAGGAACAATTTGACCAATCGCAAAACTTCCAAGGAAAATTGTGCCACTAAGAGGATTACCTTGTGTAGCAACCCAGGCGAGAAGAACTGCAAGAACAGGAGTAGTGCAAGGCGATGAGGCTAATCCAAAAGCAAATCCTGCTGAAACTGGAGCGAATGCAGGAGGAACTTGATTTGTCCAAAATTCAGGGTCAGGACCAGATGGAAGTGAGAATTTAAAAATCCCAAGCAGATTAAGACCCATAATTATTGCTAGAAAACTTATGAATATTGAAAAGAAATCAGGCAATTGACCATAAATTTTTCCTAAAAACCCGCTTAGACTTCCTAATACCACTAGTGAAAGAACTATACCGCTGCAGAAACTAATAGTTTTTTGTAAAGGGTTTTGGTTATTTTTAAATCCAGCTAAATATGCAACAGTTATTGGTAAAAGTGACAATGAACATGGTCCCAAACTAGTCAAAAGTCCTCCTGTGAAAATTATCAGAATTGTTAGGGGGGTTGGATTATTGAGCCCATTATTAATTAACTGCTCGCCATGACGAGTCAAATCAGAGAAAATTAAATTTACAGATGAAATGTTCAAAAAAAGATTTGCCACTCTTAGTTCTTAATCCAGATTATCTAGTTAAAAGTTTATTGGAGGGTTTTTTAATTAATAAATCTGAGGATTCAATAGATGATCTGACTAATAGAGCAGCTATTAGTAAACTTGAAATTAATGAGTTTCCCCCATAGCTAATTAAAGGGAAGGGAAGACCAGTTGTAGGCATTGCTCCGGATGAAACGGCTATATGCATAATTGATTGGCCAACAAGAATAGTACCTGATCCAATAGAGATGAGCTTAGAATAATTATTTCTACAATTAAGAGATATTTTAAGGGTTAAATATGCAACTACAAGCAGAAATGATAAAAGTAAAATAGATCCAAAGAATCCAAATTCTTCAGCAAAAACAGCAAATATAAAATCAGTACTCCTGTAGGGCAGGTATTGTAATTTTTGCACTGAAAGACCATAACCTTCTCCGAATAGACCACCCGAACCAATAGCATAAAGACTCTGAATTAATTGATATCCACTTCCTTGTGGATCTTTCCAAGGGTCGATAAATGACATAACGCGACTTTGTTGATAGGTATTAAAAAAAATGCTTATTGAACCAATAAAAAAACCGGACATAGCCGTATTCAAAAGATATCGGAAGTTAATACCAGATGCTAAAGCAATCATCCAAATTAATATGCCTATTAATGCAGCTGTGCTTAGATTTGGCTGTTTTATAATTAATACAATAATAGATGCAAAAATAGTTAACCAAAAAATTTTTTTCTCTGAATTTATTCTTTCCCATTGACCAAAAAGTTTTGCACTATGGAGAATGATGAAAGGTTTGATTAACTCAGATGGTTGAATTTGAACTGGGCCGATAATCAACCATCTAGTAGAACCATTAACGGTGCTACCGAAAAAGCTTGTTGATGCAATTAGGACCATACCTATAAAAAGGCACGGTCCTGATAGCCTAAGCCAATTTTTAAGATTGATATTTATTGCTAGGTAGAAAATGCTCCAACTAGCGACCAGCCAAATTAGTTGTCTTTTTAAGTAATAAGCACCTTCACCCATTTCTCTAGTGGCTACCCACCAACTAGCTGATCCAAGAATAAAGATTCCTGATATGCTCCAAAAGGCAATTAACCCCATAATTAAACGCCCCTCCTTTGGCCACAAAGACCAAGGCAATGGAAGTATCTTGTTCCTTAATAAATTACTCAGATAATCTTTGGATCCACGATTATTATTCATACTGGGTTTTAACTGATTTTTTTTATTAGAAATATTACTCAAAGGATCTATTGCTTATATACCATTGAGCCGCTTAATTGCCATCTTGCCAAGTCTCTAAATGTAGTCAATTTATATTTTTATGGAATTACAGGAAATTCAAGAAGGTTTTTATAAGTTCATATTTTTTTTGTTAGTTTTTAGAGACAAAATCAAAAAATAGATGAGTTTCTAATTATTGAATTTCATATCATCTGGATTAAAGTTTTAAACAAATTACTTTTTGATTTTAGATACGCTAACAAAAATTGTGCTTAAAATTCTCGCTTAAGTTATTAAATTAACCAACTTTTCTTTTATTGATAAAGAATTTTTTTTGTTTTGATGCAAGTCTCGTGATAGATTCCCCGGGCCTTTGCAGAGAGCTTAGGTGTCTTGTTTGCAAAAGAACTTCTCACTATCACTAAGGAACTCCAATAGGAGGAATCTTTGTGGCATCTGAGACTGTTGAAAATTGCTCAAGTCATGATCCTCTTCTGGATATTGATTCATCGGTCTTATCGACCGAAGTCAAATCAGACGAATATCTTGAACTTCAATTTCGAGTATTCCGTCTGGCATTCTTATTGACTATTTTTTCTGTTGGCATAGCAGGTTTCTTTTGGGGAATCCAAGCTAGTGCAAGCCTATTTATTGGTGCTTTATCAGGAATTTTTTATTTTCGCTTGCTTGCTCGCGGAGTTGGAAGATTAGGTACTTCATCAAAAATCGTCGGTAAAGTCCAGTTGTTAGTTCCGGTCCTTTTGGTTTTGGTATCTTCTAGATTTCCTCAACTTGATTTGATTCCGGCTTTATTAGGATTTTTGCTTTATAAACCAGCGTTAATTATTCAGTTTCTATCAATGCCATAGGTGCTTTTAGAAATGAAATTTTTAAGTTTTGTTTGTTTGGCTTTTTTTTTCTACGCAACCTAACTTCCAGATAAATGGGGTTTTTACCATTTGTTTTTCCTTTGGCTGAACTAGAGGTGGGGCAACATCTCTATTGGCAAATTGGAAATTTTAGAATTCATGGCCAAGTTTTTATGACTTCATGGCTGCTCATAGGTGCTTTGCTTGCCTTAGTGGTCATTGGAACAAAAAAAATGGAACGTGATCCAAAAGGTGTACAAAATCTTTTGGAATTTCTATGGGATTACATTCGTGATCTCGCAAGAACACAAATTGGTGAAAAGGTTTATAGAGATTGGATGCCTTTCATCGGAACCCTCTTTCTGTTCATATTTGTGAGCAACTGGGGCGGAGCTTTAGTTCCCTGGAAGCTGATTGAACTACCAAGTGGTGAACTTGGGGCACCTACAGCTGACATAAATACGACTGTTGCTTTGGCACTACTGGTATCTCTCTCATATTTTTATGCGGGGTTGAGCAATAAAGGTTTGCGTTACTTCGAGTATTACGTTCACCCAACGCCAATAATGCTCCCATTCAAAATTGTTGAAGACTTTACAAAGCCTCTCTCTCTCTCATTCCGTTTATTTGGAAACATTCTGGCGGATGAACTTGTTGTAGCGGTACTTGTTTTTCTTGTACCTCTGGTCCTTCCAGTTCCTGTTATGTTTCTAGGCTTGTTTACTAGTGCTATTCAAGCTTTGATTTTTGCAACTCTTGCTGCTTATTACATCGGGGAAGCAGTTGAAGAGCATCATTAATCATTATTTTTTGCTACTTAATTTACTTTTCAGTGGCGAATTTCCTGCTTTGAGTACTGAAAATCTTTCAGTATCATCTCAAGAACTATGAGATGCACCCCTCG
This sequence comes from Prochlorococcus sp. AG-402-A21, assembly GCA_003279655.1. GTDB lineage: Bacteria > Cyanobacteriota > Cyanobacteriia > PCC-6307 > Cyanobiaceae > Prochlorococcus_B. The sequence goes on along the minus strand of QCHI01000001.1, from coordinate 99,946 downwards.
CAGGTATAAACTCCCGGTCACAACTCTATAAGCGTTTAAAGCGCTACACATCTTTAGCAGAATTATGGATTCCATTACCACCGCCGCATCAGTTGTTGCAGCTGGATTAGCTGTAGGCCTTGGCGCAATAGGCCCTGGTATCGGTCAGGGTAGTGCTGCACAAGGAGCAGTAGAGGGTATAGCCCGTCAACCAGAAGCTGAGGGAAAAATCAGAGGTACTTTGCTTCTTTCTTTCGCTTTCATGGAATCACTAACCATTTATGGTCTTGTGGTTGCATTGGTGCTTCTCTTTGCTAACCCTTTTGCTGGTTGAATATTTCAAAAAGGGCTGACTGATTAAATCAATCAATTTGATTAACTTTCAGCCCCAATCTTTGAAAATTCTTTAGCAAATTTCAATTGCCGTTATACGGCTCGTTTAAATTCTTGCACCCCTAGCTAATGCCAACTTTGTTTTTGTTTGGTGCCTCTGAGGGAGGTCTGTTTGATTTCGATGCAACTCTTCCGCTAATGGCGGTTCAGGTTGTGTTGCTTACTTTCATACTTAATGCTCTTTTCTTCAAGCCTGTTGGAAGGGTAGTTGAAGAAAGAGAGGATTATGTAAATACAAGTAGGGCAGAAGCAAAGAAAAAAATCGCTGAAGTTGAATTACTAGAGACTGAACTTAAAGATCAGCTTAAAGAAGCTCGTCTTGAAGCTCAGAAGGTAATTCTTGAGGCTGAGCAGGACTCTGAGAATCTTTATAAAGAAGCTCTTGCTCTTGCTACTTCAGAGGCAAATGCATCTAGAGAGAAAGCTAGGCGTGAGATTGATTCACAAAGAGATGAAGCTCTTAATCAACTCAAAAGCGAGGCTGACAATCTTGGTGGTTTGATTGTTGAAAGACTTTTGGCAAAACAATGACTTCTTTAATTTTCGCTTCCGAAGGCTTTGGCCTCAATTTAAATATTTTTGAGACTAATATTATCAACCTAGCTGTTGTTGTTTTTGGTCTCTATAAGTTCTTGCCCGGTTTCTTAGGAAAAATCCTTGAAAGACGAAGAACTACAATCCTTTCTGACTTAAAAGAGGCAGAAGAGCGATTAAGCCAAGCACAAGATTCTCTTTCACAAGCAAAAGACGAACTTGCCTCAGCAAAGCAAAAAGCGGACAAAATCAGAAATGATTGCAAAGCGAGAGCAGAAGCAATTCGTCTAGAGAGTGAAAAAAGGACTGTTGAGGAAATGGCAAGAATTAAACAAGGCGCTGCGTCTGACTTAAATGCTGAAGCTGCAAGAGTTACTTCTCAATTAAGAAAAGAGGCTGCAGAACTTGCTATTGAAAAAGCATTAGCAATGCTTCCTAAAAAGTTAGATCCAAATACTCAAGATAAGTTTCTTAAACAGTCAATTAAAAATATTGGAGATAACTAATGCCATTACTTAATACTATTACTACTCCATACGCTGAAGCTTTCCTTCAAGTAGCTGAGAGCCGCAACGAGGTAGATGAAGTAATTACTCAATCTAAATCTATTTTAGAACTTTGGAATACTTGCCCTGAATTTAGTGATGCTATGTCATCCCCAGTTTTAGAGGTTAGTCAAAAGAAATCAGCCATAGAAAAGCTGTTTTCTAGTCAGGTAACTCCCTCTTTCTTAAACTTTCTAAAACTTTTGGCTGATAGACAGAGAATTGGATTGTTGAATTCTGTTCTTGAAAGATTATTGGAAATCTATCGAGAACAAAGAAATATTGCTTTAGCAACAATTACTTCTGCTTCAGTTCTAAATGAAGATCAACAATCTGAGTTACTCAAGAAAGTACAATCTATAGCTGGTACAGATAATTTGGAAATCGATCTCAAAGTCGATTCCGAATTGCTAGGCGGCTTTGTGGTCAATGTTGGATCAAAGGTCATTGATGCCAGCATTGCAGGGCAAGTGAGGCGACTTGGCCTTGCTTTAGCCAAGGTCAGCTAGTTTTCTCCTGACTTTCTCTCCCTTCTTCCTCCCTTTCATCTTCCCCAACTTAAGTTAATCCCATGGTTTCTATACGTCCCGACGAGATCAGTTCAATCCTTAAACAGCAGATTGCTGATTACGATAAGTCATTATCTGTGAGCAATGTAGGTACTGTTTTACAAATTGGTGATGGTATCGCAAGAGTTTACGGCCTTGAAAAGGTTATGGCAGGTGAACTAGTTGAGTTCGAAGATGGAACAGAAGGGATTGCTTTAAACCTTGAGGATGACAATGTTGGTGTTGTTTTGATGGGTGAAGCTTTAGGAGTTCAAGAGGGAAGCACAGTTAAAGCAACTGGGAAGATTGCTTCAGTCCCAGTTGGTGAGGCAATGCTCGGAAGAGTTGTTAATCCTCTTGGCCAGCAAATTGATGGGAAAGGAGAGATGGCTACAACTGACTCAAGATTAATTGAGTCAATAGCTCCTGGAATTATTAAGAGGAAGTCAGTACATGAGCCTATGCAAACTGGCATCACATCTATTGATGCAATGATTCCTATTGGTAGAGGTCAGAGAGAGTTGATTATTGGAGATCGTCAAACAGGGAAAACGGCAATAGCAATCGATACAATCATCAATCAAAAAGGTCAAGATGTTGTTTGCGTCTATGTAGCGGTTGGTCAAAAACAAGCATCAGTGGCAAATGTAGTTGAAGTCCTTAAAGAAAAAGGAGCTTTGGATTACACAATTATTGTTAATGCAGGAGCATCTGAAGCTGCAGCTTTGCAATATTTAGCTCCTTATACAGGTGCTGCAATTGCTGAGCACTTTATGTATCAAGGTAAGGCGACGCTAGTTATTTATGACGACTTAACTAAGCAAGCTCAAGCTTATAGGCAAATGTCATTGCTTTTACGTCGTCCACCAGGTCGTGAGGCGTATCCAGGAGATGTTTTTTATTGCCATAGTCGCTTACTTGAGAGGGCTGCAAAACTTTCTGATGCGATGGGTGCTGGATCAATGACCTCCTTGCCTATTATCGAAACGCAGGCTGGTGACGTATCTGCTTATATACCAACAAATGTTATCTCAATTACTGATGGTCAGATTTTCTTGAGCTCAGATTTATTCAACTCTGGATTAAGACCTGCAATTAACGTTGGTATATCAGTTAGCCGAGTAGGAGGAGCTGCACAAACAAAAGCTATTAAGAAAATTGCCGGTACCTTAAAACTTGAACTAGCTCAGTTTGATGAACTTGCTGCATTCTCTCAATTTGCTTCAGATCTTGATGAGGCTACTCAAAAGCAGTTAGGTAGAGGAAAAAGGTTAAGAGAACTTCTTAAGCAACCTCAATTTGACCCTCTGAATTTAGCTGAACAAGTTGCTATCGTTTATGCAGGTGTTAAAGGATTGATTGATGAGGTGCCTGAGGAGCAAGTGACAAAGTTTGCTCGTGAATTACGTGATTATCTAAAGACAAATAAGGCTGATTTTATAAAGAACGTTCTCTCCGAAAAAGTCTTAAGTGAAGCATCCGAATCAATGCTTAAGGAAGCTATTAACGAGGTTAAATCCTCCATGCTTGCAGCTTAAATCTAAGGCTATCTAAGAGAGACAACACCTATGGCTAACCTCAAGGACATAAGAGACAGAATTGTATCTGTCAAAAACACTAGGAAAATCACAGAAGCGATGAGACTCGTTGCTGCTGCGAAGGTTCGGAGAGCACAAGATCAGGTCCTACGGAGTAGACCTTTCGCTGATAGATTGGCAAGGGTTTTAGAGAACATACAATCAAGAATGCAGTTTGAAGCTGCTGACTCTCCTCTACTTAATAGGCGCGAAGTTAAGACAATCACTCTCTTGGCTGTTACTGGGGATAGAGGATTATGTGGGGGCTACAACGCAAATATTATTAAACGAACAGAGAAACGCTATGCCGAATTAAAAGGTCAAGGATATAGTCCTGATCTAGTGTTAATTGGTAAGAAAGCAATAGGATATTTCGAGAATAGATCTAGTCTTTATAACATAAGAGCTACTTTTAAAGAATTAGAACAAGTTCCTACTTCTGAGGATGCTGGGTCTATTACTAGTGAAGTATTAGCAGAATTTCTTTCTGAAAGTACTGATCGAGTAGAGGTTATTTTTACTAAGTTTGTAAGCTTGGTTAGTTGTAATCCAACAATACAAACTCTTTTACCTTTAGATCCTCAAGGAATAGCAGATTCAGAAGATGAAATTTTCAGATTAACGACAAAAGATAGCCAATTAGTTATTGAGAAAGATGCTGCTCCTTCGAATGAAGAGCCTGAATTACCATCGGACATTGTTTTTGAACAAAGTCCTGATCAGTTGTTGAATGCTCTTTTACCTCTTTATTTACAGAATCAATTACTACGTGCATTACAAGAGTCTGCTGCTTCAGAATTGGCAAGTAGAATGACTGCAATGAATAATGCAAGTGATAATGCGAAGGAATTGGCTAAAAACCTTACCATTGATTATAACAAGGCTAGACAAGCAGCAATTACGCAAGAAATTTTAGAAGTTGTGGGTGGTGCTGCTGCTTAGATTGTTTTCTGTATTTAATTTTGCGAATTCTCAAAGTATAAGTAATTGATAAAGTGAATCTGAAATTTATAGAATTAGACCTTGATTGGCCTTTTGAATTAAGTCTATTTGACTTGAAAAATTATATTTTATCTACGCTAATGGAATATGGTGAACCACTTAGGTGGGCTATTGTTGCAGTGAATAATCATCCTGAAAAAGAAACTCAGACAATTTCGGTCGAAGTTGTTTTGATTATTAATCAAGATACTGGGAAAGGTATCAATTCTGAATTGAATTAAATTGAATTGATTTCTTTATGACTAGTACTGATCCTTTTCCAACATTATTGATTATTCCTACTGGCATAGGGTGCAGTGTCGGTGGATTTGCAGGGGATGCAATCCCTGCTGCAAGATTATTGGCTTCTGCTAGTGAATGTCTAATAACTCATCCCAATGTCATGAATGGTGGATCTTTATATTGGCCAGATACTTGTATCCAATATGTAGAGGGTTATAGTTTAAATCTTTTTGCCGCTGGAGAAGTATTTCTTGAACCAGTAAGACAACAAAAAGTAGGTTTGCTATTAGATGCTGGCTTAGAATCTGATTTAAAGAAAAGACATTTGCAAGTTGCTGATGGATGTGTCGCAAGTTTGGGGTTAAATATTGGCCCTGTAATTACCACTGAAAGAGCTATACAAATTAATCTAAAAAAAGGTTTAAGTGGCACGAGTTGGGGAAATATCGGAGAACCAGATGTTCTTTTAAGAGCTGCTGAAAAACTTAAGAAAGCTGGTGCAACCGCAATTGCTGTTGTCACTCGCTTCCCTGATGACAGTGATGGATTAGAGACTAAACTTTATCGACAAGGTAATGGTGTAGATCTTATCGCAGGGGTCGAAGCTGTAATAAGTCATTTTCTTGTAAAACATTTATTGATTCCATGTGCACATGCACCGGGGTTAGCCCCCTTGCCAATTGATTATGATCTAGATCCTCGAACTTCGGGAGAGGAAATAGGATATACATTTTTGCAAAGTGTTTTAGTTGGTCTTAGTCGTGCGCCTGATCTGATCTGTAAGTCAGCCATGAAAACAAAAGAAAATGAGTTTTTACAGGTGAAAAATATATTAAGTAATAGGGATTTAGGAGCCGTTGTTGTGCCACAGGGTGCATTAGGTGGCGAAGCAGTTTTATCTTGCATCGAAAGATTTATTCCTTTGATAGTAGTTTCTAATAAAGGAGTATTAAATGTTAGCTCAACAAAGATGAGACTAGATTTGTTGGGTGGTGAAGAAAATAATAATATTTTGTATGCTGAAAATTACATAGAGGCTGCAGGGCTAATAACAGCTTTACGTCACGGCATTAATCCTAAGTCTCTTCGAAGACCAATTGATTGCCTAAAGGAATTGCATGATGAATAGGAGTTAACTTAAGGATTTATTTTGAGGCTATTGGCTTTTTCCAACCACTACCAAAAGCTTGATTACTAATTTTCAATAAAGGAGGTGCTTGATAACGTTTGAATTCGGCATTCTTTAATAAGTTGGCTACTTTATGAACAATTTTTTCATCAAATCCTTTTTCTATTAGAACTTCAGTTGGCAAGTGCTCTTCAATCAATTCTTTTAGTATTGGATCAAGAATAAAATAATCCGGCAAAGAGTCGCTGTCTAATTGTTCAGGTCGTAATTCAGCACTTGGAGGCTTGTTTCTTATTTCAGAGCCTATAATTTCTCCAGTTTCAAGGAGAAAGAAATCATTTCTACATCTCGATGACGACTCACTATCTATCCAACTACATAGATCAAATACACTTGTCTTAAAAAGATCTCCAATAACAGACAAGCCTCCGTTCATATCTCCGTAAAGTGTGCAATATCCTACGGCAAGCTCTGATTTGTTCCCTGTAGATAGAAGCAAATGTTTTTTTTGATTTGCTAGAGCCATCAATATTGTTCCTCGAATACGAGATTGTAGATTTTCAGCTGTGATACCGGTTGGTATGCCCCATGTTGAATTGGATAAAACATCATTAAAACTATTCATTAAATCTGAGATCGGTATCTTCTGATGATTTATCCCAAGTCGAGTAGCTAATGTTGTTGCATCTTTTACAGACCCTGCTGAACTCCATGGAGATGGCATTAAAATTGCATGAACTTTAGAGTTGCCTAAAGCTGCTACTGCAATAGTTGCTACTAGAGCTGAATCGATACCCCCACTTAATCCAATAACTGCACTATTGAAATTACATTTTCTTGCATAATCTTTAACTCCAAGAACTAAAGCTCTGAAAAGGACTTCTTGCGATGTTGGGTATTTACTTGATATTGAAAGTTGTTGCGTGAGGGAAGATAGATCACAAAGACCAACTGACTCTTTAAAGGCAGGAAGTTCTTGTTGTAACTTACCTTTTTTATTAAGAGCAAAACTAGAACCATCAAAGATTAATTCATCATTCCCTCCTACTTGATTGACATAGATCACTGGGCATGAAAGACGAATAGCTGCTTTGGCTGCTATTTGTTGGCGCAATAAACTTTTCGATTCAATAAATGGAGAAGCTGAAAGATTGATAAGCAAGTCTAATTTTTCTTTTTCTAGGGATCTTATAGGGTCTTTCCCTAGGATCTTTTCATTTTGTAGGTTCTGCTCAACCCATATATCTTCACAAATAGTTATTCCGATCTTCCAAAGTTTTTCATGGTAATTGAAATTTAAAATACTACTATTCTCTGCAGCACGAAAATAACGTTTTTCATCAAAAACATCATAAGTGGGTAGGAGTTGCTTCCTGGCTACGATTCTCCAGATACCTTTTTCTACAATGACAACTGAATTATAAAGTTTAGGAATTTCTATGTCTGGAGTTGGTTCTGCGATACCAATTAATACAGATAACTTTTGACTAAGATTACTTAATCTTTTGCTTAATTTGTTTAGGATATTTTTTTGCTCCTCAAAAAGTCTTGGATTAAGTAATAAGTCTTTTGGAGGGTAGCCGATTAAAGATAACTCAGGTGTTATGACTAGATCTATGTCCTTGTTTTTGATCTCTTTACACACTGCAAATATTTTCTCGGCATTACCATCGAGATCTCCAATGACTGGATTGAGTTGGGCTAATGCTAATTTCATTATCTATTATCTGAAAGACCGTATAGATTCTCTTCAAGTAGAAATGGGACAAGCTCTTGAGGAACAAGACCTTCTTGAGGCTTCTCTCTAAATTTTGAACTTGATGATTCAGGTATATGAAAAGGCAATAGATCAATTTCGCCACCAAGTTTTTTAATCTCTTCTAATTGTTGATCACTAATTGGCCATCCATGTCTCATCGCAATAGCTATTGTTGCTTTATTGAGAATAGACTTAGCATTAAGCCACTTTGGAACTTGAACAGTTAAATCACTACCAATTACAAAACTAAAATTAGCTTCAGGCCATAGTTGGAAAGCTTTTTTTAGAGTATGAATCGTTCTAGGACTACTCAACTCTTGAACTAGTTCTAATTTAGGATGTGAGATTTTTTTTACCAGAATTCTTAAAAGCTGAGTTCTTTTTAGAAGTGGAATTTGATGCTTTTTATCTGGGTTATCACTTGCCCAAGTTATAACTTTTGGGAAGATTTTTATTAATTCACTCAACAAGGCCTCGTGACCTAAAGTGGGTGGATCGGCGCTGGTGCCAAATAAGGCTATTGAGTTTATTTTGACTTTCATGGCAATAAATAATTTTTATTTTTTGCCCTACTTGATGTAAGAAATTTAAAATCACCAAGCATTATTCTTAAGTCTGAATTTTTTTTGAGAAGATAATTTAACATTAATTGAGGTTGTCCGTCTTTTTTATTGGTACCATTCAGAAATTTATAAGCTGCCAGACGACCTATGAGCTTTGTTGCATGAATAGCAAGAGCTGCTTGTGCAATTGCTATTGGAGCAGCAGGTGCAAGGCTTAATCCTCCAGTAAAAGGTGCAGCAAGAATAAGTATTTGCTTGAAAAGATTTAAAGTGATTTGTATCCCTATTTGTGCCCCCCCTAGTAATGAATTATGAAAACTAAGATTTTTAACTAATTCCCTGGCAGAGGAACCACCTACTTCTAATCCATATAATTTACTTAATTGGATAATAAGGGCACTATCACAAGCAAAACCAGTAAAAAGATCAATCATTAAAAAGGGATTAATTGCTACTCCTGAGGCTTTTAAAGTTGCATATTTGCCTATTAAACTTTGTGCTTCTTCTTTTTTCCTCAGTAGTCGATTCTCCTTAAGTGATTTGTAGAATTGGTTTGCAATTCTTAGAGTATTTATACATAGAATTAACTCACCACTTTGATCAATAATATCTTTAAGTTCGTTCTTTAGAATATCAACTTTAGGCATTTTTTTCTCACTTCTAACAGTTCCGTCTGGTTTTATTCTTGCTTCCCTTGGAGATGATGATACTAGATTAATTTTAATTTTTTGTTTGCAAAACGATAATTTTCTGTGAATACTTGAGAGTATTAGTTTTGTCTCTTGTGTGCTCCATTGATCACAACGATTTAAGACTAGTAGTATAGGTTTTTTATGCCTTAATAGCTCTTCAATGGCATTCAACTCGACCCGAGTTATATCACTATCAATTACAAAGAGAATTAAGTCTGTACCTAATACATAATTAAAATTTATTTCTTCTTTATTAGTATTATTTATTTCGTCTATACCTGGTGAGTCTATTAGTTCAACCTTGTTTAAGCTTTTAAATCTTTTGTCCCATGGATAGGATTTAGTCGCCTTTGTATTTCCATTTAATATGTCGGTTGGAAATATTTGCTTTTCAATTAATGCATTTAATAAGCTTGATTTACCAACTCCAACACGACCATATACTGATATCTGTAGTTCTTTTTTTTCTGATTTTTTTGTTTGAAAATCTAGCTGATTTAAAATTTTCTCAAATTTAGTTTTCTCATAATTAGTAAGATTTAAATTTTTCTTCCATTGATTAAGTAAAAAGGTACATTTAGTTGGTATATCTCTTTTGTTAATCATGCTTTAGATTTCCCCCACCAACCAGCTAATACTGCTAAGACTGCTTCCGCTCCAACTAATCCAACAAATCCTCCAAATTCATCTACCACGACTCTGACTCCTTTTTTGTCGTCATTAAATCCAAGAAGTAATCTGTCTACTCGAATCATTTCGGGTACAAACTCTACATTTTCGCTTAGATCGTGAGGAGTAAGATGGGAGTCTCCTCGAAGTAAAGAGGTTAATAGCTTTTCACGGTTGGCAACACCAACGACCTTGTCAACTTCTTCACCTAATACTACCCACCATGTTGAATTATTCTCTAATATGTTTGATTTGACAGATTGAAGAGAAACTCTTCCTGGGAGTGTAGGGGCAGCAACTCTCGGAGTCATAAGATCTTTAGCCGTAAGATCATTTAGCTGAAAAACTTTGGATATCATTGCAGCTTCATCTGCTTCAATTCGACCAATTTGAGAACCAAGTTTAGCCATCTGTCTTATTTCCTCTTCGTCTGTTGTTAGCTCACTCTTTGCGGTGATAATTGGCAATAGACGTTCTAAAAATATTAGCAATGGTCTCATTATTATACTTAAGAAATCAAGAATAGGAGCACTAGTTAAACTGATTTGCAAAGCAAGTCTTGTACCAAGAGCTTTAGGTACAATTTCTCCAAGAAGTAAAACAAGAATGGTTAGACCAATAGAAAATATTGGCATTAGATATCCGATTCGATTTTGGAATATGAAACTTGCGTAGCTACCAACCATCAGACTTCCAAATATATTGAAACTGTTATTAGCAATTGTTACGACAGTTAAAGTCCTTCCAAGTCTGTGACGTAATTTTTCTAATCTCCTAGCACCTAATACTTTTGGACTTCTTCTTGCTAGCTCATGTACGTGTAATGGATTAACAGCCAATAGCGCTGCCTCTATTCCTGAGCACATTGCGGAACCAATTAAAACAACCGCAACAAGAGCAGTTAAGAGCAGAATGTCTTGGGTCATCCCCTAGAGATTTTTTAAAGAGTAAGGATCTTTTGCTTTTATTTTTCCACTAAGTTAGTTCTCTTGCCATCCTTAATAGTAAATAGGAGTATTTTTGTGGCTGATTCAAGTATTTTTCGTCGCCGTAGAGACATATTTTTGTCACATTTAGGTTCTCATGCAGCGGTAATCCCAGCGGCAGAATTAGTCACTCATCATGCAGATTGTGAGTATCCATTCCGTCAAAATAGTGATTTTTGGTACTTAACTGGTTTTGACGAGCCAAATGCAGTGGCTTTGTTTTTACCTCATAAACCTAAGGGAGAACAGTATGTACTATTCGTCTTACCCAAAGAGTCTGGTGCAGAAGTTTGGACAGGCTTTAGGTGGGGAACAAAAGGAGTTTTAGATAATTTCGATGTTGATATCTCTCATCCTTTAAATGAATTGCCAAATCTTTTGCCTCATTATTTAAAAGGAGCCGAAGGGATTGCTTTTCGAGTAGGGAAATATCCACATTTGGAGCCTTTGGTTTTGAAAACTTGGTCTGAGCATTTACAAAAACTTCCTAGAAGTGGCTCTGCTCCATTGTCAATGATTGCGCCTTGCCCAATACTTCATGATCTAAGACTTCGCAAGGATGATTTTGAGATAGAACGGATGCGTATTGCATCAAAAATTTCTGCGGAGGGCCATGAATTAGTTAGAGAGTTTGCTCGCCCAGGGATGAATGAAAGAGATTTACAAGCTCAAATAGAAAAATACTTTCTTGAAAAAGGTACAAGGGGACCTGCTTATGGTTCAATCATCGCTTCTGGAGACAATGCATGTGTACTTCATTACACGGCAAATAATTCACTTATAAGAGATGGAGATCTTGTTTTGATAGATGCTGGTTGCTCTTTGGATGATTATTACAATGGCGACATTACAAGAACCTTTCCTGCTAATGGAAAATTTTCTGGAGAACAAAAAGCTTTATATGAAATTACTCTCAAAGCTCAAGAAGCCGCAATTCAATGCGTGCGCCCAGGTGATAACGCTGAGAATGTTCATATGACTGCCTTGAAGCATCTTGTTGAGGGCTTAGTTGATATTGGACTGTTAGTTGGTCAAGTGGATTCGATAATTGAACAACAAGCTTACTCTCATTTGTATATGCATCGAACTGGACATTGGTTAGGTCTAGACGTTCATGATGTAGGGGCATATCGACTTGGTGATTATTATCTGAAGCTTGAACCTGGAATGGTTTTAACAGTGGAACCTGGTATATACATCAGTGACCGTTTACCAGTACCAGACGGTCAGCCTGAGATAGATGAAAGATGGAAGGGTATAGGGATTCGTATTGAAGATGATGTTTTAGTAACAAAAGATTCTGTAGAAGTATTGAGTCTCAACGCGACTAAAAATGTGGTTGGTTTGGAAAATTGATTTAATTTTTTTAGAAAATTTCTAAAAAAATCTAATTAATTAAATTGCTCATGATGAATGAATTTTCCCAAATATTTTTCTAGTTTAATAAACCCATCATTATCGAATAGTAGAAAACCTTTTGAATTCCTACTCTACTAATTCAAATAGGTCCTAGTTCCTGTTAAGTTAGTATTTTGTTAGCTAGGTGAAAACTTAGAAATGATGGTTTCTGAAGAGGCTGGTACTGTTCAAGAAGATGTAACAAGTACTGAGGCAAGCACACAAGCTGAAAATCAAGGGAAAGTTAGTTCTGAAGAGACAAAATCAGGTCGACCAAGCGCACTTGGAGGTGCTGCAGCATTAGCAACTGCAACAATAGATGCAGATGGAGTACCTTCTGGACATACACCAAAGGCAGATGAGGGGAGATTCTTACTGAAAATTCTTTGGTTGCCAGACAACGTAGCTCTGGCCGTTGATCAAATTGTTGGAGGAGGACCTAGCCCACTTACAGCCTATTTCTTCTGGCCAAGAGAGGATGCATGGGAAACATTAAAGTCTCAATTAGAAGAAAAAAGTTGGATAACTGATAATGAAAGAGTGGAAGTATTAAATAAAGCGACAGAGGTCATTAATTATTGGCAAGAGGAAGGTAAAGGAAAAACCTTAGAACAAGCCAAAGTTAAATTCCCTGATGTAACTTTCTGCGGTACTGCATAAAAATGATTGAACAAAATTTTGTTCAAGTAGAAAAAATGTTTTTTAAACTTTTAGTCAGATTTTGAAGCATTAAACCAAGCTTTAGCTTTGTTTAATGCTTCTTGAGCTTTGATTTTTTCAGGGGAATTTTCTTTATCCTGAGTTTGACTTAGTTGATTTTTCGCTTGTTCTAATTCAGCTTCGGCTTTGGCAGAGTCAATATTTTTTCCCATCTCAGCTTTATTTACTAAAACTGTAACTTCATTGGATTCCACTTCTGCGAAACCCCCACTTAGTGCAATTGAATCCCAGTTACCGTTTTTAAAAACCCTTAATACGCCAAAATCAATAGCAGTAACCATTGAAATGTGACCAGGTAATACTCCCAATAGCCCAGTAGTGCTTGGAAGTATTATTTCATCGGCGGTATCGTCAAATACGCTCTGATCAGGAGCAAGAACTCGTAGAGTTAAAGACATTTCTTGGGGATTTTAGAAAAACGTTTACTGAAGGTGATTGAGTAGGAAAAAACTAATTTTTAAGCTTTTGCTTCAGATTCTATTTTTTCTGCTTTAGCCTTTACTTCCTCAATGCTTCCAACAAGATAGAAAGCTTGCTCAGGTAGATGGTCTAGTTCTCCTGCAAGAATCATGTTGAAGCCTTTGATTGTGTCCTCTAATTTCACATATTTACCCGACATACCTGTAAATATTTCAGCAACAAAGAATGGCTGAGATAGGAATTTCTCGATTTTGCGAGCGCGATCTACTGTCTTTCTATCTTCTTCTGATAATTCGTCTAATCCCAAAATAGCAATGATATCCTGCAATTCTTTGTATCTTTGCAGTGTTGACTGAACTGATCTGGCAGTGCGGTAATGCTCATCACCCACAACAGATGGTTGCAACATGGTGCTAGTTGAGTCAAGTGGATCAACAGCAGGATAAATACCTTTGGCTGCAAGAGCTCTTGCTAGAACAGTAGTTGCATCTAAATGAGCAAAAGTAGTAGCAGGTGCAGGATCTGTTAAGTCGTCAGCAGGTACATAAACAGCCTGAATTGAGGTAATGGATCCCTCAAGAGTTGATGTAATCCTTTCCTGAAGCTCTCCTACATCAGTTCCTAATGTAGGTTGATATCCAACGGCTGAAGGCATACGACCTAGCAATGCAGATACTTCTGATCCAGCCTGAACAAATCTGAAAATATTATCAATGAACAAAAGAACATCTTGCTTGTTTACATCACGAAAATGCTCAGCCATAGTCAATGCTGATAGGCCCACTCTCATCCTTGCGCCTGGCGGCTCATTCATTTGACCAAAGCACAAGGCTACTTTTGACTTGGTTAGATCTTCTGAATTGATAACTCCAGATTCTTTAAATTCTTCATATAAATCGTTACCTTCTCTTGTTCTTTCTCCAACTCCACCAAAAACTGATACGCCTCCATGTTCTTTTGCAATATTGTTAATTAGTTCTTGGATTAGAACTGTTTTCCCTACACCGGCACCTCCAAATAACCCTACTTTTCCACCTTGACGATATGGAGCAAGTAAATCAATAACTTTAATCCCAGTCTCAAATACTTTTGGTTTGGTTTCTAAGTCTGTAAGGCTTGGAGCTGAACGGTGAATTGGTGAAGTTGTGACGTTCTTAAGGTCACCCTGCTCGTCTACCGGTTCTCCAAGAACGTTGAAAATTCTTCCAAGAGTAGCTTCACCAACAGGTACAGAAATCGGAGCTCCAGTGTCTACAGCTTCCATACCTCTAACTAATCCATCAGTTCCGCTCATAGCAACGGCCCTAACCCGATGATCTCCGAGTAATTGTTGAACTTCTGCAGTCAGTCCGACATCTTGCCCTGCAGGATTTTTACCTTCAATCCTTAGTGCATTAAGAATTTTTGGAAGTTTGCCAGCTGGGAATTCAACATCTAAAACAGGACCAATTACTTGGCGAACAATACCCTTAGTTCCAACAGTAGCGGTAGCAGAAGCGGCCATAAGATAACTAGAAACTTTGTGAGCATGCTCTGATTTGCATACTCTTATCAGCGGCTTAGACTACCACTCCACAGGCATTTTTTTTTAGTGTTCGGTCAACCGCACAGAATATATGTGGTCTAGAGCGTACTTAGATGCATAAATTAATACCGTTGGTAACGAGTCATACTCTTTATCGAGTCAGCGCTAAGCGCTTTTTGTTTATTTTGCTACTGCACTATTTATGGCAGCTGTATCTCTCAGCGTCTCCACTGTCAAGCCACTTGGAGATCGTGTATTTGTAAAAGTTTCTGAATCAGAAGAGAAAACTGCGGGAGGCATATTGCTTCCCGATACTGCTAAGGAGAAACCTCAAGTCGGTGAAGTTGCTCAGGTTGGTCCTGGAAAACGTAACGAGGATGGTTCACGTCAATCTCCTGAAGTAAGCGTTGGAGACAAGGTTCTCTACAGTAAGTACGCAGGTACTGATATCAAGCTTGGCAGCGATGAATATGTACTTCTCTCTGAGAAAGATATTCTGGCTGTCGTCAATTAAAACTCAGCTTTTGCTGAAGTCTAAAACCAAAAAAACTTTTCGAAATTAAAGGAAATCGCCTCTTATGGCTAAGCGCATCATTTACAACGAGCAAGCCCGCCGTGCACTCGAGCGAGGTATTGACATTTTGGCTGAATCAGTCGCAGTCACTTTAGGACCGAAAGGTCGTAATGTTGTTCTCGAGAAAAAGTTTGGTGCACCTCAAATAATTAATGATGGTGTAACAATCGCTAAAGAGATAGAACTCGAAGATCACATTGAAAACACTGGAGTTGCTCTAATTCGTCAAGCCGCATCAAAAACCAATGATGCTGCTGGAGATGGCACAACCACTGCAACTGTTCTTGCTCATGCAATGGTCAAAGCTGGTTTGAAAAACGTTGCCGCAGGCGCTAATGCAATAACTTTGAAAAAAGGTATTGATAAAGCAACTGAATTTTTGGTCGAAAAAATAAAAGATCATTCCAAGCCAATAAGTGACAGTAATGCAATTGCTCAGTGTGGAACTATTGCCGCTGGTAATGATGATGAAGTCGGCAAAATGATTGCTGATGCGATGGATAAAGTTGGAAAAGAAGGTGTCATTTCTCTTGAAGAAGGCAAGTCAATGACCACAGAATTGGAGGTCACTGAAGGTATGCGTTTTGATAAAGGGTACATTTCTCCTTATTTCGCAACTGATACCGAAAGAATGGAAGCAGTGTTGGATGAGCCTTACATTTTATTAACCGATAAAAAAATCGGTCTAGTTCAAGATCTTGTTCCCGTCTTAGAACAAGTAGCCAAAACTGGTAAGCCTCTCCTAATAATTGCTGAAGATATAGAGAAAGAAGCTTTGGCAACATTGGTTGTCAATAGACTTAGAGGTGTTTTAAACGTCGCAGCGGTTAAGGCCCCCGGTTTTGGTGATCGCAGAAAGGCGATGCTTGAAGATATGGCTGTTTTAACAAATGGCCAACTTATTACTGAAGATGCAGGATTAAAGCTTGAGAATGCAACCCTTGATATGCTTGGAACCTCAAGAAGGGTGACAATTAATAAGGACACATCAACAATCGTTGCTGAAGGCAATGAGGTAGCTGTAAATGCTAGATGTGAACAAATTAAAAAGCAGATGGATGAGACGGACTCCACCTATGACAAAGAAAAGCTTCAAGAAAGATTAGCTAAGTTATCTGGTGGTGTTGCTGTAGTTAAGGTTGGAGCGGCAACCGAAACTGAGATGAAAGACAAGAAACTTCGTCTAGAGGATGCAATTAACGCAACTAAAGCTGCTGTAGAAGAAGGAATTGTTCCTGGAGGTGGAACTACACTTGCTCATTTGGCTCCTGCATTGGGAGATTGGTCTTCCTCTAATCTTTCGGGTGAAGAATTAATCGGAGCAAATATTGTTGAAGCTGCTCTTACTTCTCCGCTAATGCGAATAGCTGAGAATGCTGGTGCTAATGGAGCAGTTGTTGCTGAGAATGTTAAATCCAAGCCCGTTAATGATGGTTACAATGCCGCAACTGGAGAATATGTAGATATGCTTTCTGCTGGAATTGTTGATCCGGCTAAGGTGACTCGTTCAGGTTTGCAAAATGCTGCTTCAATAGCAGGAATGGTTCTTACAACTGAATGCATAGTTGCTGATTTGCCTGAGAAGAAAGATGCTTCACCAGCAGGTGGTGGAATGGGTGGTGATTTTGATTATTAATCGTTAACCTTTCATCTACTTAACAAAAAGAGAGAGAATGCTATAAGCATTCTCTCTCTTTTTGTTTGAAACTATATCTAAATCTCAAAAAAATTTTATAAATAATATATGTGAAACTTTTAATTTTAGTGTGGAAAATATTTTATTTAGATATAAAAAAATGAAAGTGGTACTAAAAAAATTTATTTTAACCATCCTGCGCTAAGAATAACAGCAAGGGTAAGAAATAAGATAAGACATGCCCAAGTCGCTCTATTCAAAGTTGATTCTGCGCTACTAGCACTTGTGAACATAGAACTTCCGCTTGATGCTAGACCGCCCATTCCATCTCCTTTTGGACTATGAAGAAGAACTAGTAGTATTAGAAAAACTCCTGAAAGTGCCCATGCCCAAGATAAAAGTGGAATGATCATTTTTTTTATTATTTATGCGGGTTGAGGAATGAGATTTGGTTTTCTAGGCAAGTTAATTGGTTCTATAAGTGTCGAACCAGTCATTGCTTTTGGTTTTGGTAAATTTAATAGGTGAAGAAGAGTTGGAGCTAAATCAGATAATCCACCTCCGCACTCTCTAAGCTTTATGTCATTGCCATATCCCCTTAATTTACGCTTTTCACCTTCAACGAGTATAACTGGAACAGGATTTGTTGTATGAGCAGTCCATGGTTGGCCATCTGGCCCTAACATCATTTCAGAATTACCATGATCGGCTGTTATGAGAAGTGATCCGCCTAATTTACCAATTGAATTTAATAATTTCCCAACACAGCTATCAACTTTTTCATTCGCTTTGATAGCTGCTTTCATTATTCCAGAATGACCAACCATATCTGGATTAGCAAAATTAATAACCACTAAAGAGTAAATTCCAGTTTCAATTGCTTCGATGCAACTTTCAGTTAGCTCATCTGCTGACATCTCAGGCTGTAGATCATATGTTGCAACTCTTGGAGATGGTACAAGGTGTCTTACTTCTCCTTTAAGTGGTTTTTCAATACCACCATTTAAAAAATACGTTACATGTGGATATTTTTCAGTTTCAGCTGTCCGATATTGATTTAATCCATGACTGGACACTACTTGCCCTAACAAATCATTTAGCGGCTCAGGAGGAAAAGCAACTGAAACGGGAAGACCTGATTCGTATTGTGTAAAAGTCAGTAAGTCAATATCTATTTTATGTTTTCTATCAAAGCCATCAAAATCTTTTAACTTAAGTGCCTTTACTAATTGTCTAGCTCTGTCGGGTCTGAAATTAAAAAAAACTACCCCATCTCCATCCTGTAAGAAGGAAGAAGAAAGTCTAATCGGTTCGATGAACTCATCAGTTATTCCCTCTTCATAACTTTTGTTTAAATATTCTGCTGCTGATAGCTCGCTAAGTACAAAGTTTGGATCAGTAAGAAGTTCATAAGCTTTTAAAGTCCTTTCCCATCGATTATCTCGATCCATGGCCCAATATCTTCCGCAAATTGAAGAAATCTCTCCTACCCCAGTTGATTGGATAGTAGTTTCTATTTTTTCTATATATTTTGAAGCACTCTTGGCGGAGGTATCTCTTCCATCAGTGAAAAGATGCAATGAGACCTTTGTCAGTTCTTTTTGGGCAGCCCATTGCATTAACCCGCATAAATGATTGATATGGCTATGGACACCTCCGTCGGAGCAAAGTCCCATGATATGAAGAGTTCCTCCTTTCTTTTTTAAAGTTTTAGAAAATTCATTAAGAGCCTTATTTTTAATTAATTTGTTTTCTTTGACTGTATTAGATATCCTGACCAATTCTTGTTGAATTATTCTTCCTGCTCCGATAGTGAGATGTCCAACTTCAGAATTTCCCATTTGATTATCTGGTAGTCCAACATCTGCGCCACTTGCTTCAATAAGAGTATGAGGATATGCATGCCATAAAGCATCCATTACAGGTGTAGATGCTTGTTTAATAGAATTATGATTAATTTCTTCAGAGTGCCCCCAACCATCAAGTATTGCCAATACCACTGGCGCTACTTTCCGTTTAGTTGTTGAAACAGCGGTGTTACTGCTTGACATTCAAAGAAATTGTTTCCTAATAGTGGGTTTCTTTCGTATTAAATTACTTCCTAATAGGGAAACAGGCTAATACTTTGATGTTTGGTCAGCTTTTCCCTATTAGATTAAAAAAGTATTTCAGTTATTCCTAAGAAAAAATTAAATTTTTAGGATTTAAAAATATGCTAGATGAATCCATAAAAAAAGAGATAGAAATCCTCTCACAAAAAGAACTTGATAGAACCATAAAAAGATTGGCTTCTCAAGTTTTGGAAAAGATTCCAAGCATTAGTTCTTTATTGCTTGTTGGAATACCAACTAGAGGAGTTTATTTATCTAAATTATTGGCAAAATATTTACAGGAATTATCTGGTCAGCCAGTTGAGAATGGTTGTTTAGACCCTACTTTTCATAGAGATGATCTTGCGAGAGTTGGTACTCGAATAACCCAAGTAACTGATTTACCCTCCTCTGTTGATAATAGAGAGGTTGTTTTAATTGATGATGTTATATATACCGGGAGAACTATCAAAGCAGCATTAGAAGCCTTACATTCATGGGGTCGAGCAAAAAGAGTTACTCTTCTTACTATGGTTGATAGAGGGCACAGAGAAGTTCCAATTCAACCAGACTTTTGTGGCCGCGTAGTTCCAACAAGTAAAGATGAGACTATTGATTTAAGATTGAGAGAAGTTGATGGAGAAGAAGGTATATTTTTATGTAAAAAATATAAGTGACTATGTTGAAAAATATAAAAAGCTATCTTATTTCCCCAAGATTTTGACTTGTTATTTTAGTATTAGTTCGTAAATCAATACCTTCAACCTCGAGTTGACAATGGTCATTAATAATAAAAAATAATTTAATACAATCTTTACCAATCTCACCAGGAGGGTCTAGAGGAATTGAGATAATAGTATTATTTAACTCCTTGATTTTATCCTTAGATTCCGTTGTTGTTAAAGTGGGTAATCCATCAATATAAATAATTTCATTTGATCCTTCTTCTTCAGGTTCTCCAATTCTTAAATCTAGACTTAATTGATTATTTATACTTGCAGCTAAAATTATTTCTAGAGGTTTAGATGTTGGCCATGTTTGACCTGCTAGAAAAAGAGGATGCCATATGTGCTTTTCATTCTTTTTATTCCAGCATCTTAAGCTTACCCCCTTATTAAGAACATCTTTAACTTGAACACCTGGAGTAAGATTTAATGCTCCCAATGCAATTGCTTCAATTGGTGGAGGAGTCAAAAAAGGTGTTGCATTGCAGAGATTGCTTAAAAAATTTTTAATTAAAGGTATTCGAGACCCTCCTCCAACCAAGACAACACTATCAAGATCTTTTAATTCAAATGAATTTCGTTTGGCTCTATTAATTGTTTGAATGAAAAGATTTTCAATACTTTTTAGTAGTCCTTTTTCTATAAGTAATTCTTCAAGTCCTTTTTTAGAAAGCTTTAAAAACTTTTCTTTATTCTCATTGTTTTTTACTTGTTTAGATATAACCAATGTTTCTTTGAGATTTATATTGCTTAATTCACATTTGAGTTCCTCGGCCTTGCTCAAGATTGAATTCGTTGGTGTTTCTTCAGGTAATAAATGATGAGATATCCATCTGTCTATATCTTTCCCCCCTAACCTAAGCCCTGATTTCCCAAGAACTTTTGCAGAACGAAGAACTTGTGTACTTTTCCCCTCTAAATTATTGCCATCAAATCTGACAAGTTGAGCAATTGGCGAAGCTTGTCCTTCTCCTCCCTCTAAAGCAACAATTGACATGTCAATTGTACTTCCTCCAAAATCTAAAACAAGTAATGTTGACCCAGGTGCCACTCCTGCGCCCATTGCAGCAGCCGTAGGTTCATCAACCAATGCAATTTCTTTTACTTGTAAGGTATTGCATACATTTACTAACCAAGTTCTATATTCTCGATATGTATCCACAGGAGCAGTTAATACAAGTCTTTTGACTTGTACCTTCGCCGAGACTTTTTCCCAAATAGTGTGAATTAAAATCTCGCCTGCTTTTTCTGGGGAGATTTTTGATTGATATATAGGTTCAATTTTAGAAGATCCTATCCATCTTTTAAAGTCTTGACTTAAGTTATTTTCTTGTTCATTAATGAGGTTTAAATCTATAACTTGCTGCCCAATTAAATAGCATTCTTCTTTTTCTGATGATTTCCAAATTAAGCTTGGAATCTCTCCAGAAGTTCTACTAATTGGAGGTAAATCTAAAAGTTCAGGAGGCTGTCCATTCTCTTTTTGAAAAACAACTACTGTTGTTGAACTCCCTAAATCAATAGCTAATGTTCCAAAAATATTTGTATTTGTTTCAGACCAATTGATTTTTTCGAATTGATCGATTTTATTTTTTTCCATCTTTCTTGGTAAATGTTTGCTAGTTGCAGCAAGAATCAATCAAAATCAAGTGTGTCTAGAAAAACCTAACACCACTGTTATTATTTGGTGAAAAATATGTAAATGAGCTATTCTCTCTTAGAATAAAGGAACAATAAAGTATTAAGTGTGATTAAGTCAGGTTCGGGAGTTAATTCCAAGGATTTAGCAAAAAGAGGCGAGAGTCTTGTCAGACAATCCACTAATCGCTACCTCACAACTGTGCGCATAGCCTTTAGAGCAAAACAAAGAAGATTTGATGATTTTGATGGACTTTTAGAGGAATCAACAGTTAAGCCGGTGCAAAGAGCAATAATCGAATTAAGCGATGAACAAGATCAGCCTGACCTTTTACCTGGTTAGGTGATCAAAAAAGAAGGCCCTGGTTGGAGAATAATTAGAGATGCATCGAGAGATAATTTTTCTACGCTTATAGGAGGGGAAACATGGGCAATAGAGCTTAATAATTCTGAGTGGGAAAATCTTGTTAAGGTAGTAATAGATTTGTCTGATCAATACAAAGCAGTCAAAGAACAATTAATGGGCGATGAAGATATAACTCTGGAATTAGAACGTAGCCCTTGGCTGGCAATTTTGAAAGGCGATCAATATGGATGGAACCTTAAATTGGTCTTGAATGCTAGTGGCTTATTAACTCGTGGAGCGGAAGTCTATTGGCCTAGAAATGTGACAACTCACGTTACTAATGCCATGAGAACAATGTGGGATTCAGGCTATTTGTGAGAGAACTTAACTAAAACCTTTTCAAATTTTTCCCCAAATTCAACTTGATTTAACTCACATTTTTTCCACAGGATTGATTCGATTAATTAGGTTTCTACTATTGACTGTGGAAAAAGGTTTGAGCTTGAAAATTCAAAGGTGTCTGTTAAACAACGCTGATATTAAAGATAAGTAATACTTATAGATTCTCTCGAAAAGCAGTTGAGTGCTTGATCTGAGAATGAGACAGCTCGAGAAAGTGATTTTTTGAATTTAAATTTGATAGTAGTTTGAATACGGATTAAAAGTTCTTTATAGCCTCATTAAATGAAAAATATTGATCTTACTGAAGAAAAAAGATCTATTGCAAGTTCGGAGGTTTTGGAATCTGAGGATACAATTAGTTTTCAAACAGAAATACCAAAAAATATTCAACAAGCGATGAAGGTTTACATTGAGGAACATCCTAATTGGGATCAATATAGGCTTCTACAGGCAGCTCTTGCAGGTTTCTTGATCCAAAATGGTATCAGTTCCAGATTAATAACTCGTCTTTATATTGGAAATATGTTTGGATCTCATTCTTTTTAAATTAATTTTTCTGGAGCTTTTTGAGAAGCTCTAAAGCGATATCTTTCTTAATTGGCATTATTGAGAGCCTGTTTCCTTTGCGAACTAGAGTTAGTTCCTCAGACTTATAAGTTTCAGATAGCTCCTTTAAAGTAATCATATTTTTAAATTCACAAATATATTTAGTTCTGACACAATCCCAACGTGGGCTTTCTATCTTTGAGTTTTTGTCAAAGTACTTTGAACTTTCATCAAACTGAAATGGGTCGATCAAGTTTGTTTCAATAATTTCCATAAGACCGACTATTCCAGGGGGCTTAGTATTTGAATGATAAAAAAAAGCTTGATCACCAATTTTCATTGACCTCATAAAATTTCTTGCCTGATAATTTCGAATACCATCCCAGAGAGTTTCATCTTCATTTTTTAAATCTTTAATACTGTAAGCATCTGGTTCACTCTTCATTAGCCAATAGTTGATCTCTTTTGATGCCATAGGATCTCAGCGATATTGCAATGTGTGGATGGTGTGTGGATGGCTTAACATTCTCACCCTCATTTCTTTATTATATTTCAATCAGGTTTCTATTACTAATAACTAAAAATCGTAACTGATATGTCAATTGTTTCCCTTGATTAGACTTAACTGATTTAGTGTGAACTATCAATAGCTGTTAAAGATTGAAAACTTTGCTGAACAAATCGTTGAAATCTAAAACTACAATATCTCTTCTTTTATTAGGATCAATTGCATTGCCTACGCCTAAGGAGACAATTGCTGCAGAAATCAATTGTGACTCTATTGTTTATAGAAATAAGGATGTATGTTTAGATGAAGATGGAGGGATTAAAAGAAAAGGTGTAATTGATCCTGATACTGGAATGACAGTTATTGAATTAGAAAGTGATAATAATTGGAATGCAAGAAAGTTTAGAAAAATACCTTGGGGCTTAATAACTAAATTAAAGTCAAATTTTGACGGTATTACAGAATACGCGGTATTTGATAAGAATTTTCGTTTTAAATACCCTACTGAACAAACGATATATACCAAGTGGACTAGAGATTATTTGGAAGGCTCTTACTCGGTTAAAGCCGGTTGTGGTTTGCTTTCATGTGCATTTGGATGGCCAGTTGATGAAGGTGATTTACCATCTCCTTTGGAGATAAAATTCTCTGGTAAAAAATATACTCTTTATGGAGATAATGGTAAATTCCAATTACCCAATTCATTAGTTAATAAAGTTAAGAATAATCCTGAAAGTGAATTAAATATTAGGTTGAGAAAATTAGTCGTTCCTATTGGGAAGAAAACTGTTTTAAACCTTTCAGAGATGTATAAAAATTTACCTGATGAACAATGGGAAAAACCAGTAATAGATTTATTAGTTAAAGAGGTTTCTAATGGACTTTCTATTAAAAATATTGCAGGAATGTCATTACCAAGTGTTGTAACCATTAAATCCGATGGTGGTCAAGGCACAGGTTTTGTAATTAGTGATGATGGAACCGTCTTAACTAATCGACATGTGATTGGTTCTTCATATAACCAGCAATTTAATATAGAGACGATTGATGGAAGTGATCTCATTGGCGAAGTTATATATGTCAGTAGGAAAGATGATTTTGCTTTATTAAAAGTAAAGAAGTCGAAGTCATTAACTCCGCTACCTATTTGTTATGCAAAATATCCTACGTCTGGTGAGGAAGTTGTTGCATTAGGTTCGCCGATGGGACTTACGAATACCGTTACTAGGGGGATAGTCAGTGCTGTAAGAAGGTCAGGATCTGATTTCGATATGATCGCCAGTTCAAGTACTTCTCTTATTCAGACAGATGCAGCTATAAACCCTGGCAATAGTGGAGGACCATTGCTTAATAAAAATGGAGAGGTGATAGGAATAAATACATTTAAAAAGACTGCTAGTGAAGGATTAAACTTTGCTGTATCTATAGTTGATGTGTTTCAACAGTTAAATGTTAAGAAGCCAATTTTGAAAAGTAATTGGGTTCGAGGAATTAACGAATGCGGTAACTTGAAACCAAAAGCTGGTTCCTTCTTTTTAGTAGTAATAGTAGCTATGTTGGGGATCTTCTTCACTGCTTTTGCAGTTCTCAAAAAGCAGAAAAATAATTTATTCCGGCGATTTTCTGATGTACAGATTTCATTCAAGAAATGGTTGTTGAAGAAGTTGATTCCTTATATTGAAGAAACTAAGAAGGAAGACAAAGGAGCAAAGAAATAACTTTAAAATTAATTTTCTTAAGCGGGTCTTAGCCTAGGCTCACTTTTCATTAGCCAATAGTTGATCTCTTTTGATGCCATAGGATCTCAGCGATATTGCAATGTGTGGATGGCTTAACATTCTCACCCCTATTTCTTTATTCTATTTCAATCAGGTTTCTATTACTAATAACTAACAGAAAGCAAGTTTCAGAAAAAATGATGATTGCTAATAAGAATCCCCTGTTGAGAAAACTAGTGCGCAAACAGATTTGAGTTTTTAGTATTTTCTATCTATATGATTTTCAAAACCAATCTAGACAACACTCATTGATGGAGTGATGTCTGGACGGTATGTGTTTATTTAATGTGTATGAAGCTTTTTTATATCTATTCCTTAGAGCTGTATAAATAGTACTTTCTAATTCTTCTAGCTGATCTAGTGAAAAAATAATTCTTTTACCATTTCTTGTATGGCAAAAATTTTCCACACATTGATACTTTTACTCTGTCACCTTTTGGGTCTTCAACCTTATCGACGTTAATTGTAAAATCAATGGCACTCATGATTCCATCACCAAACTTTTCTTGAATAACGTCTTTCATGGGCATTCCATATACTTGCATGATTTCATAAAATCGATATATCAAAGGATCAGTTGGGATGACTGGATCTAGTGATCCTTTCACTGGAGGCGTTGTTAATAATTCTTTTAGTCCTAAATCAAGTCCTAACTTAGTCAATAATTTCTCAGCTTCTTCCTCACTTGCAGTTGCTTGACCATAAAAAAGACTTGCAACCCAGACTTCATCAAGTCCCAATAGATTTCCAATTTCCGAAAAGGTTAAACCTTTTTCTTTTTTTGCTTTTAATAGTAATGGAGTAGCTTCAAAAATTGACATAGAGATAAATCTAAGAATGAAAGATAGCTATCTCTCTAAAAGAAAAGATTCTTTGAGATAACAATTAATTAATAAGTCTTAGTCTTAATTCTTTCAGTCATATCAACTACATTATCTAATGATTGATTGTGTATATAATCTTACAATGAGTTTTTTATTTTCATGCAATAAAATTAAAAGTAAATAGAAATTATAAGTATTTGATTCGAATTAATTACTTGAAATTTTACAATAAATCATATTTTGAATCCTCTTTGATCTCGTTCCAAAGGTCTTTTATTGATTGGTTAAATCCATTTGAAGTAAGAAACTTTCTTGCTTGAGCAACTCTTTCTTGAATGATTTTTTCTTGTGGAGTCATTTCATTAGCTGAATCAATCATGTGTTTGGAGCATATAGATTAATTTTGAATTTTCTTAAAGTATTTGAGAAGTGATAGTCGCTACAATATAAGTTCTACTAATAACTAACAGATCGCAACTTACAGAATATCTCAAAATTAAAGCTTAGAAAAACTGATCTTCCACATATTCTTTTGGAAAAGCTCGCTCTGAACGTCATTATCTGATTGTTGGCTCATCATCTATAAAACAGCCAAGAACTATGACTTCTAAATCTTCTCGAAGTGTTCTTTCAATGGAAGAATATAAAGCAGTTCTTGCAGAAGCTTCAAGCCTTGAGAAGCCTTATTCAGAGACAGGTCACTTATATCCAGTGAATGAACTTCTTCCAAGACCTGTATGGTTTAAGGGGAGTAGGGATAGAGGTTTGAGGGAAAATATCGCAGCATAAAACTACGATTTTTTGTATTCATAGATCTGTTAAGGCAAACAGATTTGAATTATTAGCATCTTTTCTATCCACACAATATTCAAACCCTATCCACACCTCACCCATAAATAGAGTGACTTCAAGGTAGTGCGTGTTTCATTAGCCAATAGTTAATCTCTTGTGATGCCATGGGATCTAAGCGATATTGCAATGTGTAGATGGTTGTGGATGGCTCAACATTCTCACACTCATTTTTTTATTCTATTTCACTAAGGTTTTTACTAGTTACTTAAAATTAAATACGATTATTCAAGTAATTTGTTTTTGAGATTAATGACTTTGCTTGTTTGGTTAATAATATTTTGCAGATCATTTCTTAATGGAGAAATATTTCGTTTTGAAATTTCTAAATCAAAAGTCTGTTTATTAAACTTGATGTGATAATTGCATTTTTCAGCAGTATTTAATTCACTATAGTCACTCCTTTGGTGCGAACCTCTACTTTCTTGTCTGGTTAACGCAGATAGAATTGTGGCTTCAGCAGAAATTACTGATGCTTCTAAATCAAAGACCTGTATAAGATCATCACAAGTTTGATAGTCAATTCTAACATCAACGTCTTTAATAATATTTTTAATATCTACAATTTTTTTTAGTCCTGACTCTAATAATTTTTTATCTTTAATCACACCACAATGCTTCCACATGATACTACTTAATTCATGTTGTATAGGCTTTGCTAATTCTGTACCTTTATTTATGAATTTATTTATATGGTCATGGGCATTTTTTATGGAAATTTCAGATCTTACTTGTGACTTTAACTGGTTTGAATAATTAACACTAGCCATTCCAGCCCTCTTCCCGAAAATTAAAATTTCCGCGAGAGAATTGCCTCCTAGACGATTTGCACCATGTAATCCACCAGCTACTTCTCCTGCGGCATATAAACCTTTGACTGATGTGCAATGCTCTTCAGGACTTATTACAATACCTCCCATTGAATAGTGTGCTGTTGGAGCTACTTCCATTGGATCTTGTGAGATGTCTAGCATTTGTGCATCTAAAAACTGTCTGTAAATAGTGGGTATTTTTTGCATTATGAAATCTTTACTCATATGGCTTATATCTAGATAAACACCTCCGTTAGGGGTACCTCGTCCTTCAACTATTTCTGTGTAATTCGCTATCGCAACTCTATCTCTGGTTGAAAGCTCCATTCTCTCTTTATCATAATTAACCATGAATCTTTCTCCTTGGTTATTTATAAGTTTTCCTCCTTCCCCTCGAACTGCTTCTGTGACTAATGTTCCAGCAATCTCTTCTGGGTAAAGCATTCCTGAAGGGTGAAATTGAACCATTTCCATATCTCTTAATTCGCAACCTGCTCTCAGACTTAAGTACAAGCCATCTCCTGTATTCTCTTTCTTTCTAGAAGAACTTCTTTTCCATATTTTTGTATGACCTCCAGTGCAAAGAATAACAGCATCGGCTAAATGTACTGTCCTTTCGGCTGTACTTGTATTGAATGACATAGCTCCAAAGCAAATCTCATCTCTAATAAGAATCTCAGTGACGTATTGGTTGTCATGAATTGGGATATTTAAAGACTCTGCTTTCTTAAGAAGTGTTTTTAAAATTGATAAACCTGTGAAATCTCCTGAGTAACAAGTCCTTCTGTACGAATGAGCTCCAAAAAACCTTTGATCAAGAAGCCCATTTTTTAATTTTGCAAAATTTGCTCCCCATTGATCTATTTCTTGCACAAGTGCTGGAGACTCTTTAGCCATTATCTCGATTTGGGATGCGTCTCCAAGTTCATACCCCTCGATATAAGTATCTGCAAAATGTCGTTCCCAAGAATCTTCTTGATCGATATTTCCAAATGCGGCATTAATTCCGCCTGCAGCCAAAACAGTATGCGAATCTGTCTTCACTCGTTTCCCTAGTACTGATACTTGAAGTCCAGCGAGCTTGACTTCAATAGCAGCTCTTAACCCTGCACCTCCACAACCAATTACCAAAACATTTGAAATTTGAGTTGTGTGATTATGATTTGTCATTGAATTTCCTGAAAATAATTCAAAGTTTTAATTAAGTTGGGATAGAAATTATCAATTGTTTATTGCTAATGTTTATCAAGCTGATTGAGAAATTTCCTACTTCTCTCATGCTTAGCATTAGAGAAGAAAATATTTGGAGGAGATGTTTCTATCACTTTACCTGAATCCATAAATAAAACTTGATCACTTACGTCTTTAGCGAAGCCAATTTCATGTGTTACTACAACCATTGTCATTCCTTGCTCAGCAAGTCTTCTCATTGCATCGAGTACTTCGTTGATTCGCTCTGGATCTAGAGCACTAGTGGGTTCATCGAATAAAAGTAATTCCGGCTTTAATGCTAAAGCCCTAGCTATGGCTACTCGTTGCTGTTCTCCTCCGCTAAGTTGACTTGGATATTTCTTGGCATGAGAATCTATTCCCATTTGACTCAAGAGATACATGCCATATTCTTCTGCCTCAATTTGACGACGTTTCTGCACATGTACGGGCGCGAGAGTGATATTTTCAAGAATTGATAGATGAGGGAATAAATTAAATTGTTGAAATACCATACCTACTCTTCTTCTTATTTTTTGTATTTTTCTTTCATCATGAGTGGAATCAACTTTTATTCCTAAAATATTTAGTTCTCCTTTGTCAAAAGTCTCAAGACCATTAAAAGTCCGAATTAGAGTACTTTTCCCAGAGCCTGAGGGACCCATGACTACTAGAACTTTCCCTTGATTCACTTTAAGAGAAACATTATCAAGAGCTCGTAATCCTTTTGTGTACGATTTAGTGAGATTCTTCGCAACAACAATAGGTTCCATGAATTATCAGAAATTGGCTTGATTAATGGTCATTCTTTGTTCAAGATGTCTTGCCAGAACAGCCATGATTGTACAAACGATCCAATAGACACATGCTAGCCAAACATAAACTTCAATATATTGACCAATAAATTCTGGATTAGCAAGGATACTTCTGCCTACACCTAGTAACTCAACTAGTCCTAAAATAGCCATTAAAGATGTATTTTGAAAAAGACCAATAGATTGATTAGTGAGAGCGGGTAATGCAATACGTAAAGCTTGAGGAATTAAAATGAATTGAATGATTTGGTATTGATTAAGGCCAATACTATTTGCTGCTTCTATTTGAGTGTTGGGTATTGACTGTAGTCCGCCACGAATATCTTCCGCTATGTAGGCAGAGACAAATAGAGTAAACGCAAAGATAGCTCTCCAAACACGATCAATTTCTATTCCAACTGGAAGGAATAAAGGTATTAATAGTTGTCCAAAAAAAAGCACTGCAATAAGAGGAATTGCTCTCATAACATCTATATAGATTGAACTTAGCTTCTGAATTAATGGTAATGAACTCTGTCGACATAGTGCCAATACTATTCCAAAAGGTAATGATAATAATGAGCTGAAAACAGTTAACAATATAGTTAGAGTTAATCCACCCCAATGTCTACTCATTATAGGTGATAGGCCAAGCCCACCATAAAGTAAATATAGACCCAGGGGTATTGTCCCTACCCATAATATTAGTAGATTTTTACGTAGCCATTTCCACTCAGGCCCGCAAATAGTAAAGATACTGAGTAGAAGAAGACTAATAATCCAAGAAGCAGGTCTCCATTGTTCATTAAGTGGAAAACTACCAAATGCGTATAAAGGAAGATTTGATATTACAACTTTCCAATTTGCCTTAAATATTAGCCATGCAAAAGTATTAAAACAAACTACACTAATAAATAATGTAATGAGCAAAGTAATAATAGTATTGAATAAATTTGGAAATAAAGTTTTCTTTAGGTTCTTAATGAAAACTATTATTGAATTCATATTGATTTTGAACATGAATTAAATATTTTTTCGTGATTTTAAAATCAATCTATTTATGATTTCCATTGTATTAGTTATCAATAGATTTAATAGCAAGAAACTAACAAGTAATATAATAAAACACTCGATAGCTCTTCCTGTTTGATTGATAATAGTATCATTAATTGCGTAAATATCTGAATACCCAACTGCGATTGCTAAGGTGCTATTTTTAGCAAGGTTAAGATATTGACTTGTTAATCCTGGAATGATCGCTGGTAATGCCTGTGGAAGTATTATACGGATAAGTCCTTTTCTTTCTGACAGTCCTAAACTCCTAAATGCTTCCCATTGCCCTCGGCCGACAGAAAGAATACCTCCGCGAATTACCTCTGCTATGTAAGCACTCGTAAAAATACTTAAACCAAGTAATAATGCGAGAAATTCCGAGGAAAAAATTAATCCTGAAAACTCTATGCCTTGATTTGAAATGTTAAATATATTTTTTATTTGGATAAACATATTGTCTTTTAAACCTAAGAACCCAACAAAATACCAAAACATAAGTTGAAGTAAAAGAGGGGTTTGTCTGATTGTTGTTATGTAACCAGCCGAAATGAGACCTAGTAATGAGTTTTTACCTGTCCTTGCAAAGCCTATTAGTGTTCCCAACAAAGTAGCTAATATTAATGATGAGACAATAACTTTAAGACTGTTGAGCCAACCTATAAATAATGCCCAAGCATAGCTATCTGAGGAGGTATAAGGTAAGGGGTGTTCGGCTAAAGCAAAACTTGCTGGTTTGAAAAGCCAGCTAAAGTTAAAACCAAGACCTGTTCTTATGAGATTTATTGTTAAATTATTAATTAGGATCCCAATTAAACCAAAAAAGATAATACATATTCCAAATTGCAAAAATATTTTTTGATTTATTTTCATTCCCGCAATAAATTATTTTTAGTTAAATGGTGGTGAAATATGTACACCTCCTTTGTTATACAACTCATTTAGTCCTCTCGGAATAGGCACCTCGCTATTTTCTCCTAAATGTCTTTCGTAAATTTCTCCATAATTGCCAGTTGAGCTAATTACTTTAACTACGAAGTCATTGCTAAGACCAATCTTTTCTCCTAGTCCTCCATCAACACCTAAAAATCTTCTTAAAGGTTTTAATTGAGGATTATTCTTTGCAATTTTAACTTTTTCATCAATATTTGACTTTGTTATTCCTTGTTCTTCAGCCGATATAAGGGAAAAGACAACCCATCTCATGGCATCAGCTAGTTTCTGATCTTGGCCATCGGAGGCTGGAGCAAGTGGCTCCTTGCTCAATACATCATCAAGAATAATATGTTCTTTTGGATTTTTAAAACCAGATCTGGCTGCTGCTAATTGTGAACGGTCAGAAGTCATAGCCGAACAACGACCCTGTAAATAACCTGCAACTACTTGATTAAGATCTTGATATTTGATTGGTGTATAGGGCAGTGAGGCACTTTCAAATGCATCATTTATATTTTGCTCAGTAGTTGTACCTGAGCCTACACATATAGATTTATTTGCAAGATCTTGAAGACTACTGATTTTACTTTCCTTCTTGACCATCAATCCCTGGCCATCATGGAAAACAACTGGTGCAAAAGTTAATCCATTGCCTCCTGTGGAATCTCTACTGAGAGTGAAAGTGGTATTTCTTGATAACAGGTCAATTTCCCCAGTTTTGATAGCAGTAAATCTCTCTGCTGCAGTTAGAGGTCTATATTGTATTTTCCCTGAATCTCCTATAATTGCAGCAGCAAATGCTTTACATATATCTACATCGAGTCCTTGATAACTACCATCACTTTTCAGAAAACTAAATCCAGGAATCTTTCCACTTACTCCACAAATCAACTCATTGCGATTTTTTATTAGGTTAAGTCTTGAACTATTGTCTTGATTTGTTGTCGCACAGCCAGCCAATAGAGCTGCTAGACCAACTATTCCTGATACCAATCGACGCATAATTTTTTTTGATCATTAAATTTGATTTTCGCCAGATTTTTCTATTTCCTAGGCAATTAAAGAAAATCTTTTACTTTTTCTTCATTGAAAGTTGTGATCCCAAAAATAAAGCCCTTTGAATTTTCTCAGTTTATTTTTGTAAGTTTAATCTATTTTTTAAGATAGGATATTTATCTATATATATATAATCGTAAATCAACGAGATCATTTCATGTTAATGAATCTCCATTTAGTTCATTCCTCATTATCTAAAATTTAATGTCACCTCTATCAAATAATTTGTATGTAAACATGGGTTAGAAAAAGGTTAGGAACTGATCTAAATATAAACAAGGGATTCTTCTTGTTGAAAACTTTTCCTAAAAGTAGATGTATTTATAAAGAGTATGTTTTATGGAACAAGGTCTTTGTTCTTTATGCATTTAATCCATTCTCTGCATTCTTGATCAATAGCTAACTGAACTTCAGTATTGAAATGGTCGGTTCTTTTAATCATATTATATAGAATTCTGATATCATTTCCTCGAAAGATTGATGCAATATCATTGGCTAAAAGTAGTTAATATAATGATTTTCTGGGAGTAGTTTGTAAGTTTCCAAGAATTTGTCTATAAGTAATTTTCATGTTTAGATGAATGAAAGTAATTTCCTTGCATGATTGCTATGTAAGTACCTAACTACCTTTAATAGATATATCTATTAAAGGTAGTTGATTTAATTTAATCCTAACTTAAACCAAATCTTAATGTCTGCCTTTGGCTTTTCTATTATTTGATCTGTGAATTGTATATATTTGCTATTAAAGGTGAATCAACTTTTATTACATTAAAATTCCTTTGCTATCTATCTTGCTTGAGAATGGAAAATATGTATTCCTAATACGATTTCAAACATTTGGGTATGAAAAATTTCAAAACAAAAAAAATAATCAGAGCTTTATTTGTAATAGCTTGTCTTACTTTCTCTTTATTTATTGGGTTTATAATTAGTATTAACCTTATAGTAGACCCTATTATCTATTGGCTTGCTTCCACGGAAGGTGTAAGGATATTTATAAGTTGTATTCTATCTTGGTTAGGAGTATCGACACTTTTCGACTTGTTTTATAATCGTTATCTGCGTAGAAAAAAATTGAAAAGTTTTAATGCTCTTAATATCCCTTATCCTCGAACTTTTAAGGGTAGGAAATGAGAATGATTATGTTTAAAAATAAACAATGTTCACAGCTTTAAAATACTTAATTTATTTTTCAGAGGAAGGCTGGGCAAATATATAAAGATTGTAGAAAGGAATAAATGAACAGAATGCCCATAAAACTAAGTTTTCCTTACCTATATCTCTCAGCCTTCTGATTAATAGAGCTATAAAAACTAAAAAAGATGGAATGCTATACAAATAACTCCAGTCATATCCCTCAGTGATGGTATAAAAATCATTTAGATCATTAGCAAGGTTGTTATTAGATAGTATTGAAACCACAGCTCCTACAAATCCATCCAGAATAAAAAAGTGCCAAAAAGGTATTCTACTTGTTTTACCTTTGTAATTAAAAATCTGACTCCAAGCCAGAAAGTAATTTGAAAGAACTCTCTCTAAAAAATTCATCCGTATTTTTATATGTATAAATAATTATGTAAGATCTTACTCTCAAAAGGCTCTAAAGTTTTTTTCTCATAAATAAAATAATGAACCGTATCTTTCTTATGGCTTTATCTTTTTCTCTTTTGTCTCCGATGGCAGTTAACTCTGATGATCGAATTTATGAAACCAAGAATATTTGTGGACGATATTATGCAGTCGAAATTAACAGTGGTGATGCTGCAAGGTTATTAGGCTTAAAAGATTCTGGTAGGGTCAGCTCAAGGGTGGAGCAGTACTGCAATTTTTTTCGCTAAAGTTTCTTGATCATCCCTTATATTCTTGCAGCTCTATTACATATTTCGTAGTTGATGTAACTGTTGAAATAGAATGTATTAGCTATTGAGCAATGACAGAATTTATTTATAAATTTCATGTTCAAGCTTTGAAAAAGATCCTGAGGACTAAGGGAGGGTAATATTTATGAGTTAGTTTTAGTTATGGACGTGAGGCCGTAAGCTGTGTTGATTAGTCTTGTTAATGCTTCAACAGACTTTGGAATAAAAAATCTATTTAAAAATTTAGATCTTCATATAAATAAAAAAGAGAGACTTGGTTTGATTGGTCCAAATGGATCTGGCAAATCAACACTTTTGAGAGCCATTGCAGGGATAGAACCTTTGATGGAAGGGGAAAGGAGATGTTTATCATCTTTGCGGATATCTTTAGTTGGGCAAGAAACAAGTTACAACAGTGAAAAAAGTATTTTGGAAGAAGTTCTTGAAGGGTGTGGAGAAAAAAGAAAATTATTACTTAATTTCAGTCAACTAAGTAGAAAAATCGCTCAAAGTCCAGAAGATGAAGACCTTTTGAAACAACTTGGTCAGGCTAGTGAACTTATGGATGTAGCTGGGGCATGGAATTTAGAACAACAATGCCAAGATGTTTTAAGAAGACTAGGTATAAAAGATTTAGATAAGCCAGTAAAAGATCTTTCTGGTGGTTACCGCAAAAGAGTGGGACTTGCCGCTGCACTTGTCTCTAAACCAGATGTCTTACTGCTTGATGAACCTACTAATCACCTCGATGCATCCGCAGTGGAATGGCTTCAAAATTGGTTAGAACATTATGATGGCGCTCTTGTCTTGATAACTCATGATAGATATGTTCTTGATCGCATTACTACTCGGATGGTGGAAATCAATAATGGAGAAGCACGCAAGTATTCGGGAAATTATCGCCAATTTCTTCAACAAAAAATTGAACAAGAACAATCAGAGGCATATGCAAAGAAAAAATTTCAGGGTGTTTTAAGAAAGGAGTTGGCTTGGTTAAGACAAGGACCTAAAGCAAGAAGTACAAAACAAAAAGCACGAATTCAAAGGATTGCTGAAATGCAAGTGCAACCTAAAAATCATGTCAAAGCTAAATTAGAAATGAATTCATTGAGTAGAAGAATTGGAAAAATAGTAATCGAAGCCGAAGGCTTAGGACTCTCTTTAAATGATAAAGAGAATAATTTGGATCTTTTGCATGGTTTCACTTATAGCTTTAGTCCAGAGGATCGAGTAGGTATTATCGGTCCAAATGGAAGTGGTAAATCGACTCTTTTAGATATAATTGCAGGTAAAAGATTGCCTACTAGTGGAAAAATAAAACTTGGAGAAACCGTTCATATTGGCTATCTCGATCAACATACAAATGATTTAAATCAAGGGAGTGGCCTAAAGCGCAAAGTTATCGAATTCGTGGAGGAAGCCGCGTTACGAATCGATCATGGAGGAAAACAAATAACCGCATCACAACTCTTAGAAAAATTCCTGTTTCCACCAAGTCAGCAACATAGTCCTCTACTTAAACTTTCAGGAGGAGAAAAAAGAAGACTTGCTCTCTGTAAAATGCTCATACAAGCTCCCAATGTATTGTTACTTGATGAACCGACAAATGATTTAGATATACAAACATTAAGCGTGCTAGAGGATTTTCTTGAGGACTTCAAAGGTTGTGTAGTAGTCGTATCGCATGATAGATATTTTCTTGATCGAACTATTGATCGAATTTTTAATTTTGAAAATGGTCACTTACGAAGATATGAAGGTAATTACTCTCGATTTCTGGAACAAAAAATATTAGAGGAGCGAAATAATGAAACCAAAGAACGAGATCAGATAGTTAATAATTCACATAACAAACCTGGATCAGCAGCAAAATCAAATCCTCAAAATAATAGGAGAAAATTGAGTTTTAAAGAAGCTAGA
The DNA here is from genome assembly GCA_003279655.1 of Prochlorococcus sp. AG-402-A21. Classification (GTDB taxonomy): domain Bacteria; phylum Cyanobacteriota; class Cyanobacteriia; order PCC-6307; family Cyanobiaceae; genus Prochlorococcus_B. The sequence continues at coordinate 63,730 of QCHI01000001.1, read as the reverse complement.
GAATTAAAAGAACTAGATCTCAAAATACCTATGTTAGAAAAACAGAAAATATATTTAGAAAAAAAAATAACTGATACTGATGTAGACGTTAGTGAAATCAGTCATCAACTAGCAGAGCTTATTGAAGCTATTCAAGAGCATGAGGATAGATGGATTGAGCTTAGTGAGTTGTCTGAAGCAGCCAAATAAGAATGTAATTTTTCTTGTGACCTAGGAACACAGATTGAGGCCAAGTCATCATCGTTGACATTCTTTGGTCTAAATATTTTTGGAGAGATGTATTTTTTGCTGCTCGATCGTCCGATCTGCCAATTTAGATCGCTGTTTGACTGAAGTCACAGGACGAGGGCTTGAGCATGTTTGAGGAGTCTTTATCATGGTCAATATGTATTCAATGGAAGATCTACGTATATTGTAATTCTGCTTTAAAGGCTCAGATAAAGCTTGCTTATAGGTCATTAAATTATTCAAGACAAATTCATGTCTCTAATAATTTAATGCATCTTAAAATATCTATATTATTAAAGTAATATAATATTTATGTCTATTAAAGTTTGCTGAATTATTAGAGTGATATTTTTATAAATTTTAAATGACTCATATTAGTAGGTATTAATACAGGACGAAAAAGATTATGTTTGTTTTTAGTTGGCTAGCCTTGGAGATGTGGTTCAGAAAAACCTCTAAAAAAATAAGAAATTATATTATTCTAAAAGGTTTTTATTATGAGATCTTAACTATAATAATTTTGTATACAAAGATAAATTGTGAATTTGATTAAATGGCATAAATCATTTGTTGAACGTGCCCAAAAAGAAATGGGGGTATCGAACTATGCTCTTTATTGGTTTGGCTTCCTTGAGGGGGCTTTAGTTATGTGGTTACTTATGAAAGTTATTTCTGCGTTATGGATAAAATCTGAGTTTCCCTTTTAATAAAGACGTTTTTAATAGGTGAAAAATGGAGTTTTTAAAACAAATGCCTCCCAATATTTATTTAATTCTTTCTTTGGTTTTCATAACAACAGGTATTGCATTTCTTTTTTTAGGGAAATTTATTTTTGCCTTCATCTCTTTGGTGATAGGACTTATTTCATTAATAGCATGGACTTTTTTTGGATTATTTGAAGAAACCAAAAATACATAGATTCTTCAGTAAACTTAGATATACGGATATGGCTACTAACAAATTCTCATGATTACAGCATCCATTAGTTGCTTGTTTTCCTTTTGAATGAATTTATTGTGTTAAAAGATTGATTTTCTTTCAGTTAGAAATGGCTATTGATCCAGAAGTAATTCCCCCTTCAAGTAATAAAGGGAGCAGAGCAGGCAGAAATATCCCGAAATGGGCAATTTATAGTTCTGCTGGGGTTGGGGTTTTGGTTCTGGTTGGGTTGATTAAAACCCTTCTCCCTTTGATTGGAATGGCTTTTTTATTGGCTTTCATCTGGTCGCAATCAACAACTAACTGAAGACACTGAGAATTCTGTTCGCCAATAATTAAAGTCTTTCTCCAGGTGAATTTGAGTTATCTCCCGATAATGAAATGGTGAACAGAGGGTACAGTTCTATAGAGAATGTAAATAATAAGAACTAGTAAATTCCCTCCAACAACAGCAGCTCCTGCAGCAAAATTTCCTTCTTTTGTGGTGTAATCCCACTTTGGCTCGTTCTCTGTCATGGTTGAAGTATTAATAACTTTATTATTGCCATTTATCCAACGCGATCAACAAATATAACTAATAAAAGCATAAAGAAACTCCTAAATTGTTTCGAAATTCAAAATCTAATCAATTTTTCTTAATGGTAAAAGAGTTCGATATAAATGGTTTGAGAGTTTTCGAGCCTTGAAATTTATTTGTATGACTGCTTTGTTTAAATGGAAATTTATGCTTCCTCTTTAGACACTACTTCCGCATCCACAACTTCTTTTGAATCAACAAACTCGTTTGTTTTCCTATCTATCCAATTATGAATTCCAGATACGAGAGGTTTTGATCCTCGATAAATGAAAATGGCTGTGGGAAGAACACTTATTATCCCAATCGTAGGGTTTTTGAATATAAGTCGCCCTGCTTTTATATTAAAAAGAATAATTAAGAGAGAAGGAATTAAAACACTGAGAATGGTCTTTAGAGCTTCAGTCCATCCAACACGATAAACCCACAAAATTGAGACTATGCCAAAAAAATATAAAATAAAATATGTCATGAAATATTACTTACCCAATAAGTTGATTCCTGTCATTTTATCTATTCTAAGAACTTCTATTACGTTTTGAGCTGTTCGTCTCAAGGATGTAAACACTGAAAACTATTAATAAAGTCACCAAAATCGATGCAGCCACCCAACTTAATTGACTTGAGGTCATACCTAAGTAAGGACCATCAATAGGTTGCTCAGACCAAGTGCCAGGTAAGTTCCACACCTGAGGATTTGATAGGAAAAACATTCAATCCCTTACTATTTCTTTATCAGCAAATTTTATATTTAAAATGCACAAATGCTATGAATAATTACTTATCGTTACTTGGCCTTAGAGCCAAGATTGATTGCTGAATTGAATTATTATTTTTAAAGGATTTTGTTAAATCCTTTAAAAATAATAATTACTCATGGCAAAGCTTTGAAACATAAGCCATGTTTAAGTTGAATTCATTTCGAGATCACAATGACTAAAGCTGTGAACTGGGTTTTGCTTCAATTGGCTATGAGTTACTATGGAGACTCATTGAAAGAGTTTCACGTTGATAATGATTAGTTGTTTATAAGTTTTGAATATTTTTTAATTTCTCATAGTTTTCATGAAATTACTAACTCAGTTCAGTATTCCTAATCCAAGCAAGGCTGATCTGGCTAAAACGAATAATAGAACTTCAAAAACACTTAAAAAAACAGCCAAGTAATAACCTTATTCTTTTTTAGAAGCATTGATCACGTTCTCTTTGGATATCTTTGCGTGAATTACTATCTTTTCGTGGTTAGAGATACTTTTAACATTGAGCTTTAGATAAAAATAATGAATGCTCAATTAATTGTGGTAACTCTCAGGATTTATTGCATTGATGGGGATTAGAATTTGGATTTCCAGCTTTGATGATAATGATGGGGGTGGGATGGTTTATTTAACTCGGGATAGTTATCAATTCTCAATTTTAGAAGGTTCATGACATCTAACCATTAGCTTGGATGTTCTCTCTAGTGCGATACTTCAGTTTCTCACTGAGCCATAGTCTTGCGGACGATTACGATAATTGCTGGCTCGAATTTTCTTAAGTCTTTGATTACAAGACAGGTATTGGCGTTGGTGCAAAACTTTATTCCTTTCTCCATTCCGAAAGTGTGCGAGACGAGTTCGACCGAATCTTTATATTCCTTAATTGAAGCATTTGCTATAGCGTCACACGACAATCAGCGCATGTCATTCTCTTCTCAGGTGATTACTGAATACGGTAAGCAAAATATATTTGCTCGTGAAACTCCTTCACAATTAGTAGATAACTATACAAGCTATCCAAAGGACGCTGAAAAATAATGGACATTGGGCAATGATCAGCCTTTTACGTACAAAAGTCACAACAGGAAAAATTATCCCTGGTTGTTCTAAAAGGAGATTTAATAAAAAACTGCTGATAAGATGATTAGTTGCTTCGCTTGATTGTTTATGTGAGCAACTGTCGACCACATTCTCTTTGACTGATTTTATAATAGGTTTTTTTAAATTAATGAATAATAGATTTATAAATTATTTATTATTTTTACGTCTATAAGAAGTTGTGATTTTGTACTGGCATGTCTAATTTTAGTTGAGTATATTGCTCGAGAGTATTTTCTCTTTTTCCCAAATCCAGTAAACGGGATGAGCCTGTCTAGCCTCTCTTAATTGTTTGTTTGATCTTAAGCTAATAGGTGAGAATTCTTTTATTTGATCAAATGCATGATCTCTAGTTGATTGATTCAACACAATACTACCTTCTTGTCCTGATTCTGATCGGTGATGGGTTCCAATTCGTATTTGCAGTGCACCCATTGCTCTATTTAAAAAAATCACATGGTGCGGCTCATCCCATTTGGGGTTGATAAGAGTGAATTTTTAACTACCATCAATCACTAAATTGTGATCAATTTGATGATGGTGAATGTAATATTGCTCAAAATTTCCATCATCAGGAGGAGATATGGCATTTTTGCGATAGATGACAACATCGGCGCCATTTGATCCACTTACGCCTGCGTCAAAGAATGATACTTGTGGTGTTTCACGAAAAACATTAATAGGGACAAAACGAAGAAGCATTTGTAACCCCCCTGTTCTTACGATTCATTTATAATCGAAAATAGTTAATTTATAAATCCCGGCTCTCACCTAGGCAGATATTCTTATAAATATTATGATTCTCGCTCAGATTTAGTAGCCTAATTTTGCTTAGAAACAAGACTTTTTAACTCCGAAAAAGAAAATACTTGTTTATTTATTATTGAACCTTCTGAGGATTCTTGATGTATCGATCTAGAAGACAAAACCCAAGGCCCACCTTTGAATAAAGGTATAAAAGTATCTTTGTAAAGGCTTTTTCCTTTTAAATCCTTTTTTGAAATTGGATCAAGATATTGGCTGGAATAACTTTTGCTTAAGTAGCCATTACCAGTATGAGTCACATCTTTAGTGAGGATGATTATTAGATTCCCATGAATATGCCTATAAACCATGGTAACAACATCGTCTTTGACCCTATATTTGTCACCTTCATTTTTTCCTCCAACTATAACTTCTGAGCCGATTTCATTTGAATCTCCCAAAGTAAAGGTGTTTTTACCATGAGTTTGTTCAAATGATCTTCTGACTCGATGAATAGCAACTTCCCAAAGTTGAGAAGAAATGGCTTTGTGTATTTCTTCGTCATCTATTTCTTTAACTGTGGCTTTTAAATCTTGTCCTAAGCAAAAGCTTCCTTTGATTTCTCTTTCGCCATCTGTCCAAGAACATCTACCTTCGTAACCTGAAAAATCTGATCCCCATGTGTAGCGATTTTCATAGGCAGACTTAAATAAATGCGTACAATCTGCACCTTTCATTTCCTTGGTTAGCATAGAACTCTTTTTATCACTTACTTTAGTCAATTAAAGATATTAATAAACTAATTAAAAATATATTGTCTAAACAGAATTATTTATAGTTATCTATGGCGATTGCTATGAGCAATAAACACAGATAAATTACTTTCCAGGAAATAATGTTTAATTGCATTTTTTCAAGGTTATTATTTTTGATAGCCAAGATCACGCAAGAGATGGTTATTACGCAAAAGAATCCCATTAGTTGAAAAACTCTTGCGATATATTTTTAATATATCTTTCGAAAATTGTCAGATTATTTTATACACATCATTGCAAATCATTTGACCTTATAGGCAATTAAAAGTTTATTCGTTATTCTCTTCGAATGAGGATTTTCTATTTTCTGGGCCTGGAGACTCCTCATTGTTATCAGTATTTTCATCCCAACCCCAGCTTTTTTTGATGTCTTTTAATGAGCGACCACTCTCTCTTTGTTGAGGACTTAAGGGAATCCAGCTCCAATCAATTAAAAGTGTGGCGGCAACGCCAAAAAGGACATGTCCGACAAGTACGCCAACGACATCAACTGTAGTGAGTGATTCTTGTCCAATCGAGGGATCGTACAAATTGTTTATTATTTAATTCTTTTAATTATAAGAATCCAACAAATGTTTCAAAGAAAAAATATGGATTCAAACTTCGTTTTTTATATAGATTTTTCTAATGTATTTGATCATCTTTACTAGTATGTTCGGTTGCCCACCATCAGCCGCAGGCAAAGATCCGTTACATTAATTCACATAAAACAACACATCCTCAAATGACTCCTGAAGCAGAAAAATTTAACGGTTGGGCCGCAATGCTCGGCTTCGTTGCAGCCTTTGGTGCATATGCAACAACAGGACAAATAATCCCTGGCATCTTTTAAGTTCTTATTATGAAACCTTCTAACAAGACAATTTTGGAAAGAAGTATCGGCAGGCCAGCAATGATGGCTTTCGTACTTCTAACAGGTATTTACCTGACAACCGGTCAACTTGTTCCTGGAGTTGTGTAATGTCTACTCAAAACAACAATACAAGAAACATTGACCCTGAGAAGGTAACCGCAGAAAGGCTTAACGGCTATGCAGCATTATTTGGTTGTATTGCTTTAGTTGGTGCATATGCAACAACAGGACAAATCATCCCCGGTTTTGTTTAACCAAAAAAGTTACTAAAAATTGCTGAACAGTTAAACAGACGTTTAGTGATTTTGGTCTACTTACTGCAGTTATTGTCAATTGATTCTTTGGATATATTGCTCCAAGGAATATATAAACTCTCTTAAGTCAATATAAAGCTCTCGCTTCGGGAGCTTTTTTGTTTTACATGCAATACCTAATATCAATGAGCTCAAAAATCAAAGGAATATTCCCCTTGATTGAACAAAGCCGTGAAAAGCTGGATTATGAAGATATTCAATATACAAAGCGATTAAAAATGCACCACTCAAGCAACCACTAGCAATTATTGATCCAAAAATAAAAACTTGTTTTTTGCTTACATTTTGCTTCGTATCTATAAATACAAATCTATTTGATCTTGAGATGGTCATGTACATTTTCTCCACTTCCTAATACATAGCTACATCATGTCTTGAATATTTCCTGCTTAAGACTTTCTTTATGAGACTCTGTCTCCCATATAAATAGCTTGACAAGAAAATTCTTGAATTTCTCCATTAGGCAAAAGATGAGCAAACCTGGGATTATCCATTCTTAATCCATTTTTCTCATCCTGATAACTCCACAACCATTTCTTGTCCGTGAACGAAATGTCACCGACCTTAAAAGACACTGGGAGCATGAGATTGATATCGCGCCAATTAAGAACTATAAATGCCCCTTTATCAATATTTTCAAGATCATTAGTTATTGCAAAATCTCCATTTAAGTTATTCCTGATAACCGCAGTTAATCTATCTCCATCACAATTAAAAATGGAAGAAGGGTTCAGAGTAATAAGTAAACTAAGAAAAAATGAAATAAAAATCATTTATTTCGATTATAAGAGAATCTTTTCTGTGAAAATAATATTATTTTTATTTGTGATTATTATATACTTTTCTTTAATATAAGGTCCCTATTGGATACTTGATGAGAGTACAATTCGGTAAAATAAATTCATTACATAGGTTCTTCAAATCAACAACACAAAAGATACTAATTCCAAATCTACGAAAATCAGTTGCACATATCTTGGAGATTTGCAGACTGAAGTAAAGCATTCTCTTTCAGGGAGTATTATCCATACTGATGCACCTAAAGACCATGACGGAGAAGGAAAAGATTTTGCTCCAACTGATTTGTTAGCTTCTTCTTTGGGGACTTGTGTAATAACAATTATGGGTATTGAGGCAAAACGAAGAGGGTGGGAACTTGGTAAGATTAAAATTGATGTTTATAAAACAATGACATCAGAAGGGCATAGAAAAATAAAGACTCTTGAGCTAGAAATTTTTATGCCATCTGAATTAGATTCTGAAAAGTATAAAATCCTTCAAAGAGTATCTGAAGATTGTCCTGTTAAACTTAATCTTGAGGGCTCAGTGGATATTAAGTTTAATTGGCATCAAAAAAATATAAAACGGAATTAATCTTTATCAATTGTCTGATTATTAAAAATTTCTTTGAGTGAGATGCCTTTTACATTGTTTAGACCAAGAAGTAATCCTCCAACTAGAGAAGCATTTATTAGAATAGCTTTTATTTGGAAAGGAGAAAAATGAAATATAAAGGTTGTTGGGACGATAAATATTAGTAGAAGATATGCACCTAATCTTTGCTTAAATCCTGAGATGAAAAGTATTGAGCCAAATGTCAGGCAAATTATGGCCAAAGTTAATAAAAGTGGCGCTAAATTAGGATGTATGTTTTTATTTGAGATAATGTCAACAGTCCGTTCAAAATTTATTATTTTACCAGGAATTGCGTAAATAAAGATAGCTGAAATTAATATTCTTCCAATTAAATTTCTTGTTTGTTCAAAATTCATTTACTCATTATCAGAGATGGAAAATAAATTTCTCTAGGAAATTTGTAATGTTTGAAATTTCTTCTATCTTTATTATTATGTAACATATATTTTGTTTTTGTGGATATATCTCGATTTTTTTAAATTATGTTATTAAATTATTTTTCTTTTTTGTGGGAGCAATCAAAATACAAATATATTGCTATGTTATTTTTAGATTATTTGAATTTTAATAATGAGAAGGGATTATGACTCAGGTCCATCATTTTATAAGAAGGGTTCGTTCCATAATAAAATAGGAATGATTTTGCTGTGGATCTTTATATTCTTGGCCTTAATTCAAATTTTTATATTGATCCTTAGTTGAATTATATTTCCATAATTCTTTAATATTAGATGAATGATTAATTTATATAATATTTAATTGTATATAGATTGGATTTGATTTCAATTTATCTAAGTTTTGATTTAATTATGATCCTTCTCAAAATTTCTAATGCCTCTGATGTGGTTGCCTCTAAAGCAGGCAAATTATTTGAAAAAATGACTCCAGAAATGATTGATCAGAAATTAGTAGAAAGTCAGGTGATTCAACAGATGATTGATCAACTTCAATTAGAGGGCCTGAAAGGGCAGATCTCTAGCGTCAAAGGTCTAGATATTAGTGATGGTAATTTGATAACTAAAAGTAGTTTTAAAATTAGGACTACCAAGACTTTTTAAGAATAAATTTAAAAGTATTTACTCAATTTGTTAGAAAAAATGCACATATAGCTAGCTTTGATAGCTTCTCTAGCTTGGTTCCTTTTGGAAATTCTCTTTCGAGATAGGGCTTAACTTAATATTGTCGAAGCATTTCTTATGAAAACTTAATTATTTATTATTGAGAAGCGATTTGTTTTTATCATTCAATTTTATCTAATGTTAAATTATAAAAATAAGGATTTATTTTGGGTTCTCTTCCCCCAAAAATTAGCAATGAAGAAGAGCGCTTGAGAGCTCTTGCTGAGTACAGGATTTTAGGTACTCAACCTGAGCAATGTTATGACGATATAACTAAAATTGCCTCTTTAACTTGTGGGACGCCAATTTCTTTAATGAGCTTGGTTGATACAGATAAGCAATGGTTTAAATCAATGTGTGGGTTTGAGACGAAAGAAACATCAAGGGACGTTTCTTTTTGTGCTCATGCAATTGCTAGTCCAGAACCGTTGGTTATTGAGGATGCTCTGTTAGATGAGCGTTTTAAATCAAATCCTTTGGTGGTTGAGGAACCAAAAATTCGTTTATATGCTGGGTTTCCATTGCAAACTCCAAATGATCAGAGAATAGGAACTCTCTGCGTGATAGATAGAAAGCCAGGACATTTATCTGATCAACAGCATCAAATTATGGAGGCATTATCTAGACAGGTTGTAACCTTGTTGGAGCTTCGCAAAAGATCTATTCGTCTTCTTGATGCGCTTACCCATATGCATAAAACTGAGGGTATTTTAACGACATGTTCATATTGCAAAGAGGTCAGGGATTCTGATGGTGAGTGGCAGCATCTAGAAAAATATCTTTCAAAAATCACAGATATTCGTTTCAGTCATGGGATTTGCGATGTATGTATGGAGAAGCACTTCCCTGATGTTTTGGAAGTTTGGAGTGACGAAAAACTTACATTAAATAGTAAAAAAAACAAGCCACAATGCAAAAAAAATACTTAGTTATATAGAAAATAAATTTACGTGAGTTAATTGTTTACTCACCTTTTGAAGAATATTAAATTCTTTTGAAATCTTTTATCAAAAAGTTTGAAATATGATTGGTTTTTTTGCAGCAATATCCGCAGTATTATCCTGGACTTTTGCGTGTTCTATTTGGCGCAAAGAATCTGAAAAACTGCTACCTAGGCAAATTAATATTTATAAAAATGTTCTTGCTTCAATCTTTTTTTTACCAGTTGTCCTAACGATAAGTTGGTTTTCAGATGTGTTTTCTATATTTGTTTTGATGATAAGTGGAATAGTCGGTATTTCTATAGGGGATACTTTATATATCAATTCTTTAAAAATAATAGGGACTAGAAAAACTCTTTCATTTGAAGCGTTAACGCCAATAATTGCAACTACTTTAGGAGCATTGAGTATCAATGAGATATATCCTCAAAAAGTATGGATAGGATCTTTGATTGTCTCTTTTTCTTTATTGATGATTGTACGTCAAAATACATTTCAAAAAGAGGAATGTAGAGAAACAAATATTCTTGGTGTCCTCTGCGCATTGGGTTCGGTATTTTGTGCCGTTTTGGCAGCTTTAATGTCAAGAGTAGTTTTAATCAGCTCTACATTAACCCCCTTTCAAACTACTGAGATAAGACTTTTATCAGCATCAATATTTTTATTTGTAATTTTTAAAAAAGATTTTTTGTATCTAATTAAAAATAGATCAATAACTAAACGAAATCATTCAAGTTTAATTTTATCCACCTTGCTTGGGACTAATTTTGGAATATTATTTCAACAGATAGTTTTTAAATTTTTACCTATTGGGATTGGGTGGACTTTGTTAAGTCTTTCTCCTATTTTTGCACTTTTTATTTCAAAGAGGGAGGGAGATAAAATAAATAAAGTAACCATTTTTTATTCTCTTTTATCTTTTATTGGAGTTGCTCTTGCTTTGATTTAAACTTCAAAGTAATCATTTTCTTGCCAGTATTCATCTGGATCATCTTCGACGTCGGGTGGATCTTCTAGTTCTCCAGGCTTCTCACCAAGAAGTATAAGCAATCCTTCCAGATATCTCATTTCTGAAGGATCATCTGAGTTATCTAGACGATCCTTGACTTTTTTAGCAACTTCAGGTTCTCCTTGTTCAACAGCTTTGGTTAATAAATATAGAGGATCACTTTTGGGGTCTATTTCTTTCATTTTAATTAAAAATTATTTAGGTAGGTGAGATACAGCCTTTCATGTATTTAAGATAAACTTCTATCAGTCGTTCCGGGATAGAAAAGAGTATTTTGATCAATCTTAATTGCTGAAAACTTGATAGGTTCCCAAAATAAATCTCTTGTAATTAAAAAACGAATATCTTTCTCTTTTAAAAATTTCTCATTGACTAGTTCTTGCAGTGCTTTTATCGGGATTTCTCCCCATTTACTGGAATTAGTTAACCAATTATCCATTTCCCAAGCAGGTTCAGAATTTATTATTTGAAATCCAAAGGCTTTTTCCCTATCATCTGATATCTCCGAAAGGTACCAGTCACCTACCACTCCATAAAGATGACAAAAAATCAAATCATCATCCGATCCTTGACTTTTTCCTGATATCGACTTCATTAATTTAGCTGTTGACTCTGGAACGAGAACAAGTGGATTTTGGTTTTGTTTGGTCAAAATAAAATAGCTGAATGAGACTTTTTTAAAGGATTTAAGTCCTAATTATATTTTTTAAAAAGTACATTTAGTTCTTTTAATTTCTTACGTAATAAACTTCCTAATATTTCATCTTCATTGATCAGATTCTGTTGCTTTGAGTGCTTGTAAAGCCATATTGATATGTGCCCCCATAGCTCCAAAAGCCATAAGAGATTTTGTATCCTTGTTTTTAGTTAAAACTTTTTTTCCATTATTAATCATTAGTAATATTTTCTGACTTGATTCTGTCCATGTTTTTATTAAATCATTGAATTCTTCATTATCCTTGATTTCATTCTCTTCAAATTTGTTGATTGAAGTTACATCTTTTTTTGCTTTAATCAAAAAGTCACTTAACTCTTTATGACTAATAGCTTTCTTTGGAAATAGGTCTTTATCCAATCTATATATTTTTGACTATACATAAAATATCATGTGACAAAAATCATTAAAGGGTGGATCACCGACCAAGTTGTTTTTCTTATGAAAAATTTGTTCATTTTATGGGCCTATGTTCTTTAACTAGTTTTTTAAAATGATCACCTCTTTCCTCGAAGTTTTGATATTGATCAAAACTGGAACATGCTGGAGATAATAATATGCTGCTTGAATTTTTTTTTCTTGCGAGATCAATAGCAGCTATGGTGGCTTCTTCGAGATTTTGTTTTACAATAATTTCTCCTTCATAATAAGATTTTAATAATGCTTCCTTTAACTTATTTGCACTAAGCCCAAATAACACGACCCCATTAGTTGATTGCTTTATTTGTTCTATCCAAGGAAGATAATCTCCTTTCTTTTGTATGCCGCCAGCGAGTAAGATTGTTGGTTTAGCAATAGATTTTAGTCCAGTTATCGAGGAGTCGAAATTCGTAGCTTTGCTGTCATTATAAAAACTTATATTGTGTATTTTGTCTAAATATTCCAATCTATGGGGGATAGCTTTAAATGAACTTATAGATGTAGCTATTGATAAAGGATCAAGACCTATCTCTCTTGCTGCGGCTGTTACGAGCAAGAGATTTTGCAAGTTATGTTTGCCAGGTAACTTAAGTAAAGAAGTGTGAAACAGTTCTTTTTGGTTCTCAAAAATAAAACCCTTTGTGTCAATCCAAAATTTTGGGTAATGAGAATAGGAGGACTGCTTATTTATTCCAACCCATATACCTTGAGGTAATTCTTTTCTCTTGCTAGATAAATATTTATCATCAGAGTTATAAATGCGAATGGATGACTTCTCTAGTAAACTCCTTTTGATTTTGAAATAATTTTCTATATTAATATGTCTTTCTAAATGATCAGGAGTAAATGTTGTCCATATACCTATAGTTGGTTCTATATTTGGTGAACCTTCAATTTGAAAACTACTTAATTCTAAAACCAACCATTTTAATTCTTGGTAATTCTTGTTCATACTTTCTATGGCAATTTCAGATAATGCTTTCCCAACATTTCCGCCCATTTGAGTATTTAAATTATTTAATTTAAGAACATGGTGAAGCATATTAGTGACGGTGGTTTTTCCATTAGTTCCTGTAATGCCAATAGATGGAATATGCCTTAATCTTTTCCATGCTAATGCGACTTCTCCCTGAATAGCAATATTTTTACTTCTTAATTCTTTTAGAGCTACATGCTCCCAATCTATTCCTGGGCTTACAATAACTGAATAAATCCTCTCTATCCATGGGGTGAAATTATTAATATTTAGTGCTTCTCCTAGTAAAACAACTTTAATTCCTTCTGCTTTTAATCTTTTAGATTTATGTATTAATTTTTCATTTGAATTATTTTCTAATACTAATACATTTTTACCTTCTGATTTAAGGAGTTTCGCTGCACTTATTCCTGAACTACCCAGCCCAAGTACTATATGTATTTTGTTTGATTTTGTTTGTTTTGACAATTTAATTTAGATTTAATGTAAACAGCCTTTTCTCATTGTTAGCAGCTATTTCCTCAAGATGAATTTGATTGCATAAAACTTCCACTACTCTCTAATATAAAATATTTTTACATTACTATTGCTTTGATTGCTAAACAAAGACATTTTTCTCATTAACGCTTAGATCTATACTCCTGGTTTAAAGAAAAGGAAATTAACAAGAGAATTTACATCTTCATTTTAATAAAGTTAAAAAATTATTAATACTTCTGGCTTTATTTATTAGCAGTTGTTTTGATGCATAGGAATTTGCTTCTGTTTAATGCCTACAAACATCGAAGGTAGAGGGATTTTAAAACAACAAGAAATACAAGAGTCAACGAATGTTGAGTATTCTGTATTGGGTTTAGCAGATCAGAGTGAGAGTGAGATTACATGGATTAAACTTCATCAAATGTTTGATAAGTAAATAGCTTTAAAATTTCCATATTGCTTTTAATCTAGTCAAATACTCACTCCATCGAAACTCAGCTGATGGGCGATACTGGAATCGAACCAGTGACCCCTACCGTGTCAAGGTAGTGCTCTACCTCTGAGCTAATCGCCCTTACAAAACAATTTAGAATTGAAGTGTTAAGTACTTCATTGAAGCTAGCAGGCAATTGGACCTAATAATCATCGCCTTAGTAATTTGATTCTCCAGCGCTCCTTTTTTGTTTTATCAATATTTAAAATTTTAATAGAACCTTTTTTATCTAAATGTATAAGATCTCCAATATTTACCGATTTGCTGGGTTGATTACTCAATGCCCAGTTGAGTCGCAAACTTCCTTGCTTGATTTGCTTGGTTATCTTTGATCTTGATAGTCCAAAACCTGCGGAGGCTATTGCATCAATCCTAGTAGATGCCTCGACTGTATTAATTACTTTTTCTGGTCTATTAAAAGGGATCTCCATTTCACTAAGATCTAGTGCCTCAATCGATATATCGACTTCTCTTAATTTTCCATTTTTTTGATGCATTGAATCAGCACATTTTTTAGAACAAACAGCTTGAGCTCCTCTATCTCTAATCAACCAAATGTCTCCAATTTCATCTGATTGCACCTCAAGGTCATGTAAGACATCTCTGAAATCATTTTGTTTAGCTCTATCAAAGAGGAAATTGCCTTTAATATAAATACCTTTTATAGGGCTTTTGAGGTGAGGAAAGTTCATCTCTTCTTCAGATCTGAGGAAACATATTCTTTTACGTTCTGCATTAGGGAACCCTCCATCGAAAAAGAGAGTTATATCAACTAAATTATTAAATTTAGTTTTAACTTCCTCTATTAATTGTGCTGATACAAAAGGGGACCATATTGGTTCTCTATCGTTTAGAGCTTTTTCTGCGTAGTTAATCAAAGTCTCTAACTCAATGCGAAAAGGGCTTTGAAATAACATCTTTTCTTTTGGAAGATGCATTAACAGAGAATGAATTTGTTTATTTTATATATAAATAGTCTAAAATTTCTTTTTAACATTCGCTATTATTTACTAAAAATAATATTAAATATTGGATCAAAACTTTTAATATTTATATTCATTTTTTATATAAATCTTATTTAAGTTATTACTATTCTTTTCCTAAGCTTATTATTTCTAGCTTATCTATTTCTTTTAGGATTGCCCAAGGAGGTTCTATCTCTATTGGCAATTCAAGAATTAATAGCCAAAAACCTTCCTCACTTTTTTTTTGAAGAGCTCTTAAATCATCATCTGTTTCTTTGCTAATACCTCCAGCTGAAAAAAAACTTCCTAGAGCTCCTGAAATCATTCCTACTAAGCCACCTAAAAGCTTCTCGAATTGATTTGGGAACCCAATATCTGAAAATGTTTTCAGATCGGTCATTTGAGAAAAGCTTAGCCCTGCAATAAAACCAAAGGGTATTAACCATGTTGCTAAGGTTTTTTGGCGATCTTTCTTAGCAAGGGTTGGATTTAAAAGCTTGATATCATTAAAACTTGATTGATTGGTAAATACTTCTTCATATGTGTCTAGATTTGAGTCATCATTGTTCGTTTTATTATTCGTTGGTTCTACAAGATCGCAATTAAGGATAGGTGTTTGAGCTTCTCTCAATTTGAGTAACAACTCTTTTGCTTGTTTCTTTTCTTTGAAGGTGATTACGTATTTGGACACGAATTAGCTCCTTGAAATGTTTGGATATTCAATCCTGCTCAACATAATTCTGGTCAGCGGCAAATAGATCACTAAAGTTCAGATCGGCACGTTTATCGCCCTTAATGACGAAAGTTCTTGTTTCTGATCCCATTGATCAAGCAGGTATAGATATTCTTACTCAGGTTGCTCAGGTTGACCAAAAAGTAGGTCTTTCAGCAGATCAGTTGAAGAATATTATTGGTGATTATGACGGATTGATGATCCGTTCAGGAACCCAAGTTACTTCAGATGTGATTTCTGAGGCTAAGAAATTAAGAATAATTGGTAGAGCTGGTGTTGGCGTAGATAATGTAGATGTACCAACTGCTACTAGAAAGGGTGTCTTAGTAGTTAACTCTCCAGGCGGAAATACGATTGCTGCAGCTGAGCATGCTCTCGCAATGATCCTTGCATTATCTAGAAATATTCCTCAAGCACACGCAAGTATGTTCTCTGGAGGTTGGGATCGAAAGAAATACGTAGGGAATGAGCTTTATAAGAAAACTTTAGGAGTCGTTGGACTTGGCAAGATTGGATCTCATGTGGCAAAGGTTGCAAATGCAATGGGTATGGAAGTCATTGGATTTGATCCTTTTGTCTCTACTGAAAGAGCTCAGCAAATGCAGGTTCGATTAAGCGATATTGAAGACTTGTTCAAAGAATCAGATTATGTAACTCTTCATCTTCCAAGGACACCTGAAACAGAGGACTTAGTTGATATTGATCTTCTAAGGAAAATGAAACCAACTGCGAGATTGGTTAATTGTGCAAGGGGCGGGATTATTAATGAAAATGATTTAGCTCATGCATTAGAGGAAAATGTTATTCAAGGTGCTGCAATCGATGTTTTTGCAAAAGAACCTTTGGCTGAGGACTCTCCACTACGTGCTGTAAAAAAAGGCTTGGTACTTACGCCACATCTAGGAGCTTCAACTGTTGAGGCTCAACAAAATGTGGCTATTGATGTCGCAGAACAAATTAGAGATGTTCTTTTAGGCTTGCCTGCACGTAGCGCCGTAAATATTCCAGGACTTAGCGCAGAGATAATGGATAGTCTTAAACCACATTTAAAACTTGCGGAGACATTAGGATTATTAGTTAGTCAAATCTCAGGGGGACAGATTCAAAAATTAGAAGTCCGTTTGCAAGGGGAATTTGCTCAACATCCATCTCAACCGCTTGTTATTGCAACTCTGAAAGGATTACTGACTAGTGCATTGGGAGATAAAATTAATTATGTAAACGCTTCATTGGAAGCTAAAGGACGAGGTATTGATGTCGTCGAAATTAAGGATGAGTTGAGCCCAGAATTTGCTCGAGGCTCTTTGCAGTTGGATAGCTTTAGCGACAAAGGTGGACATAGTGTCTCTGGGACTGTTTTTAGTGATGGCGATCTTGGTATTACAACTATTGATGAGTACCCCATAAATTTTGTGCCAAGTAGACATATGCTTTTTACAAGGCATAGGGATATGCCAGGAATTATTGGTCAGATAGGCTCACTTCTTGGGAAACACAATGTGAATATCGCTTCAATGCAAGTAGGAAGAAGAATAGTAAGAGGTGAGGCCGTTATGGTTTTAAGTATCGATGATCCTATCCCATCTGAATTGTTGGGCTCAATTCTTTCAATGCAAGGAATAAACGAAGCTCATTCTGTGACTTTATAAATTGTTGGTTGAAAAAACTATAGATTTGCAAAAATCCCAGCTTTCTTGGTTGAGATTGGAGCAGGAATTTCCAGTTGAGCTAGAAGATTCTTTTTATTGGCTTTTTAGCAATTTAGAAATTCATAGATTTTCTTTTGAGCATGATCCAAATGACAACTCCACTCAAACTATATTTGTATGGCTTCCGTTGAATGAGTGGTCAGTTAGAGAGCAAGAGATCCTAGTAAAATCATTATTCTCGCTGGCAAAAACTTTTGACTTGACTTTGCCCCCTTGCAAGTGGACTCAGGTAAAAGATGAAGATTGGAGCTTAAGTTGGAAAAAAAGTTGGAAACCTGATCCAGTAGGAAAATCAATTTTAATTTTACCGGCGTGGTTAGACGTTCCTGAAAAATTTTTAGAACGAAAAATCATTCGTTTAGATCCTGGAAGTGCTTTTGGAACTGGTAGCCATCCTTCTACTAGGCTATGTATTGAAGCCTTGGATAATGATCCTCCAGTAGGTCAAGTAATTGCTGATATAGGTTGTGGAAGTGGAATACTATCTTTAACTGCATTGAAATTAGGAGCAAAGAGTACTTTCTCAGTTGATACTGATTCTTTAGCAATATCAGCCATCAAAATTAATTCTGCCTTGAATGATTTTCCTGAAAACCTATTAAATGTTTTTCTTGGTTCTATTGAAGAAGTTGAGGCGAATATGCCTGGCAAAAAAATTGATTTGGTGCTCTGCAATATTCTTGCACCTGTCATAAAAATAATAGGACCAAGTTTCGAAAAAATTATTGGTCATAAAGGTAAAGTGATTTTGTCTGGTTTATTAGTTGAGCAAATCAAAGAACTTCAAGAATTTTTTGTCCTGCTGGGTTGGAAAATTCTTGAAATTAAGACAAAGGATCAATGGGCTTTAATTGTTTTGACTTTAGATTTAGCTTGATTTAATTGATTCTAAATTTTCAGATTTATAACCTTCATGACATCTTTCAAGATCACTTTTATTAACGAGTTAAGTGGTCTTAAAGAAATTATTGATATCCCGGATGACAAATATATTCTTGATGCTGCCTGTGATCAAAACATTGAGCTTCCTTATTCCTGTCGATCGGGAGCATGTTCAACTTGTGTCTCTAAACTAGAAAAAGGAGAGGTTGATCAACAAGATCAAAGTTTTTTGGATGATGATCAAATAAAAAAAGGTTATGTTTTGATTTGTGTTGCATATCCGACTTCAGATTGCACAATTAGAACCCATGCCGAAGACGAAATGTATTGATATTAATTTTTTCGCCAGATTTTTATCGTTTTGCTTGCCAACTCTTTCCTTTCTCGCCAACCTCTGGTTTATGTGCTCATGAGCGCAAATAAAATTATTTAGGGATTAATTGATTTCAGAAGTTTTACCAACGGATAAAGTTCAAGGTCTTTTAGACCATGGTTCTATTCACTCAAGTATTGGTGGTCAATTTAGTTTTAGGGTTTTAGGCCCATGTTGTCGACTCTATGACCGTGAAGAATTACCTTGGCCTTGTTGCAGGCTCTCATGGCGAAGTAAGGAACCTAGTTGGAGAAGAATTGGGAAAAGATTGGTTGCTGATATTGCTTCACAAAAATGCCCATCATATTCTGTTGAGATTATCCAACCCGGTGTGAAACCAACAAAAACTATTTTGACTTTATTTTCTCTTCGTTTAGATTCAAATATTCAGGAATGGTGGTATAGCAAGCATCCACGTTCTAGAGATAGCTCAAATATTTCTCCTGAAGCAGCATGAGTTTAAAAAATTGGAAATTCTTTTTGGATTTAAAGTGATGAAGATATTAAGCATTTTAGGCATAAGTTCATACCATTTTTCAAATTTGAAGGATAATCATAAGTAAACAAATTTCAACACAGGGATGAACTTCGACTATCACGCTGTTGCTTCTGCTGCTACTGCTGCTATTCCATTGGCGGCTGGAGCTGCTGGAGTTGGCTATTTTATATTGCGCCAAAAAGGTTTTGGCTTTGGAACCTCACATTTGTTAGTTGGTTTGCCTATGTTTGCGGTCGGAGGAGCTGCAGCAGCATTCTTTCTTATCACAAAGTGATATAAGGCAGTATCTAACCAATAAAAAAGGGGCTGATAGCCCCTTTTTTATTGGTTGATTTGATTTTTTGATGAATTTAAGTACCTGGGTTGAAACCTTGCCCTTTGGTCGCAGGAACATATCCAGCAGCTGTAGTGCTACAACCAAGACTTTCGGCAGTTTTGCCAGTAGCCACTTTGCATAGATTTTTTTGCTGACTTCTATCTAATACAGCATCAGTAAAGTCAGTACCATCAATGGTCGCACCATCAAAAATACTTTTTAGTAATTCTGCACCTGTGAGATTTACATTTGTCAGGTTTGCATTATCAAACCTTGTTGCATAGGCAATAACATTGGTCATGTTTGCACCTGTTAGATCAGAGTCTTTCAAGCTTGAGACACTGAAATAAGCCCCAGTAAAATTAGCCCCACCAAGGTCTTTGCCTGATAAGTCGTATTTTACATACTCTGTATTTTGCAAGTCCTGACCAGCCAAGCTTGTATCTAAGGTCTCCACTGAAGAAGGGTCGCTGGGATACAGGGCACTTACAGATAAAGGACTAATGCTAAGACTTACAAGCACAGGTATCAAGACAAAGAGTCTTGTAAGGGACCGTTTAAGGGAAGAAATAAGAGAATCCATTAATAACGCCAGCGATTGACGGAAGCACCAAACCCGACCATTGTTTCATGTAGTGGCATTTCATAGGCAAAGGGATCACGAACTGTTGCAGTTGCAGAGTTTTTTTATATCAATTTGTAGAAAGTCCCTTGCTAACTGAGTATTTGGAAAAATTGCTTTTGCTTCATTGAGTAAATCCTTAGGACATGTTTGATTACCAGGGGTATACCTTGGGCTCAAATGAGTCAGGATTAGTTGATTAACATTTGCTTTTGCAGCAATCTGAGCGGCCATAGTTGCAGTTGAATGTCCGCGTTCGTAAGCCATTTCAGTTTCTTTATAAGAATAAGTTGATTCATGGATTAGTAGATCGGCTTTTCTAGAAATCTCAATGGCTGATTCTGTATATACAGTATCTGTGCAATAAACCATGCTTACCCCAGGTCTAGGAGGGCCGCAGAACTCTTTCCCAGAGAAATTGCGACCATCTTCTAATCTCACTTCCTCCCCTCTCTGAAGGGCTGCATAAACGGGACCAGGAGGAATTCCTTTTAATCTTGCTTTCTCAATATTGAATCTACCTGGCCTAGTTTTTTGATTCACTCTGTAAGCAAAAGATGGGATTCGATGCTTGAGTGGAGCAGTTTTGACTTCTAAATCGGAATCTTCAAACAAAATTTCTTTATGAATGGCAGCATTCTCAACCATGTGGAATTTTAAAGGGTAAGCCAATCTGCTTGAACTGTTGAACAAACAAGAATCAATGTAGGTTTGAAGAGGTGCTGGTCCGTATAGTTCAATACCAGAGCTACTTCCCGCTAATCCAATACTTGCTAGAAGCCCAGGAAGACCATATATATGATCCCCATGCATATGAGTAATGAATATTTTTTTTATTTGAGATAATTTAAGATTGCTTCTGATGAATTGATGTTGAGTACCTTCGCCACAATCGAACAACCACAATTCTGATCTTTGTGGAGGCTTAAGTACCATTGCTGATACATTCCTATTCAGAGTTGGAACCCCTGAGCTTGTTCCTAGAAAAGTGACTTGCAAGTTTTTCTCTTTTTAAGACATGGTGCCATTCAGAGTTTTACCACTGGTGGATCTTCTTTCTTATAGGCAGAATTAGTTCCTAAATCCAATTTTTATTGTGAGCGCATCACCTAAAAGCAATTTGGGATTGGCAATAATCTTTGTAGCTATATTTGTTATCTCTCCATTAGAGGTGATCGCGGCCAAAAATCCAATAATGCGTGTCTTAATAGGAAATGAAAATAAGGCAAGATTTAGAGCAGATAATCTCGAGTATATTTTTGTTAAAGGGCTCTCTTCTAATCATAGTAGAATTAAATCTATAGATTTAATCTATAGAGATAGTAACGTTAAATATTCAATTAATAATAATCTAAATAAATGGTTTGAATTGCCTAATGACTTTAATATAATCATTAAAAATAGTGATAAAAGAGGGATTTGGTTTAAGAATAGAAGATATGCTGGAGAACTAAGAATTTCATTGAATGATAAGAAATTAAATATAATAAATCATTTGAAATTAGAGAAGTATTTGAAAAGTGTGGTAGGTAGTGAAATGCCTAAAGAATTCCCCCTAGCAGCACTTCAGGCTCAAGCAATAGCCGCAAGGACCTATGCCTTAAAACTTTTAGATAAAAAGAAATTATTTGATGTACATTCAACACAAGCTAGCCAAGTTTATTTAGGACTTGAATCTGAAACAGCAAAAATAAATAGGGCAGTTAGAAGTACAAGTTCACTTGCTCTTTTTTATAAGAATGAGCTAATTGATGCAGTTTTTCATAGTAGTTCTGGCGGTAGGACAGAAAATAGTGGTCAAGTATGGAAGTATCAATTACCTTATTTAAAAAGTGTTATTGACTATGATCAAAATAGTACAAAATATAAATGGACGAATAAATTTACTTCTGCTGAAATGGAAAAAATTTTTTCTGATATTGGTGGAGTAAATAGTATTCAAATCATTGATAAAAGTAATACTGGAAGAGTTTTGAAAATCAGACTTCACGGAACAAATGGAAATAAGATTATCTCCGGCAAAGAATTAAGAGAAAGATTGCAATTGCTTAGTACTAAATTTGAGGTTGATTTGAACTTCAATCCAATTAATTTAGATAATAAAATAGTTGAAGATTTTACACCTCAGCTTCTCCCTTCTATTCCAGCGAACTATTTCCTATTAGTTGAAGGTTACGGCGCTGGCCATGGTGTGGGAATGAGTCAATGGGGGGCCAAATCTATGGCTGAAAGAGGATCAAGTTTTCGTGAAATTCTAAAGCATTATTATACAGGTGTACAAATAAAAACCTATTAGCTAATTATCTAATAGATTTTTATTTGTTATTGTAATTTATAGATTTCATGGCCTTAACCTAATGCATTGAAAACAACCCTAGGTTTAATTTCAAAACTTTCATCTAAATTTCCTATGCCTAGGATATTGTTTTTTTTATCCAATACTAATATATTTTGATTATGAATAATACTATTTTTAATTTCATTGCTTTTCCCTATCTTTAGACGCTTAATATTATTCTGAAAACTTATCTTTCTTCCTGAGCGCCAACTAATAATCTCCTCTTCAGAAATTAATTCAAAAGAAGAAAGATGCTTGAAAAAGATATTAGGATTAAGGATTTTAGGTTTATTTACTTCTGGGTAAAAATCTGATTTCTCAGGAAGCATTACTGAATGATTTTCATTAAAACTATATGCTTTTGTACGGCGTAATCTTTTTAAATAGCCACCACATCCTAGTTTATCTCCAATGTCTCTAGCCAAGGATCTAATGTATGTTCCTGTTGAGCAGTCAACCTCAATTAATAACTCACCTTTGTTTTGAAACCAGCTTATTAAATTTAATTTATTTATAGTAACTTTTTTAGGAATTAAATCAAATTTCTCTCCTTTTCTTGCTTTTTTATAAGCTCTTTCTCCTTTAATATGAACACTAGAAAAAATCGGAGGCTTTTGTAATATCTCACCTTTAAAATTTTTTAGTAGAGAATTTAGATCATTTTCGCTAATTATTGGCCAATTTCTTGCTTCTATAATATCTCCTTGCATATCATCAGTTTTAGTAGTGGCACCTAGCTGAATGATTCCTGTATAGGCTTTAGAGCCTTGTAAATAAGAGATTAATCGTGTCGCATTTCCTATCGCTATTGGAAGTACTCCTGTGACTAAGGGGTCTAGAGTTCCACTATGTCCAATTTTTTTGATGCCAAAGACTTTTCTAAGTCTATTGACGCAATCATGAGAAGTAAGCCCAGAAGGCTTATCAATGACAACAAATCCAAAAGGCTTTTCCAAAGTTAATATTGAAGGTTGAGGCTCAGATGAAATGATTGTTCAAGTAACCCTGAACATTTAGAGTTATAACTCAGTGTGACCATTGAGCCAAATAATATGCCTAATGTAGATCTAAGTATTTCCTGCTTCCTTAAAGATGGCTTTAATTTGAAAAAACACCTAATTGATTTCCTTGAGATTAATAATGATGAATTAGATAAAAGGTTGATTAACGGTATTGATGATTTGGCCTCTCTGCATCCAGGTGCATTTAATGAGACCAATGCTGGTAATTTTTACGAGGAAAGAGTAGGCGATGCTCATTTAATAGATCTTGCATCTTGGCATTTAAATAGTTCTAATTACATAGCTGACACGCTTCGCTTACAACAAAAATTTGCTTCTGGAAAAGTTTTAGATTTTGGCGGTGGTATTGGCACACATGCTCTGGCTGCATCATTTTTGCCAGAAGTTGAACATGTATGGTTTGTGGACCTTAACCCTCAAAATCGAAGCTTTGTAGAACATCGGTCTAAGGAATTTGGTATTGAAGATAAGATTTCAGTTTTTAGAGATTTAGATAGCACATCTGATGTTGTTTTTGATTCTTTAATTTGCTTGGATGTTCTTGAGCATCTTCCAAATCCTGCAAAACAATTAAAAATATTTTTGGACAAACTTTCTCCAGACGGAATAGCTTTAATGAATTGGTATTTTTATAAGGGAGAAAATGGAGAGTATCCCTTTCATTTTGATGATCCTGATCTTATTGAGAATTTCTTTTCGACATTACAATTAAATTATTTAGAAGTTTTTCATCCTTTTTTGATTACTACTCGAGCTTATAAACCATTAATAAGGATAAACTAAACAGCCTTGGCTGCGGAAATATTAATCCTTTTTCTATTCCTTAAGCCTCTACGAATACTTTCAAAATGAACTGAACCATCAGTTAGAGCAAAAAGAGTATCATCTTTGCCCCTACCAACATTGATTCCTGGAAGAACAGATGTTCCTCTTTGCCGAATAAGAATAGACCCAGCGGTTACCTTCTCGCCACCATAAGCTTTAACACCAAGTCTCTTTGAGTTTGAATCTCTTCCATTTCTAGTTGATCCAGTACCTTTCTTATGAGCCATGATTTATGTAAACATTTAATTAGGTTATTCGGATTCTACTTTACTAGCGGAGGTTTTGGTTCCTTTAGATTCTTTTGTTTTTTTTGCTTTTGATCCAGTAGATATTGATTGAACTAAAACTCTTGTAAGTTCTTGACGGTGACCATTTTTACGTCTTGTTTTTTTCTTTGGTCGCATTTTATAAACAATTATTTTTGGTCCTCTTCTATGTTCTAAGACTTTTATTTCTACTTTGGCATCCTTAACATAAGGTTTTCCAATTTTTAAATCTTTGCCATCGTTTAAAAGAAGCACTTTGTCAATAGTTAAAACGTCATCAACTTCTGCATGGCATCGGTCTAAGTCATAATAACGGTTGGATTGAAGCCAAAATTGTTTCCCTGAGGCTTCTACTATCGCATAGGTTTCAGATTGAGTTGTTTCCTTTTTAGGAGATGATTTTTTTTCAGCCATGATTAGTTGGTGACACGTTAAGGCTCGAAATTAATTAAAAAAACAGTTTTTCACCTTTTTATTTAGTTAATAATCGATTAAGCCTTAATCGTAATCGGAAAACAAACTAACATTTTGGCTTTTTGTTGGTTACTTAGTCAAGATTTAAGAAAGACATATGCTCTTTGGATTTTTTGGAGGTTTGAAATGAATGCAAGGAAGACATATATTCTTAAGCTTTATGTGGCTGGGAATACGCCAAACTCAATGAGAGCTTTGAATACATTGAGAGAGATCTTAGAAAGTGAGTTCAAAGGTGTTTATGCCCTGAAAGTGATTGATGTTTTAAAAAGTCCTCAACTAGCGGAAGAAGACAAAATACTTGCTACACCAACTTTATCTAAGATTTTACCTCCACCTGTCCGAAGAATAATTGGTGATCTATCAGATAGAGAAAAGGTTTTAATTGGATTGGACCTTTTGTATGATGAACTGTCAGATCAAGAAATGTTTTATTCTTCAGATAAATAAATGAACTATAAGTAAATAAGTAAATGAATCCTTAAGTCCAACCGATAACTAAGCTATTTTTACTGTTTGTTTATTATGTTTTGTAAGTAAGAGCTTTTAGCGTTCTTCAATAAAAAAAATCGACTAAAAATGCAGGTTCAAAAACTTCCTACTGGAATTGAGGGTTTTGATGATATTTGTCATGGTGGGTTGCCAAATGCACGCAGCACTCTTGTTAGCGGAACATCTGGGACTGGTAAAACAGTTTTTTCTTTGCAATATCTTCATCATGGAATATGTAATTTTGATGAACCTGGGATTTTTGTTACTTTTGAAGAATCCCCTTTAGACATTATTAGGAATGCTGCAAGTTTTGGTTGGGATTTACAAGGATTAATTGACCAAAATAAGCTCTTTATTTTAGACGCATCTCCAGACCCAGATGGACAAGATGTCGCTGGTAGTTTTGATTTGTCAGGGTTAATTGAAAGGATCAGTTATGCCATAAGAAAGTTCAAAGCTAAGAGAGTAGCTATAGATTCAATGACGGCAGTTTTTCAACAATATGATGCTATATATGTTGTTAGAAGAGAGATTTTTCGACTAATAGCAAGACTTAAAGAAATAGGTGTTACTACTGTAATGACTACTGAAAGAATAGATGAATATGGTCCTATTGCTAGATATGGAGTTGAAGAATTCGTTTCTGATAATGTCGTTATCTTGAGGAATGTTTTAGAGGCAGAGAAAAGGAGAAGAACTGTAGAAATTTTGAAATTAAGAGGAACGACACATATGAAGGGTGAATTCCCTTTTACAATGGGTCCCCAAGGAATAGTTGCATTCCCTTTAGGTGCAATGAGGTTGACTCAAAGATCATCAAATATTCGTATAAGTTCTGGGGTTCCAGATTTGGATGAAATGTGTGGAGGCGGCTATTTTCAAGATTCAATTATTCTTGCAACTGGTGCAACAGGTACTGGAAAAACAATGTTAGTTTCTAAGTTTGTTGAAGATGCTTACAAGAATAAAGAAAGAACAATACTTTTTGCATATGAGGAATCAAGAGCACAACTGCTTCGTAATGCCACTAGCTGGGGGATTGACTTTGAAAAAATGGAGGCTGATGGATTATTGAAGATTATTTGTGCATATCCAGAATCAACTGGGTTGGAAGACCATCTGCAAATCATCAAATCCGAGATTTGCGAATATAAACCTTCCAGAATGGCAATTGATTCTCTATCTGCATTAGCTAGAGGTGTAAGTTTGAATGCTTTTAGGCAATTTGTTATTGGAGTAACTGGTTATGCAAAACAAGAAGAAATAGCAGGATTCTTTACTAATACCGCAGAAGAATTCATGGGAAGTCACTCAATTACTGATTCTCATATTTCAACAATAACTGATACTATTTTGCTTTTGCAGTATGTGGAAATAAGAGGTGAAATGGCAAGAGCAATAAATGTTTTTAAGATGCGGGGATCATGGCATGACAAAAGGATACGTGAATATATTATTACTAATGAAGGTCCTGAGATTAAAGATTCATTCTCTAACTTTGAACAGATATTTAGTGGAGCTCCTCACCGTATTAATCCTGAAGAGCAGATGCCTGGCGTTTTTAGGAGCATTGAAGGAAGTAAAGACTAATTTTTATGTAATAAGGGACTTATCATTTTCAAGTTCCCAGTTTTTCCTTGCAGATTTCAGTAACAACTGATCAGCATCAGAGTCTTCAAGAGGAAGTTCGAACCAAAAAGTCGTTCCAGTATTTAGCTCACTAGCCATTCTTATTTCACTTCCATGTTTATCAACTATGCCTTTAACAATTGACAGCCCTAAGCCAGTTCCTACTTCAGTGTGAACGGAATCTTCAACTCTGTAAAAACGTTCAAATATTTTTTGTTGATCTATCTCGGAAATGCCACATCCTGAGTCAGAAATCTCCACTCTGATTTTTGGCATCGGAGACAATATCTCACAATGTGGAGCTTTATTATCTTGATCAACTGGCGCAGCAACGCAGATATCTGGCCAGGTATATGCTTTTAAATTTATTATTCCTCCATGTTTACTAAACTTTAGTGCATTACCAATAAGGTTATCTAAAACCTGAAGAAGCATATCCCAGTTACCTAATACCAATGTTAAATTATTTTCAACATTTAATATTAATTTTACATTTTTATCTTCAGCATTAAGCTTGTAGTTTCTTAAGGTCTGTTCCATGGCTTCTTTTATACTTAGTGGTTCTAATTGTATAGTTCTTCCAGACTCTAACTTGGATAGGTCAAGAACATCATTGACTAAGCGGGTAAGTCTATCTGTCTCTGAATTTGCAACACCCAGAAATTCTTTTTGTTCATCTTTTGAAAGTTGTTCACCTAAGTCATAAAGAGTCTCAACATAGCTTTTAATATTAAATAATGGCGTTCTTAATTCGTGGGAAACATTACTGATGAATCTTTTTTGTGCTGCATTTAATTGCACCTCTCTAGTGAGATCTTGTGCCGTAACAGCAATACCCTTGATATTTTCTCCTGTTGTGTCTCTGACGGACTTTAAAACTATACGAAGTGTCCTTGGAGGTTCTTCAAGATTGCAACGCAAATCATCGCTATCTCCAAAATTATTTAAAAGAGAAGTGATTGGTGTTTCGAGCTCTTTTGCAAGAGAATCAGGAAGTTGATTTAATAATTTCTGACCTTCAAGTTTTCTACCTTCCCAGCGAAATAGTCTTCTGGCAGTTGGATTGACCAAAACAATATTTCCCTGTTCGTCAAGAAGAAGAGCGCCATCTGCCATGGTTGCTATTAAAGATTCCTGTTTGACTTGTGCAGCTTTTAATTCCTCAATATTTGCAGCATCATAATCTTCTAATCTGGATGCCATCGCATTGAAACCGTTTAAGAGCTCTCCAAGTTCTCCACTCATAGGAAGATCTACTCTTGATTTGAAATTGCCTTTAGCAATCTCTCTTACTCCAATAACTAATTCTTTAATGGGACGAGTGATTGTTAGAGCATTAAATACTGCGCCAATTATTACTAAAACCCAGATAGAAATAAATACTGCAACAGTAATCTCTCTAGTTAATGCGGCTGTGGCAAGAGCTTTTTTATTGGGTGTTACTCCTAGAGCTAACGTACCTAGATATTCACCCTTCCAGAGCATGGGAACAAAAACATCAGTCACTTGACCTTGAGGGGTTGAATGTTGTCTAACTAAAGGAAATTGAGGTTGTTTTTTTAATTCACTTGGTAGTTGTAGTTTTCTATTTAGTTGCAGGGCCCCTTCAACATCAGATTCTGAAGTTGTTGCACTTACTGGAATGCCAAGTTTCACTAAGCCATCTGGGTCAGTAAAAAAAATGTATCTTAAATTTCTGCTTGAACGCCAAAACTTCTCAGCCACATTGAAAAGTTCTCTTGTTTGATTGTTAGCGACTAATTCTGTAACGTTTCCAGATAATAATAATCCTAAATCTCTGGCATATCTTGTATCATTCATACCAGCATCTTTTTGTATGCTGCTTAGAGCAAAAAATGTGATAAGTGTCATTATAAAACTAACTACTAAGGTTCCAAAAGCAAGTAGTTTGGATCTCAAATTAAATCTTGACCACCATAAATTTATTTTTTCTAACATACTTAAATCATCCAAGAAGACGTCTTCTTTTGATTGTGATAAAGAATTATTTTGATTTAAATTTGAGTTATTCATGTAAGATAAATCAAATTAAATATTTCTAACTTGATAGCCTATATCTTCGCGAAAATGCATACCATCAAAATTGATTTTTTTCATATTAGAATAGGCTAAATCAAAGGCTTTTTCAAAGCTTTCTCCCTGAGCGACTAGTGAAAGAACCCTACCTCCTGAGGTAATTATATTGTCAAACTTGTCGATCGTGGTCCCCGCGTGAAAAACTTGGAGTGAAGAATTTGAATCAATGTTTATGTTTATTTTGTCACCTTTTTGAGGGCTTTCAGGATATCCCTTTGAAGCAGCAACAATACAAACACTACATTGATTGTTAAAAGTAAGTTTTGGGGCGTTTTCTAGCTCTCCTCGAGCGCAAGCGAAAATTACAGATGCGAATTCTTCGCCCATTAATGGCATCAATGCTTGACATTCTGGATCACCAAAACGGCAATTAAATTCAATAACTTTTGGTCCAGATGATGTGAGCATTAAGCCTGCATAAATTATGCCGATATAGTTAATTCCCTTTTTTTTTAAACCTTTTAATGTTGGTTGAAGAACAAGCTCTGTTAAGTCCTCAAGATCTTTTTGATTGATGACAAGCGCAGGTGCATAGGCTCCCATTCCACCAGTGTTAGGACCATTGTCTCCTTCAAGTAATCTTTTGTGATCCTGGGCTGGGGGAAGAACAATTAATTTTTCTCCATCACAAAGAGCAAAAATAGAAACTTCTGGGCCTTCAATTTTTTCTTCAAGAATAACTTTCTTTCCTGCAGAGCCAAACTTTCCAGAGAAGACTTCTTTAATAGCTTCCTTAGATTGCTCTATGGTTTCACAAACAGTTACACCTTTACCTGCTGCAAGACCGTCTGCCTTGATAACAAGAGGTTGATTGAATCTTTTTAGAATTTCTAATGCTTCTTCTTTAGATTCTGCCGACCAGTACTTGGCTGTAGGGATGTTGTTTTCTATCATCAGATCTTTAGCCCAGCCTTTACTGGCTTCCAATTGAGCGCCTTCTTTGTCAGGCCCAAAAACTGTTAATCCTGCATCACGCATTTTATTAGCCATGCCCTCAGCCAAAGGCACTTCAGGACCAATGATGACTAAATTAATTTGAAGACGCTGACACTCTTTGATAATTGTTTTTGCATCTTCAGATTTAGGATTTAGACAAATACATTTTTCAAAGTTGGCAGTCCCACCATTACCTGGACAAACATATATTTGTTCAATGGTTTGATTCCTTGATAGTGCCCAAGCAATTGAGTTTTCTCTCCCTCCACTTCCAACTATTAAAATTTTTTTTAGTTCTCTTAACTTGTCTGTTTTTTGATTCTTTGTCATAGCTTTTTTCTTGCTTGAATGGAAAAATAGTTTTAGTGGACCTTTAATTACCTTTTGATTATTAGTTAATCAATTGTTTGAAGAGAAGTTATTTTGTTGTTTGGACTTTAGTTCTTAAATGAATTTGTTTTGATTGAGGTGATTTTTTTAGCATTGTCTATTTATACTAATTAGATAACAGAGGTATTAATGAATCATATCCAAGGATCACTAATTTATGAAGGGAAGGCAAAACGAGTATTTGCTTGTGAAAATCCAAATAAGGTCTTAATTGAGTTCAAGAATGATGCTACTGCTTTTAACGCAAAAAAACGATCAGAGATCGAGGGCAAAGGACGATTGAATTGTAAAATTTCTGCGGCCCTTTTTAAATTGCTTGAATTGAATGGAATTCCTACACACTTTTTAGAACTTCATTCAGAAACTTTCATGATTGCGGAAAAAATTAATGTTATCCCTTTGGAAGTTGTTATTCGCAATATTGCTACTGGTTCATTATGTAGAGAAACTCCAATCAATCAAGGCACAATCTTAAATCCTCCCCTTCTGGATTTTTATTATAAAGATGATGAATTAGGAGATCCTATACTTACAGAAAAAAGATTGAAGTTGCTTGGTTTAATAAGTCCTACTCAGATGGAAGAGGTTGAGAGGATCACTAGAAGTGTCAATAAAGTTTTAAAAGAATATTTTGATTCACTTGATTTACTATTAGTCGACTTTAAATTAGAATTTGGACTTAACTCATTAGGAAAACTTGTGATAGCTGATGAAATAAGTCCAGATAATTGTAGGTTTTGGGATAAAAAGAATTCTGATCCTAAGGAACGAATTCTTGACAAAGACCGCTTTCGGCAAGATCTTGGAGGTGTTATAGATGCTTATGAGGAGATTTTAAAACGTATAGAAAAAAATTCCTCTAATGCTACTTGATTTAATCATTATCACCTAATAAGTGCGTCATTTAACAGAATTCTTTGAAATCTATGTTCAAAAAACACCCCATCTTTAATAAGAAATTAAAAAACAAAAGTGCATATGCTATTGCTTTTTTATTCCCGTTTATTAGTCTTTTTGGAGAAACTAAAGCTTCTAAAATAATCTCAGGTAGAAATCAAATATTTTCTGAAAATAAACAAACTGAAATTTTTAAATCTACTTATCAACTTAATATTAATGAATTTAATTTAAAGTTTGATGGGTTTTTGATTTCTGATGAAACAAATCAAAAAGATGAAAAAAGTATAACTGAAGAAAAGAGAGAAAAAAGGGTATTAATTTCAGAAATAATTATTCAGGGACTTGATAAGCATCCTGAAAAAGAGCGCTTGGAAGCTCTTGCTTATGATGCAATGTTAATTAGACCAGGTAGCAAAGTTACAAGTGAAGAAGTTAAGAAGGATTTAGCTCGAATTTATTCAACAGGTTGGTTCTCTGGAGCAAAAGTTGAATCTTCACAGAGTCCTTTAGGAGTTCAACTTTTGATTAAAGTTGAACCAAATCCGGTGTTAAGTAAGATTAATATCCTTCCGGATGAGAGAAAACTATCAAATACGAAATTAAATGAGATTTTTAATAGTGATTATGGAAAAACCTTAAATCTAAATACTCTACAGATAAGAATTAAAAAAATTAAAGATTGGTATAATTCTAATGGATTTTCATTGGCAAGGATATCTGGACCTAGTCGTGTAACCAAAGATGGAATAGTAGAGCTTAAGATTCAAGAAGGATATATTTCTGGTATAGAAATTAGCTTTATAGATGAAGATGGAAATGCAGAAGATGAAAAGGGTATGTTGATAAAAGGAAAAACAAAAAGATGGGTAATTGAAAGAGAATTAATAACTAAAGTCGGAGATATTTTTAACAGAAATAAATTAGAAGAAGATATAAAAAGATTATACGCAACTTCACTTTTTAATGATATAAAGGTAACGCTTAAACCGGTTAATTCTGAACCTGGTAAGGTTATTATTTTACTAGGTATAACAGAACAGAGAACTGGTTCTTTGACCGGTGGACTTGGTTATAGCGGAGCCCAAGGCGTTTTTGGACAGATCGGATTGCAAGAGTCCAATCTGGTTGGAAGATCATGGTCATCAAATATGAATTTGACTTATGGTGAATATGGAGCACTCTTAAATCTTTCACTATATGATCCCTGGATAAAAAATGATAAATATAGAACATCTTTTAGAACTTCATTGTATTTAAGTAGAGAAGTTCCTCAAGAATTTAGAAGTCAAGAGGGGGGAAGTATTAGAGGAGTTACAGATAGATATGAAGCACCTAATTCATCGAGTAGTTACGACACTAATCGATCTCAAAAATTAGACTTATACGATAATGATACTTTGATTGAAACGGGACCATTTACTAATCTTTCTTCAGCTAAGTTGTCGGCGCCGCAGTTTAGTTGGTTTGATTATGAGGGTGACTCTATTGTCTTAGAGAGAACTGGGGGAGGTTTCTCTTTCGCAAGACCTTTAAATGGAGGTCAGCCTCTCAAAAAGGTTCCTTGGAGTGTACTTATTGGTGCTAATTTCCAGAAAGTTAAACCAATAGACTACGCAGGAGATAAAAGACCTTATGGAGTAGCATCAACGAATTTTAATGATGGTAAGGTCCCTGAGAATGAAGTTATTTGTGTTGCATATAATTGTTCCGAAGAAAACACACTAGTTAGTTTTAAAAGTGCTATAACATATAACAATTTAGATAATTCAAGAAATCCAACTTCCGGAGATTATTTAAATATTGGTTCAGAACAATTTATTAGTTTAGGTGAAAATTCACCGACCTTTAACAGATCTAGGGTTAGTTATTCACGTTTTTATCCTGTTAATTGGTTGAAGTTTCACAAGGGTTGTCGTCCCAAGCCTGGTGAAAAATCAGATTGCTCTCAATCAATAGGTTTTCAAGCAAAGGTGGGAACAATTATTGGGGACCTTCCTCCTTATGAAGCATTTTGCTTGGGTGGAACCAGCTCTGTTAGAGGTTGGAACTCTTGCGATCTAGGTGTAGCAAGAAATTATGGAGAAGCAACAGCAGAATACAGATTCCCTGTATGGCGATTAGTTTCTGGACTCTTATTTGTTGACGCAGGATCTGATTTTGGTTCCCAATCAAATGTCCCAGGGAAGCCTGGGAAAATTCTTGAAAAACCAGGATCTGGTTTTTCTGTTGGACCTGGAGCTGTCATCAATACACCAGTTGGCCCAATTCGGATAGAGGCAGCAACTCAAGATTTCAGTGGCAATTGGCGATATAACATTGGAATTGGTTGGAAATTCTAGTGTTCTCATTTCCCGATGATTACGAACAAGGTTGGACGCTTCAAGACGAAATAGAAAATCATGGTATTGGATTGCATACAGGTCTTAAATGTACGGTGATTATTAAGCCAACAGAATTAAAGGGATTTCATATCTCTTTTTCAGAGGCACCTAATCAAATTTTTCCTATAGATATTTCGCAAGTAAGGAATACGCCTTTATGCACAACACTCGATTTGCATGGTAAAAAGGTGTCTACTGTAGAACACTTGCTGGCTTCGTTAATTGGTGCAGGCTTGACTCATGTACATATAGAAATTACTGGTAGTGAGATTCCTTTACTTGATGGTTCTGCGATTGGTTGGATTAAGGAAATTGAAAAGGTTGGAATGATTAATTCGGCTACATCTCCTAGAAGAAGGCCAGAAATAACATCGCCAATTTTTGTGAGCCAAGGAGACAGTGTAATTTTCGCAACACCATCAAAAATTTTGAAATTGATAGGTTTGATTGACTTCCCATATAAGGCAATTGGACAGCAAATGTTCTCTATTGAGCTATCTCCAAAAAATTTTGTTAAGGAAATTGCACCTGCACGAACTTTTGGCTTTCTTGATCAGTTAGAAGACTTAAAGAAAGCGGGTCTAATTAAAGGAGGAGCACTTGAAAATGCTTTGGTTTGTAACGGCGATTCTTGGGTGAATCCACCCTTGAGATTTGAAAACGAACCAGTGCGTCATAAATTGCTTGACTTGATTGGAGACCTAGCCCTTGTTGGATTACCGAGAGCGCAAATTTTTGTGTATAAGGGGTCTCACTCTCTTCATTCTGAATTTGCTGCTTCTCTTCAAAAAGTATTAACTTAATTAAATCTTATTTTGACTGACATTTCTTCTTCCCAACCTTTTGTCTTAAATAGCGAGCAAATAATGGGGCTTTTGCCACATAGATATCCTTTTGCCCTCGTTGACAGAGTAATAGAACATGATCCAGGAAAGAAAGCGGTGGCAATAAAGAATGTCACTCTTAATGAGCCTCAATTTCAAGGTCATTTTCCTGAAAGACCATTAATGCCAGGAGTCTTAATAGTAGAAGCAATGGCTCAGGTAGGTGGTTTGATTGTTTCTCAAATGCCTGATCTTCCAAAAGGTCTGTTTGTTTTCGCTGGGATTGATTCAGTTCGCTTTAGGCGGCCAGTGGTCCCTGGAGATCAATTATTAATATCTTGTGAGTTGATAAGCATTAAAAGGAAGAGATTTGGAAAAGTTAGAGGAGAAGCAAAAGTAGATAATCAATTGGTTTGTTCTGGTGATTTGATGTTCTCTCTTGTGGATTGAACTGATGAGTGAACTTGAATTTTCTGAAAGCTTAATCAGAGATAACAAAGTCAATATTCATGACTTTGCTGTTGTCTCCCCAAAGGCTGAGCTTGGAAAAGGTGTATACGTATGTTCAGGAGCTGTAATTGGTCCAGATGTTATTGTTGGTCCCAATACTTGGATAGGACCAAATGTAATTATTGAAGGGAAAGTAAAAATAGGATCAAATAATAAGATTTTCCCAGGAGCTTGTATCGGATTAGAACCCCAAGATTTGAAGTATAGAGGAGATTCTTCCAATGTTTTAATTGGAGATAATAATACTATTAGAGAATGTGTAACAATTAATAGAGCTACTTTTGAAGGAGAAAAAACAATAGTTGGTAATCAAAATTTGTTAATGGCATATTCACATTTAGGACATAATTGTGAAATTGGGAACAATATAGTCATAGCTAATAGCGTTCAGATCGCAGGTCATGTTGTTGTTGAAGATCGAGCTGTTATTGGAGGTTGCTTGGGGATACATCAATTTGTTCATATTGGTTATTTAGCTATGGTTGGAGGTATGACAAGAGTTGATCGAGATGTTCCTCCATATTGTTTAGCAGAAGGTCATCCCGGAAGAATGCGAGGATTAAATAAAGTTGGAATTAAAAGGAAAAGCATAGATAAAGATAATAAAGAAGAATATCTACAATTGAAAAGAATTTGGAACTTATTATTTAAATCTGAATATGTAATTTCTGAAGGTTTAAGAATTGCTAGACAAGAGAATTTATTCCAATCTTCCGCAAGGTTGTGTGGATTTTTAGAGCTCTCTATTGGGAAAGGTAGAAGAGGACCAATGCCTTCTTTGATTCCAATTAAATAAATAATGAAGTTATTAATCAGTACCGGTGAAGTCTCAGGAGATTTGCAGGGAAGTTTATTAATAAAAGCTTTAAAGGCTAATGCAGAAAAAAGAAAAATTGAATTAGAGATTATTGCTTTAGGTGGAGAAAGGATGAAAGAAGCTGGGGCTAAATTAATATCCAATACTTCTGCAATAGGTGCAATTGGTTTTTTAGAAGCTCTTCCTTACGTGATGCCAACTCTAAATGCACAATCAAAAATTGACAATTACTTAAATTCTTCCCCTCCTGATATGGTTGTCTTGATTGATTACATGGGACCAAATATTCGACTAGGTTTAAAAGTTAAAAAAAAGTTCCCTAATATTCCAATAATTTATTACATTGCGCCTCAGGAATGGGCATGGAGATTAGGTGATTCGGGTACAACCGATTTGATTGGTTTTACAGATAAAATATTAGCTATCTTTGAAGAGGAAGCTAAGTTTTATTCAAATAAAGGAGGAAACGTAAAATTTGTGGGTCATCCAATGTTGGATTTTTATAGAAATATTCCTACGAGAGAAGAATCATTTAGAAAAATAGGACTAACCTCTGATAGAAAACTTCTTCTTATTATTCCTGCTTCTCGAAAACAAGAGCTTAAATATATTTTACCTACATTACTTAATGCAGCTAAGCTGCTTCAGAAAAAGGATCCTTCAATTTTTGTTATAATACCATCAGGCTTAAAAGAATTTGATGGAATTTTAAATAATTCATTAACTCAATATGGTGTGTCTGGAAGAATCATTTTCTCTAATGAAGTTGATGATATAAAGCCATTTTTATTTTCAGCTGCTTATCTAGCATTTGCTAAGTCAGGAACTATAAATATGGAATTAGCTCTAAACTCAGTTCCACAAATCGTTGGATATAAAGTAAGCAGGTTTACCGCTTTTTTCGCAAGATATTTATTGCGATTTAATGTGAAGTATATTTCACCAGTTAATCTTCTTTTAGATGAAATGTTAATACCAGAGTTTATACAAGAGGATTTTAATGCTGAAAAAATCTTTAATTCAGCATTAAAAATTTTGGAAGATAACTCGACAAAACAAGACATAGTAATTGGTTATAAAAGATTGAAAGATAAATTAGGAAAACCTGGAGTTACAGAAAGAGCATCAAACGATATTCTGGACTTATTAGTTCAATGATTACTATGACTAAAATCTTAAGAAGACTAATAGTAATATGTATGCTCTTGCAACTTTTAATAGTTTTACCATTACAAGTATTTGCTGAATCAGAAGAGGCTATTTTTGCAGGAGGTTGTTTTTGGTGTCTAGAGCATGATCTAGAAAAACTTGATGGAGTCGTTTCTGCGGAAAGTGGATACTCTGGAGGAGATCTGATTAACCCCACATATGAAAATCATAGTGGGCATCAAGAGGTTGTAAAAGTTAATTTTGATTCTGATAGTATTAGCTATAAAGATTTACTTAAGAATTATTGGGTTAATATTGATCCTTTTGATAATAAGGGACAATTTTGTGATAGAGGTGATTCATATAGGCCTGTTATTTTTACATCTGATCAAGAACAAGAGCGTGAGGCAAAAGATAGTCAAAAAAATATTTCTGTTGCATTAAATGTACCCTTGGATAAAATAAAAGTTGATATTCTTGATTCAAAAGCTTTTTGGAAAGCAGAAAACTATCATCAAGATTTTGCAGTTAGAAATCCTCTTAAATATAACTTTTATAGAACGAGTTGTGGTAGAGATAATAGATTAAAAAAGGTCTGGGGTGAATTTCAATAATGATTAGATCATCTGAAAATAGACTAATTGTTATTGAGACTAAATTCTTTTATCCAATTAACTAAAGTTCTAACTCCATATCCGGTTGC
Organism: Prochlorococcus sp. AG-402-A21; assembly: GCA_003279655.1. GTDB lineage: Bacteria > Cyanobacteriota > Cyanobacteriia > PCC-6307 > Cyanobiaceae > Prochlorococcus_B. The sequence goes on along the minus strand of QCHI01000001.1, from coordinate 25,987 downwards.
CCCCTTTGGAGTGATATCTCTATCTTTCTCAGTCCAGCATGTACCTGCTATGTCAATATGAGCCCATGGAATGCTTGAGTTCACAAATTCTTTTAGAAATAAGGCAGCAGTAATTGACCCCCCTGGTCTAGGACCTGTGTTTTGCAAATCAGCAATAGATGATTTAATTCCAGATTTATATGAATCTTGCATAGGCATCCTCCAAATACCTTCTCCAGCTTTATCTGCGGCTACATTTAATTGGTCAGAGAGCTTATCATCGTCAGTCCATAGTCCTGCTATTTCGTCTCCTAATGCAATTACACAAGCCCCAGTTAAAGTAGCGAGATCTACAATTGCGTCAGGATTAAGTTTGCAGGCATAAACCAAAGCATCAGCTAAAGTTAACCTTCCCTCTGCATCAGTATTGTTTACCTCAATAGTTTTCCCATTGGAAGCTTTGATGATATCTCCAGGATGTAATGCAGAACCATTAATCATATTTTCGCAAGCAGCAACAATAAAATGAACCTCGATGTCTTTTGGTCTTAGTTCTGCTATGGCTCTTGCTGTTCCAAGTACAGCAGCACTTCCTCCCATGTCATACTTCATTTTTTCAATTTGAGAGGCACCTACTTTTAAGTTGTAACCTCCAGAGTCAAAAGTTAAGCCTTTACCGACTAATACGACTTTGTTTTTTGCGGTTTTTGGAGAATATTTTATGTGTATAAAATTAGGCTCTAGATCTGATCCTTTAGCAACTGCTAAGTAAGCCCCCATGCCTTGGTCTTCGCACTCATTTTTGTCAAGAATTTTTAAATCCAGATCATACTCATTGGCTAATTTTTCAGCCTCTTTCGCCATTTGATATGGGGTAAGAAAATTGGGGGGAGCTGAAACAAGTTCTCTCGCAAATTTAACTCCTTCGCAAATTGGATTTATTTCAGAAATGGCTGCTTTAGTGGCTTGGGTGTCCAATCCAATCAATTCAACTTCATCTATTGGAGTAGGTTCTTTAGATTCTGATTTGAATCTAAGATCTTTTATAGATGACAATCGAACTGCTTCGCCAACTGCGCATGCCGCGGAGGAAGGATCAAAGGCATCCCAAGGGAATAAAATTCCTAACTTTCTCTCAAAACCTGAAACTTGACGAGTGCCAATAGAAGCTGCTTTCCTTAGATCATCAATTTGAAGAGTTTCGGCCTTGCCTAAGCCTATAAATATTATTTTTTTTATTTTGCCTTCTATGAGTTCAATTGATAATTTCTGATTTTTTTTGCCTTCAAACTTCGTATCAACAAACCTTTGGCTTAAAAAAGTGTCTTTTATTATTGTATTAAATAAATTAATTTGACTTTCGATCGTTCCTTCCAAAATCCCAGCAATAAGAACTGATCCTGACCATTCGTTAATTTCTTTGGAGACTGCTGAAATTTGCATTTAATTTTTATACTTGTGATTATGATAACAATTTTTACTAATTGATTTGAGAAGTAAATGGCGTTGCCCATATTTCCCTTGTCTCTTTGTTAAATGGTGGAAGCCAAGTTTGGATAAGCTTTCGTTCTAATTTCCTTCTCTCCGTAGTTTTAATTGGAACATCAAGCCAAAAACGAATGTTTAACTTGGTTGACATATTTGCTTTTTGTAGACAATCGGAATAACTTGATAGATAATTTTTACAGTCATGATCTCCTTTCCACCTCTTTTCTGCGAAAATTGTTTCTCCGATATATAAAATGATATTTTCATCTGAATCAATAATTCTATCCATTACAAAATAAACCGCAGGTCCCTCATGTATTGCTTTTGGCCACCTCCAAAAACTTAAAGGTAAAGGAGTAAGCTCAATTGGATTAAAAGATTCATTTAACGCTTCTGAACTAGATTCAAATAGTGAAGATTGATTTACATCTTTATAACCAGATTTAAAAATGGGAGATTGATGATTAATGATTTTTTCTTGCCATTCCTTAATTGTTGTTTTGTCAATATATGTATCTTGAAGAAGATCTTTCCCTGAATAATTTAAATTATTATTGTTAAATAAATCATATTGTCGGTTGAATTTTATCATTTTAAAAAGATTAAAATAAAAAGATGATATTCAATTAATATTTTCATCATGAAATGATTAAGATTTTATATTATTTTGATTGGGAACAGTTTGAGTTTAGCTTTTAATGATCAAATAAAAAGTGTTTTTCTTCATTCGTAGGTTTTAATGTAACTTGAGTATGAATTATATTTTTGGAGGTGTGGCTATTTACACTCCCTAAACAAATGTTTTTTGGGTGTAAGTGGTCTAAAATTATCGCAACATTTAATGTTATAATCAATGGTAGTCGTTGAATTCAAAATCGAGCAATTGATCTATCAGCTTGGGTTAAGGATATGAGTTTTTTCGAGTCTGAAATTGTTCAGGAAGAGGCAAAAAAACTTTTCACTGATTATCAGAATCTGATGCAATTAGGCTCTGATTATGGAAAATTTGATAGAGAAGGGAAAGTAATGTTTATTGATAGTATGGAGAATTTAATGGGGAGGTATAAAGTTTTTATGAAACGATTTGAACTATCAGAAGATTTTCAGGCAAAAATGACAGTAGAACAGTTAAAGACTCAGTTGAGTCAATTTGGGATTACTCCTGATCAAATGTTTGATCAGATGAATAAAACGTTGGTGAGAATGAAATCAGAATTGGATAAATGATTATTAACCTTTTTAATGTTTAGACTATGTCAGATAAATTCAATGATTTGCCTGGTTGGATCTCTAGAGGTTTAGACGATCTTTTTCCTTACGCTAATTCAGGAGATTCAGATCAAAGCTTTAAAAAAAGATTAGAGCTTGCATCTAAAGATAAAAATCCACTACGTGTAAAACTTGGAATTGATCCAACAGGAACTGATATTCATATAGGTCATAGTATTCTTTTTAGGAAATTAAGAGCTTTCCAAGATGCTGGACATACGGCAGTACTCATAATCGGAGATTTTACAGCAAGGATTGGAGACCCAACTGGAAAAAGTAAAACCAGAATTCAGCTTTCAAAAGATGAGGTTGAATCAAATGCATTGAATTATCTTGAACAATTAGGCTTAGGTAAAGAACCCAAAGATTCATTACTTGATTTTTCAACTCCTAGCCGCTTAGAAATCAGGAGAAATAGTGAGTGGCTTGAAAATCTTAATTTGTCTAAAGTTATAGAACTTTTATCAAATTCAACAGTTGGTCAAATGCTGGCTAAGGAGGATTTTAGTAATCGATATAAATCTGGTACTCCCATATCTCTTCATGAATTTCTCTATCCACTTCTTCAAGGATATGATTCAGTGGCGATCAATTCTGATGTAGAACTTGGTGGTACAGATCAAAAATTTAATATTGCTATGGGACGAGATTTGCAAAGAGCTTTTGGACAGAAACCTCAATTTGGAATGCTATTACCTATTTTAGTTGGGTTAGATGGGACACAAAAAATGAGTAAAAGCTTAGACAATATTGTAGGCATAAATGAAGATTCATTATCTATGTATTCAAAGTTAGAAAAGGTTCCAGATGATTTGGTTTTGAGTTATTTAAATTTACTAACTAATGAAAATTTAAAAAAATTAAGTTCAAATCCAAGAGAGGTTCAAAAATTCATGGCTTTAAAAATAACATCTAATTTCAAAGGAATTGAAGCCGCCAAAAAAGCTCAATTTAATTCTGAAAAATTAGTTTTAGGTGCCCAAGATTCTCTTGAGGAAATACCAGAAGCCTCAATTTCTAATGTGAATTTTCCAGCTAAAGCATTTTACTTATTTAGTAAGATGGAAATGTGTTCAAGTAGCAGTGAAGCAAGAAGACAAATTCTAGGCGGTGGAGTAAGAATTGATGGTGAGAAAATAATGGATCCTAATCTAGAATTTGATACTCCAAATGATCTCATAGGGAAAATATTGCAAGTAGGAAAGAAAAAATTTCTTCGTGTTTCAAATTGATAGATTGTCATGAAAAATATTGATAATCCAAGTGAAAAAATAATTATTGCCTTAGATGGTATGGATAAGAGTAATGTTTTAAATCTAGTGGAAAAAATACCTGAAATTATCTGGGTTAAAGTTGGACTCGAATTATTTGTTAGTGAAGGACCAGATGTATTGTCAATATTAAGGGATAAGGGGAAAAAAATATTTTTAGATCTTAAATTTCATGATATTCCTACTACAGTTGCTAGAGCATGTTTCGCAGCATCAAAAACTGGTGCAGAATTTATTTCTTTGCACACTTGTGCAGGTATAAAGGCTCTTAAGATGGCCAATGAAGCGGCACAAGAGGGAGCCGCTAAAGTTAATTTAGAGCCGCCAAAACTTTTGGGAATTACAATATTGACTAGTTGGACTAGCGAAAGTTTTGCTGTTGATCTATTGATCAATCAATCAATAGATCAACGTGTGAAGCACCTAGCAAATCTTGCATCGAGGTCTGGCTTAGGAGGATGTGTCTGCAGCCCTAGAGAGGTTCAATTTCTTCGTCAAGTTTATCCTGAGACGTTTGAGTTGGTAACTCCTGGAATACGGTCATTAGGTTCAGATTTCAACGATCAATCCAGGGTCTCTGATGCATCCGAAGCTTTAAAGATGGGAGCTTCAAAATTAGTTATTGGCAGAGCAATTACAAAATCAAATGATCCTGCATATATGTTCAAAAGTTTTTGCGATAAAGTTGTTATTTGATTTTTGAGGACTGACCAATTTTTGGCTCTTTACCTTTAATTAGTCTAACTATATTTTCTCTATGTCTCCAAATTACTAAAGCCATAGCTAATAGTGAAATAACTAAAAAAGGTAAAGAAATGTTTGATGATTTAAAGCTTAAAAACATTATTAAAGGTAGAGCTAATGCAGCACTAACACTAGCAAGCGATACTATTCTAAATAGTGTGATGATCGCGATAAAGATACCTAGTGTGGCAAGCCCGACTTGCCATGAAAGGCCAAGAAATACTCCCAGCCCTGTGGCTACGGCTTTACCCCCTTTCCAATTGAGCCAGATAGGCCAAATGTGGCCAATTAAAGTTGATAGACCTATAGCTACTTGCCATGAATCATTTAGTAGGAAATATTTTGCTACTAAAATAGATAGAACCCCCTTGAAAACATCTAGTAGAAAGACTGTAATTGCTGCGCGCTTTCCAACCTGTCTTAATACATTTGTTGCTCCTGTGGACCCAGAACCTAATGAACGAATATCAATTCCTTTAGCAATTTTTCCAGCTATGTAACCACTTGGAAAAGATCCAAATAAATATCCTAAAAAAAGAATTAATAGATTCAAAATAATTTCAATAGGAATTTCTATATTAATCCATCTTCTTCGTAAATTTCATTAGGACTTCCTGCAAAAGCTAGCCAAATAGGAAACTGAAGAATTGGAATTTCTACATTAATTTCAGCCGCATCAATAATTATCAAAGGCAACTCGCCTCTTTCTTCAAGTCGGTCTGCTCTTTCAATTAGTCCATCGGGTCGTTCGAAAAGGACTATCCCACTATTTGGACCAAAATCCTCACGGTTAAGTCCTAATGAATCTTGGAGACATCTTCTCCATTCTCCAAGTCGCTCTGGTTGACTCGCTAAAACCAAAGTCTGGAATTGTTCTCCGTACAACTCACCTAATATTGCAATAATCCCTGCTGCAATTAAAGCATTCTTTGATCTACTCCCTCTACTTGGTTGGGCACCTCTACCTCCCATGCTGAAGAACCAATCTTCAAGCATTTCAATGTCAATGGATTCAAGACTTCTTCTAAGTTTCCAGGGCTCAGCATAGAAATCGGGTTGTTCTAGAAATTGACTAAAGCATCTTCTGATTAAATTCTCATCAGGTTTAAAAGTATCAGAAACAGCAGGGATAATTTCTGGCTCTTTAGAAGGCTCAGTTTTATTATTTTCATCAAGTGGTGATGGTTTTACTATTACTGGTGGTACAACAAGTTCTAGTTGCTCTGCTGACTGAGTTAAGTCTTGTAAGGCACCAGTTAGATATTCCTGAAAACCTTTAACTTTCCTAGCGATCGCATCAGATTGACCTGTAAATGAGCTTTTAAGTTCATTATCAATTTGTTCTTTCTTTTTAGAAAGTTCTTCTAATTCTTGTTCTAATTGCTCACGTGAAAGCTGAAGATCTTTAAGAGCAAGGTCAATGAAAGGCTGTGTTTGTGGGTTGGCTATTTTTTGATTGTTTTTAGGACTAATGACACTTTGTGATTTGGTTTGCTTCTCGAGAGGCTTTTGGTCTGTATTTTTTAATGAAGAAGAATTTTCCACAGAAATATTCTTTTCTAAATTTTGTTTTTCTCTAGATAGATTTTCGTCGGATTCCATATTTAAAACTTCAATTAAGTTTTAGATTTTGATGATTCTACTTCTTTTTGTATTTCTAAATCCTTGACCCTTAACTTTAGCTGTTCTTTTAACGAGTTGACCTCAAAAAGGATGGGCAATAGATGAGGGCTTGCTTCCTCTCTAAAGTAAAGAAAACCTGGTAATTCAGGTAATATAATTCTCCATGCTTTCCAATTTTTAAAAGGAAATCTTCTTAATTCATTCCCAAGCTGCATGACAATTAAATCTTCTTTAGTAAATTTTAGTTTTAAGGTAAAAGATTGCAGCAATAGGAAGAAACCAAAACTGCTAATTGCAATCGTTGGCCAAGGATGAAATGATGTTATTAAAAATAATAAGCCTAAAAATATTATGAAGATTGGTAAACGATAAGAAGGCGACAAAATCACACTATCTTTATCAAGAAGATTTTCAGAAGTCATAGTTTTTAGCCAAAAAGAACTTGGGTAAGCAATACATCTACTAAAGAAACGGTTATTAGAGTCATTACTACTGCTCCAGTAGTACTTGAACCTACTTCTTTTGGCCCGCCTCTTGTAGTTAATCCCCATCCGCAAGCAATAATTGCGATTAAGAGACCAAACACTAATGCTTTAACAATCATAAATGGAAGATCGGATGTTATGAGCCATTCTCTAACCGAATTCCAAAAGATGCTTGGTGGAATCTGATAGAGAACAGTGCTGCTAAATTGACCGCTAAATAAAGCGATAGAAAAAAATAGCAAGCATTGAATTGGAGCCATTACAACCATCGCGCATAGCCTTGGGACAACTAAATATTCAACTGGGTCTGTTTGTAGCATCGTAATAGCATCAATTTGCTCAGTAACTTTCATTGTTCCTATTTGGGCAGCATAAGCAGTTGCAACTTTTCCAGTGAGAAGAGTTGCGGTAAGGAGAGGAGCTATCTCCCTTGCCATACCAATTGCTAATAGTCCTCCAACTGCAGAACCTAAACCTTGTTTACTCAGTTCTGCAGCTACCTGAATATTGAAAACGGTTCCTGCTGCAATGCTTGTTATTAATACGATTAGGAAACTACCTGGCCCTGCTTCCATTAGTTGATCTATTAAATCTGATTTATTGATTTTCCCTTTAGCTATTGATGCAATTGCTTGGCCCCCAATTAACATGCTGCTAAAAAATCTTCTTAGCCAACGAGGTGAGTAGTTCATGGACTTACTCTTTTAGATTTAAAATCTAAACATCTCCAGGGCTTCATAGTTATTAATCCAGCAATTACTAGAAAAGAAGGTATTAATCCCATGCACAATCTTATAGTAATGATTGCTGTTAGTGGTTGATCTAAGTCTTCAAAACTTGATAAGCAATTAGTTGATGATTTATATCCTGATAAAGATAAAAGAACTCCTAAAAATTGAACGCTTAAACCAATACCGATTTTCTGAATAAAAACCATCCATGCTGTATATATTCCTGAAGGTTTTTCGGGATCTTGATCAATAGCATCAGGAAGTAAAGACCAAGGGATTAGATATGCTGTGGAAGCTCCAAAGCCAACTAAAACAATTATTAATAGAAGAATTAGCATTTTTATCCCTTCAATATTGCCAAAAGATAATAAAGTATTGATACTGACTCCCTTTGTTATTGGAGGAATTAACATAACTAAAAGGCAAGCTAATATCCATATTCTCCCCCCTTTAAATAGTGCTGATATCCTTCCGTATTTATTGGAGTAAAAGCTCCAAAACTGTAAACCTAATAGAGTACTAATTTGAAATGGTATTGGTATCCATTTTGAAATTTCTATTGGAACAAGCATTACTTGCTCAAGATAGATTAATGAAACGGTTTGCATTAATTGCAGTCCGCACCAAAGAAGCAAGTAAAGAGCGATAATTCGTGTGAAAAGTTTATTATTTAAAACTCTTTTTATTTGCTGCTTAAAAGGTTCTGATTGAGAAGTGGGTTTTCTAGCTTTTTTAGCAAATGGTGCTAGTCCCCAGCAAGAAATTAATGTGGTCGAAGTAGCAATTATTCCCGTTACTCTTCCCATTGGAGTATAACCTTCCACTCCTTGAGATAAGAAGCCTGCAGCTACTATTAACCCAGTTGTCCCAGCAATAATAGACCCAGTAAATCTTGCAGCATTGAGTCTTGTTCTAATAGCTATATTTTCAGTTAGCTCTGTAGATAATGCGGCAAAAGGAAGATTTACGGATGTATAGGCTGTCATCAAGAAAATTGCTGCGAATACGTAATAAGTTGTTTTCGCATCTATTCCTCCAGGAGGGACCCACCACATTGCGGCAAGGAACAAACCTAGTGGAACAGAACCTCCAATCATCCAAGGAAGCCTTGGCCCCCATCTTGATCTGGTGTGATCACTCATCCATCCAATTAGAGGATCATTTATCGCATCCCAAAGTTTTGAAACCATGAGAAGCGAGCCTGCAATAAAGGCAGGAATTCCTGCAGCACAAGTAAAAAATAGAAATAGATAAGTACCTAATTGTATTGCGGCTAATCCCGTTCCAGCATCTCCCATTGCATAAGAGATCATTAGTCTTGTGCGATTATTTCCTTCGTAAAGCGATGTGGACTTATGCACTCTTTTTTGGATAATGGGACTCGCAAGGTAATAATGGAGAAAGCTGAATTACTTTTACTCCAACAGTGAGTAGATCTTCAGTTCTAGCGCGGGCGTAGTTTAGTGGTAAAACCTCAGCCTTCCAAGCTGATGATGCGGGTTCGATTCCCGCCGCCCGCTTGATTTTGACTCTCATAGCTTAATTCTTTTTGAATACTCGCTGGAGACCATAAGCACAAGACTGTTACTTTCGATTCGCACATTTTTTTGATTCGCTAAAGGTTTGTTAGAGACTTTTTTAGTTTTCAAAATAGAGGTATCAATATATTTTTTCCAAGGAGAAATTGGGGTAGGCAAGTCAAAAATCATTGATTCTTTGTAAGCATTAAAGCCAAGCCAGATTGCTGAGCCTTCATCGTTTTTGTTAATGCTAAATCCAAGAGTATGTGACCAGTCACCCCAGTCAGGTTTATTAACTTTAATGCCATGCCACTGAATCCAAAAATTGGATGTTTTGACCTTGGTATTATCTTTCTGGCAATCATAAATACTATCAGGACTGAAAAACTCAGGTAGTTGTTTCCTTAGAGATATCAGCTTTAATACAAATTCTTTTAAGTCATGATCCCAATTCTTATGATTCCAATCCATCCAACCGAGTGGGTTGTCTTGACACCAAGTGTTGTTATTACCTCCTTGGCTTCTACCTACTTCGTCTCCCATTAAAATCATCGGTACTCCTGGAGATAAAAGGAGTGTTGAAAGAAGATTTCTTTGTTGTTTTTGCCTTAAAATATTTATTTCTTTATTAGTCGTTGGTCCTTCAACTCCATAATTATAACTATTATTATTGTTCTCTCCATCTCTATTCTTTTCGCCATTTGCAAGGTTATGTTTTTTGTTAAAACTTACTAGATCTTTTAGGGTAAATCCATCATGAGAAGTTATGAAATTAATACTAAAAATATTTGCTAAATTATTATCATTATATAGTAATTTATTCCCTATTAGTCTATCTTTAAGTGGCCATATTGTGCTTTTATCCCCTTTCCAAAATCGTCTAATATCATCTCTAAAATGTCCATTCCAGGTTCTGAACTCTTTTGCTGGAAAATCACCTAGTTTGTAAAGACCACCACAATCCCAGGGTTCACTGATTAATTTCACATCACTTAGTTTAGGATCTGCTTCTATTTCTTCAAATAAGGGAGGTTTCTCTAAAGGAATTAAATTTTCTCCTCTACTCAAAGCAATACCTAAGTCAAAACGAAATCCATCAACACCTAACTCAACTGCCCAACAATGAAGTGATTCTAATATTAATTTCCTAACTAAAGGACGATTAGCGGCAATACTATTTCCACATCCACTTACATCTTGATAATTTTCCTTTTCATCTTGATGGTAGTAAGTTTTAGGACCAAAATTTTTCCAACTTATACTTGGACCATCTTGATTCCCTTCTGTAGTGTGATTATAGACCACATCGATTAATACCTCTAGCTCATTATCATGGCAAACTTCTACAAACTGTTTGAATTCTTTCCTTGCTTCTAATGGATTACAACTATTTACAAAACCTTGATGTGGCGTGAACCAATTGATAGGGCTATAACCCCAATAGTTAACTAGTCCTTCAGGGGCATCATTAGAATCAAATGCGAAAACAGGAAGCAGCTCAATAGATGTAATACCAAGATTTTTTAGATAAGGTATCTTTTCAATTAATCCTAAAAATGTTCCCTTCTTGCTTTTGCTAATACTTGAATCACTGCTTTTAGTAAAACCACCAACATGTAATTCATAAATGATTGTTTTATTCCATGAATGTTTAGGTCTTGGGTGGGATTTGAAATCAAAATAATCTCTTTTAGTTACTACTCCCTTTAGGCAATTCCCATAACAATTATTCACTTTTTCTTTTTGATTTCTTATGTAATGCCCCCACCCTGTAATTGCTCTTGCACATGGATCTAAAACAATATGTTCCTCGGAAGCCAAGTGCCCATCAATTGATACTTTATATCCATATAACGTTCCTTCGGTTAGCCCCTCTAATTCAACATGCCAATAATCCCCAGACCTATTTTTCTGATCTAAGGGTATTGTTTCTTTTGCATATTCGTCGTCTTCATTCTGGAAGATTAGTAATTCTACGTTTGTTGCATGTGGTGCTGCGATGGAGAAATTAACCCCATCAACAGTAACTGAGCTACCTAAAGGCCATGCTGAACCAACTTTTACTTTTCCCAATTGTGTTTGTCCTTTATAAAAATAATTAAGTAACTTTTCCTACAAGTTAGGTGTTTAGTTTGTTTTAACAAGTTATGAAAAACGAAATTCAATTAAAAAAAACTTGTATTAGGAATTTGGTGCTTTTCAAATGAATACTAAATCGTTTTTGCTAGAAAAGTTCGTTGATTTTGCGATTTGGGTTTGAACGGAGTTAAAACATATTCTATTCCAATTGAAAATCAAATCTTTTGAAGGTTTTTGGAAAAAGGTCAAGGAGAAATTTAGAGCTTCTTTAGGAATTACAGCTTAAGAATGGATGCTCTGGAGCTATAAAAAATCTGATTTGCCATTTATTATTCTCTTTTTTAGTGTGGTTATTATTTTGTAATACCAATAAATGTGCTGTTCTGCAGACCTTTGTTGTTTCATGAGAATTTCATTAAATGTCTGATTTTTGTTAGAAAAAATAATTAATTTCAAACTTCAGAGCGTTTTTTTAGCATAAATGTGTTAAACCATCTTTTCAGAAGTATTGCCCTGACAAGCTTCTTGGGGAAAACAGAAATTCTGCGTCTTTCTTAAGTTATCTAGTTCGAATCTTTGAAAGATTATTGAATGAAGAAAAAATGCAGATATATTTTTTAGAAAGCTTTATGTCACAAGCCCTTTGGGTTGCAGGCAAGTGATTTGGTCCATACGATTAGCAAGATTGAGTTTTTTGGAAACCAATTTCCTATTGGTTTTCCTCCTCTTACTCCCTGCTACATACAATCTTTCCAATGAACAAAGCAGATTTAGTCAACCTGGTTGCAGCTCGTACAGAGCTAACGAAAACAGACGTTTCTCTGGTAGTTGATGCCGCCATAGATACAATTATTGATTCTGTAGTGGAGGGTAAGAAAGTCTCCATTCTGGGTTTTGGCTCATTTGAGCCTCGTGATCGTTCAGCTCGTCAGGGACTAAACCCTAAAACTGGAGAAAAGATAGCAATACCTGCCAAGCGAGTCCCTGCCTTTACAGCTGGGAAACTTTTTAAGGACCGTGTTCAGGGATGAGTCTTTAAAGCTGTTTTTCTTACTTACTTTTTCTTTTTTTATAAGGGACTCTTTAAAAATGAGTCCTTTTTTTATATAAATCTAAAGTTTGTATGATTAAGAAAATAATTTTTCTTTTTATTCACGCTGCTATTTTTAGTCATATTCAAACAATTACCAATACATTGAATTGGAGATTATGTTTTGATTGGTTATCCATTTGAAAAAATTAAATTCGTATCTCTTCTTTTTATATATATTTTTTTTCCTTTAAATCCACTGATAGCAAATCAATCTAAAGATTATTTTGAAATTGATGCGTTGGTTTTGATATGTTATAAAGATATAAAATCCTGCAAGGAAGCATTATTTAAAATAAATGACTATCAAAAAAATGCTGTAAAAAATCAAAATTTTTCTTGTCAAACTAGATTATTAGGTTTAGAGGCAAATTTAATAATGGCTATGAATTCTAATTTCAAAAGAAAAGAAGCGAAAAGTATTATTGATTCTATCAGGAAATTTTGCTAAATATAATCAATAAATTGATTATGATCACTTGATTTTTGATTTCTGACTTATTTAACAAATTAATGTGAAAAACTAGAACAAAATAGGTTTTTATCTGATTTTCCTAAGTAAGCTTAGAACTATAAAGATAAAGAAATTCTTCTAACTAAGAAAATGGGCTCTAAAGCTTTTGATTCCAAAAAAACTAATGATAAGGCAACTAAGACCAATAAGGTCAAAGACAATAAGTTTAAGAAATCAACTGCTAATGATCCAGACGTATTAGTTAACTTGCCAGCTGGTATGAAATATAAAGTCCCAGGTAAGCGTCAGAGAGTTATTATTGGTTCAATAGTAATTGGTTTGAATGTCTTATTAGTTATTAGTGTACTTGTTTACTTTTACAATCCTTCATTTCAAGAGTTTGTTTACAATTTTGGCAGATGATAGTGGTTTTATAAACTTAATATTTGAATAATTAGAATGATTTAGTGGAATTGCTAAAAATAGGAAAATATTACTATTAAACAAGAAAGTAAAGTTTGACAAAGGATTTCTTCTATCGTTTTGATATAGAAGCTCTATATTTTAATATTTAATTAGAGGCATTGTAGTAGTAATGGTCCAAAAAAAAGGTCAGGAGAACAAGGAGAAAAAGATTCCTCAACAGCGAAAGACAACTCTTAAATGGGGAACCAATGGAGAACTTTCAGCACTTGATATGGTTCGTATATTGGATCGTTTAAATGATCAAGATTTAACTGAATGTGAAATACCTTTAGAAAAAGTAAAAGACAAAAAATTATAAATTCTTTTTTGTCTACCTGAAAAGCTAATATATTATTAATGAATTATTAGATTTTATGAAAATAAGCATTGCTTTTATATCTCTAATAGCAATTATTCTAGGATATGTATATTTTTTTACGGGCTATAAATCCGCCTTTGAAGCTGATCAGCAATGCCATTATGAATTACGATTGAAATCTGTTGACCTAGAAGACTTGGGTTGTGACCATGATCTTGAAACCAACCAATGGATCCTTTATCAGAAAGGAATTAATGATAAGCCTTCTCAAGTTGTTGAACGTTATCGTTATTAACTTATAAATTTATTATTTATTGTTGGGAAAATATATATAGCAACAATTGAAGATAGTAAAGCTGTAACTATAAATGTTGAAAACTGCCCTATTGAGCCTGGAAGATATGTATTTTGAAGGAAATAAAAATCAATAAGTGACCCAATTGTTCCCCAAATAATGACCCAAGCAGATACGTATGAAACACCAACTAATGTTTTTTTATTCATAGCTTTTAAAAAATGAATTAAGTGATTGGAATAAATATAATATAAAGATTTAATTTCTAGCTAATTCCAAAAATTTTCAACGTTGCTGGCTCGCCACCAAATGCTAATTCAGTGAGTATGAGCATTAAAAAACCTATCATAGCGACTCTTGCATTAACAAGTTCAGCATTTTCATTAAAACCAAAAACTTGTTTTACCTCTTCGCCTTTATTATTTATCCATTTAGGGTATGAATTGAGGTTTTGACTTTGATCAATTAGTTTTGAATCATTATTAGGTTCAATTGTTTCTGTATCATCTAGATCTGAATTGATACTTTGATTATTGATCTCTGAATCATTCTCAGACATTTGAGGTTAAAGCTTATCTATAGTTAAATTATAAGCTATTTTGATATGAGTTTTATTCTTTTCGATATGTGGTTATATCTTTTAGATCTTTCGAAACAAGTAAATCAAGCATTATTTAGAGAAGAATGTGAATTTTTCATGAGCATATTATTATTTGAAAATTGTATATATTAATAGTTTTATGTATTATATAAAAAAAGAGTTATATAAAATTGAATAAGGTTCTATTTTTCTTATTAAGTTTTGTTTGACTATTAATTGATAGCTTGTTTTTGATTCGTTTTCTTGCTAAAAAAAATATTATATGTTTTTTTAAATGAATAGTACTAGTTTGATTAGTATTGTTTTAGATGCAGGTTACTTTTTTATTCTTGGTCTTCAAGAGCTAAAAAAAGAACTTATAGTTTCATATAAAATTAAGCTTTTTTGATGGCTATGTTATTAAATCTTACTTGGTTAATTCCTGGGCTCCCATTAATGGCATCTATTTTTATAGCTGTGCTCTGGTTAAGTTTTAGTAAAACAATGAACAGACTTACAAAGCCAGTATCATATTTTATTATTATCAGTCTAACCTTCTCTGAAATAATCAACTTTATTTTATTTAAAAACAATATTTCAGGCAATGATCTCTTCTTTGGAACCAATTTTGAATTAGTAGTCGATAGAACAGCTCTTTTATCTTCTGAATCAATAGGTTTATTTTTCTTATTGATCATGCTTTTTTCAGTTGCTAAATTAGAAAGAAGAAGTGGATATGTTAGATATTTTATTTCCCTAGGACTCTTAAGTGGTTTTGTTTGTTTATTCTGTTTTAGTGGCAGTTTATTTCATCACTTTTATGATCCATTAATTTCATCTATAGATAAAACAGGTATTTCTTTTTAGAGAAATTATTTAATTAGCTATTGTGCTTGGTGAAAATAATTTAAGTTTCTAAAATTAATTATTTTATCTTGTCATAATATCTAAGCTGTAATAAAATAAAATTAATTGTAATATTTAAGTCTTTTACTTTGAGTGTTAATTCATCTTTAGATCTTCCTGGCAATATTGCGTTAGTACATGAATGGTTTACTCCAAGATCAATTGGTGGAGCGGAGAATGTTGTTCAGGTGATTGATGAGTTGTTAACTCAAATTGCATCGCAGCCAGAACTTTTTTCTTTGGTTAATGATGAGAATTTCCATGAAAATAGCTGGTTGTTTAAACGAAAAGTAAAAACTAGTTTTATTCAAAAATTACCATTCGGTAGCTCACATGTTCAACAATACTTACCCCTTTTGCCTTTCGCTATTGAGCAGCTCGATTTAGAAGACTATCCATTGGTTATTAGTAGTAGTCATCTTGTTGCTAAAGGTATTTTGACTTCGCCTGATCAACTTCATATTAGTTATGTGCATACACCTGTTAGATACGCTTGGGATCAAATGAATATATATTTGAAACGATCTTTTTTAACAAGAATTGGCTTAGGACCATTAATTAGATTGCAATTGCATACTTTGAGGCAATGGGATCAATTAAGTAGCGCAAGAGTTGATTACTTACTGTCAAATTCTAATTTTACGGCAAAGAGGATTTGGAAGTATTGGAGAAGGCGATCAGAAGTTCTACATCCACCAGTTGATGTAAATCGTTTTGAATGGAATAAGCCTAGAGAAGATTTCTATTTAAGTGTCTGTAGATTGGTTCCTAATAAAAGGGTTGATTTGCTTGTTAGGGCTTTTAATAGGCTCAAATTACCTTTGATAATTGTTGGCGATGGAGTCGAAAAGGCATATTTAAAAGAGCTTGCAGGTCCCACAGTTCAAATTCTTGGTTTTCAAAGCAAGGAGAAAATTGAAAATCTAATGAGTAGCTGTAGAGCTTTTGTTTATTCGGGTATTGAGGATTTTGGAATAGCTCCTGTGGAGGCAATGGCCTCAGGAGCTCCTGTGATTGCTTTTGGTAAAGGAGGGGTTTTAGATACTGTTAAATGCTTTAACTCTAATTCAGCTAAAGGGGCAACTGGACTTTTGTTTTCTAATCAGACGGTGAAGTCTTTAGTCGAAGCAATTGAATTCTTTAAGGAAAAAAAACTATGGAGAGATTTAAATCCTGAGTTAATTAGAGATTGGAGTAATTCTTTTTCACAAGATACATTTAAAAATAGATTTGAGAAAACCATAAATAGAGTCTGGAGGGCGCATATCAATTCTTGTGACATTGCTACTAGTGACCTTGGTTCTCCATTAAGAAATTCCTAATTGAGTAGGGTATAAATTTGAAATTCTGAAATTACTAACTCAATAATTTGTGCAAACTAATCCAAGAAAATCTTTATTGCGATGGTCTGAGTTCCGAAAAGGCTCTCCAAGAATTCCTTTTGAAGTAATTTCAAAAGAACCTTCTTCTTTGCTTGCTGTAGAAATAATAAGAAATCAAAGTCGTTATGGGCGCACATTAAAAAGGATAGGAGATGTTATTTTTTCTTTATTAGTGTTAACTATAGGTTCACCAATCTTTATCTTAATTGGAATATTAGTCAAGTTAAGTTCTCCAGGATCTATTTTTTATGTTCAAAAAAGAGTAGGAAGAAACTATAGAGAATTTGGATGCATTAAGTTTCGTACCATGTATAAAAATGCTGATGATTTACTACCAAATTTATTAGAGAAATATCCTCTTATGAGAAAGGAATTTGAAAAAGATTTTAAATTACGTAAAGATCCTAGAATCACGAAATTAGGTAGATTTCTTCGACGATCTAGTTTAGACGAATTACCTCAATTTTTGAATGTTTTAAAAGGAGAAATGAGTGTTGTTGGACCAAGACCAATTGTTAATAATGAGATTAATAAATATAGTCTTTTTATGGAAGAAGTTATATCCGTTAGACCAGGGCTAACTGGATTATGGCAGGTTAGTGGTAGAAACAATCTGAGTTATAAAAAAAGGGTTGAATTAGACTTGGCTTATGCAAGAAACAGAAATTTTATACTTGATTTGGAAATCATTATTCTTACATTAGGAGTATTAATCTTTCCAATGGATAGAGGTGCTTTTTGAATTTATAGATTTATAAATTTCATTATTAAGGAAAAGACTATTATCCAAGCAAGCTCAAGCCTAAGACTTAGGCTCAGTATCTTTTTGACTGATATTATATTTGCTATAGGATAAGATTTTGCAATGATTGGCTTTAATTTTTTTTTCCCTTTGTAATAGTTTACTCCTCCCATTTTGACTCCGGCACAATAAGCAAATACTGCTTCTGAAATGCCTGAGTTTGGAGAAGAGTCAGCAATACCATCCTTCCAGGAATCTCCTATGATTTTAAAAATTGATTGCTTTGTTTTGCAGCAAAAAGGAAGCGTAATTAATACTATTCTTGAAGGAATCCATACCATTAGATCATCCAGCTTCGCACCCGTGTAGCCAAGCCATTTTAATTTCCCCTCTTTGTATCCAAGCATTGAATCAATAGTGCTAGATGCTTTAAAGACCCAAGCCATCGCTAATGGACCCGGCAAAAATTGATTGAATTCCCAGAAAATTGTTCCTAAAAAGATCCAAAATAATGGAGCAAAAATACCATCCACAGAATTTTCACTTGCTGTTTCAGCTGAGGCTCTAAGTATTTCATTTCTATCTAAATTCTCAACATCTCTACCAACTATAAGACTTAACTTTTTCTTTATCTTGCTAACATTATCTTTATAAATTCCTTTTTCTATTAAATTTATAACTTCAAAAATACTTTTATTAAGACTTCTTGAAGCAAGAGAACTACTTAGAAAAAAAGCAAAAAGCAATGTACTTAAAATAGGCGTTTGATTTTCATAAAATAAAAATAATCTTTCTATTAGCCATCCAGAAATTCCGCTTAACAATACGACTGTCAATGTAATTATTATACCTCCAAAATATAATTTTGATTTATTTTCTTTTGCAATTACTTCTACTAATCCTTTTGAAAAACTAATAACAATACCCATTAATTCGACTGGGTGTGGTAAGTTTTTTGGATCGCCTATTAAAAGATCTATAAAAACGGCAATTAAGATTATGTTAATGATTTTTTCAGTCTGCTTTAAGCCAACTAAACATAGAACGAAGAGTTTTGCCTACTTTCTCTATTGGTAGCTCTGAATCTTTTTGGCGAATTCTCTTCATTTCAGGTTTCCCTGCATCGCATTCTTTTACAAAGTTTTTAGCAAAAGTACCATCTTGAATGTCGGCAAGAATATTTTTCATTTCTTCTTTTGTTTCTTTTGTTATTAACCTTGGACCGCTTACGTAATCTCCATATTCAGCTGTATTGGAGATCGAATCCCTCATTGCAGTTAGACCTCCTTTAACCATTAGATCAACTATTAATTTAACTTCATGCAAGCATTCGAAGTAGGCCAATTCAGGTTGATAGCCAGCTTCTACAAGAGTTTCAAAACCAGCTTTGACTAACTCAGAGAGGCCCCCACATAAAACTGCTTGTTCTCCAAAGAGATCAGTTTCTGTTTCTTCTTTGAAATTAGTTTCTAAAATTCCTGCACGTGTTCCGCCAATACCTTTCGCATATGCCATCGCAAGTGATCTGGCCTTGCCAGAAGCATCCTGTTCAATGGCAAATAAAGCTGGAACCCCTTGACCATTTTGGTACTCCCACCTGACAGTGTGACCTGGGCCTTTGGGAGCAATCATTACAACATCGACAAACTCAGGTGGTTTTATTAATTCAAAACGAATATTAAAACCATGAGCAAAACTTAGGATTTTCCCTGGTTTCAAATGAGGTGCTATCTCGTTACTGTAAACATTTTTTTGAAATTCATCAGGCAAAAGTATCATTATCCAATCTGCCCTTAAGGAAGCCTCTGAAACGCTTAAAACTTCCAATCCATCAGATTTGGCTTTACTTGCTGATCGACTTCCTTCATAAAGCCCAACAACAACTTTGATTCCACTATCTTTTAAATTTAATGCATGCGCATGGCCTTGTGATCCATAGCCAATAATTGCAACGGTTTTATCTTGAAGAAGACCTAGGTCTGCATCAGTGTCGTAAAAAAGTTTTGCCATGTGAGTGGGTATTTCAGAACTGTATTAAGGCTGAGCTTACGAAATAGAGTGCTATCGAAACCACTTTCATTTATATATTTTTTTTACTATCAAGACAATTTGGTTGATAAGGACAATAAATTTTTTATCTTAACTTTCACTTGGATGGGTTATTACTCGGTCTATTAGTCCATAATTTTTGGCTTCTTCTGCGCTCAAAAAGTAATCACGATCAGTATCTTTTTCTATCTTTTCATATGTTTGTCCTGTCATCTCTGCCATAGATTTATTTAGCATTTCTTTTATTCTAAGAATTTCTCGTGCTTCAATTTCAATGTCACTAGCTTGTCTTTGAGCAGTACCTCCCAGGGGCTGGTGAATCATGATTCTGCTGTGGGGTAGTGCAAGCCTTTTACCTTTTGTTCCTGCAGAGAGTAAAAAGGCACCCATTGACGCCGCTAACCCAACACAAATGGTTACCAGGTCACTTTTTACATATTTCATCGTGTCATAGATCGCTAAGCCAGCAGTCACTGATCCTCCTGGACTATTGATATACAAATATATCGGCTTACTACTGTCTTCAGAATCAAGATAAAGCATCTGTGCTACGAGGCTATTAGCTATGCCGTCGTTTACTTCTTGACCAAGAAATAGAATTCTCTCCGCACCAAGTCTTGTATATATATCAACCCATCTTTCGAATTGACTTCCTGGAAGACGGTATGGAACGCTTGGAGTACCTATAGGCATGGCTAATTGATTTTGAGTAATTGAGGTTAATAATTTAAAGAAATTGGAAGAATTATTGGGTTATTTAGGCAAAACTTTCTCTCCTGGCAAGTCTTTTCTACTAGTAAGAACACGATCTATAATCCCATATTCAACTGCTTCATGAGGGTTAAGATAACTCATTCGATCTGAGTCTTTGGATAATTGATCTACTGATCTTCCAGTGTTATGGCTAAGAATTTCTAGCATAGCTTTCTTATTGTGAATAACTTCCTTTGCTCTGATTTGAATATCAGTTGCTTGGCCTTGAGCACCACTTCTAGGCTGATGAAGAACAATTGATGCATGAGGTAATGCTGCTCGTTGCCCTTTAGTCCCCGCCGAGAGAATTACTGCTGCGGTTCCCATGGCTTGACCTATACAAATTGTGTGAACTGGAGGCTTTACATATCTGAGCGTGTCGCAAATTGCAAAGGCTTCAGTTTCAAATCCAATTGCATCTCCTGTGTACCAGCTTGTTCCAGTTGAGTTGATGTAGAAATATATTGGTTTTTCTGAATTATCAAATTCCAGAAAAAGAAGTTGGGCAATAATTAGTTCAGTTACATCCATCCCCAGTTGCCTTTTGGCATCATCATCGGAAAATAGCGGCAAGCCTAAATAAACTATTCTTTCTTTCAGAAGAAGTGATGGTAAATCAGGGGGTGGAGTTCTCATTACGGCAGAATCGCCATAATACGGAGAGGATGCAGTCATATTGAAGTTAAGTCTTCTTGGAATCGAGCCTAGCTAGATCTAGCCTTGAGATGCTTTTGTTTTTTCAAATTTGTTCGGGGGCTGATCATTGGAAGCTTTACTAAAAACCATTCGGCCCGTCGGTGTTTGTAATGCTCCAGTCACAACTACTTCTATTCTTTTACCGATCCATTGGAAACCCTCCTCGATAACTACCATTGTGCCATCTTCAAGATAAGCAATACCTTGTGAGTTTTCCTTACCTTCTCTAACTACTTTTAAATTTAACTTCTCACCAGGTTGAACCTCAGGCCTAACTGCAAGAACTAGTTCACTTAAGTTAAGAACTTTTATTTCTTGGACTAGAGCTACTTGAGTTAAGTTGTAATCAACGGTTATTAATATTCCGGAAATATCTGAGGTTAATTTTAAAAGAATTTCATCAGTTCCGTCTCCTTCATATTTTGTACTGTTGATAACTAATCTTCTTCCATAACTTTCTCTTAATTGGTTAAGCAATTTAAGCCCTCTCCTTCCTTTCCCTCGTTTCTCGTTGTTACTTGAGTCAGCTAGTTTTTGTAGCTCATCCATAACTGATTGAGCTACAATTATCTGCCCTTCTATTAGTCCAAATTTAATTAGGGCCTGAATTCGACCATCAATTATTACACTTGTATCTAAAACTTTTGCACTGGCTGGAGTTAGGATTCCATCTGCCATTAGCAAAGATTCAGTGCTATTTGGATTGAAAAGACGTAAAACCGTTCGACCATGAACATCTGCAAGGTTATATCCAAGTACTCCGAAAAAAATGTTGCTAAGTACAGCAAAAATAGGCTTTACAAAAAACAATTCATCGGGTAAAGGTAAAAGCAGTACAGGTACTAATAAAAGAGTTGCTATGACAAGTCCAAGAACTATGCCCACGGATCTACTAACCAGTAAATCCGTGGGCATAGTTCTTATTCTTTTAGTTAATTTATTTCTAAATTGCTGAAACAGGAAGGCGATTAAAATACCTACAAGAGCTGTTAATCCTGAAAGAGCAATTTTTAAATTTTTAAGATTAGTAATTTTATCTAGAGTCTCTTCAGGTAACCAATTCACACCAATCCATCCGGTGATTGCACCTGTTATGAGAAATAAAACCAGAATAACTAGGTCTGTCATGTATTCAGGTTATGCTGGCTTATGGTTTTTTACTAAAGCTTTATTTATTTTCAAAGATTTGGATTGTAAAAGTGACCATTTATTTGGGTTTGTATATCTAGAACTCAAATGGTAGCCCCACCAAGAAGTGCATATTTGCATATACCTTTTTGCCATAAAAGATGTTTTTACTGTGATTTTTCCATTATCCCTTTAGGTGATAGCTATCAAGTCCCAGATAGTCCAGGGATAACTTCCATTAACGCATATTTGGATTTACTTCATAGAGAGATTTCAATTAGCCCTAAAGGGCCTGCATTATCAACAATCTATTTAGGTGGTGGAACACCTTCGTTGTTGAATAAAAATGAGGTAGGTGATTTATTAAATAATCTTCAAAGAAAATTTGGATTTCAAGATGGTGCGGAGATAACGATGGAGGTTGATCCAGCAACATTTTTTGAAAATGATCTGATTGGGTACATTGAAATTGGAATTAATAGATTTAGCTTGGGAGGTCAGGCATTTGATGACAGTACTTTGAAATCAATTGGTCGAAAACATAATCGCTCACAATTAATAGAAGCTTGTCATTGGCTAAATAAGTTATTTAAAAAAGGAATGTTAAGGAGTTGGAGCCTTGATTTAATTCAAAATCTTCCAGGATTAAATTTGTTTAAGTGGCTTGAAGAGCTGGAACAAGCGGTTCAAACGGAAGCCCCTCATTTATCAATTTATGATTTAACTATCGAACCAGATACTGTTTTTGGAAGAATACACAAAAAAGGTAAGTTAAATATTCCAATTGAATCAGAAGCTCAAAAAATAGATTTGGAAACTAATAGATTTCTTAAAAGTAGGGGTTTTTCTAGATACGAGATCTCAAGCTATTCATTGCCTGGACATGCTTCTAGACATAATCGTGTGTATTGGAGTGGTTCTGGTTGGTGGGGCTTTGGAATGGGGGCAACAAGTGCGCCTTGGGGAGAGAGATTTTCTAGACCAAGAACAATTGCTGGTTATAAAAAATGGATTGACCAACAAGAAAGTCAATTATTAGAGAAAACTTTGTTTTTTGAGGAATCAATACCAATGCCATTGGATGAATTATTGATGATTGGTCTACGAAGACGTGAAGGTATTCATTTTGAGGAACTTGCTAGAAATGTTGGATGGACAAAAAGAAAATGCGATAAAAACTTAGAATTATTGGAGAAATTTTGGTTGCATTCTTTAAAGGAAGGATCTTTGCTGAAAAAAAATGGAAGATATTTTTTGAGTGATCCCAAAGGAATGCAGATTAGTAATCAGATTTTGATTCAGATGTTTTTGTGGTGGGATTCTCTGGATTTGGATTAGTAGTATCAATCCATTCTTTTAGAGCATCTATACAAAGCTCTCTTCCTGGAAATAAAGGCTTTGCAAAAGGAGGCTGTTCAATTGAGAGGCCAAGGATATCAGCTGTAACTCTAACCTGCCCATCACAATCACTTCCCGCTCCAATACCAATTACTGGAATGGTTAAATATTTTTTTAATGTACTGGCAACCTCTCCAGGAATATGTTCAAGAACTATTGCAAAACATCCTGATTCTTGAAGAAGTTTGGAATCTTTGAAAATTTTCTCTTGGCTCTCTTTATCTCTTGCTTGCGATTTATATCCAATTTGATGAACTGATTGTGGAGTTAGACCAAGATGTCCCATCACTGGGATTCCCATTCTAATAAGTCTTTTAATTACCAATAAAGTCTCAGGTTCAGCTCCCTCAAGCTTCACTGCTGAAGCACAGGAGTTTTTCAGGAGAGTTCCAGCAGCTTCAACAGCCTTATCTTCACCACATTGATAGCTCAAAAAAGGGAGGTCACAAACCACTAATGGTTGCTCCGATAGAGGTTTACAAAAACCTCTGCAAACAGCTTTTGTGTGGTGAAGCATTTGATCAAGTGTTACGGGAAGCGTCGTTGAGTGCCCTAAGACAACCATCCCAAGTGAATCTCCTACAAGAACAACATCAGCGCCTGCTGCTTCAACTATTGAGGATGAGATGGCATCCCAAGCAGTTAATACCGTTATATGTTTGCCCAACTTTTTAAAACGAACCAATTCTGTGGTTTGCATTTAATTCTTAATAACGTGGTTAGCTATTGCTAGAATATTCTTGACTCGGCCCCATGCGGCTGTGACGCCTAAACCTGGTCAGGACCGGAAGGTAGCAGCCATATTGGATGCTCAAAGCAGGCGTGGAATCCGGGTCACCTCAATTAAAGTAAGATTAGAAGTCTCAACGATTTTGTCTTAAACGTAAAAAGTCAGGTATTGAAGCACCTGCTTCTCTAGCCTCCGATTGTTCATAAAGTGATTGAGGGGAAAGTCTTGCTCTATTTCTTTCGTTTGAATAAATTTGATTACTGTCGAATCCAGTTGCGATAACGGTTACCTGAATCTCTCCCTCAAGTTTTTCATCAACTACTGTACCTACTATGATGTTAGCTTCTGGATCTACTACATCAGAAATGACTTCAGAGGCAGATGTCATGTCTTCAAGAGTCATATCTTTGCCTCCAGTGATGTTTATCACACATCCTTTTGCCCCATCTATTCGAGCCGCTTCTAAAAGAGGGCTATTGATTGCTGCTTGAGCTGCTTCTAGAGCTCTTGACCTTCCAGAACCCAAACCAATCCCTAAAAGCGCAGTACCAGCTTCTGTCATAACAGAACGCACATCAGCGAAATCTACATTCACCAATCCAGGACATGTAATTATGTCGCTTATTCCTTGAACTCCTTTCATTAGTACATCATCTGCACTTCTAAAGGCTTCTTGTAAAGGTGCTCCGGAAATTACGTCCTTTAGCCTGTCGTTGGGAATGACAATTAATGTATCAACATTTTCTGCAAGCCTTGCAATACCTTCATCAGCTTGCCTTAAACGCCGTTTCCCTTCAAAACTAAATGGTTTGGTAACTATTCCAACTGTCAAAGCACCACTTTCTTTGGCAACTTGAGCAACAACTGGGGCGGCACCTGTTCCAGTACCTCCTCCCATACCAGCTGCGATAAATACTAGATCAACCCCTTCTAAGGCTTGTTGAAGATCAGTTCTCGATTCCTCTGCAGCCTTTTGTCCAATGCTTGGATTGCCGCCTGCACCAAGACCTCTAGTTAGGCTTTGACCAAGCTGAACTCTATGAGTTGCAGATGATTGGATCAGAGCTTGAGCGTCTGTATTGAGTACTCGGTATGTAACCCCATCTAGATCACTATTGATCATTCGGTTGACGGCATTACTGCCGCCACCACCAACACCAATAACCTCAATACGTGCAGATTGACTGGGTAGGATTCCTTCATCCATGTTGAAACTAGATTTGTTTCCAATTCCCATAACCATATTCAGTATTAGAACTCGTTTTGGGCATTATGAACATCATCTATGAATTCTGTTGGTTTAATAGTTAAAATTGATTAACAAATTAATTTCTATATTTGTCTAAGAATAATTCTTAATGTCTCATCGGTTCATGTAGATTTGTGTCATAGCAAGGCCTTTACTGGATGTTGTTCAATGTTTTTTCGATTTTCAATTCTGGTTTACTTGGGTCTTTAAGATCTACGATTTTTACTTTTGTGTTGATTAAAAGATTTGGTAATGATTTTTGTAGCTGGTTGAGTTTATTGATTTGATCGATTAATCGATCGGTATTTGAACCTAAAAGAACTGAATCGAAGTGATCTGTTTTTATGATGATTTCTTGAAGGGGATTTATTTTGATTTTTTGAAGAGAGCTTTGAAGAATGGAGCTATTTTTTATTATGAAAATGATATCTTTTTTTTTGTTTGAATTCCAATTTTCTATAGATAATTTTATTTTATTTAGTTTTGATTTTTTTACAAATTGAAGTGGTATCCAAGATCCTTCAATATCAATCATTCCATTCTCAATATTCTTTGAAATAAC